>DASTRX010000067.1:0-75016 GCA_035760985.1 Polyangiaceae bacterium
GCGGGGCTGTTGTCCATGACCAGCGGCGGCCGCCGGAGGCTGCGAGAGTCCCAGCTCCGGGAGGCGAGCGCCCGGATCCCGAGATACGCGACCAGTGCAGCCCCGAGGCTGAGCAAGACCCGGCCGAGCACGACTCGAAGCCGCGCGCCGGGACTCGGAGGCCAGGCGCTCTCGGCTTCGTCGGCGCTCTCGGCGTCGAAGCTGCTCGCCGGGCGCAGCTCTTCCTCCACGGTGGCGCTGTCGCCGCCCGCACGCGTCTCGAAGGCGTCGGCGCTGGGCGTGCGCAGCTCCGGCTCCGGTGCAGCGCCGGCAAGCTCGTCAGCGCCGCGATCGCGCTCGAAGAACGGCTCTTCGGTGGCGCTGGGCTCGCGCGTGGCGGCTTCGAGCGCCTCCGCGTCGAGACCGGCGCCGTCGAGCGGAGCGCCGGAGCGCCGCCGCCCCGGAGCGAAGGAGGGCACCGCCGGAGCGCGCGGAATTTCCGCTTCGGGCTCGGCCGGCGACGCTGGCTCGGCCGCTACCGGCGGAGCGTCGGCGCTTTCGGACGCAACGGCTGCCGCTGGCGGGCGCGACGGCGTGCTGGCGGCGGGCGCCGCGGACGGGCGCGCCGGCGCGCGGGAGCTCGATCGCAGGGGGGCGGGCGGGGAGTTCGAGGGCCGGTAGGCGTTGCCGCCCGGCAACAGATCCTGGCCGTCGCGATCGAGCAGCGCGCCGATCGCCCCGTGGCGCGCGAGATCGGCGAGCAAGGCGTTCAGGCGCCCTGGCTCGCTGCCGGCGTGGTCCTCCGCGCGCAGCCGGCGCAGGGCGTCGGGTTGCGCGAGCTGCGCGAGCTGCGCGTCGCGCGTCGGAAAGTGCTCGGCGTAGTGCGCAGCCGCCAGCGGATCCAGGAGCACTTGCTCGACCTGCGCGAGCTGGCCCGGGCTGACCAGCTCGGCGGCGCGCCGCGCACGCAGCGCCGCGGGGTTGAGCACTGCCATCGCGTCGCCCTCGAAATGTGCGACCGGCGGCGAGAACAGAGGCTCGACGCTGAAGCGCCCCGCGCGGATGCCGAGGAACGGGCCGAGCACGGGCTTGCCCTCGCCGCGCACGCGATCGCCATCGTACCAGCGCGCGTGCACCGGTCTGCCGTCGGCGATGCTGAACTCGAAGCTGAGCCGGCCGCTGCGCAAGCTGAGCAGCGCGTTGGGCGATCGGTTGCACACCATCTGCAGCAGCAACCGCGGGGTGAGCCCGTTCAGGCGCCCGTGCACCGCGTCGTGCTGCGCGAGCCGCTGCTCCAGCGCCGCGCGCGGAGCCAGACACTCGCGCAGCGCCAGCGTCAGGCTGGGGCCGTCGAGGGCGTCGAGCGCGCGGCCCGTCACGGGCGTGCGGGTGCGCTCCAGCAGATACTCGCGCCAGGCCACGAGCAGCACCGGCAGATCGGAGATGGCGATGTCCTGGCGCAAGCGTCGGCACAGCTCGAAGCCGTCGAGCTGCGGCATCAGCGTGTCCGTCACCAGCGCGTCGGGCCAGTGCCGTTCCGCCAGGTCGAGCGCTTCCGCGCCGTCGCGCGCCGGCAGGACGGTGGCGCCCAGCTCCGCGAAGGCGTTGCAGAGCAGCGTGCGCACCGCCGGGTCGTCGTCGGCCACGACCACCTTGCGGGCGTGCAGCGGCACGGGCTCCGACGGCGGACGAGAGTTGGGCGAGGTCGGGCGCGGGGCGTCCGGCGCGAGCACGATCGCGCCGCTGGGACCCTCGCGCGAAAAGGCCACGGCGCCATCGCTGTGGCGCGAGGCGAGCCCGCGCAGGCGCGCGAACGAGCTCCACAGCGCTGCCTGCACCTCGGCATTGGAGCCGAGGTCGAGGCTGGCGCCCGAGGCCGCCGACCCCACGGACAGAGCGGCCGGGTCGCGGAAGGCGCGGCGTGCTTCGCTGGCGATCGCCTCGACCAGCTCGTCGCGCGTGAGCTTGCGATATTGCGGGGCGCGCCCCAGCGCGCTCGACTCCGAGAGCGTGACCTGGCGCAGCGTGCGCCGCAGCGCGGCCGCCTCGACCGGCTTGGGCAGCACGCGCGAGACGCCCCGGCGCATCAGGCGGATCAGCGCTTCGGGGCGGTCGAAGCTACCCACCGCGACGACAGGAGCCTGGCGCGGGCCCGAGGCCTGGCGCAGGCGCGGCAGGATCTCGCTCACATCCGCGTCATCGCCGTCGATCAAGAGCACGTCGGGGCTCAGCTGGGCCGCGAGCTCGATCGCTTGCTCGTGGTGGCGGGCGGGGTGGCTCTCGATGCCGTGGCTGGCGCCAGGCCCGTGTACAGTGGGTTGCAGCAGCGCCTCCAGCGTCGCGTCGCCGTACAGCACCACGCACAGCGGCTCGCGCAGGGGCGCGAGCCGTGGATTGTCCAGCTCCGCGAGCTCGATGGGGGCGCCCAGCACCAGCGAGGGCAAGAGGTCCAGGATGCGCAGCACGCGCTCGCGCACCTGCGCGCCGGGATCCCAGCCGCCAGCGCCGGCCAGGGCGGCTTCGGCGCTGGACAGCGCCTCGGCGGCGCGCGTGAAGCGCAGCACCTCCGCGCCTGCGGCCAGAGCGTGCACGCGCCGGCGCAGCGCATTGAGCTCCCCGGCCGGTTCCGAGCCGGCGCTGAAGCGCGCCAGGCTCTGGCGCAGCGTGCTGATCCGCTCTCCCAGCTCGGCGATGAAGCGAGCTCTCGCTGCGTCGAGCTGTGCTTCCGGTTCGGGCGGGAGGTCTCCGGTCATCGTCCGGTCAGCGAAAAACGCGGCTGTGAAGCTAGCATAGTCAACGCCCCGTCTCCCCGGAAATGGCATACCCGAGCCCGAGCATGCAAAGACCCCTTCTCCTGAATGGCTTCATGGCGAGCGGCAAATCGACGCTCGGCCGCCTGGTGGCGCAGCGCGCCGGTCGCACCTTCATCGATCTGGATGAGCGCATCGAGAGCCGGGCGGGCATGCCCGTCCCCGAGATCTTCGCCCGCCAGGGCGAGCGCGCGTTCCGGCAGTGGGAGGCGGAGGCACTGGAGGAGGTGCTGAGCTCGGGGCGCCCCGACGTGGTCGCGCTCGGGGGCGGCGCGCTGCTGGCGCGTTCGCGCCGGCTGAAGGCGCTCGAGCACGCGCTGGTCGTGACGCTGGCCGCCGACGTGGAGGAGATCTCGCGGCGGGTGGCGGCGCAGCCCGAGCAGCGCCCGCTCTTGCAGGGCGGCAGCGCCGTCGAGCAGATCGAGCAGCTGCTGGAGCAGCGCGGCCCGGCCTATGCGGAGTGCCACGCGCGGCTGGACACCACGGCCCGCTCTCCCGAGGAGCTGGCCGGGCGCTTGCTGGAGCTCTGGCAACGCGACGGCGTGGCCGTGGCGGCGGGCGAGCACTCGTACATGGTGGAGATCGGTGCGGACATCGCCGTGCGCCGCTTGCCGGAGTGGGCGCAGGGGCGCACCCGCATCTTGTTGATCACCGATCGCCACGTCGCGCCGCTGCACGCGGCGCGGGTACGCGAGGCGCTGGGCGGCTCGAGCGTCGAGCTGATCGAGCTGCCCGCGGGAGAGGTCTACAAGACGCTGGGCACGGTGGAGAGCATCTGGCAGCGGGCGAGCGCGATCGGGGCCGATCGCTCCAGCCTGTTCGTGGGGCTGGGCGGCGGCGTGGTGACGGACATCGCCGGCTTTGCCGCGGCGAGCTGGATGCGCGGCGTGCCCTGGATCGCCATCCCCACCACGCTGCTGGCGATGGTGGACGCCTCGGTGGGGGGCAAGACGGCGGTCGATCTGGGCAAGGCCAAGAACTGCGTGGGCGCCTTCTGGCAGCCGAGCGCGGTGTTCTGTGACGTGAGCTACAGCGCCACCGAGCCGCCGCGCGGAGCGAGCGCGCTCTCGGAGGTGGTGAAGACGGCACTGATCGGTGATCCGGGGCTGCTGGAGCTGCTGGAGCGGGAGAGCGCCGCCGTGCTGCGCCGGGAGCCGGGCGCGATCGCCGATATCGTGCGGCGCTCGGTGCGCGTGAAGGCGCGCGTGGTCGGGCAAGATGCGCGCGAGCAAGGCATCCGCGCCGCGCTGAACCTCGGGCACACCTTCGGACATGCGCTGGAGGCCGCGGCGGGTTTCGATCGGCTCTCGCATGGCGAGGCGATCAGCCTGGGCCTGGTGGCGGCGCTGCGCCTGGGGCAACGCCTGGCGGTGACGCCAGCGCCGCTCGTGGCTCGGGTCACGCGCTTGCTGGCACGGCTGGGGCTGCCCACCGACTTGAGCTCCGAGCCGCTGGACAAGGCGGCAGAGCTGCTGGGGCTGGACAAGAAGCGCAAGGGGCGGCGAGTGAAGTTCGTGCTCGTGCGCGAGCCCGGACAGATCGAGTTCCGGAACCTGGAGCTCGGTGAGCTGGCGCGGCTCGCTGGCGACCTGTCGCGCAGCGATTGACGAGAGCGCGAACCAGCGCTGAAGTCCTACACACACCGACCCGTAGCAGAGCGACGAAAGCGTGCGTCGCGCGCGCACAAGCGAGGTTCGCCCATCTTTTGGCGAGGACTCGATGAGTCGTTAGACTGTTAACTGCAGGGCATTCACAGCCCTCGAGAGGTCGCGGATATGAAAGAGCTTCTCCGGAAAGCCCTGGGCTGCCCCATGGCCTTGGCGCTGGTTTTGGCGGGCGTGGGCTGCACCGACGAGGAGTCGGGGCTGTTCATCCAGGGCAACCTGGAGTTGACGGCGCCCCAGTGCGTGGCGCGCGCGGAGGGCACGAGCACGCTATTGATCAGCGGCGTGCTCGATGTGGGCCTCAAGCTGGACTACGAGGCAACGTTGCTGGTGGGCAGCCAGCTGACGCCGCGCACCGACAAGGAGAACCTGCGCACCGAGACGATGATTGCGGTCATCACCGGGGCCGAGGTTCACCTGTACACGGACACGGGCGCAGAAGAGACCGCGTTCACCGTGCCGGCGTCGGGTGTGATTCGCCCGGATGCGTCGGACGATCCCGGCTTCGGCGTGATCAGTGCCACGCTGATCCCACAGGCCACGGGCCAGACCCTGTCCGAGAGCATGGAGCGCGGCGACGTGCGCACGCGCGTCGCGGAGGTAAAGGTCTTCGGGCAAACGGTGGGCGGGCTCGACGTCGAGTCGTCGTCGCTGCGCTACGTGATCCGCGTGTGCAAGGGCTGCCTGGTGGACTTCCCGCCAACGGGGGTCGGCCCCAACGGCCAGTGCAAGCTGGCCTCCGACCAGAGCCCTCAGCTGCCCTGCCTGTTCGGGCAGGATGAAGTGGTGGACTGCCGAAGCTGCGCCGCGACCAATCCCATCTGCCAAACGCCCGGCTGATAGGCCAAACGAAGCGCTTGGGAGCGGCGGCGCATCAGACCGTCTCCGCTTCGTTTTTCCATGTCGGGCCGCGTGATGGTACCGTACCGGAATGATGCGAGCTGCCGTCGAGGTTCACGTGGGCGGGCAGCTGTATCGCCTGGTTGCGTCCTCCGGTGAACAGACGCTGCAGCGCTACGCGGGAGTGGTCAACGATCGCCTGCGCGAATTGACGGGCAGCGAGCGGACTTCGCATCCGCAGGCGATGCTCCTGGTGGCCATGGCGCTCGCCCACGATCTCGAGCAAGAGCGCGCGCGCCTCCAGGCGGAGCGGCGCAACACCGAAGAGATGCTTCGCCAGCTGCTCGGGCGAGTGAACGAAGCCTTGGACGGCGTCGACGAGAACGGCGACCCCCTGGCGCCGTTGCCGTCGGAGTGAGTCAGCGCCGCGCTCGCGTACTCATTCGCACATCGGCGGATGGTGTGCGTCGATGAGCGGGTGGTTCGCCTCCAATGGTCGAGCGAGACGCGGATCGAAGCGGGTCGCGGGGGCGGCGAAGTGGAGTGCGCCCGCGGGCGCTAATGTAGCCGGAGCGCGAGACGGGCATCAGTGCGGCTGCCGACGGGGGGGGCGAGTGCGTCTCGGGGTGAGAGGTTGGATGTCGGGCACGCGCGCCTGGCGCGAAGGTAAGGGTTCGCTTCGCATGGGGCTTCGCACTCGGCCGCAGGACGAGGCCGGCGGCCCAGCGTCGGAGTTGACGTCTGCGGGAGCGATGCGCCGGGCGTTGTAGAATTCGCGGCGCCGGGAGTGGGCGGCAGGTGCGGGGCGGCCGGCTAGCAGCGGTTCGCAAGGTGGTGATGAAGCCGAGCCGGCGCTTGGGGGAAGGGTGCGAATGGCCCCGAGTGTCGCAATCCAGGCGTCGGGCGGAGCGGGCTTCGATTGGTCAAGCGATCCGGTTGGCACGGCAAGCCCGGGCTGAGGCCGCTCGGCGGGCTCGCTTGTCTTGCTCACGGAGGCGTCCGCGCTTGTATGGCGGGTGCTCGGTGGGGCCGCCATCCGAGAGCTCTTCGCCTTCCTTGCGCCCTGCTGTTCGGGACTCCTTCTGGCGCGCGGGCGGCGCGCTCCCTAGCCGACCGCCCAGGGCCGATGGGCGCGGGTCCCGGTTCTCGAGTGGACGCCGGGTGCGGGCGGGTGCGCGCGGAGTCAGGCTGGTCTGGGCGGCCGCGAGGGGGTCTCCCGTGCAGGAGGCTGCGGTCGGGGAAATCGGACCGAAAGGCTGGAGCAGCGGCGCGCCCCCGGTGACACCTACGCGAAGCGGGCCATTGTGGGGTCCGGGCCGCGGCCGTGCGCAGGCGCTTCACGAGTTCGCGCCGCTAACGACTCGGAGGGGTTCCGTTGCTGGAGGACGGTGCCTGACGGCCCAGCCTGCTCGTGCCCTCCAAATCCACGCTCGACGTTCTGACACCGCGCCCCCACCCCCGCTCTGCTGGCGACCAGCGCGAGTTTCGCGACCGCGCCGAGTCGCGTGGTTCCGCTCCGCGCGACTCAGTGCTGTTCACGGGTGCCGGCGCTTCCCTGCGGAAGCGAGAAGGCAGCTCGAGCGGGCGGAGGCAGTAGGTGCGAGCCATCGCGCGGCTCGGACACGCCCCTCGCACCCACCAACGAGCGACTCACCCGCGCTGCCGCCCGGTATCCGCCCCCGGCGCGAGCGAGGGTATGCCGCCGCCACCCGCATTGGGCGACGAGAGTGGCGAGCTGCGGTTCCGGCCTGGGCCTTGATGGACTACAGGGTGTCGCATGGGAGTGGATGCTCGCATCGAGGCGCGGCTGGCCGAGCTCCGGCGCGCCGGTCTCTACCGCGATCCTGAGCGCGCGGCAGAGGAGGCGCTGGCGGGAGACGCGGGCGAGTTCATCGACGTTCGCTCGAACGACTACCTTGGCTTGCTCGGGCGGAGCCGCCGGGGCGTCTGCGAAGTCGAGGCACCTGGTCCTGGAGACCTCTTCCAGCAGCCTGTTTCACGTGAAACAGGGGCTCCGAGCGGGCTGCTCGAGCCCGCTGAATCGGAGAGTCTTCCGCCCCCAGCAGGTCCGGCGGCTTCGCTCCGGGAGGGCGCGCTTGGTTCACTCGAAGCAGACGTCTTGGTGGCCTCTGTTCGGCATGCCGACGCCCACTCCGGTGTGCGCGAGCTGGCGGACGGGCGCGGAACAGGTCGCGGCTCCGCGCCCGTCCCTGGCAGCCATTCAGTTTCACGTGAAACCCGCTCCGTCGCCCCCAGTCCTTCGCCACCGGGAGCGCCTGCAGCGCGAGCGAACGAAGGCGTTCCGACGCTACCTGCGGGCGCGGACAGGCACTTGGTACCCGCTCCGTCGGCGGGCGTTGAGCGTGCCGCGGCGTTGAGTCTCGGCTTCGGTGCTGGCCTCCCGGCACCGGGCCCCGCGGGCGCGGACTGCCGCGGACTGCCGTCCCTGTCTGCGGAAGCCAGGCGGCTGGAGTCCTCCGATGCCTCGTCAATGCGGCAGCGGCTCGGTGCCCCCGGCGTTCCGCTCCTCCCGGACCCACGCGTCGAACCCAATTGTGGCCCGCTGCCCTCGCCAGCTGAACCATCGACTCCGGGGTCCTCCGGAGTCGGCGCGGGTCCAGCGTTGGATGTTTCACGTGAAACGTCGGGGTCTGTTCCCTCGAGCGGCAGCTCAGCTCCGGACGCGGGCCGGCGCGCTGAAGCCGGCGCGGCAGCCTCGCCGTCGTGGAGCGCGGGCGTTCAAGGGAGTGGGCCGGGCCTCAACCCCACGACAACTGGCGACCCCTCGGGGCGCGGACGCCTCCAGACCTCTCGCACCCCAGCCCCTTGCGCCGTTTCACGCGAAACGGCGCCCTCGTGGCCCTCTAGCTCCACACACGGTCGCGCCGCTGCCGTGCACCCGGACGGCGCAGCAGCATCAATGCCTCTCCCGAGCGCTGGCTCCTCCGGGCTCGTTCCACGTGAAACCCCGCTTGCCGCGCGTCCGGGCCCTGCACACGGCCGCGACGTCGCAGCACAGCCGGACGGCGGAGCAGCAGCACCGCCTCTCCTCAGTCCCGGCTCCTCCGGGCTCGTTCCACGTGAAACCCCGCTTGCCGCGCGCCCGGGCTCTGCCGAGGGTCTCGCCCCTGGGCCGCACCTAGACGGCGCAGAAAGGGCAGCGCTCAACCGCGGCTCCGCGGCGGCGGTTGCACGTGAAACATCCCAGTCTCCGCCGGGCGACAGCCTCTCCAATCTCCGGGGGGCGATCACGGTAGCTGCACTAGTTCGTGGCGAACCCCCGAGGCCGCGGACCTCACCGGATGCCATCGCCGGCGTTTCAGGTGAGACCCCGCTCGCCGCGCCTTCGGGCTCTACCGAGGGTCTCGTCTCTGCGCCGCACCCGGACGGCGCAACAATGCCGGCGCCCAATCCGCGGTCCGCTGCAGTCGCTTCACGTGAAGCATCCATCCCCCCGCCGGGCGCCAACCTCTCCAATCTCGTGAAGTTGAGCCCGCGAACTGCATCAGCTGCTCGCGACCGATCGAAGCCGAGCGCCTCACCCGACGCGACCCGCGCCGTTTCACGTGAAACACCTCTCGGCGCCGGCGCTGCTCGCCTGATCTCCGGCACCCACACCGCGCACCTCCGGCTGGAGCGCACGCTCGCCGCCTGGCTGGGAATGGACGCTGCCCTGCTGTTCTCCAGCGCCTACGCCGCGAACCTGGGCGCGCTCAGCGCGCTCGGCATCGCCGGAGACGTCGTCTTTTCCGACGCCCTCAACCATGCCTCCATCATCGATGGCTGCCGCCTCGGTCGGGCAAAGGTCGTCGTCGTCCCCCACCGAGATCCGCTGGCGCTCGAGCAGGCGCTCGCGTCCCACGCTCCGGCACCCGGCGGCGTTCGCTGGGTCGTGACCGAGAGCTACTTCGGCATGGACGGAACCACCCCGGACTTCGCCGCGCTCCGGGAGCTCTGTGACCGCTGGGATGCGGCATTGGTCGTGGACGAGGCCCACTCGGTCGGCACCTTCGGTCCGGAGGGCAGCGGGCTCTGTCGCGACGCGGGTGTGCGTGCGGATGTCCTGACGGGCGGGTTTGGGAAATCATTTGGGCTGCAGGGTGGCTTCGTCGCGTCCAGCGCCTCGGTCCGCGCCTGGCTCTGGAATCGCGCGCGCAGCTTCGTGTTCTCGACGGCCCTCAGTCCGTGGCTCTCCGCACGCGCTCTCGAACACCTCCAGCGCATCCGGTCCGCGGAGGACCTCCGACAGCGCCTCCAGACCCATTCACAGCGCCTCGAGGCCCGGCTACGAGCCGAGGGAGTTCAGCTGCCGCTGGGGCGCCGCGGGCCGGTCTTTCCGATAGTCCTCGGTGGCGAAAGCGAGACGCTGGCGGCGGCGCGCGCCCTGCGTGCACGCGGTATTCTCGCCCAACCGATTCGTCCGCCCACCGTGCCCGCCGGCACCTCACGCCTCAGGGTCACCCTGCGCGCGGATCTCACCGACCTGGATGTCGACCAGCTCGCGGACGCGCTCGCGGACGTCTGGCGACAGTCGAGTGGCAACGGCCACGCGCAACCGCCGCCGCCGTCCCCATCATCGCCGTCCCAGCCGCCGCCGCCAGCGTCCGCATCGCCGCCGCCGTCCTCATCATCGTCGTCCGCGCCGCCGCCGCCAGCGTCCGCATCGCCGCCGCCGTCCCTACTGCCGCAACCGCTGCCTTCACCGCCGGCTGCCCCCGCGCCCACTCCAACGCCCACGCGAAGCGACTCGGGCCCTCCCAGCCAGAAGCGCTGGGTGGTCCTCGGCACCGGCACGAGCGTGGGAAAGAGCTTCGTGGCGGAGCTGCTGGTCCGGGAGCTCGCGGCGCGGCATTGCGCCGTCGCTGGCCTCAAGCCGATCGAAACCGGGTGTCGAACCAGCGCGGACGGCAGCCCGTCAGAGGGCGATGCCGCACGCCTGGAGGCGGCTTCGCTCGACATGAAACCTCCCCGCCCGCATCCCCTCTACGCCTTCGCCGAACCGCTGACCCCCTCGCTCGCCGCTCGGCGCGAAGGGCAGGTCATCGAGCTGGAGGCGGTCGCCTCGTGGGTGGACCGCGCGCGAGCTACCACTGCCGGCGCCCCCACTCACCTGGTGATCGAGACAGCCGGGGGCGTGTTCTCACCGCTCGGAGACCGCCTCGCCAATTGCGATCTCGCGCGCTGTCTGGGTCCGGCGATCTGGGTTCTGGTCGCCCCCGATCGACTCGGAGTGCTGCACGACGTCTCCAGCGCTGTCCGCGCAATGGCAGCGCTGGGTCGCGCCCCCGACTACGTCCTCTTGAACCCGCTGCCGCCGGCTGACTCGAGCACCGGCACCAACGCAGCCGAGCTACGCCGCCTGGGTCTGGGCGTTCCCATTCTCGAGCTCGACGCCGGCGCTCTCGACAGCCTGCTCGCGAGCTAGCGGCTCAGGCCGCAGCCGGAGTCAACTCTGCCGCTCGCAACGAACGCAGCGGCGCGTCGGCAGGACTCAGGCAATCCACGAGCACCACCGCGTAGTGATCCGCGGTGGTGAGCACGACGACCGCCGCGCCATCCGGAAATCCCGCGTACGGCTCCGTCAGCGCGCCGATCGACAGCTGACCCCATGCCGGATCGAAGCCAGCGGCGTCCGCGAGCTGGTCGTACTCCCAGGGCCCATCCGGGTCCCCCAGGAAGTCGACGGGGATGTCTTCGAGCGGGGACGAGACTGGAGCAACGCGCATGGAAAAGCCTCCGGGAGAGAGAGGCTTCTCTTGTAAGCCCTTCCCGGAGACTTGTCCAGATGTTCAGTGAACAGACGAGCAGTATCGCTGGCGGCAGGCGCTACATGGCGACCGGCACGTCACCGCAGAGCGGCGCCAGAGGGCCGGTCGGCTCCTGGTTGTCGAACGGGATCTGGCAGGTGATGGGCCCGCGCAGCGAGCGCGCGAACTCGAGGTGCAGGGGCTTGAGCCACTCACGGGCGCCGTCGAAGCGGGCGCGAATGACCCCGCCTTTGTCGATGAACCAGGTCTCCGGATAGAGCTTGGTGCCGTACTTGTCGGCGACGATCTTGTTCTCGGTGTCGACGAAGGTGACGAAGGGCGGATCCCCGTTCAGGACCGACAGCAGCGTGTCCCGCGCGTCCGCGACGCTCTCGTCCGTGCTGACGGTGAGCAGCTGAATATCGCCCTCCTTGTCCAGTACGCGCGCGAAGTCGGCGAGCGCCGGCATCTCCTCCAGGCAGGGGCGGCAGGACTTGGTCCAGAAGTTCAGCACCACCACCTTGCCGCGATAGTCGGAGAGCTTCTTGGTGCTGCCGTCGATCGTGGGCAGCTCGAAGTCCGGCGCGGTCCGGTTGTCGTTGGCGTAGTGCGGGCGCAGCGCGCAGGACGGCGTGCAGACTCGCCGCCGCTCGCCGTCGCGCGCCGAGCTGAGGAACGAGTAAACCCCTGCGGCCGCCACCACCGTGAAGGCCAGCTGGGCCAAATGGGCGCTGTTGATCATGAACGCCGACATAGCACCAGCGCGGGCGCCCGTGCAGCTCAGCAAACCGAGCGCGAGCGACCGTGCGTGGCTCCTCCGGGCTCGGGGTGCTTGCCCGGCCCCGCCAATGGCGGCATAAAGACCGCGTGATCGGCCGCCCGGCGCCGCGAATGGCCCGGTTCGGGTCCGTTCCAGGGCGCCCTGCCCCACAGGGCTCGCAGAAAAATCTTCTGCGGGGACAACCCGCAGCCCGCTCCACATGACACAGCCTTCAGCAGAGGCAGCGCACGCGACCGCTGCGCCAGCGCACGGCGACCCGGCGCTCGAGCTCGGGCGGCGCTTGCTCGGGCAGGTCGGGCGCGCCAGCAAGGACTTCGGCCTGCTGGAGCCGGGCGATCACGTGCTGGTGGCCGTCAGCGGCGGCAAGGACTCGTACACGATGCTCGATCTGCTGCGCCAGCTGCAGCAGCGAGCGCCGTTCCGCTTCAGCCTGGTGGCGGTGAACATCGACCAGGGCCACCCGGGCTATCCGCGGCACGTGCTGGAGGAGTACCTGGCGCGCGAGGGCTACGCGGCGGAGTTCGTGCAGGAGGACACGTACTCGGTGGTCAAGGCCAAGGTGCCCGAGGGCAAGACCTACTGTTCGCTGTGCTCGCGCCTGCGCCGGGGCATCCTGTACACGACCGCCCGGCGGCTGGGCGCCAACAAGATCGCGCTCGGCCACCATCGCGACGACTTCAACGAGACGCTGCTGATGAACCTGCTGTATGCGGGGCAGATCAAGGCCATGCCGCCGCGCCTGCTCTCGGACGACGGCGCGAACGTGGTGATCCGGCCGCTGTGCTACGTCGCGGAGGAAGACATCGCCGAGTACGCGCGGCTGCGCGGCTACCCGATCTTGCCCTGCGATCTGTGCGGGTCTCAGGACAATCTGATGCGCCAGCGCGTCAAGCGGCTGATCGCCGAGCTGCATGCGGAGAATCCGAACGTGCGCGGCAACCTGTTCGCGGCGCTGGGCAACGTGCGCAGCTCGCACCTGTTGCCGCCCAAGCTGGGCGCGCCGGCGTCACTTCCGGATCGGCGATTGAGGGTAGTCAGCGAATCATGAGCACACGGCGTCTGCGGGTCGGCATCATCTTCGGGGGGCGTTCCGGCGAACACGAGGTGAGCGTGCGTTCGGCGCGCGGCATCCTGGCCGCGCTCGATCCCGCGCGCTTCGAGGCCGTGCCGATCGGCATCGACCGCGCGGGCCGCTGGCAGCTGGTCGAGCCGAAGGCGCTGCTGGCCGCGACCGAGGCGGACGCGGCGGTCGGGCAGGGTGGTCTGGTGCGCGCGCGCGATGTCGTGGAGTCGCTGGATCGCAGCGAGGTCGGCGATCTGCAGGGCCGCTTCGGGGTCGACGTCTTCTTTCCGATCGTGCACGGCACGCTGGGCGAGGACGGCGCGCTGCAGGGGCTGCTGGAGATGGCGGGCGCGCCCTACGTGGGTTGCGGCGTGCTGGGCTCGGCGGTGGGCATGGACAAGGACGTCGCCAAGCGCTTGCTCCGCGACGCGGGCCTGCCGGTGGTGGAGTTCCTGGTCGCGCGCGCCGAGCGGGCGCAGGGGCCGGAGCTCACCCGGCGCGTGGCCGCCGAGCTGGGCTTTCCTTGCTTCGTCAAGCCGGCGAACCTCGGCTCATCCGTGGGCGTGAACAAGGTGCGGCGCGCGGAGGACTTCGAGGCGGCGCTCGCGGAGTCGTTTCGTTACGACCGCAAGCTGCTGATCGAACGCGCGATCGACGCGCGCGAGATCGAGGCGGCGGTCCTCGGCGGGCCCGAGCCGTCCGTGTCGTTGCCCGGCGAGATCGTGCCGCGCCACGAGTTCTATTCCTACGAGGCCAAGTATCTCGACCCCGCGGGCGCCGAGCTGCTGGTCCCTGCGCCGCTCAGCCCGGAGCAGACGCGCGAGGTGCAGGGGCTCAGCTTGCGCGCGTTCGAGGCGCTGGAGCTGGAGGGCCTGGCGCGCGTCGACTTCTTCCTGGATCGCCGCGACGGGCGCTGGTTCGTGAACGAGGTGAACACGCTGCCGGGCTTCACCGAGGTCAGCATGTACGCTCGCATGTGGCAGCAGAGCGGCCTCGATTACCGCTCGCTGCTGAGCCGATTGATCGAGCTCGGGCTGGCTCGCTTCGAAGCGCGCCGCGCGCTGTCCGTCGAGCGCTGAGCCATGGCGGCTGAGCCGCGCGCGCTGCTGGAGCGCTGCCTGCGCGAGCCGGGCTACACCCCGCCGCGAGCGGCCTTGCCCGGGCTGCTCGAGCAGCTGGCGGCCGGCGAGGGCGAGGCAGCGTCGCTGGAGCGGGCGCTGGCACGCTCGGGGCCGGGTCTGATCGAGCCGCTGCTCGCGGCGCTGGTGAGCGTTGGCGCGGGGCGGGCCCGCTTGCTCGCGTTGGCGGCGCGCCTGGCGAGCACCCTGGAGCCTGCACCCGAGCGCGCGGCGCTGCTCGGAGCCGTGCTGCGCGAGCTGAGCGCGCCGGACCCGGAGGTCCGCAAGTGGGCGGCGCGCGCGCTGGGCAAGCTGGGCGACGCCGGCGCGGAGCCGGCGCTGCTGGCCGCGCTGGCTGACGCGCGCGGACCCGTGCTGAAGAGCCTGATCGATGCTCTGGCGCAGACGGGCGGAGCGCACAGCCTGGTGGCGCTGCGAGCGCTGGACGCGGTGGAGCCGGAGCTCGCCCGCCGCCGGGCGCGCGCGACCGAGCTGATCGAACGCCGCCTCACGCGGCCGCAGGTCGCCTCGATCGCCCTCGACCGCGAGCTCGATCGACCCCAGCGCTTGCTGCTCGGCTGCCGCGCGGGCCTCGCGCGCCTGCTGGCAGACGAGCTGCGCGAGCTCGGGCTGTTCCACGGTGACCCGGCGCTGCTTCCCCCGCAGGCGACCGAGGTCGAGCTCGAGCACGCCGGTACGCTGCGCTCGCTGTTGCAGGCACGACTGGCGCAGCGGGTCGCGATCCGTCTGCCCCTGCGCAGCGACGAGCAAGACCCGATCGAGCGCATCGCGGCGACGCTGTGTGGCCCGGACGCGCTGTCCGCGCTCGCGGCCTGGACCGAAGGCTCCGCGCGCTTCCGCATCACGTGGAGCGACGGAGGACATCACCGCGCCCGCGCCTGGGCGCTGGCGCAGAGCGTGCGGCGGCGCAGCAGCGCGATCGCCAACGACTCCGAGGGCGCGCTCTGGACCGCGCGCGTGCGCTCGGACGGCACGGGCCCGCTCGAGCTCGCGCCGCGTCTGGATCCCGATCCGCGCTTCGAATACCGCGTGAGCGAGGTGCCCGCTGCCTCGCACCCCACGATCGCCGCCGCGCTGGCGCGCGCCGCTGGCGTGCGCGCTGCCGACGTGGTCTGGGACCCGTTCGTGGGCAGCGGCCTGGAGCTGGTGGAGCGGGCGCGGCTCGGACCGTTTGCGGAGCTGTGGGGCAGCGACATCGATCCGCGCGCGATCGCCGCGGCGCGCGCTAACCTGGACGCCGCCGGCCTGCCCACGGCGCGCCTGGTCCAGCGATCGGCGCTGGAATTTGCGCCCGAGGGCCTGAGCCTGGTGCTGACCAACCCGCCCATGGGGCGCCGCGTGGCGCGCGACGGCTCGCTCGCGCCCTTGCTCGAGGGCTTCGTGCGTCACGCGGCGCGCGCGCTGCGGCCCGGTGGGCGTCTGGTCTGGCTCTCGCCGCTCGCCGCGCAGACCGCGCGCGCAGCCCGCGGCGCCGGGCTCGCCGTGCGGGAAGGCCCGGACGTCGACCTCGGCGGCTTCAGCGCGCGGCTGCAGATCTGCGAGCGCCCGCGCTGAGCTCAGCCCACCAGCGGCAGCTGCTTGTTGCCCGCTTCCCGGGCGCGCCGCGAGAGCGCGGGTACCACGCTCGGCTGCGCCGGCGGAGCGAGCCGGGGCCGCTGCGGGCCGCGCGTGCCGTAGCCGAGCTCGGCGAAGGCCGCTCGGTAGTCGCTGAAGCGACCGCCGGCCTGCACCGCGCGCCAGAGCGCGAGCCCCTCCGTTTCGTCGCCTTGCGCCAGCACGAACTCGACCCACGCCCACTTGGCGCTGGTGGAGCGCACGTCCGCGCGACCCTTGAGGCCGCGCCGCAGCCGCTCCAGCCGCTTCTGCACCACCTCGATGCCAGCGAACGCCTGCCCGTCGAGCGGCGTCCGGCGCTTGGCGCAGAAGGGCGCGATGCCCAGCGCCATGGGCGCGATGCGCGACAGCTTGCCCACGAACTCCGCGCACTCGTCGACGTCCTCGTCGACCTCGCCGGGCAGACCCAGCATCAGGTACAGCTTGACCCGCTGCATGCCGGCGGCGCGCGCGTGCTCGGTCAACGACTCGTAGTGCGGCACGCGCCCGCGCCGCTCGATCATGTCCCGCAGCCGCTCGCTCGCGCCGTCGAGCGCGGTGGTGAGCGTGCGATAGCCGGCGCGCTTGAGCGCGAACACGAACGGCTCCTTGAGCCGATCCGGACGCAAGCTGGAGAGCCCCACCTGCTTGCCGCGATCGGCGAGCTCCGAGACCACCTCCACGATCTGCGGATGGTCGCTGACCGCGGCGCCCACCAGCCCGACCTTCCCGGCGCTCTCGGGGATGGCGCCCAGGATCACCTCCTTGGCGACCTTGCGCATGCCCCCGTGCGAGCTGCGCCGCATCACGCAATAGGTGCAGGTCCGCGAGCAGCCGCGCTCCGCCTCCAGCAAGAACATGTTGGAGAGCTCGGTATCGGGCGTGAGGATCACGCTGCGCGCCGGCAAGCAGCTATCCTCCGCGCGCGCCAGCTCCGGCAACTGGCTGCCGTGCTCGCTGGGCACGAACACGTGCGGATGGCTCGCGAGCGCCCGCCGCGCGCTCTCGGGATCGGCGGCGTCGAAGCAGGTCTCCGCCACCCACTCCACGACGTTCTCGGCTTCGCCCATCACCACCGCGTCGACGAACGGAGCCAGCGGCAGCGGATTGGAGAACGTCAGCGGCCCGCCGGCGATCACCAGCGGGTGCCGGTGCGTGCGGTCCTTGCGCAGCGGCGGAATGCCCGACGCTTCCAGCATGCGCAGCAAGCCGGCGAGCTCCAGCTCATAGGCCACGCTGAAGGCGATCCAGGGAAAATCTCCCAGCGGCCGCAGCCCCTCGTAGCTGACCGGAGGCTCCAGCTCCGCGCTCTCGCGATCCGCGCCGTCCGGCAGAAACACCCGCTCGCAGGCCACGCCGGGCATACCCTGCAGGATGCGGTAAATTTGCTGAAAGCCGAGCGAGCTCATGCCCACCGCGTACGGAGACGGGTACGCCAGCGCGACACGCCGCGGGGCGTGTTTATCGATCCGCCCCGACTCGCGCGCGAGTCGGAAGCGAATGAGATCGCGGCTGGTTTGGGCAGGCATGGGGCTGTCGGAGGGTCGCCCAACGTAGCACGGAGCGGCCCCGATCGCGCCTGGCCGGGCACGCGCGCTGCGAAGGCGATCTAAGTGGAGGAAATGAATGACATAAGCCTGGATCCAGGCCTACAGGGCTCGGCGCCGCGCGCCGCCCCCCGACCCCAGGATGTGCCCCGTTTGCGTTCGGGGCGGCTCCCGCCCGGCGTCGACTCGCGCCACCGCTGACTCCGAACCGACATGTCGTGAAGCTTTGTACGACCTCCGACCGGAGTGCTCGAGCACCCGCCGCCCTGGTGTGGAATTGCTCGCCACCTGGCAGCGTCTGCTTTCGCTGGTTGCATCGAAGAGGGGGGGATCTACGATTTTGGCATCGTGGCCAAGGGGGCACTCGAGCTGGGGCGGATCCTGGTCGTCGACGACGAGCCGCTGGTCGCGCGCATGGCGAAGAACACGCTCGCCGGCATCGGCTACGAGGTGGAGACGGCACAGAGCGGTAGCGACGCCTTGGCGTCGCTGAGGGAGCGTCACTTTGACCTGGTCATCTCCGATCTCTTCATGCCGGACATCACCGGCAAGGACTTGCTCGAGACGATTCGCGAAGCCGGCCTCGATACCGACGTGCTGATCATGTCGGGAGCGGGCTCGATCTCGCTGGCTGTCGATGCCATGAAGCATGGCGCCAAGAGCTTTGTCGAGAAGCCGTTCGCCGTCGACGACCTGCGTCGAGAGGTCCGCGCCATTTTCAAACATCGCAGGTGCGCCCTGGAGGCCGCCGTCGCCGTGACGCGGGCGTCGTCTGCCCCGACCTCGCGCGAGGCGCAGCGGACGTTTCCGGAGGAGCCGGGCCGAGAGTTCCTGGGTCGCTACGAAATCCGACGGCGGATCGGCGAAGGCGGCATGGGTCGAGTGTACGAAGCGTTCGACCCCAACCTCCAGCGCTCGGTGGCGATCAAGGTGATGCTGCCCGAGCGCGATGCCAGGCTGCAGGGAGAGCTCACAGAACGCTTCCGGCGCGAGGGCTGGCTAGCAGGTCAGCTCGTCCATCCCCACATCGTGGCCGTGTACGACGCCGGCCAGGCTCCGAACGCTGACTACCACTACCTGGTGATGGAGATGGTGGCGGGAGGCTCGCTGCGCCAGCGGCTCGACAGACTCGGGCGCCTGCCGGTGGCAGACGCCGTGGCGATCGGTCACCAGCTGGCCAGCGCGCTGCGCTGCGCTCACCAGCGCGAGATCATTCACCGGGACGTCAAGCCCGAGAACATTCTCTTTGGCGAGGACGACATCGTCAAACTGGGCGACTTTGGCGTGGCCAGGGTCTCCAACTCGCAGCTCACCGGTGATCGCTGGTTGGGCTCGCCAGCGTATCTCGCCCCGGAGGTGATCCGGGGTCGGCCCTGCGATTTCCGCAGCGATCAGTTTGCGCTCGGCGCGGTCTTGATCGAGATGGTCAGTGGCGTATCCCCGTTTGCCGGCGAGACGCCGTTTGAGACTCTCCACAACGTGGTCGAGCGCGACACGCCGCACCTGATGGAGCACGGCATGCGCATGGCGCCCGAGCTCGATGCGCTGATCGAGAGGTTGCTCGAGAAGGACCCGGCGAGGCGCTTCGAGGACGAGGCAGAGCTCGTGCAACGCCTCGGCGCGCTGCGACAGCACCTGCATTAGGGCAGATCCTGCGGGGCGTGGAGCGCAACGAGTCCGTTGGACCGCTGCGCCCGGGTGGCGCCAGCGCTCGCCCGGCTGGCGCACCTGCGCTCCTGCGAAGCGCAGCTTCGCCCAGTGCGCGTTCCCGGCGGTTCGCCCCGGCGCCGCCGCGCGAAAGGCGACGACCGCATGGGTGGTTGCTGCTGCCGATCGGTAGGAGCAAAACTACTTGGTAGGAGGCGACGAGCGATCGGTACGAACAAGGGCCGTTCGCGAGCTCCTCCGCCGGCACCGGGGCGAGCGCAAGGTGGGCATATTCTGATGTGCCACAGCGTGACCCGGCGCCGAGCCTGCATCCTTCTCCGGGCGCTGGCGTCGTCGGGGTTGTGGACCCTGGAGCCTTTGGACCCCTGGACCGCTGGAGCCCTCTGATCTAAAGCATCGGCATGAGAGTCGCCGTCATCGGCACGGGATATGTTGGGCTGGTCGCTGGCGTGTGTCTCGCGGAGTCCGGGGCGGACGTCGCGTGCATCGACGTCGATCCGGAGAAGCTGCGCCGCCTGGAGCGGGGCGAGGTGCCGTTCTTCGAGCCGGGGCTGGCCTCCATGCTCGCGCGCAACTGGCCCCAGCGCATCAGCTTCACGGACGATCTCGCGAGCGGCATCCGCGGGCGGCAGGTGGTGTTCGTGGCGGTGGGCACTCCGCCCAACGAGGACGGCAGCGCGGATTTGAGCCGGGTGCTGGAGGTGGCGGGCGGCGTGGCCAAGGCCGCGGAGCGCGATCTGGTGCTGGTGCTGAAGAGCACGGTGCCGGTGGGCACCAACCAGCGCGTCTCGGAGGTGGTCGCCAGCTCGCGGCAGCGCATCAGCGTGGTGAGCAATCCGGAGTTCTTGAAGGAGGGCGCGGCGATCGACGACTTCCTCAAGCCGGATCGGATCGTGGTCGGGACGGACGACGACGAGGCGTTCGCGCTGATGGAGCGGCTGTACGCGCCGTTCAACCGGCAGCGCAACCGCATCCTGCGCATGTCGCCGAAGAGCGCCGAGATCGTGAAGTACGCGGCCAACGCGCTGCTCGCGACCAAGATCTCGTTCATGAACGAGATGGCGGAGCTGTGCAGCGCGGCCGGCGGCGACGTCGAGCAGGTGCGGTTGGCGCTGGGCGCCGATCGGCGCATCGGCTTCCAGTTTCTGTATCCGGGCCTGGGCTTCGGCGGCAGCTGCTTCCCCAAGGATCTGCGCGCCCTGGTGCGCACGGGCGAGGAGCTGGGCGTGCCGATCCGGGTGGCCCGCGCGGCGATCGAGGCCAACCAGCGCCCGGTGTCGGAGCTGCTGCGGCACATGGAGCGCGATCTCGGCGGTCTGTCGGGCACGCGCATCGCGGTCTGGGGCCTGGCGTTCAAGCCGAAGACGGACGACGTGCGCGAGGCGCCGGCGCTGCGCTTGATCGAGGAGCTGTTGAAGGCGGGCGCCAGCGTGGTCGGCAGCGATCCGGAGGCGCTGGAGACGGCGCGCGGCCACTTCGAGCACGCGGGCCTGGCAGGCAAGGTGGAGCTGACCGCGGATTATTACGCGGCCACGCAGGGCGCGGATGCGCTGGTCGTGGCCACGGAGTGGTTGCAGTACCAGTCACCGGACATCGAGCGGCTGGCGCGGGGAATGAAGCGACGTTTCGTCTTTGACGGGCGCAACGTGCTGTCGCCGAGCGGCTTCAAACAGGCCGGTTTCAAGTACCGCGGTATGGGCCGCTGCTAGTTTTACCAGGTGGACGCAGGTCGGGCGTGCAGTCCGGCCGGAGCAATGCGTCGATCTGTAGAACGGTGATGTCAGAGTGCCGCGGCTCTGGCATCGACGGCAGCATGACTGCGCACACCCCGCTCGACGCATCCTCCGTTTCGGCCCCACCGGCCGCGGGGGCGCAGAAGGCGCACGCGGGGGGCATGACCAAGCTGGCGCTGGGCGCGCTCGGTGTCGTCTATGGCGACATCGGGACCAGCCCGCTGTACGCGCTCAAGGAGTGCGTGCACGGTCCGCACGCCTCGCCGCCGACGGACGCCAATCTGCTCAGCCTGCTCTCGCTGATCGTCTGGAGCATCACGCTGGTGGTCAGCGTGAAGTACCTGGCGTTCATCATGCGCGCGGACAACCAGGGCGAAGGCGGCATCCTCGCGCTGCTGGCGCTGCTGCCCAAGAAGGCCAAGGGCAAGAGGCCTGAAGGCAGGCTGTCGCCGCTGGTGGCGCTGACGCTGTTCGGCGCGGCGCTGTTGTACGGAGACGGCATCATCACGCCGGCGGTCAGCGTGCTGTCGGCGGTCGAGGGGCTGCAGGTCGCCACGGACGCCTTTGATCCCTGGCTGGTCACGATCGCGATCGTGGTTCTGCTCGGCCTGTTCGCGGGCCAGCGGCGCGGCACGGCCAGCATCGGCGGAGTGTTCGGGCCGGTGATGCTGCTCTGGTTCGGGACCATCGCGGCGCTGGGAACGCTGGCGATCGTACGCCATCCAGCGGTGCTCGCCGGGCTGGACCCGCGCCACGCGCTCGGCTTCTTCGTGCGCGATCCCCGCCATGCCTTCCTGGTGCTGGGATCGGTCGTGCTGTGTATCACCGGCGGCGAGGCCCTGTACGCGGACATGGGCCACTTCGGGCGCCGCCCGATCCAGCTGGCCTGGGGCTACGTGGTGTTCCCCGCCCTGGCCCTCAACTACCTGGGCCAGGGAGCGACGCTGCTCGCGGCGGCGCCCGGCCCCGAGCGCGCCGCCCTCGCGGAGAACCCGTTCTACGCGCTCGCGCCGAGCGGACACAGCGTGTACCTGCTGGTCGCGCTGGCCACTGCCGCCGCCGTGATCGCTTCGCAGGCGCTGATCTCCGGAGCTTTCTCGCTCACGCGGCAAGCCGTGCAGCTCGGCTTCCTGCCGCGCGTGAGGATCAAGCACACCTCGTCCTTGACCGAGGGGCAGATCTACATCTCGGAGGTGAACTGGGTGCTCGGCATCGGCTGCATCGCGCTGGTGCTGGCGTTTCGCGACTCGAGCCGGCTCGCGGCGGCGTACGGCATCGCCGTCACCGGCACCATGGCCATCACCTCGGTGGGTTTCTACAACGTGGCGCGCCACGTCTGGCTCTGGCCCGTGCACCGCGCCGCCCCGCTGGTGCTGGGCTTCCTGGCCATCGACCTCACGTTCTTCGCTTCGAACGCGCTCAAGTTCTTCGACGGAGGCTTCCTGCCGATCGCGCTGGCGGCCGCGATCTTCTACCTGATGCGCACCTGGAAGCGAGGCCGCTTCCTGCTCGCCCAGTACTTCGCGCAGGCCTCGAGCCCGCTCGACGAGTTTCTGCGCCAGCTGCGCGAGCAGCGCTGTCGCGGCGCCGACGGCAGGTCGATCGCGGTGGCGCGCGTGGCCGGGGTCGCGGTGTTCCTCACCAGCAACCGCGACGGCACGCCGCCCTTGTTGCTCCACCATGTGCGGCACGTGAAGTCGCTGCACGAGGCGGTGGTGCTGGTGACGGTGGTCACCGCCCCCGTCCCGCGCGTGAGCGAGGAGCAACGCTCGGACGTGGAGCTGCTCAGCGAGGGCTTCATGCGGCTGCGCATCCACTGCGGCTTCATGGAGTCGCCCGATGTGCCGCGCGAGCTGGAGGCCGCGGTGCAACGGAATGCGTTGCCCGTGCCGCTCGACGATATCACCTACTTCCTGGGCCGCGAGACGCTGCTCGCGACGCGCCAGGGCGAGATGGGGCCGCGGGAAGAGACGCTGTTCGCGTTCCTGAGCAAGAATTCGCTGAACGCGACCCGCTACTTCTGCATCCCACCGCAGCAGGTGGTGGAGATCGGCATGCAGATCGATCTGTAGCGGCGATCTGTGGCGGCGCGCTCAGCCGCCGGTCTGGCTCGTGAGCGCCTGGACGAGAGCATCGAGCAGCGCGCCGGGGCTGGGCGCGTCCAGCTCCGGCAGCGAGTACAGCGGCGCGCCCAGCGCCTGCAGGCGGAGGGTGCTGTCGGTCTGGATGCGCTCCGCCACCGCACGCAGCCCCGCCGCCCGCAGCGCCACATCGCCCGCGCTCGCGGGCTCCAGCGTGGCGAGCGGCGCCAGCTGTGCGCTCTGCTCCGCGCTGAAGGCGAGCGGCAGCATGCGATTGAGCAGCAGCGCGCCCAGGGGCAGCCCGAGCTCGCGCGCGATCTTGCCGGCGAGCTCGCCGGTCTCGTTGGTCGGCAGCTCCTCGGGCAAGGTGACCAGGCAGATGCAGCAACGCTCCGCGTCTCGCAGCAGCTGCCAGGCGAGCTCCGCGTCGCGTCGCAGCAAGCCCGTGGGGGCCAGCTCCGCGA
Source organism: Polyangiaceae bacterium (assembly GCA_035760985.1). Classification (GTDB taxonomy): domain Bacteria; phylum Myxococcota_A; class Polyangia; order Polyangiales; family Polyangiaceae; genus SZUA-265. Next base: position 23,110 of record DASTRX010000067.1, read on the forward strand.
TGGCCCGGGGCAGGCGCAGCAGCTCCAGGCCGTGGCCGGTGGCGGGCGCATCAAAGATCACGGAATCGAAGCGCGGTGCTCCGTGTTCTTGCTCGGTGGTGTGATACCAAGCCTTCCCCAGCACGGCCCACTGAGGCAGACCGGGCAGCGCCGACAGAAAGCCCTGCACGTAGCGGTTCTCGAACAAGGCCTGCCGCGCCAGGCGCGGCCTGATCAGCAAGCGCCCGTACTCGCGCAGCGCGGCCTCCGACTCCAGCCGCACGCTGAACGACCGTTCCCCATAGGCCTGGGGATCGTTCTCCCAGCGCGCGTGCGGCAACAGCTCGCGATACGGCGCGACGTCGCTGGCGGCGAGCAGCACACGGCGGCCGCTCGCCGCGAGCGCGCGCGCCAGGGCTGCGGACACGGTCGTCTTGCCCACGCCGCCCTTGCCCGTTACAAACAGGAAGCGTCTCTCGAATGTTTTCACGAGCTTTCAGCACCCCGGTCCAGCGTGAGCGGCAGCTTCCCGGGCTGTCCGTGATCGGTGATCCAGCTCGCGACCTATTGGATCGGCCCGGCGTCGTCAAGCGCGTCGCGGCCGCCACGCGCGCCAGCAAATGGCTCCTGCCCGGGCACGATGTGTTCGATGATACGCGGCACTTTCGGGCCGGCACCCAGTCGCTGTCTTTTGATCGTGGGGCGAGAATGTCGACCCGCCAGGCGTTGGTCGGCCGCCGAGCGCCGGTGGCGAGCCAGGCCGAGGATTTGCAGTCGTGAAACACTCGAGCATCGCGCGCAGCGCCAGGCTGCTCCCCCTGTCCGCCCTGACATTGACCGCCCTGATCGGCGCGAGCGCCTGCCGCTCGGGAGACATCGACTCGCGCGCTGCCGAGAGCGCCCCGGCGCCAGCGGCGCCGAGCAGCGGCGCTGGCGGTGCCGCGCAGCGAGCCGCGCGAGCTCGCCCGATCCCGCCGCTGGCGCCGGAGCCCTGGCACGTGCCGGTCGGCCCCACCTTGCTGCTCGAGCCGGGCAAGGGCATGGGCCCGATCCGCTTCGGGGCGCACGTCGAGACGATCGAGCGGCTGATCGGCGAGCCCTGCGAGGAGAAGCGTCAGGAGTCGCCGCACGTGCTCGCTTGCCGCTACTCGGCGCAGGCGGTCGAGTTCTTCCTCACCGACGGAGCGCTCACCTCGGCGCACGTGCATCGGCTCGGGCGCCCCTTCCACAACCAGGAGCCCAAGCCGGATTTCGGCATCTTCAACGGCCGCTTCCCGGGCGGCGCCGCGATCGGCATGCTGATGAGCGCCGTGCAGGAGTTGCTCGGCAAACCCAAGGCGGTCCACCCGATCAAGGATCCCAACCCGTACGACACGATCGAAGTCCACGACTACGACGGCTTCTCGCTGGAGTATGACCGGCTCGGACCAGACCGGGTGGTGCTCGGTGGCGTGGTGCTGACGGCGCCGGGCGCCGCCAAGCCCGCGTCGTCCAAGGCCAAGGCCGGTTCGCAGGCGAAGGCGCGCTGAGCGCGGCGGCGTCAGCCCGCGCGGCGGCGCTTCTCGATCAGGTGCTTGCGGATCGTGGCCTCTCCGGGCTCGCTCTCGACCAGCGTCCATACGTCGTGCTCCGGGCCATTGCCGGCGAGCTCCAGCAGCACGTCGGCGGCTCGCTCGGCGGTCACCACGTCCAGATGCCGCCCGGGCAGCTCCACCACCGCGCTGCGCACGCGCAACCCCACCATCGTGTCGAGCAGGCGTTCCATCAGCGCGCAGAAGATCGAGTCGTCGAACTCGCTGCTCTGCCCTGCCCCGAACAGGATCAGCTTGTCGAACGGCAGGCGCGGCCGCGCGGGGGTCATCAACACCTCGCCCAGATCGCCGGTGACGAAGCCCTCCACCATCCAGCGGGAAAGCCGGCCCGCGCTGCGCCAGTCGTACAGCCCCGCGACGCCGCGCGGCGGGCGCTCATCGCTGAAGGTGGCCGCGGCGAGCACCTCCATGCCCACGCGATCGAGCTCCACCAGGTCGGGACGAACGAAACGCAACTCCATGACGGGCGCCCGAGCTCCCTCGCTCCGACCTACTCCTCGCCGTCGCCGCCGGAGTCCGGCGCCACGTCGTCGCGCGCGGCCTGCGGCGGAGCGGGCGGCGCCTTCTCGCGCGGCGAGTCCTGCGGACGCCCGGAGACATCGGCGATGCGGTCGAGCACGCCGTTCACGAACGAGCCGCTCTCGGTGCCGCCGTAGCGCTTGGCCAGCTCCACTGACTCGTCGATGATCACCGCGCGCGGAATGTCCGGCTGATTCAGCAGCTCCCAGGTGCCGAGCCGCAGCACGTTGCGCGCGATCGGGCTCATGCGCTCCAGGCGCCAGTTGGCGCTGGCGCGCACCACGCGCTCGTCGAGCTGAGCGCGCTGCTCGAGCACGCCGCGCACGGCGGCGTCGGCGTACGCGCGGCCCTCGGCGTCACCCGGAAACTCGCGCCAGAAGTCCTTCAGCAGCGTCTCCGGCGGATGCTTGCCGATCTCCGCCGCGTACAGCATCTGCAATGCCGCTTCTCTGGCTGCCGAGCGCGCGCCCATGACGTGCCTTCCCTGCTCCACCCCGGCTCAGCCGAGCGCACCGCCCGCGATCCCGTCGCGCAGCGAGAGCATCTCCAGCGCGGCCAGGGCAGCATCCGCGCCCTTGTTGCCCGCCTTGCCGCCGGCGCGGTCCAGCGCCTGCTCCATGTTGTCGGTCGTGAGCACGCCGAAGGTCACGATCAGGCCGCTCGCCTGTGAGACCTGCGCCACGCCGTTCGCGACCGCGCTCGCGACATAGTCGAAGTGCGGGGTCGAGCCGCGGATCACCGCGCCCAGCGCCACGATCGCGTCCACCTTGCCCGCGCTGGCGAGCTGCCGGCAGGCCCAGGGGATCTCCCAGGCGCCGGGTACGCGCAGCAGCGTGATGTCGTCGTCCTTCACGCCATGCCGGCACAGCGCGTCCCGCGCGCCGCTCACCAGCGGCTCCACGATCAGCGAGTTGAAGCGCGCTGCCACCAGGCCCACGCGCAGCCCCGGCTTGGCCACCGGCGATCCTTCGACGACTTTCATGGGACGAGCGGCCTTAGCACGAGGCTCAGGGCTGCCCCAGCGGAATCCGCTCCAGCACCTCGAGCCCGTAGGCCTCGATGCCGGCGATGCGGCGCGGATGATTGCTGAGCAGGTGGATGCGGTGCAGGCCCAGGTCGCGCAAGATCTGAGCACCCAGGCCGAATTCTCGCAGCGGTGGACCGGGCGCCGCGTCGTCCGCCGGCGTGCTCGGCGCGGTCGGGCGAGCGAGCGCTGCCAGCTCCGAGGCGAAGTCGGTCTTCGGCGGCAGATACACGACCACGCCGTGCCCTTGCCGCTCGATGTGTTCCAGAGCGAGGCGCAGGTTGCGGCGCCCATCGAGCAGCTCCGAGCCGAGCACATCCGAGAGCAGCGCGCCGGAGTGCACGCGGCAGGCCGTGGACGGTTGCTCGTGGGGCGCGCCCTTGACCAGCGCCAGGAACGGGCCGGCGCCCACGCTCGTCTCGTAGACCACGGCTTGCCAGTCGCTGTCTGTTGCGTCGAGGTGGATGCGGAAATCGTTCCGCCGGTGCACCAGCTTCTCGGTCTGGAGCCGATAGCGGATCAGATCGGCGATGGTCAGGATCTTCAGGCCGTGCTCGGCGGCGAAGCGCTGCAGATCCGGCAGGCGTGCCATGCTGCCGTCGTCGTTCATGATCTCGCAGATGACGCCAGCGGGAATCAGCCCCGCCAGCGCCGCCAGATCGACGGAGCCCTCGGTCTGGCCGGTGCGCACCAGCACGCCGCCTTCGCGCGCCTTCAGCGGGAAGATGTGGCCCGGCGTGACCACGTCCTCCGGGCGCGCGTCGGGCGCGATCGCCACCTGGATGGTGCGCGAACGGTCGGCGGCGCTGATGCCCGTGGTCACCCCGTGCCGCGCCTCGATGCTGAGCGTGAAGGCGGTGCCGAGCGGCGCGCCGCCCTGTGGCATCATCGCCAGGTCCAGCCGCTCGATCTGGCAGGCGGTGAGCGCCAGGCAGATCAGGCCACGGCCGTACTTGGCCATGAAGTTGATGGCCTCCGGCGTCGCGTGCTCGGCGGCGAACATCAGGTCGCCTTCGTTCTCGCGATCCTCGTCGTCGACCAGGATCACGGCCTTGCCGGCGCGCACATCGGCGATGGCGCTCTGCACGTGGGCGAACAGATCCGCGTCTTCCCGATCGCGGGGTGCAAGCGAGGGAGCGGTGGTCATGCGCGCGACAAGGGGTGCGGGGTATCCCCGCGTGAATGATTCATCGACCCAGTCATGATGCGTTCCACAGGGCGTGCCAAGAGCTGTTGCTGCTGCCCGCCCCATCTACGCCTTTCCGGTTTGCCGCGAAACCGGAAAGGCGAGCATTTTCGGCCCATGGGCGTGATGGGGCCCAGCGGAGCGCGCGGCCCGCTCCGTAAATGGGCGATTCGGACCCCGCCGCCAGGGCGCCCGCGAGGCCGTCACGCTAGAGTGAGAGCCATCGATGCTCATCTGGGTGCTGGATCCGGCTGCGCTGCGCCGGCGAGCGGCGCAGCTGGCGCTGCTCGGTGGTTGCGGCCTGGGGAGCGCCTGCGGACCGAGCTTCGAGGTCCTCGCGGAAGGAGACCTGCGCTTCGTGCACTGTGATCGGCTGGATCTCGATCCCAAGATCGCGCCCTCTCACCGCCTGCATTGCTGGCGTGAATGGCGGCGCATGTACACCTACGGGCAGACGCGCGACCGCGTCGAATACGCCCAGCGCCGGATCGCCGAGGTGGTGAGCGGAGACACCCATCCCCCCTTCCAGCTGCCCAGCGGCGAAGTCAGCAGCCCCCGCCACAGCGTGCGCCCGCGCCTGGACGCGGTGGGTGTGCCGCCGGCGGCTGCGGCCGCCGCGGCCCCTGCTGCGGCGGCGGCCCCGGCCTCGGTGGGGGCGGCGACCTCGGTCGGCGTCGCCGCCTCTGCAGCCACGGCCAGCTCGGCCGTCAGTGAGCCCGCGGCGCCGCCGCTCAGCCCCGAGGAGCAGGCATGCCGCACGCGCTGTGAAGAGGCCAACGCGGCGTGTGCCCCGGGTTGCGAGACCAGACCCACCGGTTGCCAGCGCTGTGAGCGCCCGCTCGAGGCCTGTCTGGGGGATTGCAAAGCCAGCCCCCCATGAGCGACACGAGAGGGAGCGCCCCATGAGCAACTCGTCGACTGCCTCCCCGCCGCGCGTGCTGACGCCCCGGAGAGCCGCTCCCGCCGACAGCGTGCGCCCCACGCGTGCCGAGATCTCGCTGGAACACCTGCGCCACAACGTGGCCGAGCTGGCGCGCGCCGCGCAGGTCCCGATCTGGGCTGTGCTCAAGGCGGACGCTTATGGCCATGGCGCGAAGGCGGTGGCTCGTACCCTGGAGCGCGCGGGCGCCAAGGGCTTCTGCGTGGCCCTGATCGAGGAAGGCATCGAGCTGCGCGAAGCCGGCATCTATGCGCCCATCCTGGTCATGGGCAGCCACTACGCCAACGCCTGGCCGGAGCTGTTGCGCCACCAGCTCACGCCGGTGATCTCGCGCGCCGATCAGATCGAAGCGCTGGCGGAAGAGGTCCGCGAGCGCGGCGGGCCCGCCTTCGGCGTCCATCTGAAGATCGACACCGGCATGGCGCGCCTCGGCGTGCCCTTCAGCGAGCTGAGCGCTGTCGCGGAGGTGCTGTTGCGCCACCCGGAGCTGCGCCTGGACGGCGTGATGACCCACTTCGCGAGCGCCGAGAGCGACGCGCTGTTCGTGGCGCAGCAGCTCGATCTCTTCGAGCAAGGCACGGCCGCGCTCGCGCGCCTGGGGCTGCCCGTGCGGCTGCGGCATGCCGCCAACACCGCCGCGCTGCTCAACCACCCCCGCGCGCGCCTCGATCTGGTCCGCCCCGGCATCGGCCTGTACGGCATGGCGCCGGGGATCGCCGCCGGTCCGCTGCCGGGCGGCCAGGGCCTGCGCCCCGTGATGCGCGTGCGCAGCGAGATCATTTCCTTGCGCACGCTGCGCGCCGGCGCCAGCGTCGGCTACGGCGCCACCTTTCGCGCGGCGCGCGAGAGCCGCATCGCGACCATCCCCATGGGCTACGGCGACGGCCTCTCACGAGCGCTCTCGAACCGCGGCCAGGTGCTGGTGCGCGGCCGCCGCGCCGCGATCGCGGGCGCGGTCAGCATGGATCTGACCAGCGTCGACGTCACCGACATCCCCGGCGTCGCGATCGGCGACGAAGTCGTCGTGCTGGGCTCGCAAGAGGGCCCGCTCGGCAGCGACGTCATCTCCGCCGAACAGATCGCGGCTCGAGCCGGCACCATCGCCTGGGAAGTGCTGACCGGCATCTCGCGCCGGGTACCGCGCTTCTATCGCGAAGAAGGCTTCTAACGCCCAGCGGTCGATCGAGGGGCTCGGATCCGCACGGACCCTGCCGACTCCAGAATATGCCCACTGTCCGTACCGCTGCCCACGTGGGCAGCGATGCCGATAACGGAGCTCCCTCGCATCCGGGCTGTGCCCCTCGCGAGCACGGTCGCGAGACGGCCAAAGCGTTTCCACGCGGGGCGCGGCGAAGCGCGCGGAGTGCCCGTCGTCGCGAGCCGGAGGCTCCTACCGATTGGTTACCGATCGGTAGCGGCTACTACCGATCGGTCATAGGTAGGATCTTTGCGGGCAGGCTTTCGTAGCGCCGGCGAGCGCCGCGCGGCCGCCGTGGTCGGCGCCCCTCTTCGAGCGAATCGAGTTGAGGTTCCCTGAGGAACCTGCCGTCCCGGCGCGCGGCCCCCCGCGTGGCGAGCGCGGCCCCCCGCGTGGCGAGCGCGGCCCCCCGCGTGGCGAGCGCCGCGCGACCGCCGTGGTCGGCGCCCCATTTCGAGCGAATCGAGTTGAGGTTCCCTGGGGAACCTGTCGTCCCGGCGCGCGCCCCCCCCGCGTGGCGAGCGCCGCGCGTCTGCCGTGGTCGGCGCCCCTCTTCGAGCGAATCGAGGTGAGGTTTCCTGGGGAACCTGTCGTCCCGGCGCGGGGCCCGCTGCGTGGCGAGCGCCGCGCGACCGCCGTGGTCGGCGCCCCTTTTCGAGCGAATCGAGTTGAGGTTCCCTGAGGCCCCTGAGGAACCTGCCGTCCCGGCGCGCGCCCCCCCGCGTGGCGAGCGCCGCCAGCGTGCGCTTTCTGCTCGCTTTCGCTTCCCGTCCCCCAATGCGCGACGCTGCCATCTCCGCCGCGAGCGTCGCCGCGGTCGCCTTGCCATCGGGATCGACCTGGTCGGTCTACCTGGGGGCCTCGCCGAAAGGGATCACTTATGACCAACTGGTAGTGGTATGGGCCCGCAGCGATGGGTGTCGCGCGTCCTGTGCGTAGCGGTGCCGATGAACGGGGCTGCATTGCGCGAGTTGCGCGGAGCGTGTCGTGAGCGGGCGCGCCAGCTCGCGCCGGGGCCTGTGTCGCTCGCCACCCGCTGGCGGCCGGTCCTTTCGACGCGCTGTCGCGCAGCGCCTTGCACGAGCACCAACAACGACCTTCGCTGATGGCCCGCGCCCGCTCGACTTCTTTGATCCGCGTGCCCATGGGCGCGGGCTCTCTCAGCTCGCCGGATGATGCCGTCGGCTCCGTCTCTGGGCTTGGCCGATCGGCGTCGCTTGGCGGATTCGCACGCTGGCGTCCGGGGGCCCAGGGTCCCGAGGGGCGCGCCGCCGGGGGCTGCGCGGGCCGCTTCAGGCCCGGCCAGCGCCGAGTTGTGGCTCCTGAGGCCTGGAGCCCTCCTCTTCTCTCTCCGTCAAGCGCAGTCGGGGTTCGTTCCACGCGGCGACGACCGGCTGCACGCGAGGTTCGTTGCGCGCAGCCGTGATCAAGCCGTTCATGGCCTCCTGATACGCCAGGGGCGTGAGCTCTCCGCGCAGCAGCTGGACGCGCAGGAAGACCCCGGCGGTCTGGATCACGTCGCACAGGCAGTAGGCGCGGACCTGGTCGATGTGGCCCGCGTGGATCATGGGCCCCACGTCCTTGCCGTCGACCCCGACCTTGCCGGGCATCCCGCACAGCTTCGCCACGACGTCGAGGCGGGCGCTGCGCGCGGCGCCGAAGTCGGCGATGAAGTCCATCAGGTCGAGGTGCCCGTCCGGGGAGAAGCGGTAGCGGACGTCCCGCTCCTGGTAGTAGTAGCGAAATGGGATCCCATGTCGGAGACAGCGGCTGGCCAGCACCGGTAGGTCGAAACAGCGGCCATTGTAGGTAACCAGGTGTGGTTGTCGTTCTTCCGTGAAGCGCGTGAAGTCGGCCAGCGCTCCCGCCTCGCCCTTGTTCTCGCCGATCACGCCCACCCGTAACACCGAGTAGTTGCGGTCGAACCAGAGCACGCCGATGGCCACGATCTGGTGGTGAGGAGGGGCGGGCAGGCGTTCAACGACACTGGATTCTGAGATCGGCAGCTCCGGATCGAGGATCGTCTCGATGTCCAAGACCAAGTAGGAGCGGTCCATGCTTCACCCTACCATGCTTCCCCGAGGGCCCCGCCGAACGCACAGCTGCGCGAACTCCGGGTGGTTTCGCGTTGTTTCCAAGGGAGTGATGTAGTAGCCCGGAAGCAGGGTTTGGTGCCTCCGTGGCCCGCTCGGAATCTTCTCTCTCCCCGCTGACTCATTCGACGGGTGCCGTGTTCTTGGAGTGATGCTCCCATTCGCCACGATGAGCCCTTTCATAACAATCGGCTCATGAGGATGGGAGATCCAAGCACAACGCCTTCGATGACTCTACCTTTCAGAACGGTACCACCGCGATGTCTTTCCTGACGATGCCTTCGAGAACAGATCTCGAGCAGATCGAGCAGATGTCGAGCACGGTGGCTTGGAGTCAGTTCCGTCCCTTGCGAGGGCGCGGGGGTGCATCGAATGTGTGTCGATCTCTGGGAAGCTCGCTCCGAAGCAGCGCCGCGTTGATATTCGTGCACCGCTTTGGATCGAATGACTCGCAGCATTATCGTCATCAACGTTGATATTCGTGAAACGCGTGTAGCGCTGGTCGAAGGGGGCGTCATAGCGGAGCTGCAGATCGAGCGCGCTTCGCATCGCGGCACCGTCGGCAACATCGTTCTGGGCAAGGTGACCCGGGTTCTGCCCGGGATGCAGGCTGCCTTCATCGATGTGGGGCAGGAGCGCTCGGCGTTTCTGCACGTCGAGGACCTGATCCGCCCGGACGACTTCGAGGCGTACCTGGCGGGCGGCGCCGAGGAGCAGGGCGAGTCCTTCCGTGGCACCGGCGAGCGCAAGCACGCTCACACCCGTAGTGAAGACGAGGACGAGGACGACGATGAGGACGAGGCCTCGGACGCCCACGCCGAGAAGGCGCTGAACGGCGCCCGCGCTGCCGTCAGCGCCGACGATGACGATGACGATGACGAAGGGTCGGACCCGGGAGACTCCGAACCTGCCGCCGTTGCCCTGGGCGGAGCGGCGAAAGAGTCGGCCGATGAGGACGAGCCGGAGGACGCGGACGATGCGGACGACGATGACGTCCGGCCCGAAGACGAGGCCTCCGACGACGATGACGATGACGCGGAGGAGGACGATGAGGACGAGCTCGAAGACGCGGACGACGAGCTGGCGGCCTCGAGCGGTGACCTGAGCAGCGCCGGCCTGAACAGCGCCGGCCTGAACAGCGATCTCGCGGATGCGGATTTGGACGAGGAGGACGACGACAGCGAGCGGGAGCCGTCGCCGCTCGTGGCCGGTTCGCTGGCGGTCTCGCTGGAGGCGACCACGGTCTCGGTGGAGCGAACCGTGTCACTGGAAGGCGGGCTGTCGCTGCAGGGCGTGTCGCTGGAAGGGACGCCTCTCGAGGGCGTCGTGCCGTTGCGCGCGGACGCGGACGGCCGTCGGGGCTCCGCCGAGGCGCGAGCGTCGGGCGGAGCGGCGCTGGAGCCTCGCCCGGGGCGCGAGGCGCGCGGCGGTTCGCCGGACGCGGACCGGGGCCGAGGCGGCCGGCAGCGTGACGCCGGGCGCGGTGCGCGCGGTCGGGGCCAGAACGCGCGCGGTCGGCGCGGCCGGCGCGGCAACAACAATGGCAGCGGCGCCGAGGCCAAGCTGTATGGCGGCCGGCGCGCCGTGCGCGGCGGCAAGGGCGGCGGGCGAGCGCCCGAGGGCGGGCTGCCCCCGCGCGTGTCGCGCTCCGTGCCCATCACCGAGGTCGTCAAGGAGGGCGACGAGGTGGTGGTGCAGATCTCCAAGGAGCCGATCGGTACCAAGGGCGCGCGCGTGACCAGTCACGTGTCGCTGCCGGGTCGCTACGTGGTGTATCTGCCGACGGTCGATCATCTGGGCATCTCGAAGCGCATCGGCTCGGCGCGCGAGCGCGCCCGGCTGCGCCAGGTGATGGAGTCGCTGAAGCCCGCGCGCGGCGGTCTGATCGTGCGCACCGTGGCCGAGGGGCTCACCAAGAAGGGCCTCAAGGCGGACGTGGGCTATCTGATCCGCGTCTGGGCGGAGGTCTGCAAGCGTCGCGAGCACGCCAAGCCCGGTGAGGCGCTGTACACGGAGCTCGATCTGGTGCTCAAGGTGGCGCGCGATCTGTTCACGGACGAGGTCAAGACCATCGTCATCGATGACCGCGAGCAGTACGCGCGGCTGGTGCGCTTCGTGGAGATGTTCCTGCCCGAGCGCGTGAAGGACATCGAGCTGTACACCGGCAGCGAGCCGATCTTCGACGCCTACGGCATCGAGGACGAGATCGGCCGCGCGCTGAGCCGCAAGGTGCCGTTGCCGAGCGGCGGCTCGCTGATCGTCGATCAGGCGGAGGCCTTGACCGCCATCGACGTGAACACGGGCCGCTACGTGGGCAAGGGCAGCAAGGACCTGGAGGAGACGGCGCTCAAGACCAACCTGGAGGCGGTCGAGGAGATCGCTTACCAGCTGCGCTTCCGCAACATCGGCGGGCTCGTAATCCTTGACCTGATCGACATGGAGAAGCACAGCAACCGCGACAAGGTGTGGCGCGCGCTGGAGGCGGCTCTGTCCAAGGACAAGGCCAAGACCACGCTGAACCGCATCAGCGAGCTGGGCTTGATCGAGATGACCCGCAAGCGCACGCGGGAGAGCCTGGGTCGCATGTTGCACGAGCCCTGCTTCTACTGTGACGGCACGGGCCAGATTCAGTCCAAGTCCACCATCGCCTACGAGATCCTGCGCCAGATCGGCCGCGAGCGGCAGAGCCTGCCCGGCTACTCCGTGGTGGTGAATGCGCATCCTGCGATCGTCGACTTCCTGAAGACGGAAGATCGCGGTGCGCTGGAGGAAGCCGAGCGCCGCTATGCGCGCCGCATCGAGCTCGCGCAGCGGCCGGAGTATCACATCGAGCAGTATGATCTGCAGGGCAAGTGACGATGGATAGCCGCCGCCAGGAGCCCCGGCTCACGATCAACAAGGAGTTCGACTCCTTTGATCAGTTCGTGCGCGAGTATGTGACGAACATCTCGCGCAGCGGCGTGTTCATCAAGACGGCGGAGCCGCTGGGCGTCGGCTCGATCGTCAACCTCAAGTTCACCGTGGTGATGGACGACATCGAGACCATCGAGGGCGAAGGGGAAGTGGTGCGGGTGGAGAGCAATCCCCCGGGCATGGGCGTCGTCTTCCGCAAGCTCGACAGCTACTCGCAGAGCCTGGTCGAAAAGCTGCTGACGGGGCCGCGGAAGTAGCGGCAGCGGTGGGGAGCGCCCGCTAGAAGGCGCTCAGGTGCAGGGCCAGGCCGAGCTCGGTGGCGGCCAGCGACGTCGCCCTGTTGCCGGCTTCGTCCGCGCGATGAAGGGCCGTTTGCTCGCAGCGAGCGCGCACGCCCCAGACCAGCTGATCCGACCAGACGAGGTCGTAGCCGATGTCCGCCGCGACGGTGGCAGCGGTGGGGAGCGGCCCGGGCCCCATGGAGTCGGCGCCCCAGAACAGGCCTGCGCCCAGGTGTACGGCGATGGAAAAGCCGCCGCTCTGCGAGAAGGACGGGTAGAACGCCAGATAGCCGCCGATCGGCAGCACGTAGCTCGCGGCCTGTCGCAGTGCCTGGCGCGAGGGCACGGATGGGGCCGGTTCCTCGGGCGCGACGGTCCGCACGGGCCGCCACAGGTTTCTGCTGGAGAGCGCGGCGCTCAGGCCAAGCGACAGCTCGTAGCCGAGCTTCCAGTGGTCGCTCAGAAAGGTGCCCAGCGCCAGCGAGAGCTCGACGCCGCCCACGGTGAGGTCCGCGAGCGCGTACGTCTTGCCGCTTTTGCCGAACAGGGCGTCCTCGTCCTCTTCGAACACGTCCTGGGAGAGCGAGCCCCAACCGATGCCGCTGCGTAGCTCGAGATCGAAGACCAGCGCCGCCGCGAGCAGCTTCTCGGCGGGGGTCTCCGGCGGGGGCGGGGCCGGGGGCGGCGGCGGTTCGGGGTCGCGGGTGAGCGCCGCTTCGTCTTCGTTCCAGCCGGCCTCGCTCGCCTGCGCCGCGGCGCTGGAGCTCAGCAACAGGGCGGTGAAAAGCAGTGGTCTCATCCAGCACCCGCGCACGACGCCGGTGCCCGGTACCGTCGGTAACGGCTCGCCGGAGGGCGGGGATCAGGGTCGCGCGGTCCGGGGGTGGCGGCACGGCGGCCTGCGGGCCGCGCAGATTTCCCCGGTTGCCTGGCGGCCCGCTCTCGCGTAAAGAGCTGCCCCTATGTTTTTGCCGCTTGCCAAACGCTCGCGCCGTCACGGTGCCCGTCTCGGGGGTCGTCTGAAGGCGAAGTTCAAGTCCAAGAACCGCCGCCGCCACCAGCGCCTCGCGCGCTGATCCCCGCCGGCGCGCGCCGGGTTTTCAGCGCTCAGGGCTTGGGGACGCTCTCACGGCGCTGGGGCAGCTCAGGGCTTGGGGACCCGGAGCCGCGCGCTCACCATGGCGCAGCCGCTGAGGAAGTAGAGCAGCACCAGCGGGTGCAGCCGGGCGAAGCCGAGGCGATGCTCGCCCAGCGGTAGCTCACTGCCGACGCGCCCGGCTGCGAGCAAGCCGGCCAGGAACAGCACCAGCACCACGCTGGTGGGGATCGGTGTGCCCTCGAAGTAGCGGACCTTGCCGCTGCCGTCGGAGAGGGCGCTGGCCGTGACGTTGTAGCGCGCCAGGCGGCTCAGGCCGCAGCACACGAAGAACACCAGCACCAGCCAATCCCAGCCGCCGTTCATGCCCAGGCCGAAGGCGAGGCAGGCGGGGGCCACGCCGAAGGAGATCAGATCGGCGAGCGAGTCGAGATCGCCGCCGAGCGTGCTGGAGCGAGCGCTGCGGCGCGCGATGCGTCCGTCGAAGAAGTCCGCCAGGGCCGCGACCACGACCAGCGCGGCCGCCGCGGCGGCGTAGCCCGGCCGGCGCGAGACGGCGTAGTCGATGCTGGCGAAGATCGAGCACACGCCGCTCGCGGCGTTCAGCAGCGTGACGAAGTCCGCCGGCGTGAAGCTGCGCAGCAGGCTGAAGTGCGGAGGCAGCGGCTGCGACCAGCGCTGGCGCCGCGCCCGGCCCTCGCTGAAATCCTGGTCGTCGAAGACGCCGCCGGCGGCGTCCGCCGTGCTGTCGGGGGGCTGCTCGCGCGAGGTCACCCGCACCAGCTTAGCCGGATCTCGTGACGGACGAGCATCGATCGCTCGCGGCTGCCGCAAGGCGCCTCGGGCGCGGTCGTGCGCGGTGCCCCTTCCGATCACGGGTTTTCATGGAAACCGAGCAGGCCGTCCGAAAGCGCGCCCGCGCGGAGCGCGCGGGCGCACGGTGGGCACATTCTAGTGCCGGTGGGAGGCCGGATGGGGCCGAGCCTTGATCTCGAGGCTCAGCCGCCGCGCTTGAGCTCCGTGAGCACCAGCTTGCTCACGGCCTTCAGCGTCTCGAATACGCCCTGCCCGGTCCGGGCGCTGGCCTCGAAGTCCAGCACGCCGATCGGGTTCAGGATCTGCCGCAGCTCTTCCACCGGCAGCGCGTTCGGGAGGTCGCGCTTGTTGTACTGGATGACGTACGGGATCTTCTCCAGCGAGTAGCCGTGCTCGGCCAGGTTCGTGCGCAGGTTGTCGAGGCTCTCCTGATTGGCCTCGAGCCGCTCCAGCTGTGAGTCCGCGACGAAGATCACGCCGTCCACGCCCTTCAGGATCAGCTTGCGGCTCGCGTCGTAAAAGACCTGGCCGGGCACCGTATAGAGGTGGAAGCGTGTCTTGAAACCGCGAATCTCACCGAGCGACAACGGCAGGAAGTCGAAGAACAAGGTGCGCTCCGTCTCGGTCGCGAGACTGATCATCTTGCCCTTCGCCTCGGGGTTGGTGCGCTTGTAAATGTACTGAAGGTTCGTGGTTTTGCCGCACAGCCCGGGACCGTAATAGACGATCTTGCAGTTGATCTCACGGGCCATGTAGTTGATGAAGCTCACAGCGCCGGTCCTTCAGTCGTTGAAGAGGTTGTCGATGTCGTCGTCCGTGATCTCGGCAAACGGCGAATCATGTCCGGGCTGCAGAGCCTTCTTCTGGACGGCGTCGAAGACGCGATTCAGCTCGTCCGTGGCCCGGCGCACCCGCAAGCGCACCAGACCGAGGCTCGACTCGGAGTCGAAGATCACGACCAGGATCACGCGATTGCCCACCAGCTGGATGTGGATGTTCGCGTTCTCCCCCTCGTGAAACTGTGTCGCGAACTCCTGCTCGCGCAGGAGCTTGGCGATGCCCCCGGTGGCCGCGATGTTGCCAGCGGTGAGCGATGCGAGCGAGGTGGTATCGATGTTCCCCACTTCGCCGCTGGCGGCGATCAACTGGCCATTCTTATCTACGATGAAGACGACCTTGGCGTTCGCTTCCCGAACCAGGCGGTCGACGACCGCTTGGATCTGGTTGAACTCCTCTTCGTACATCACCATTCCCGGGTTAACCATGGGAAGCCTCCGTGCTTTCCGGCCAAGCGCTGGCAGACCTTCGCGTCTGCGGCAAGGCAGGCGTGCAGCCGGCCACAAGCGACGGGAGGCTGTCAAGTCTCCCAGCCCGCGCAAGCAATGGCTCTCGCCCCGCGAGGCGCTGCTCGGGGTGCGGGATGTCCCTGCAGTAGTTCACTGGGCGTTCCTCGCGGCGCGGGGTGTCCCCGCATAAGCTCCGCGCGCGTGATGTTTTCATGCTTCCCGTTTCTTCGAGTTCGCGCAAGAAGAGAACCTGTGGGCCTGATTCCAAGGCGTGGCAACAGCCGGAGGCTGGTTCCCCTATTGACGGCCGTGCTGGGTCTGTGCGTAAGCACCGCGGGCGGCGCCCCTCCGGACCCGGCTGCCTCCCCAGCACGCGCGGTTTCTCCGCGAGCGGCCTCTCCGGCTTCATCCCTCTCACTCCGCCCTTCATCTTCCGAGCCAGCTCCTGCCGGGTCCGCGCCCGTGGCAAATTCTCCGAGTTCCGCGGAGGCCTCGCTGGCACCCCCGCCGGAGCCCTCCATTGACTACCGGGGTGGTGCGTTTTTCCACCCGGATCTGGAGCGCGCCCTGGCGGAGTGGTCCCGGTCCTCGGGAGGCCCCGCATATACTGCACTGCGCGAAATCTGGCAGACCTGGGATCGGGCGGAACCGGCTCAAGTTGAGGAAGCGCTGCACGAAGCGAGCGTGGACCGCCGATCGCCGGCCCCGCTGCGCGCCTATGCCGAGCTGCTCGTCGCTTATGCAAGGCTTCGCCGGGGTGACGGCAAGGATGCTCAGGCGCGGATCCGAGCCCTCGGCTACATCGATCAGTGGCTGGTGCTCGGGCCTTTCGACAACACGGGCAAGTCGGGCTTCGACGTCGCTCAGGGGCCCGAACCCGAACTGGCTGAACCTATCGCGTGGGGGCGCGGCTATCCGGGCAAGGACGGTCGGCAAGTTCGCTGGCGGGTGGTGCCGCCAGCGTTCCCTTACGGATGGGTGGACGCCGGCGCCCTGCTCCGGCCCCGTCAGCAGATGTGCGCCTTCTTCGCCACCTATGTGAGCGAGCCGGAGCTGAAGCGCCGCCGCCCGATCAGTCTCTGGGCGGGGGCGCGCGGAGCGCTGCGTCTGTTCTGGAACGGCCAGGAGCGCCTGCGCGACGCGGCCTACCGCGGCCACGACTTCGACCGGCGCTCGGCGCCGGTGTGGCTGGAGCCGGGTGAAAACCGACTCCTGGTGAAGGTCTGCAGCGACGACGCGGCGCCGATGCTCTCGCTTCGGCTGGCGGACCCGAGCGGAGCACCCGATCCGCGGCTGCGCTGGCACGCGGACGGCAACACGCTCAGCAAGGTCGCTGCCGCCTCGCCTGCGCCGCCGCCCGCGCAGGCGCTGGGCCCGCTCGACTGGTTCGAGCGCGAGAGCAAGGGCGCGGGGGCGACCCCGGCGCTGCGCGAGGCCTTCGCGCGCTACCTCGTGATCAGCGACGGGGATGATCCGACCTCGCACCAGGCGCGCAATCTGGCCCAGGCCGCCGCCGCGGCCGCGCCCACCGTGCGCCGGCAGTTGCTCGCCGCCGAGCTGGCGGAGGACCGCAACGATCAAGCGCGCTGGCTGGAGCGAGCGCGCGCCGAGCTGCCGCGCTCGCCGCGCGGCGAGCAGCGCCGGAATCTGGAGGAGCTGTTGCTCGCCGAGGCCCGGCAGCTGGAGCAGGGTGTCAATCCGCGCGCGGCGCTGCCCGTGTACGAACAGCTGCTGGCGCTGGATCCGGACGACGTGCGCGCGCTGTCGGGTCGGGCGCGCATCTACGATGGCGCGGGGCTGAAGCACAGCGCGCTCGCCTCTGTGGAGCGCGCGCTGGAGCGCAGCCCGCACGCCGTCGCTCTGCTCAACATGGCGGCCTCGGGCCTGGCCGATCTCGGCGAGTCGGAGCGCGCGCGCAGCGTGGAGTCGCTCTACTCGGCGCTGCGCTTCGATGATCACGGTCCGCTCGTGGATTCGCTGCAGCTCGGGGTGCAAACCGGCGACCGGCGCGCGGCCGAGCACTGGGCTTCGCGCCTGCTGCAGCTCTCGCCCGACAGCACCTGGGCCAACACCGTCGCCGCACACGCCTGGCGCCAGCTGGGCGACAGCGAGCGGGCGCTCGCCGGCTTCGATCGCGCGCTCGCGCTCGCGCCCGACGACGCGGACGCGCTGCGCGCGCTGAGCGATCTGCAGGGCGACCTCGGTCACAAGGAGGCGCAGATCGGGCTGCTGCGACGCGTGCTCGGCTTGACCCCGGAGGACAACGAGGTGCGCCAGTACGTCGCCGCGCTGGAGCCGTCGGTCGATCGCGTGGACGAGACCTACGCCTGGAAGCCGGAGCGCTTCCTGGCGCGCCGCTTCGACGCCGCGACCGGTCAACACCGCCGCACGCTGCTCGATCTGACGGTGACGCACGTCTACGAGAACGGCCTCGCGGGTCAGTTCCGGCAGATCGTGTTCCAGCCGTTGACGGACGCGGGCGCCGCGGTGGCACGGCAGTATGCCTTCACCTTCCAGGCGGACCGCCAGCGCGCACAGCTGCGCAGCGCGCGCGTCTATCGCGCGGCGGGCAACATCGACGAGGCCGTGGACAGCGGAGAGGGGCCGGCGGACAACCCCGAGCTGTCGATGTACACGTCTGCGCGCACGGTCTACGTGCAGTTCCCGCGGCTGGAGGCCGGCGACGTGGTGGAGCTGCAGTACCGCGTGGACGATACCGGCGAGCGCGGCGAGTTCGCGGGCTACTTCGGCGAGCTCGAGTACCTGCAGTCGGAAGCGCCGGTGGGCCACGCCGAGTACGTCGTGATCGTGCCCAAGGAGCGCCGCCTGTACGTGGACACGCAGCGCGTGCCCAAGCTGCAGCAGAAGGTCGAGCTGCGGGGGGCGGAGCGCGTGTACAGCTTTCAGGCGGATGCGGTGCCGGGCGTGGAGCCCGAGCCGGCGATGCCGCCCTGGTCCGAGGTGCTCGGCTTCGTGCACGTCTCGACCTATCCGTCCTATCGCGATCTGGGCGCCTGGTACTGGGGGTTGAGCCGCGATCAGCTGGAGCTCGACGCCGCTACCCGCGAGCTGGTGCACCGCATCGCGCAGGGCGCGACCACGCCGCGTGCCAAGGTCGAGGCCGTGTACAACTGGGTGGTCAAGAACACGCGCTACGTCGCGCTGGAGTTCGGCATCTACGGCTACAAGCCGCGCCGCGCCGTGCAGACGGTGTCGCGCGGCTGGGGTGACTGCAAGGACAAGGCGGCGGTGATCGTGGCCATGCTGCAGGAGCTGGGCGTTCCGGCGACCATGGTGCTGGTGCGCACCGGGCTGCGCGGGCGCTTCCGCTCCGAGGTCGCGAGCCTGGCGCCCTTCGATCACGCCATCGCCTACGTGCCGGAGCTCGATCTGTATCTGGACGGCACCGCGGAGTTCACCGGCTCGACGGAGCTGCCGTCGATGGATCAGGGCGCGCTCGCGCTGCGCGTCAACGCGGGCGACGCCAAGCTGGTCACGCTGCCGGACAACGACCCCGCCCGGAACGTGAAGAAGCGCCAGCTGGGCCTGCGCCTGGCCGCGAATGGCGGCGCCGAGCTGGAGCTGAGCTACGAGACCAGCGGCTCCAGCGCCTCGGCCTGGCGGCGCCGGTACTCCGCGCAGGCGACGCGCCGCGCGCGCGTGCAGGAGGACCTGGCGCGAGAGTTTCCCGCGATCGAGCTGGTCGAGGGCGAGGCGGCGGTACAGATGAGCGACCTGACCAACTTTGAACAGCCGGTGAGCGTGCAGGTGAGGGCCCGCGCGCCGCATGTGCTGCGCCAGGAGGGCAGCTCGCAGAGCCTGGTGGTCACGCCCAGCGAGCGGCTGGGGCAGACCTACGCCAGCTTGCCGCGCCGCGATCTGGACGTGGACATCGGCTCCTTTCCGACGCTGGACGACACCTTCGTGGTCCAGCTCGGCTCCGGCCACACGGTGCTCAGCCTGCCCAAGCCCGAGCAGCTGGACACGCCGTTCGGGCGCTACAGCGTCGAGGTGAGCGCGGACTCGGCGGAGGTGCGCGTGCACAGCACGCTGGCCCTGAAGGTGTCGCGCGTGAGCCCCGACCGGTACGCTGATTTCCGCCGATTTTGCCAGCAGGTGGACGCCGCCTTCGAACAGCGGCTGGTGCTCGGAAATCACGCGCGATGAAGAGGCGGCTGGTTGCTTGGGCAGCGGTGGGCGCGCTGGCGCTGGCGCTGGCTTGCACGCGCGGAGCGGGGCCGCAGCCCGCGACGCCGATCGCCGAGCTGCGCCGGGATGCCGAGCACAGCTCGGACGACGTGGAGCTCGGGCGCTGGCTGCTGGGCGAGCTGCTGTCTCCCGGCGGCGATGCCAAGCGCGCGCGGGAGGCGCGCCAGCGGCTGGAGCAGCACGAGCCGGAGCACGCCTGGGCGGAGCTGGCGCTGGCGCTGGATGACGTCTGGCATGGACGGCTGAAGGCGGCGCCCGAGCACTACGTGCGCGCGCTCCAGCTCGCCAGCGAGGAAGAGGGCCCCGAAGCTCGGCTCGTGGCCTGGTTCGCTGCCAGCCAGGCCGCGAACCTCGCGGACCACGCTCCGGAGCTCTGGCAGCACGCCCGCGCCGGCGTCGAGAAGCTGATCGAGCAGCCCCGCGGCATCGGCTGGCGCGCGCGCGCGCAGCTCGTGCAGTGGTGGCTCGACGAGCTGGCGCAGCGCGGCCAGGCGCGCATCGACGAGTCGCTCGGCAGGCTCGGCTGCATCACGGCGCTGCGGCTCGCGGGGCCCTTCGGTTCGCCGGCGCCGGTCCACCTGCAGCGCCACTTCGCGCCCGAGCAGCCGGGGCCCTGGCCGCGGCGCTGGCCCGTCGACGCCGCCAGCGGCGCGTCCCCCGAGCTGCTCTCGACCAGCGTCCAGGGCTGCGAGGTGATGGCCGAAGACGCGCAGCCCGCGGGCGTGTTCTACGCCGAGTCGTACCTGGACCTGAGTCAGCAGGAAGACGTGATCCTGGCGGCGCAAGGCGCGCTCGCGCTCTGGGTCGACGATCGCCTGGTGCTGGACCGCGATCCCCGGCAATGGGGCGTGTGGGCGCGCTTCGGCGTGCAGCTGCGGCTCGCTCCGGGCCGGCATCGCGTGCTCGCGCGGCTCAGCGAGCCGCGCACGCTGCTGCGCGCGATGCACGCCGACGGCACACCGCTGGTGGCGCGGGCCAGCACCGAAGCCGCCGCTCCCTACGCGCTGGCCGCCCCCGAGCTGCTGCCCGACCCCAACGATCTGATGCGCTACATCGGGCCCGAGGGCGTGCGCGCGATCGAGATCGACGATGCGACCCGCTTCCTGGTGGCGGAGCTGATGCACCTGGAGGGCGAGGACGACGTCGCCAGCGTGCTGATCGCGCCGCTCACCGAGCCCGAGGCGCGGGCGACCGGACCCGCGCTGATGAGCCTGTCGGAGTGGACGGCGGGCGATCCGATCCTGGGCCGTACCGAGGCCAGCGATCGCGCGCGGCTGCTGCAGGACGCGGCGGCGCGCAAGGATCCGGAGCTGTGGCGGCCGCAGCTTGGGCTGGCGCTGGCCAAGGCCAACGCCGGCAACCTCGCGGATTCCGTGGCTCCGCTGCGCCAGCTGGCGCAGCGCTTTCCCGAGGTGCCGGGGGTCTGGAATGCGCTGGGCGCGGTGCTCGGCCGGCTCGGCTGGAAGCCGGAGCAGAACGCCGTCACGCTGGAGATGGGCCGGCGCTTCGCCGAGCCGGCGGCGCTCTCCGCGGCCGCCAGCGTCTACGAGCAGCGCGGCGAGGCCGAGATCGCCGAGTCGCTGATCCAGAAGAGCGCCGCGCTGGACGCAGGCAGCGAAGTGTTGCTGGAGCGCGCGCTGCGGCGCCGCGATTACGCGGCCGCGCTGGCCGAGCTGGAGCGCCTGGAGAAGGTGCGGCCGCACCGCCGCGCGGAATGGCACCGGCGCCGCCAGGAAGTGTTGCTGGCCTCCGGGGAGCGCAGCGCACGCGAGCCGCTCCTGGCGAGCTCGGTGGAGGAGCATCCGGAGAGCGGCGCGGCGCAGCTGGCGCTGGCGGACTTCCGGCTGGCTGCCGGCAACCCCGCCGCGCTGCACGAGGGCCTGGCGCGGGCGATCCAGGCGGGCAGCGACACCGGGCCGCTGGAGCGCGCGATCGACGCGGTCGAGGCGCGCAGCGACTTCGCGCCCTTCCGGCTCGATGGGCGCCAGGTGATCCGCGACTACGAGCGCGCCGGGCGCAACCAGTCGGGCACTGCGGAGCGCGTGCTCGACTACGCGGCGGTCTGGGTGCACTCCGATGGCTCGAGCCGCATGCTGGAGCACGAGATCGTGCGCATCCAGAGCGACGAGGCCATCAGCAAGTTCGCCGAGCAGCGCCCGCTGGGCGGGCTGGTGCTGAACCAGCGCGTGATCAAGCGCGACGGGCGCACGCTGGAGCCCGAGCAGGTTGCCGGCAAGCCCACGGTCACCTTCCCGCACCTGGAGGTGGGCGACTACATCGAGACCGAGCACGTGCAGGGCGCGCCCGCCGAGGAACGCGGGCGTACCTACTCCGGCATGCGCTGGTTCTTCCGCGAGGAGGACGTGGCCTACGCGCGCAGCGAGTTCGTGCTGATCGCGCCGCAGCACCGGCCGCTGGAGATCGAGATCACGGGCCAGGTGCCGGAGCCGGAGCTGAAGCGCGACGGTTTGTTCGTGACGCGGCGCTGGCGCGTCGATCGCAGCCCGGCCGCGCCCGTCGAGCCGCTGAGCGTGCCGGTGCAGGAGTTCTTGCCCAGCGTGCGCGTGGGCTGGGGCAACGGGCTCGAGCGCCGGCTGCGGCTGCTCTCGGAGCAGGTCGCCGATACGTTGCCCGTCGATCCGCGCATTCGCCAGCTGGCGCACGAGGTCGTGGGCGACACGCCGGCGAGCGATCCCGAGGCGCAGGCGCGCAAGGCCTATCGCTGGGTGCAGGACAACGTGAAGGACGGGCCGGAGGTCGAGGGGCCCAAGGTGCTGACCAGCAAGCAGGGCAATCGCTGGTCGGCGCTGCGCATGCTGCTGCGCGCGCTGGACATCCCGGTCAACTACGCCGTGGTCAAGAACCGGCTGGCGCCCGTGACGCCGGGGCCCATGTCCGAGGCCGAGGCCTACAACGTGCCGATGTTGCATGTCGGATCGGGGCCGAACGCGGCCTGGCTCACGCTGCAGGAGCGCTACGCCCCGTTCGCTTACGTGCCCGCGGAGGCGCGCGGCATGCCGGGGCACGAGCTGGCGGTGGAGGGACAGAAGCCCGTGGTCATGCCCGCGGCCGGCGATCAAGATCGGCTGGAGTACGACGGTCGCGTCGAGCTGGGCGAGCGCGGCATGGCGCGCATCACGCTGCGCCAGCGCTTCATCGGCAAGTACGCGATGCGCCTGCGCGCGGGCCTGGAGCAGGTGCCGGAGGCGCGGCTGCGCGAGGTGGTGGAGTCGCGCTTGCTCGGCCAGGCGCTGCCCGGCGCCGAGCTGGTCGACTTCTCGATCGAGGCGGCCGAGGACGTCGACGCGCCGCTGGTGGTGCAGATGCAGGCCGTGCTCGGGCACTTCGCCGAGCAGCGCGAGGAGGGCCTGGTGATCGAGCCGCCGCTGATGCCGCGCCTGACGCGGCTCTCGACCTTGCCGGCGCGCCAGACGCCGCTCTTGATCGGCGAGGCCATGCACCAGAGCTCGCGCCTCAGCTTCCAGCTGCCGAAGAACACGCGCGTCTGGGGCCTCAGCAACGGCAAGCTGGAGCACGGCGAGCACCACGTGCAGAGCCGCGATCAGCTGCAGGGTGACACGCTGGTCCTGGAGCGCGAGGTAGCGATCGCCGCCGGGCGGGTGGCCCCGGAGGACTATCCTGGCTTCGCCAAATTTACGCGCGATGCCGAGCAACTCCTCTCCCAGCCCATCGTGCTGCGGCGCGAGCCGGCGGGCGCCGCAGCGGCGCAGGGGCAGCCGTGAGCGAGCCGGCGCCATTTCCCTGGGCGGGTGTGCCGCGGGTGCCGCGCGCGTCCTTGCGGGCGCGCCGCGAGCTGCTGCAGCGGCTGGATGCAGCGCTCGACTGGCAGGGCATCGGGCGCGCCCTCGGCGACCTACTCGGCGCCGACGTGCAGCTCGGTCCCGTGCAGACCGACTGCCGCCGGGAGGGCGTCCCGTTCGTCGGCGAGCAGTGTCTGGAGCTGCGCTTTCCGGTGCACGGGCTGCGGCTGTGGCTGGAGCCGGAGCGCGACCTCTGGCGCTCGTGCGTGGCGCGCTTGCTCGATCAGGAGTTTCAGCTGGGCTGGGCCGACACCTCGATCGAGGCCGCGCTGCGCGGAGCGGGGGCCGCGCTGGCGCTGGAGGTGGCGCGGCGCGCGGCGCGCGCCGAGGCGCCGGAGCTGGCGAGCGAGCAGCCGCGCGAGCCGGGCTGGCTGTTGCACGCGGGCGCCAGCTTGCGGCTCGGCGGCAAGCTCTACCGCGTCGCGGCCTGTGCGGCGCTGGAGCGCGCCGGGGCGCCGGGGCTGCGCGCGCCGATCGAGCTGCGGCGCCTGGGGGCGCTGCCGCTGCGCGTGCCGTGGGTCGCGGCGCTGTCGAGCGCCCCGCTCACCACGCTCGAGAGCCTGGCGCTCGGCGATGTCTGGTTGCCGGGGGCGGAGGCCTGGGTAGCCGGGGAAACACCGCGCTCGGCGGGCCTGCTCGTGCCGCCCCGTTCCCGGCGGGGCATTCCGGTTCGTGTCCAGGGCGGCAGAACCGTGCTAGGTGCCGAGATCGTGGCGGTGCCCGAGGAGGCGCCGCCGGGAGAGATGGGAGCTCCGATGAGCCAACAGGAGTCCGAGCTGGAGCAGGTCGTCGGCGAGACGCCGGTGGTGGTGCGGCTGGAGCTCGGAGCGATCGAGATGAGCGCCGCCGAGTGGGCGGCGCTGCGCCCCGGGGACGTGCTGGCCAGCGGCTGCCGGGTGGAGGAGGGGGTGAGCCTGCGCACGGGCGGGCGCGAGATCGCTCGCGGCGAGCTGGTGGAGATCGATGGCGAGATCGGCGTGCGCATCACTCGCGTGGGGTGCGCGCGGGTCGGTCCATGAGCGCTCCCGGCGTGGAGCTGGTCGCCCCGGCGCTGGAGCGCGTGCGCGAGCGCATCCGGCGCGCGGCTGAGCAGAGCGGGCGCGACCCGCGCGAGATCCGGCTGGTCGCGGTCTCCAAGCGCCAGCCAGCGGACAAGATCCGCGCCGCCTACGCTGCCGGGCAGCGCGACTTCGGGGAGAACTACGCGCAGGAGCTGCTGGCCAAGCGCGACCAGCTCGGCGATCTGCGCGATCTGCGCTTCCACATGATCGGTGCCCTGCAGCGCAACAAGGTGGCGGGGCTGTGCGGAGTGATCTCGGCCGTGCACAGCGTCGACTCCGTGCGCTTGATCGAGGAGCTCGGGCGCAGATCGAGCGCGCGCCCGGTGCCGCCCGAGCGGGCGCTGCTGGCGAGCGGCCAGCTCGCGGTGTTCCTGGAAGTGAACCTGGGAGAAGCGCAGAAGGCCGGCTGCGCGCCGGCAGAGCTGGGGCAGTTGATCGACGCCGTGCTGGCGCAGCCCAGCTTGAGCTTGCGTGGGTTGATGGCGATCCCCGCCGGCTCCGACGATCCGGAGAGCGCGCGCGCGCAGTTCGAGCGCGTGCTGGAGCTGCGCGAGCAGCAGGGGGGGGTGGCGCGCTTGCCCGAGCTGAGCCTGGGCATGAGCCGCGATCTGGAGGTGGCGATAGCATGTGGCAGTACCTGGGTGCGCGTCGGCACGGACATCTTCGGAGAGCGGGGGTGAAGGCGCGGGGGTGCGCGGCAGCCCTGGGGGCCCTCTTCGCGCTGGCGGCGGCGCGCGAGGCCAGCGCGTTCTGTCGGACTCGCACCTGCGAGTTTCGCTCGGACGTGGACTGCTTGGCTGACGCGCGCACAGGCTGTTCCGGCGTGGGCGAGTTCGTGTACTGGAAGTCGGGCTGCATCTCGTACGCGGTGCAGCGCGACGGCTCGCTTGCCGAGGGGATCAGCGCGCAGCAGGTGGCGGAGCTGCTGGAGGAGGGCTTCGGCGCCTGGAGCAATGCCAGCTGCCCGCAGGGCGGCACGCCCGAGCTGTCGGCGGCCCGGCAGGGCCTGATCGCCTGCGACCAGGTCGAGTTCAGCTGCATGGCGGGCGACCAGAACAGCAACCTGGTGATGTTCCGTGACCGCTTCGATCGCAGCAGCTCCTCCCTGCAGACCGGCGTGATCGCGCTCACCACCGTCACGGCCAACCTGGTGAACGGCGAGATCTTCGACGCCGACATCGAGATCAACTCGCGCGACGAGGACTTCTACATCGACGCCCCGCGAGCGCCGGGGGACTCCCGGAACCTGCGCGGCGTGATCAACCACGAGCTCGGGCATCTGCTCGGGCTCTCGCACAGCAGGGTCCGCGGCGCGCTGATGCAATCCCTGTACGAGGGCATCACCGAGCCCGCCGCCGACGACAGCGCCGGCATCTGCGACGCGTTCGAGCGCGGCGGGAGCGATCCCGCGTGCTCCGTGGCGCCGCTCGACTCGAGCGCGCAGTGTCTCGGATCGGACTCGAACTGCTCCAGCGTCGACGACCCGACCGAGTCGGACGGAGGATGCAGCTGCCGGCAAGCCGCTTCGGAGCCGGCGGGGACGGCCACGTGGGGCTGGGCGCTCGGGCTCGGCCTGTGGGTCCTGCGGCGGAACAGCCAGGCTCGCCGATCGGTGCTATAGGCAGGAAACCGCGCTTGCCGGCGCCGGCCCTTCCGCCTTCAGGGGGAGCTCCCCCCGGACTTTCCCCCTCCGCATGCAACGACTCCCGTTCCTCGGGCTGGCCCTGGCCTGCTTGTCGCTGGGGCTGGCGCGCTCTGCCGCCGCGTTCTGTCAAACTCACACCTGCGAGTTTTCGGGCACGCAGATGTGCACCTGGGACGCGGCTGCCGGCTGCTGGACCGGAGGCGCCATCGCGCACTGGGGGAGCAGCTGCATGAACTTCGCCGTGCAGCGCGATGGCTCGCGCGAGGAGGGCATCAGCGCCGACGAGCTCCGCGGGGTGCTGCAGGACGGCTTTCGCATCTGGTCGCAGGTCGACTGCGGCTCCGGTCTGAGCCCGGAGCTGAGCGCGAGCTACCGCGGGCAGACGCGCTGCAATCGCGTGGAGTTCAACTGCGGCGCCCGGCGGGAGAACGACAACATCGTGATGTTCCGCGACGGCAGCAGCGATCTGTCCGAGACGACCATCGCGCTGTCCACGATCATCGCCAACACCGGCACCGGCGAGATCCTGGACGTCGACATCGAGATCAACTCGCGCGACTTCGATTTCTACCTGAACGACGCGGACGCCAGGCCGCGAGCGCACGACCTGCGGCTGGTGCTGAACCATGAGCTCGGCCATTTCCTCGGCCTCTCGCACACGCTGGAGAAGGGGGCGCTGATGCGCGCCGCCTACGACGGCTTCGACCGCTTTCCGGCCCCGGATGACGTCGCCGGGATGTGCCGGGCGCTGGAGCAGTCCGCGACCGACCCCAGCTGCTCGGTCGAGCGCAGCAGCGGAGAGTGCGTCGGGATCGACGCGACCTGCCCGGTCGAAGTGCAAGCCATCGATGACGGCGGTTGCTCGGTCTCCGTGGGGCCTGGCACGCGCCGCCTGCCCGAGCCGCCGCTGCTGGCCGCGGGGCTCGCGATCGGCACAGGGCTCTTGCTCTTTGCGCGCCGCGGGTCTACGCGCCGGCGTTAGTCGGTCGCCGCACCCCAGAGAACTCGAGCCATGGCCCCCAAGCAGAACGCACAGCCCCCCAAGGGCACCCGCGACTTTTTGCCCGTCGATGTCCGGCAGCGCCAGTACGCGATCTCGATCATCCGCAAGGTGTACGAGAGCTACGGCTTCGAGCCGCTGGAGACGCCGGCGGTGGAGCGGCTGGAGGCGCTGAGCGGCAAGTACGGCGAGGAGGGGGACCAGCTGATGTTCAAGGTCCTGCTGCGCGGCCAGCCGCTGGTCGAGGGCATCGAACGGGCCTCCGCGCTGCTCGCCCAGCCGGGCGCCGTGATCGAGGGGCGCAGCGGCAAGACGGCGCCGGGAGCAGCGCCGCTGCTCGCGGACCTGGGCTTGCGCTACGACCTGACGGTACCGCTGGCGCGCGCGTACGCCGCGCACCAGGCCGAGCTGCCGCCGGTGTTCAAGCGCTATCAGATCCAGCCCGTGTGGCGCGCCGATACGCCCGGCAAGGGTCGGCTGCGCGAGTTCTATCAGTGCGACGTGGACGCCGTGGGCGCGACCTCGCTGCTGGTCGAGGCGGAGGTCTCGGGTGCGGTCGCCGAGTGCGTGCGCCGGCTCGGCTTCACGGACTTTGGCGTGCGGCTGAATCACCGTGGCCTGCTGCGCGCGGTGGTGGAGCGCGCTGGCATCGACCCGCGCCAGGAGGTCGACGCGATCACCGCCATCGACAAGCTGGACAAGGTGGGTCGCGACGGTGTCGATCGCGAGCTCGGCGAGCGCGGCGTGGAGGCAGGGGCGCGCAGCGCGCTGCTCTCGCTGCTGGAGAGCGGCGCGAGCCTGGAGCGCGTGGCGCAGTTCCTGTCCGGGCACACCGCGGGCGAGCAGGCGATCGCCGATCTGCGGCGCGTGCTCGAGCTCAGCCAGGAGACGGCGGCAGCGGGCCTGCTGCGCTTCGATCTCGCCCTGGCGCGCGGGCTCGGTTACTACACCGGCTGCATCTTCGAGGTGGCGAGCCCGAAGTTCAGCGGGTCGCTGGGCGGCGGTGGCCGCTACGACGGCCTGATCGGCCTGTTCCTCGGGCGCGCCGTGCCGGCCTGCGGCTTCTCGCTCGGCTTCGAGCGCATCTTGCTGCTGATGGAGGAGGGCGGCCTGTTCCCGGCGGATCTGGCCGGGCTCGACGTGCTGCTCGGTGCTCCGGCGGAAGACGGCGCCGCGGAGCTACTGGCCGCCGCGCGCGAGCTGCGCGCGATCGGCCTGCGCGTCTCGCTGCTGCCCAAGCCCGAGAAGCCGGGCAAGCTGCGCAAGGGCGCCGAGGAGCAGCGAGCGCGTCACGCGGTGTGGCTGGAGGGCGGCAAGTATCAGCTGTGGACGCGCGAGGGCGATACCACGCTGCGCGACCTGGAGCGCGCGGCGCTGATCGCCCAGCTCGGTTCCGTCCACGCCTCGGGGGAGCCGGCGCGCTAGCGCCGCTTGCGGACGTGGCGCGCAGCCGTGGCCGCACCCCGCCGGAGCAGCGCGAGCTGCTCGGCTCCACGCCGGAGCCGCCGCCGGTGTTCAGCTCTGCCGGTGGCGGCGGGCGGCGCTCCGAACCCGCGCGGCCGCTCGCCGACCGGCTGCGCCCGCAAGAGATCGCGGAGGTCCGCGGGCAGTCGCACCTGCTCGGCCCGGACGGACCGCTGACGCGCGCGATCGCCGCCGATCAGCTGCCCTCGATGATCCTGTGGGGGCCGCCCGGCTCGGGCAAGACCATGCTCGCCCACGTGATCGCCGCGCGCACCGCGCACGCCTTCGAGCAGCTCAACGCCGTGCTGGGCGGCGTCGCGGATCTGCGTTTGATCGTGCAGCGCGCGGCGGAGCGGCGCGAGCGCGGGCAGGGCACGATCGTGTTCGTGGACGAGATCCACCGCTTCAACAAAGCGCAGCAGGATGCGTTCCTGCCGCACGTGGAGAGCGGGCGCGTGATCCTGATCGGCGCCACCACCGAGAACCCCTCGTTCTCGGTCAACGCCGCCGTGCTCTCGCGCTGCCAGGTGTTCCGGCTGGAGGCGCTGGGCACGCCCGCGCTGGTCGAGATCCTGTCGCGCGCGCTCCAGGATCGCGACAAGGGCCTGGGCAACGCCGCGGTGCGCGTCGAGCCCGAGGCGCTCGAGCAGCTGGCCCAGTCCTCGCGCGGGGACGCGCGGCGCGCGCTCGGGCTGCTGGAGAGCGCGGCCCTGTTGGCGCGCCGGGGCGACGGCGTGGTCGACCTGGCCGTGCTCGAGCGCTGCCGCAGCGAGCAGCCGCTGCTCTACGACAAGGCCGGCGAAGAGCACTACAACGTCGTCAGCGCGCTGATCAAGTCGATGCGCGGCAGCGACCCGGACGCCGCGATCTACTGGCTGATGCGCATGCTCGACGCAGGCGATGACCCGCTGTTCATCGCGCGCCGCCTGATGATCTTCGCCAGCGAAGACGTGGGCAACGCCGACCCGCGGGCGCTGGAGGTGGCGGTGAACGCCGACCGCTCGTTCCGTCGCATGGGCATGCCCGAGGGCGTGTACCCGCTCGCGCACGCCTGCCTGTACCTGGCGAGCTGCCCCAAATCGAACTCGGTGGGCAGAGCCTTCCAGGCCGCGCGCGCCGCGATCGCCGAGCACGGCGCCCTGCCGGTGCCGTTCAAGCTGCGCAACGCCGTCACCAAGCTGATGCGCGACGACGGCTACGGGGACGGCTACCAGTACCCGCACGAGCTCGAGGGCTCGTACGTGCCCGGAGAGACCTACCTGCCGGAACGTCTCGTCGGGGAACGCTACTACGAGCCGTCGGATCAGGGCCTGGAGAAGGCGATCGGCGAGCGGCTCGCGCGGCTGCGCGAGGAGAGCAAGAAAGCCTGAGGACGCGTCGACTCTGGCAGATCCGCCGGCGGGCGAGGGGCTCGGCACCGCGCGGCACCGCTCGGCGCTAGAATGTGCCCACCGGGCGGGGGGGCACGCAGGCGCTGTCTTTCCCAGCCACCATGGTCGTGTGCTCCTTGGTAAGGTGACCGGTGTTCGTCTCGTACAGTTTCTCTGGCCGTCCAGAAGCCGTACTGAAGGCTGCCCGCGATGCCCCGGGGTTACCAGAGTCACCGGGCAAGGAGATGAATGTGGCGGCTCCAAAGTACTTCATCGATGTGGAGCATGCTGGACTCGGCAAATTCCAGCGCATTCAAGGGACCGATAGCTATGTTGTTCGCCAGCGGGCGGCAGCAAGGCGATACGCATGGGATCAGCAGTGGGAGCGTCAGCGGGTAGCGGCTGAGAAGCGCGAGATCGCAGCGCAGAAGCGCGCGAACGCAGCCCGCAACAAACAGGAGCAGCGCGCATACATTGAGGCTCGCAAAGAGGAAGCCGACGAGGCCACGCGGGCCGCTGAAAGCGCTCTTCAGCGCATAGAAGGCATCCTCGAGCACACGCTCAAAGTAGACGACAGGGTCGACTTCGACTCGCTCAAGGACAAGTCTCCCTTTCCTGAGCCGCCTCCGCGGAGAGTTACGGCCTACGCACCGCCACCAAGGCCTGATCCAATTATGTGGGTGCGTTCCGTCGTTCAAGTCTCCTTGTGGAGGATGCTCTTGGAGCTGTTCCTGCCATTCCTGAAGGTCCGTCGCCTGGCTAGAGAAGCCGAATACGACCGTGCCACGCAGAAGCGCTTGGAGACCCAAAACGCGGACAAGCTTGCGCGCTGGCAAGCCGAATACGACCAAGGACGACGAAATCACGACGCCAGACTCAAACATCGGGAGCAATTGGCCGCCGATTGGGCGAGCCGCAAGCACGCCTACGAGGCTCGGCAAATCACGGAGCACGCCCGCGTCGATCAATTGAAGAAGAGATACCTGAATCGCGAGGCGGATGCCGTCGAGCAGTACTGTGATCTAGTGCTCAGTCGATCGGAATACCCCGAAGGATTTCCCCAGACGTTCTTGCTGCAATACCGCCCGGAGGCGCAGCTCTTGGTTCTAGAATACACTCTTCCGTCGCCAGCTCACCTGCCGAGTATCAAAACAGTCAAGTATGTGCAGGGGCGGGATGAGATGGTGGAAAGCCATCTTGGGGATGGGGCTCAACGCAAGCTGTATGAGGGGGCAATTTACCAAATTGTCCTTCGAACGCTTCATGAGCTGTTTGAAGCCGACACAGTCAACGCCATCGCAGCAATCGCTTTCAACGGCGTGGTCGACACCATTGATCCCGCCACGGGAAAGAAGGAGAGACCCTGCATTGTTTCCCTTCAGGCGACCAAGTCGGAGTTTGTGTCGCTGAACTTAGCCGCAGTTGAGCCGAAGGCCTGCTTCAAGAAGCTCAGAGGCGTCGGTAGCGCGCAGCTTCACGTACTTGTGGCGGTTCCGCCGTTGGTTCGGTTCGCGAAGGAGGACGTGCGTTTTGTGGATGGCCGCGCCGTGTTGGATGACGTCGAAGAAGGTCAGAACATCGCGTGCATGGACTGGAATGACTTTGAGCACCTGATCCGTGATCTTTTTGAGCGCGAGTTTGCATCCGGCGAAGCGGATGTGCGCGTCACTCGGGCCAGCCGCGATGGCGGTGTGGACGCGGTCATCTTCGACCCGGATCCCATTCGCGGAGGAAAGCTCGTTGTGCAGGCCAAGCGATACACGAACACCGTCGGAGTTGCGGCAGTCCGCGATCTCTATGGCGCTATGACTGCCGAGCGGGCTTCCAAGGGAATTCTCGTAACTACGGCGACGTTCGGGGCGGACTCCTGGGATTTTGCGAAGGACAAGCCGATTACCTTGCTCGATGGAGGTGGGCTCTTGCACTTGCTCCACAAGCATGGAGTCGCGGCGAGGATTGACCTGCAAGAGGCAAGGCGTGTGACAAGCAACTAGAGCTTGCGTGACGTCGTAAGGGCGGAGCGTGGGCACGCAGGCGCGCGCCGGCTCGGCCGATCAAAACGGCAACTTCTGGTAGAACAGCGCGGACGAGGTGGCGCCGCGGTGCGCGGGCTTGGTGGTCCGCGGCGGAGCCGGTGTGGGCGTGGGTGCCTCGAGGGCTTCCGGCGGGAGCGGCTCATTGCCGCCGACGCCGAACAGGTCGTCAACGGTGACGATGTCCGCATGTTTCTGCGGTGAGGCGTGTGCGGCGGCTGCCGGTGCGGGCGGCGCCGCGGGGGTTGCGGTCGGGCGCGGCGGCTCGGGCCGGTGCGCTGCGGGCTGGCTGGCGCGGGGTGCTGCGGCCGCGAGAGTGGATCGCGCGGGGTCGTGTGCTTCCGAGGGGCGCAGCGCTGCGACGCGCGATGCCGGTTCGATGTTCACCGGCTCGAGCGTTGCGCGAGACACGTCCGCGCCGGGCCCGCGGAGCTCGCGCACCGACTGCGCGAGAACGGGTGTTGTTTGCGCGGCTGGCAAGGCGATGGCGCTCGCGAGGACCGCCGTGCGCGAACGGGGCGACACGGGCAGCCGGAACGCCGTCAACAGCGCGAGCAGGCCGAGCCCGATGGCGCAGACGCGCACCCAGTTCTGCACCTCGGCTGCCGGATGCACGAGAGGCTGCGCCGGTGCGCCGCGCGCCCCGGGTCCCTCCGGCGACCGCGCCCGGTCTCGGGCGTTGCGCAGGTGATTCGCCTCCGCTCGGTCCGCTGCCAGCTGAACGACTCGGTTCAGACGCGCCAGCTCTTCGGCCTCCGCCCGCGCTCGGGCGAGGGCCCAGTAGTGCCGCTCGCTCTCGACCGCAGCGTCGAGGGTTTGCTCCAACGGGCTCACCAGCTGCAGCTGGCGTTCGTGTTCGCCCGTCCCCGCCTGACTCGCGACCTTCATGGCGAAACGCAGCTCCTTTTTCCCCGCGATGCAAGGGAGCTGCCAAATGGGGCCAGCGATGGATTCCGGTAGGGCGCGTGCCTGCGCTGGGCGCCCAGCGCCGCTTTTGCCTCGAACGAGGCGGATTGCACCTGCCAGGTCTGCTCGAGCTCATGCCTCCGCGAGCAATCAGGCGCTCGCTCCCGTGCGGCGCCGTGCAACACGGCCGGTGGGTGGAGACCGATCGCTGAGCAGGGTACGTCACCAAGTATTGAACTGGAGTGCCACCGTCGCGAAGAGCCGCCACCACTTGTCCGCACCGACTCGGTGCGCGTCGGCCACGCCGACCAGGTTTCTGGCCGATATGAGGTACTCCCAGTCGGTGCGCAGCGCGACGGTCTGGAGCAGTGTGAGCTCGAGGCCGGCGATACCGTTGATGCTCAGTTGATCGTAGCGGGTCGGGTCGGAACGGAAAGCGAGAAAGTACGGCGCACCGACGCCTGCCACCAATCCATATTCAAAGCTCGTGTCGCCGGACCGCAGCAAGGAGATCTTCGAATAGGGCATCAGCTCACCTCGCAAGCTCGTTCGCTGGTCGTCGAACTTGGATTGATCGAAGCGAAACAGTTTGGCGCCCAGTTCAACGCGCCCGAGCCACCAACGTTGGGCGTTCCAGCCAAAATAGCCGTCGATCCCCATTTGGGTCAGGCCGATGCCAGCGCTTCGGCGAGGCCTGCGCGGAACCGTCAGGGCATCGGCCGCGGCCTGCCCACCGATCCCGACCAAGCGTCGCGACAGGAAGGTGTCTTGCTTGTCACCGAGCGCGCCGATGCGGTTGGCGAAGATGCCGCGAATGGCAGTGCGGACGTCGCCCGGAGTGCAGGCCTTGCGATCCGTGTCGGCGAAGATGAAACCTGCTGCCACCGCTTCCGAGATAAAGGTCGCGGTTCCGTCGCCCTCGTAGGGATTCGCCTCGTCGTTGAGTGTGCCACGAACCTTGGTGTTGTGGCTTGCGGTCAAGAGCGCCGCGAAGCTCTGGATTTCCCGCCGATTGCAGGTCTTGGGCAGGCGCTTCTGTTCGATTCTGCCGAGCAATGGCTCGCGCGATAGCTCCGAATCGAAGTAGTCGATGATGCAGTCGAGCTTCGCATCGTTCTCGCCGAGCTTCAGGCGGCCACGAAGTTCGCGCAGCGTCTCGCGATTCGAAAAATAGCCCGACATCAAGGGCGAGTAGTCGCGCAGCGTGTGCATCGCGTCGGCGATCCCCACGTAGTAGTCGAATTCGCGAAAGTCCTTCTCCACGAAGGCCAAGAAGGCCGACAGGAAAGCGCCGGCGACCGGCAGATGGCGCTTGGGCACGAACACGAGTTGCCGATCCAGTAACTCCGGATAGCTGTAGAGAGCGTCAACAATGCCGCTGTCCTTGTTCGAGGATACCATGGCGTTGGCGAATCCCAGGTATGTTGAGGGGATATCGCCAAGCCGCCGGTTGTGCGCCGCGGGAAGATTGCTGGCCCACGACTCTACGTTGGGCTCGAGCAACAAGTACACCGCGGGAGTGCCGGGCTGAGCGGCAGCGACCAGTGGGGGTAGGTCGGGTTTGCGTTGGCGGGTCAGGTGCTCGTGTAGTTGCACCGCGACGCCGAGCGGCATGTTGTCAAAGGTACCCCCGTCGATGAACACGCCGGTACGAGGCTCCGATTGGCCGTCTGCAAACGTGTAGGGGAGAGTGACCGGCGGAAACGCAACGGGAAAGGCGCCGGACGCGCGCGCGGCGGCCAGCACCAGATCCGTCTTCAGGTCTCCGGCGGGATCGTGGCCCAACACGGCCTGCAGGCGCCTGCCGCCTTCCGACATCTGCAGCAAGTTCTTTGCGCGCATAGCGCGCGCGCCTGTTTCGCCGCGAAACTCCAGCTCCAGCTGGAAGATCTCCTTCTGTCGCGAGACGGTGAGTTTGCCATTGCCGGTCTCAGTCGGCCTGGGGCCGCTGTGCCCATCCAGGTCGATCGGCAGGCGCTGCGCGTCCAGGTGGGTGGTGCTCAGGCCCACCAACACCTTGCAGGCGTGCTCGGTAGAGGACGCGGGAATTCCGTCTACGTTCTCCTCCAAATGCTGTTGTGCTCGTTGCATGGTCTCGGCCAGCGCGCGTTCGGAGAACAGATGCAGGCGCCCCACCTCTCCCTCCGCCAGGCCGCTCTGGTGGTCCGCCGAGGTCAAGCCCATTGGCAACCAGATCTCGTGGTACATGCTCTCGGTTGGCGCGAGCTTTTTTGCACCACAGCCACTCACCGCAGCGGCGATGGCATTGACCGCGCCCGCAGACGCACCGGTGATCACGGGGAACACGGGTCCCTGCTGGTGCAGCCACTCGCGCCGGGACTTCAGCGCTTCGGTGAGGGCGAATAGAAAGCCCGCCTGCCAGTTGCCGAGGCTGATGCCGCCACGCGACACCAGGACCACGTCACGCGTCGCGAGCCTCGCAAAGGCACCTGCTTCCATCTCGAAGGCGCGCAGCGCTGCGTCCAGGCGCTCGCCGTCCGGACCGCTGCAGGTTTTCGAGCTGCAATCTTCGAGCGCCCTGGCGAGCGCCTGTGCCCTTTCCAGAACCTTGCTGCCGGGGCTGTCTGACCCGGCAGCAGCCTGCGGTGCCAGCTCCGAAGGCAGCACGCGGAGCGCGCTCTTTTGTGCGCCCGCCAGCAGAGAGTCGAGCTCCTTCTGCGGGCTGCCCAGACAGGCCGGCACCTCTCCTTCGGGTAGCTCCCTGCAGCGCCGTATCGTCTCGACGAGCGAGGCTGGACGAGGCAGCGATTCCGTGGCTTCGCCCTCTCTCGCCGGCTCGCCTTCCTCCTTTGCCTCCGCCAAGCGAAGCAGGCACAGAAATGCCGCAGCGACTCCCCACCCCTGCAGGAACTTCATGACGTGCCGGAGTAGTACGGACGCTGAACGGTGCGCTTTACCGCCCCACGCCGTGCGTCACCTGACGCGTCCGCTCACGGGCATGAGTACCGGCCGCTGATCTCACCGCTCGCGGCCCGCCAGATGGGGCCAGCCTCGGTCAGCTCGAGCTGGCCTGTCGCACCGCGAGCGAGGCACCACAGGCTGACGTCGCTACGGGGGATCCGGCTCGACGCTTGCCACTCGAGCGAGCTCGAGCTGCCCGTCAGGCGGATGTCTTGACCGCTGCTCAGCTGCGCCAGAGCGCTGCGAATGTTGGAGGGGCCGACCTCCAGTGCTGGTCCCTCGAGCAGGTGGTCGAAGCCGAGCGCGATCGTCGAGCCGTCGGTCGAGCCTTGCGCGTCGGCCCAGGCAGTCGCGTACGCGGCGGCGTAGAAGGCATCGTAGCCGAACTGGGTCTGGTCGAGGTGCTGGTCGCTGCTCGCGAGGAAGCGCTGCTCGAGCGCCGCGCGGGTCGCGCTGACGCCAGGCTCGCTCCACCAACCGGCGCCGCTGATGCGCGCGCGCAGGCCCTCGTCGGGGCCGACGACGTCCGCAAGCAAGGCCAGCTCCTGGTTCAGATAGCTGGCGATGTAAGCGGGGCGTGGCTCGCCTTCGGGCCAGCCTCGCTCGAGCAGCGGCAGATAGTAGGTGGTGAAGTCGGAGTCCATGCCGACGACGATCACCCGCGGGCGAGCGGCGATCACCGCGCGCGCCACCGCCGTCTGGGCGACGTCCCCCTCGCGCGGATCGCCCGTCTGCACGGGCACGACGCGATAGTGGCCGTCGCGAGCCAGCAGGCGCTGCACCTCCGCCCTGAAGTCGTTGATGCCGGCGTAGTCCTGGCTGAGCGTGACCACCGTCGGCAGCTCGCCGGCGGGCGGATCGGGCAGGCCCAGGCTGGCGAGCGCGCCTGCGACGCGCCACGCGACGAGCGGGGCCTGGTCGATCAGCGGCGGCGCGATCTGCCAGACCGGAGCTGCGCGGCTCGGCTCCTGGGGTGGCGTGGCGAAGCAGGTCGAGCAAACCACCACCGTGCCCTGGCGTTGCGCCTGGTACCGGATCGACTCCGTGTCGTTGTCCGTCAAGGTGATGACCACCGGCGCGCGCGCGTTCTCGATCAGGTGGCGCATGGCGCGGCGTGCGGGCAGCAGCTCGTCATTGGAGTTGCAATACAGGAGCGCGAGCGGGCGCCGCGAGCGCAGCAGCGCTCCGCCCGGCAGCTCTCGGCTCCATTCGTCGAGCGCCAGGGCGAGCGTCTGTTCCCAGCGCGGCACGTGGGGGATGCGCACCGGCGGTCCGGAGAACGAAGCGAAGGTCTCCGGCGCCAGGACCCCCAGCACCAGCGCGTCGGGGTCGCCCCAGGCGCCGGCGAGGCAGCTGCAGTCCGCGGAGAACGGCGCGGCGCAGCCACCGGCGGCGCAGTCGCGGGCGGAGGCCGCGCCCGGCAGCTCGCAAGCTCTAGAGGCGACGGGCGCGAGCGCGCCGAGCTCCGAGCTGGTCACGCACACGCGCTGTTCGAGGTCGCAGCGATCGAGCGACGTTCCGATCGCGGTGCAGTCTGCGTCGCTGCGGCATTGACCGATGGGGAGATCTCCGTAGGTCAGCGTGCAGCCCAGCGCCAGGCCAGGAGCCACGGCCGCCAGCCGGCGCCAGCGATCAGAAGCGCCCGACGACACGCAGCTCTCCAGGTCCGATCTCGAACGCCAGCGGTCGCTGCGGCGCGCCCGCTTCGTCCAGGTGAAAGTGAAAGTAGACGCCGGCGGCAGCGCTGGCCACGCTCGCCGCGGCCAGCAAGTCGCTCGCGATCGCCAGGTGGCGGACCAGCGAACGCTGCGCGTCGAGCCGTTCGCGAGCGTGCGCCGCCGATCCCGCGATCGGGCGGCTGCGCAGGCGATCGTACTGGCGCGAGGTCAGCAGCGTGGCCAGCCCGGTGCCGGCCGCGGCTAGCCCGAGCGCGCCCGCGCTGGTCCAGGCCACGATGCTCGCTGTGTCTGTCGCTGACGACGGGGCATCGTGGGCGGGCTCGGCGCGTCGCTCGATGCCGCGCGGCGCGTCTCGTTTCAGTTCCCGTAGCTGACGGGCCACCAGCTGCCGGCGCGGCTCCGAGAGCTGTTCAGCGCCGAGCTGCGCGTAGCGCTCCAGGGCCTGGCGCGCCAGCTCCAGCTGGCCCAATCCATAGCGCAGCTGCGCGATGTTGAAGAGCAGCTGGTAGTTGCCGGAGAGGCGGTAAGCGTGCTCGAACTGCCGGAGCGCCGGCGCAAACGCTCCGGCATCGTACAGGCGCACGCCCTCCTGGTAGTGGGCGAACGCGGCGCTCCGGGATCCGGACAGCTCGAGCGCGGAGGGCTCGGCAGGCGGCTGCGCTGCGCTCGGAGAGCTGAAGGCAGCGACGCAAACGCTCAGCAGCAACGCTCGCGAGCGCCGCGGCGTTGCCGATGGATGGCGCATCACCATGTGAGCTGCCGATCGATGGGCACCGGGCCAGCGGTCTGTGGCGCGCTGACGGGTGGTGCGCTGACGGGTGGTGCGCTGACGGGTGGCGCGCTGACGGGTGGCGCCGCGTTTTTCGGGTGATGCGCTGCAGGCGCCCTCGCGGGCGGTCGCGCTGCGCGCCGGGCCGGCGGCGCGGCCTTCGGCGGCGCGGTCTTCGGCGCCGCTGTCTTCGGTGCTGCCAATTGTCGCCGCGGAGTCCGCCCTGCCGTCGCGATGCGCTCGGCAGTCGGTGCGGGCGTCGCCGTCGCTGCGGCGAACACGGGCCAGGCCATCGCGATTTCCGGATCGTGCTCGTCCGCATCAGCGCCGCGCGCCGCGAGCGCGCTGCTTCCGGAGCGCGCGTGAGCCCAGACAGAAGAGCCGAGCGCGATCGCCAGCGTCAGGCTGAGCGCCCACTCGAGGCCGCGCGACCAGCGTGGCGGCGCGGCCGATCTCGTCACGGAGGTGGTGAGCACCGGCAACTTGCAGCGCCGCGGATCGGCGTCCTGTAGATCCAGGGCAGGAGGGTCCGTCAGGTCCAGCGTTTCAGCGAGAGACAGGGGAGGAAGGGACGGGTTCGTCAGCGAGCTGGCGACGGGGGACGGCGCAAACGGGCGCAACGCGGCGCGCAGCTCCACCGCGCTGGACCAGCGATCTTCCGGGTGCTTCTGCAGGCAGCGCTCGATCACCCGCGAGAGCCCTTCCGGCAGATCAGGGCGCTGCTGGCAGGCGAGCGGCGCAGTGGTCTCCCGTACCTGCCGGGCCAGGTCGAGCAGCGAGCGCGTCGCAAACGGGACACGGCCGGTCAGCGCTTCGTACAGCACGACCCCGAGCGCCCACAGGTCCGCGCGCGCATCGACGTCTCGCCGGTTCGCCAGTTGCTCGGGCGCCATGTACAGCGGCGAGCCGATGGCGTGCGTGGTCGTCGCCAGCGACTCCCGCTCGGGCAGCTTGGCGACGCCAAAGTCCAGGATCTTGGCCCGCACCTTGCCATCCTGGCGCTGCTCCAGAAACAGGTTCGCGGGCTTGAGATCCCGGTGCACGATGCCGTGTCGGTGCGCCGCATCCAGGCCATCGCAGACTTCGGACAGCCAGCGCACGGCCTCGGTCACCGGCAGCGGCCCGCGCTGTCGCAGGAGCTCGGCCAGCGTCTCGCCCTCCAGGTATTCCATGATCAGGTAGGGCGCACCGCTCTCGGTGTGGCCCACGTCGAACACCCTGACCACGTGATCGTTGCGCAGGCGGGCTGCGGCGCGTGCTTCCATCAAGAGCCGGGCCGCGAGCTCCGGGGTGGGCTCGCGCGCCAGCACCTTGATCGCGACGCGTTCCCCGAGCGAGAGATTGCGCGCCAGCAGCACGATGCCCATCCCGCCGCGCCCGAGCACGCGCTCGATGCGGTACTTTTCGCCCAGGATCTCTCCCGGCGAGCAGCCCAGTTCTGGCGAAGCCGAGAGGTCGATCACATCCAGCAGCTCGACAGGCAGGAATCGAACGAGCAATCGTCGTAGGAGAGGTAGCCCGGGTGAGGCCGATCCCCGACGCAGGCGCTGGAGCACCCGCCCGGATCGCTGGCGCGCTGGCAGTCGACGACGCAGGAGAGCTGCGCGCGGCACGTCGGGTCGTGCAAGCAGTCCGCGACCGGGCCGCAGCAGCGCGCGGCCAGGCAGGCGTCGCAGCTCGGGCCGTAGCCTCCCGCCGGGAGCCGGCACTCGGCGGGGGCGAGCTGGGCCTGCTGCGCCGCGCTGCTGTCGTCCAGAGCGCCATCATCCAGCGCCGCGCGCTCGCGCTCGCTCGAGCCCGCGCCGCAGGCCGCGATCACGGCGGCCGTGACCAGCGCGACGAGGCCGGTCCTGTGCGCCGGCCTCACCAGTGGCATCGACACACCCCCGACAGGTTGCAATACCAGTTCTCCTCGGGACAATCCGCGGCGACGCTGCTGGCGCTGCCGCCCGCGCAGGAGCAGCCTGGTTCCTGCCGCCGCAGCTCGTCCTCGTCGCTGGAGCCATGCGGTGCGCGCGCCAGGGTGGCGATCGCGCCGACGTCGGCGGCGAGGTTCCGATCGACGCATCGGTTGCGCGGCGCCACGGAGCGCGCTGTGCTCTCCAGCGCCACGCTGGGGTCGCAGAAACAGTCGCCCTGGTCGTTGCAGAACAGGCTGCCGACCTCGCACGTCGTGCAGGGAAAGGAGATGCACACGCAGCGCTGCTGCTCTCCGTCCTCTCGCGAAAAGGACTCTTGTGAGAAGGAGCCGAGAGCTTGCTCCAGCTCAGCCAGCTCTGCGGATCCCGCGCGCTCGCTCTCGGGTTCCTGCTCGAGGGGCGGGGCCTCGCAGGCGGCCGCGCCGAGCAGCAAGCCCAGGCCCAGCAACAGACATCGCTCGAAACGGTTTCTCTTCATACCTCACCCAGCTTTCTCATCAATCGAGACAGCGCGTGCCGGCTGCTCAAGCCGAGCTCGCGCCACGCGCGTTCGCGCTTGCCGCCGTGTCGGGCGAGCGCGGCGCGCAGCTCCTCTCGCGAGACCTCCTCGGGATCGCGGCCGCGCTCCGGGAAGCGGCACAGCGCGCGCACCTCCGCCGTGTACTCCAGCTCGTCTCCAGGGCTCGACTGCAAGCTGACCCAGAGCAAGCGCTCGAGCTCGCGCGCGTGTGTCGAATAGTCGTGCAGCACGAGCGCTCGCACCAGGGCGAGCGAGAGCCGGGGCTCGCCCTCGCTGCCGTTCCAGCCGGCGAGGAAGCGCGCGCCCAGCGCCGGATCCTGGCGCGCGAGACCGCGCAGCAGGTGGCGCGCCAGGAGCGGCACGTCTTCGCGCCGCTGCTGCAGCCCGGGCAGCTGCACGCGCAGCGCGAAGCGCGCTGCGAGATCCGGCTTCAGCTCCGAGACCTGCCGGTTCGTGGCGGCCAGGAAGCGCACGTTGGCGAGCCGTGTGCGCGCGTCGCCGAGGCGCTGATACTCTCCCGAGTCGAGCACGCGCAGCAGGTGCGCCTGCACGTCGAGCGGCAGCTCACCCAGCTCGTCCAGGAACAGGGAAGAGCCCTCCGCTCGCCCGATCAGCCCGGGCCGTTCGCCCATGCCGGCGTTGGGGTAGTTGAGCGCATTGCCGAACAGCTCGGCATCGGCGAGCCCCGGCGGGATGGTGGCGGCGTTGCGCGCGACCAGCGCCTTGCCGCCCCGGCAGGAGGCGTGATGGATGGCGCGCGCCACCAGTTCCTTGCCGGCGCCGCTCGGACCGGTGACGATCACGTGCGCCGAGCGCGGCGCCACGAACGCGATCCGCCGCCGCAGCGCCCACGCCGCCGGGCTCTCGCCCACGATGCCGTGGGCGTCGGCCTCGCCGAACTCGTGCCGCCCGGCGAGCTCCTCCAGCCGCTGCGGTCGCTCCACGCACAGGAAGCAGCACAGGCGCTCGAGCTCGAGCAGGTCACCGGCGCGCACCCGGGCCCGATCGCGCGCCGCGCCGTTCAGCAGCAGCGGGCGCTTGCCCAGGGCCTCCACGGCCAGCGCGTCCGCGCTGCGCTGCACGCGGAGCTGGCGCCGGGACAGGAACGGGTCGGTGAGCGGCGCGGCGGGCGCGTTCGTTCCGGGTCGAGGTCGACAGAGCCGCAGGCGCGACGTGGGCGCGCCCTCGTCGTCGCGCCCGAACTCGGCGGGCTGTGCGCCGGGCAACAGAACCTCACCCGCGCGCCCGGGCTCCCCGCGCCACCAGAGCACCGCCAAAGCGAGGCGCGCCTCGGCGCTCGCGGCGCGCGGCAGGCGCGGCTCCTCCTCGACCTCCAGCGTCGTGCATCCGGCGCTCCGATCCCAGCCCACGCGAACAAGACGTGAAGGCGCGGAGTCCGTCGCTCAGCTGCGGAGCGCTCGAAGTTTTGCTGCGCCCCGAGCGCGACAGCAGCAGGCCCGGAACGTCGCAGCCGCGCCCCAGGAGTGCGCGCGCACAGCTCCGGGTTGCGCGCGCAGCCGGCGCGGCGAACCGACGAAGCGTTCTCCGGCGGCGGCGCCGCTGTTTCTGGGGCTGCTGCGCTGTTTTGCTTGGCTGCTCGCAGCGGGCACGCAGCGTGCACCGCGGCCTGCAACCTTCAGCCAAGGATGGTCATTGCCGATGCCTCACGACGAAGTGCTCGAGTCACGGATTCGCTTTCACCACGCGCGCGGAGAATTCGCCGCAGCAGCCACGATCGCCCTGCAGGGATACGGAGCCGTGGTCCTGTCTTATCTCGAAGCGAAGGTGCGAAGCCGGCAGCTCGCTGGCGAGATCTTCTCTCTCTTCTCCGAGCAGCTCTGGAGGGGCTTGCCCAGCGTGCGCTGGCGCTCGGGCGTGCGAGGTTGGGTGTTCGTGCTGGCGCGCAACGCGATGTACCAATACCTGCTGGCACGCCGCCGCTGGTGGGGGCGCCACGTCCCCCTCTCCGAGGAACCCGCGCTGGCGCACGAGTCCGAGCCGCCCAGTGAAGTGCCCGCTTGCGCGCGCGCCGGCATCGAGGAGCAGGTGTGGAAGTTGCGGGAGGAGCTCCCGGAGGGGGACCAGCAGCTGCTCGCCATGCGCGTGACCCAGGCGCTGCCCTGGGACGAGGTCGCCCGACTGATGCTCGATCAGGGCCGCGCCAGCGATCGGGTCCTGGTGCGCAGGGAGGCCGCTCGCCTGCGCAAGCGCTTCCAGGTGGTGAAGGATCGGCTGCGGCAGAGAGCGCAGGAAGCTGGCCTGGGAGCGGAAACCTGACGCGAGCTCCAGCAGCCCGGATGCTCGGAGCACGAGCATCCGGGCTCCAGGGTTCAGCTCAGGCTGCCGAGCAGCTGATGGATCTGGCTGCCCGACGCCTGCACCAGCTCGCGCACCAGCGCCTCGGCGGACCCCTGCGCTTCATCGGCCTGCTTCACGCGCGCGACGGGCAGCGAGCGCAGCGCCGCCGCGACCCCGCGCCGCAGCCGAGAGAGCGGCGCCAGCTCTGCGACCGCTGCGACCTCCGCCACCTCCTGCGCATCTCCGCTCTCCAGCGGCTCGAGGCGCAGGCCCATGCGCGACAGGATCGCCTGCGAGCGCTCCGACTCCGACTGCACCAGGCCGTCCAGCATTCGCCTCCAGTCCTGGGGCTCGGCCGCGCGCGCAGCCAGCGGCCCGCCGTCGGCTCCGTTGCGGCCCTGCCAGTGGGCGATCGAGGCGCCCACTTCCTCCAGCTCGCGCTCGTACAGGTCGAGCACCAGGTGCAGCTCGGAATCGCTGGCGGGCGGCTCCGGATCGAGCGCCAGCAGCAACGGTCGGATCCAGGTCAGGAAGCGCTGCCCGGCGGCACCGATCGACTCGCGCCGCGCGTCCAGCTGCTGCAGCAAGTAGTGCGCGCGATCGAGCGCCTGGCGCTTGCGCTTCGCGGGCGGTCGCTCTCCGAAAGGCCCGATCAGCTCCGCGGCGGCGGTCTCCGCGACCGCGAAGAACAGCGACAGCACCACGTACACATGCATGGCGGTCATGGCGCGGGTCACGGGCCAGGCCGGTGGTGCCGGCGCGACTCGGTGCCAGGGTGGGGTGATGGTCGGGGCCGGCGCCAGCGGGCGCATCGAGTGCGTGTACTCGAGATCGATGAACTTCAGGTGCATGGCCTCGTGCAACACGGCCTCCGCCACCTCCCAGGGATCGCTGATCGCGCGCGCGGACAGGAACAGCGTGCCCGGAAGGGTGCTGAAGGTGCCCTGCTTGAACCCCTTGTGCGGCGTGTCCGTGGGATGCTCCGTGACGGCGATCGCAACGGCGTGGCTCAGTGCGCTCGCTCCCAGCTCGGGCAGGAGCGCCGCCAGGAGCGCGAGGCCGCTCTGCACGGTGGCGATCTGCGCCGAGTGCAGCTCGCTGATGGTGCGCTCGTGCATCACCACGTCGCTGGCGCGAGCAAAGCAGCGCCAGGCCGCGTCATCCGTGCACCGGCGCGTCCAGAGCAACGGCGCCGTGGCCGACTCGCCCATGCGCAGCGGCGCGGAGAAGCCCGACTCGATCAGCGCCGGGGCCCAGCGCCGCTCCAGCAGCGCGGTGGCCTGCGCGAGCAGCTCTTCGATCTGCTCGCGCGTCTCCGTGCCCTCCGTGCCTCTGCTGACGATCGCCGCCTGATCGACGGCGATGCGAGCGACCGTGTCTCGCAGGAAGTGGTGCTTTGCGTGGGCGGGAGCGCCCGAGAGCAAGCTCAGGAGCTGTGCCGCGCGCTCGAAGGACTGGGCTGCGATCCCGAGGCGATGCTCGCAAACGCGGTCGATGCAGCCGTTGATGTACGCCGGGTCG
Source organism: Polyangiaceae bacterium (assembly GCA_035760985.1). Classification (GTDB taxonomy): domain Bacteria; phylum Myxococcota_A; class Polyangia; order Polyangiales; family Polyangiaceae; genus SZUA-265. The sequence continues at coordinate 67,170 of DASTRX010000067.1, forward strand.
CCGTAAGGGCGCTGCCGAGCCAGCTGGCTCTCGACGAAGCGAAGCGTGGGGGGTGTGGGAGTTGCCATTGGAAATCACCAATCAGGAAGCGGTTGTTCGGGGGCGTGACCGCCGCGGTCGGAAGCGGCCGCGGCGGCAGCAGGGGCCGGGAGACTCAGCTGCGTGGGCGCGCCTCCCGGCCCCGAGTTGTGCTGTGGGGAGCCGCGAACTGTTGCGCTCGCGGCTCCCGCGCGTGCCGTGCAGAGCTCGATCTCAGCGCGTCGAGTAGTGCGTGCCGCAGTAGCCACCGTCGCACACGGTGGAGTCGGCGGGGGCCGCGAGCGCGCGACCACCGGCGACCGCGTCCAGCTGCTCGAGGTCCAGCTGCACCTCGGCCAGGCTGGCGTCGCCGCTGATTTCCGCGCTGATCGTCTCGGACTTGTTCTCGGTGTTCATGTCGTTTTCTCCTTGCTGTCGTTGAGCTACCGCTGCGTCCCGCCCGGCTGGGCCGGCAGCGCCTCGGCACCTCGAACGAGTGACGCTGCAAGGATGTGTGAAGCGTCGATCGCCGGGCGGCGATCGACATCACATCGCGCGCTCGCACCACTCCTCGCTGGTGAACGGGCGCGAGATGACTCTGCGAGCGGCTCTCTTCACCACGCTGTGTCTGGTATCGGTCGCGGGCCTGGCCGCGCGCTGGCAAACCGCTGGCGCAGCGCCGGAGCCGAGCGGGCACAAACCAGCGTCCAGCGCGCCGGAGGCGTCGCAGTCCGCGGCAGCACAGGCCGCGCCGAGGGCTGGTGCAGCGCCCGAGCTCGCGGCCTCTGCGTTCGAGCTCGCGGCCGCCGCGTCCGAGCCGATCGTCGGCGTGCTCCTGCCGCGCCGCTCGACCGAGGTCGCGGCGCCGGTACCGGGCACGCTGCGCGAGCTGCCGGTGCGCCTGGGCGATCACGTCGAGGCGGGCGCCGTGCTGGCGAGCTTCGACGTACGGCTCTCGGCGCTGGAGCGACAGATCGCCGAGGCCGCGCTGGAGACGGCGAACTCGGAGCGCGAGCAGCTGCGCGTCCAGCAGCGCCAAGCCGAGCAGCGAGCTCAGCGCCTGCAAGAGCTGGAGCGCGCCGGGGTGGCGCCGGGATCGGAGCTCGTGGACGCCAAGTTCGAGAGCGAGCTCGGCGCGGCGCGCGTGGCGGGCGCGGACTCCCAGGTCGAGGAGCAGCGCACGCGGGTCGCGCGTCTGCGTGCGCTCGAAGCCCAGTCCGTGGTGCGGGCGCCGTTCGCGGGCACCGTCGCGGCGCGCTATGTCGACCCCGGCGCCACGCTCTCCGTGGGCGAGCCCATCCTGCGGCTGATGAGCGACGGGGATGCGATCCTGCGCTTCGCGATCCCGGAGAGCGCGCGGGTCCGTCCGGCGCCCGAGCAGCGGGTCAGCGCGCGCGTGCGTTCGCGCCCGGATCTGTGTATCGAGGCCCAGATCGAGCGCGCTGCCCCCGAGATCGATCCGGCCTCGCGCAGGTTGATCGTCGAGGCGCGCGTTCTCGCCGCGAGCGCCGCGGCGAACCGCGCGCTGCTCGGAGCGAGCTACGTCGTTCAACTACTGGAGCATTGCCATGCCGAGCCCTGAGCCGATGCCGATCGTCAGCGCCGCCGAGCCCGGCGCGCCGCCCAGTGCTGCCGCTCCGGCGGGCGCCAGCCTGTTTCGCAGCCAGGCACTGGCGCGCGCGCACCGCGGAGCATCCTCGCCGGACGTGTTGCGGCTCTCGCCGCGCTGGGCGAACCAGGCGTACTGGCTGCTGCTGAGCGCGCTGGTGCTGTCCGTGGCGTACGGCAGCGTCGCTCGCGTGTTCGCGTATGCGGGCGGGCCCGCCATCGTTTGGACCAGCGGCACCCTGGACGTGACGGCGAGCGTCCCCGCCACGCTGGCGGGCGTCGAGGTCGAGCCCGGCGACGAGGTCCAGGCGGGACAGGTGCTGGTGCGCTTCCGCGCCGACGCCGAGGCGGCGGAGCTCGGCCGCCTGAAGAATGAGTTCGAGTGGCAGCTCGTCAAATCGCTGCGCGATCCCAAGGACGAAGCGGCACGCCAGGCGCTCGCCACCCTGGCCGCGCAGCGCGATCTGGCGGCGAGCCAGCTGGAGCGCATGTCGATCCGCGCTGCCGCGCCCGGCGTGATCGGTGACGTGCGCGCGCGAGCGGGGCAGGCCGTGAGCGCTGGCGACGTGCTGTTGACCCTCACCGACGCCCGCGCGACCTGCTCGGTATGGGCGTTGTTGCCCGGCCAGTATCGGCCGGAGCTGCGCAGCGGCGAGCCGCTCCGCTTCGACGTGGCCGGCTACCGCTACGCGCACCAGACCGGCAGGATCGAGTCGGTCGGCTCCCGTGTGATCGGTCCGCGCGAGGCGCGGCGCTACCTGGGCAACGAGATCTCGGACGCGGTCAGCGTCGACGGCCCCGTGGTGCTCGTCAAGGCAGCGCTGCCGTCCTGCAGCTTCCTGGTCGACGGCGAGAGCCTGCAGTTTCATCACGGCATGAGCGGCCAGGCCGAGGTGCGCATCACCACCGACCCGCTGTGGACGGTGCTCTTCCCCAACCTGCGGGGCTTCTTCGGGAGGTATCATGACTGAAGCGACGGCAGCCGGGCTGCTGGAGCGGTTTCCGGCGCTGCGCTCGCTGCGCGGCGGGCGGCACCAGCAAGAGATCCCCTTCATCCGGCAGCTGAACGCGCTGGAGTGCGGCGTCGCCTGCCTGGCGATGGTGCTCGCGTATCACGGCAGGCACATCCAGCGCGAGGCCATCCGCGCCGTGCTGGGACCGACCCGCGACGGCACGCGCATGGGCGGGTTGCTGCGCGCGGCGCAGAGCTTCGGCCTGACCGGGCGCGGCGTGCGCATCGAGCCGAAGGCGCTCACGTACGCGGCCCCGGGCGCCATCCTGCACTGGGAGCTGAGCCACTTCGTGGTGCTGCGCAAGACCTCGCGCGCGGGCGTGACCATCCTCGATCCCGCGCAGGGCGAGCGCTGCGTGCCCTGGAGCGAGGTCGACGGCGCCTTCTCGGGGGTCGCCCTGCTGCTGGAGCCCGGCGAAGCGTTCGAGCCGGACCGGGCCGCGCCCCAGCGCTACGGCGCGCTGCGCCTGTTGCTCGGCTGCGGCGAGTGGTGGCGCATCCTCAGCATGTCGGCGTTCGCGCAGCTGCTGACGCTGGCCTTGCCGCTGCTGGTGGGGCTGATCGTCGACCGCGTGGTGCCGCGCGGCGACACGCGCCTGCTGCTGGTCGTGTGCCTGGGGCTGTGCGGAATGATCGCTTTCCACTGGCTGTGCTCGATGGTGCGCGGCTACCTGATCCTGAACCTGCGCACCACGCTCGAGGCCAAGATGACCATGAGCTTGCTGGAGCAGATGATGGCCTTACCCTATGCGTTCTTTCAGATGCGCTACACGGGCGATCTGAGCGTGCGCCTGAACAGCAACGCCACGATCCGAGAAATCCTGACCTCCGGCGCGCTCTCCACCGTGCTCGACGGCTCGATGATGGGTGTGTACGCGCTTCTTTTGTGCTTCGCCTCACCGCGCATCGCAGGGCTGGTGCTGTTGCTCTGCCTGCTGGAGCTCTCGGTCGTGGTCCTGACGCGCAAGAAGCAGCGCGAGTACCACGCCGCGGGGCTGGAGCGGCGGATCCGCTACGAGAACTACCAGTACGAGATGCTGGCCGGCATCGAGACGCTGAAGGCCATGGGCTGTGAGCGCCGGGCCCAGCAGCGCTGGAGCGATCTGTTTGTGGACGTGCTCAACATGAGCTTGAGCTCGGGGCGGCTGAACATCCTGGTCGACGCGGTCACCGCCGCACTGCGCATGGGGGCGCCGCTCGCGATCTTCGCGCTGGGTGCGCTGCAGGTGCTCGACGGCGAGCTCAGCGTCGGCAGCATGCTCGCCATCAACACCTTCGCGGTCGGCATCTTCGCGGCGCTCTCCAACCTGGTCGCGACCGCCGTGCAGTTCGACCGCCTCGGCACCTACTTCGATCGCATCGCCGACGTCCACGACGCGCCGCGCGAGCAGGACCCGCGGGCGGTGCGCCGGGCGGAGCGGCTGAGCGGCGCGATCGAGCTGGAGCAGGTGCACTTCCGCTATGGCCCGCTGGAGCGCGAGATCGTGCGCGGCGTCTCGCTGAAGATCGAGCCCGGCGAGTTCGTTGCGATCGTGGGTCCGTCCGGGTCGGGCAAGTCGACCCTGGCGGGGCTCCTGCTGGGCCTGTACGTGCCCACGGCCGGTCGCGTCGCGTACGACGGACAGAGCCTCACGGATCTGGAGCTCGCTTCGGTGCGCGAGCAGCTCGGCATCGTCACCCAGCAGTCACACCTGTTTGGCACCACCATCCGTGCCAACATCGCCCTGTCGGACCCCGAGCTGCCCTTCGAAGAGGTCGTGGCGGCAGCCAAGCTGGCGCAGGTGCACGACGACATCATCCAGATGCCCATGGCCTACGCGACCTTGCTCTCCGGTGGGGGCGGCTCGATCTCGGGCGGTCAGCGCCAGCGCCTCGCCCTCGCGCGGGCTCTGGTGCGCAAACCCGCGGTGCTGCTGCTGGATGAGGCCACGAGCGCGCTCGACGCCCGCACCGAGCGAAGCGTGCACGAGGCGCTCGCCGGCCTGTGTTGCACGCGGGTCGTGATCGCTCATCGCCTGAGCACCGTGCGGCACGCGGACCGCATCCTGGTCATGCAACAGGGGCAGCTGGTCGAGCAGGGCAGCCATGACCAGCTGCTCGCACGCCGCGGACTGTATGCCGAGCTGGTCGCCGCGCAGACCCACGACGTGGCCGGACGAGGGCAGGGCTTGCACGAGGGCAACTGAGCCCGCCGTGCCACCCGGGTGGCGGGCGGCGCCGGTTCTGTTCAAGCTGCGCAACGCCGTCTCCAAACTCGTGCGAGACGAGGGCGGGGAGGGAGAGGTATCCATACCGCTCATGAGCTCGAGGGCTGGTTTGTGTCCGCGCTGGCTGGTCTCCGCCCTGATCTCCACCGCCCTGGGCACGCTCCTGGGTCTCGGGTGCACCGGCGAGGCGAGCGCGGCGCCGCCCAGGGCCGCGCGCGATGTACGGTTTGCAACAGTCGATGGTACACCGTTGCTGCTGGATGTGTATCCAGCGGAGAACAGCGCCAAGCCGGTCGGCTTGATCGTCTGGGTGCACGGTGGAGCCTGGCGCGCAGGGTCGCGTGCCTCGCCCGGTCTGCTGGGGCTGACCTCACGCGGCTGGGCGCTGGCCAGCGTCGACTATCGGCTCTCGACGGCGGCCCGCTTTCCGGCGCAGGTGTTCGACATCAAGGCCGCGCTGCGCTACCTGCGCGCCCACGCCGGCGAGTACGGCGTCGCGGGCGTGCCGTTCGTGATCGCGGGCTCGTCCGCGGGCGGGCACCTGGCGGCGCTGGCGGGCGTCAGCAACGGCGTGCGCGAGCTGGAGGGGACCGTCGGCGACGATCTGAGCGCGTCTTCCGACGTGCAGGCGATCGTGAGCTTGTACGGAGCGAGCAACTTGACCACCATCCTCGAGCAATCGAGCCCGCATGGGCTCAGCGTGCGCGTGCCGGCGCTCGAGCTGTTGCTCGGCGGGCAGCCGGTCGCGCAGCCCGCGCTGGCGCGGCTGGCGAGCCCCGTGTTCCACGTGGACGGGCGCGATCCGCCGCTCTTGCTGTTGCACGGCGGCCAGGACGATCAGATGCCCGCCCAGCAGTCGCGCGAGCTCGAGCTGGCGTACCAGAAGCTCGGCTTGCCGGTGCAGCTCGAGATCGTGCCGGGTGCGGGTCACGGGGACCCGGTGTTCGGCGATGCCGTGCACCTCGAGCGGATCGATCAGTTCTTGCGCGCACGGCTGCTGGGGTCCATGTCGGTGCGCAAGCTGAAAGCCGCGAGGCAGTAGCCGGGCGCTGAAGACTTGCTCGCCGGCGCTGTTCTCCCTATGACAGCGCGGGTGCTGCCGCGGTGGCGGCCGGCTCTGGAGGTGTTGCAGCGTGATTGTGGTGACGACTCGCTTCGCCGTGCCGGAGGGTCGAGAGAGCGACTTCGAGCAGCGGCTGCGCGCGGCCGTGCAAACCCTGGAGCGCCCGCTCGGCTTGCTGCGCAACGAGGTGCTGCGGCCTTGCGCGCTGCGCTTCGACGCCCGCCAGGGTCAATGTATGCCGGACTCCGGGCGCAAGCTTCAGTACGAGCTCAAGACCTGGTGGACCCATCTGCAGGACTTCGAGGACTGGGTCCAGAACGGGGGCGCCCGCGCCGGCAGCGCCCAGCGCGCGCTGCGTGAAACATTCATCGCCGCGGAATCGCTGGAAGTCCACGAGGTCTTTCTGGAGCTCCCGCGCTCCGGGCAGCGCTGATCCGGGCGTTCACCCGATCTCCGGGGTTGCCTCCGGCGGGCAGCTGAGAGAGAACGGACTCGAGGCGGTCATGTCAAAGGAGGGGGGCGGCATCAGGCGCGCGGCGTTCGAGACGGCCCGGCTCAAGCTCGCGCGCGTGCGGCTGGAGAGCGGGCAGGCGGTGAGCGGCGGCCTCGCCCTGCTGACGCAGACGGTGGCGGACGCCATGGACGTCGATCGCGTGGGCGTCTGGTTCCTGGAGGATCAGGATCGCACCCTGGTCTGCCGCGAGCAGTTCATTCGCTCGGGGCGCCGCCACATCTCGGGCACGGTGCTGCGCTCGCGAGACTTTCCCAACTACATGCGGGCACTGCGCGAGCGGCGCGCGATCGTCGCGGACGACGCCGTGCGCCATCCCATCACCGGCGAGCTCGCCGACGCGTACCTGGGGCCGAACCAGATCGCGTCGCTGCTGGACGCCCCCATCATCCGGCAAGGCCGTGTGATCGGCGTGGTCTGTCACGAGCGGGAGGACACGCCGCGTCCCTGGAGCGAGCGCGAGGTGGACTTCGCCGGGTCTGTCGGCGATCTGGTCGCGCTGCTGCTGGAGCAGGGCGAGCGGGTGGAGCTGGAGGCGGCCCTCAAGATCCAGACCGAGCAGCGCCTGGAGCGGCAGAAGCTGGATGCTCTGGCGCTGCTCGCGCGCTCGGTCGCGCACGACTTGAACAACGTGCTGTCGGTGCTGCTGGTGGCGGCCAGCGAGGTCGAGGAAAAGGGCCTGACCGAGATTGCGCAGTCGATGTCGGCGGCGGTCGACGCCGGGCGTCATCTCTCGAACCAGCTCTCGGATCTGGGCGCCCGCACGGTGAAACAGCCGGGCGCAACCGACGTGGGCAAGCTCGTGCAGCAGCTCGCCGGATCGCTGCGGGCCCTGGCCACGCCGGCGGTGAGGCTGCACGTCGACGTACGCGACTCCGACGCCCAGGCGCTGATCGGCGAGGGTGCCCTGGAGCGCATCCTGTTCAACCTGGTGGCGAACGCGCGCGACGCGGTGGGCGAGAGCGGCGGGGACGTGGAGGTCGTGGTGCGCCGGGCCGAGCCGGAGGACGAGGTGCCGCCGGATTTCGTGGTGCTGGAGGTGGTGGACAACGGTTGCGGAATGGACGCGCGCACGCGCCTGCACCTCTTCGAGCCGTATTTCACCACCAAGAGCCAGGGTCACGGGCTGGGCCTGGCCACCGTCTACGGCCTGATCACGCGCGCCGGAGGCTCGATCGACGTCGCGAGCCAGCTCGGTCACGGCAGCACGTTCCGGATCGCGCTGCAGCGAGCGACCGGCGCTCAGCGCAAATCGTGAGCACCGCCGCGGCGTAGACGGGCACTAGAGCCAATGCCGTTCATTTAAGGCGCTCGACAGAAGGCCGCTTGCGGTCGTAATTGCTCATCTTGATCTTAACCACGCGGGGATACAGGCGTTTCGGGCGCCGCGGTGGAAGGATGTAACGCTTGATGTTGGCTCGCATCGAG
>DASTRX010000068.1:0-16398 GCA_035760985.1 Polyangiaceae bacterium
GCCTCGCGCCGCGCCCGCCTCTCCCGCGCGCCCGCCTCTCCCGCGCGCCCGCCTCTCCCGCGCGCCCGCCTCTCCCGCGCGCCCGCCTCTCCCGCGCTCGCCTCACCCGCGCGCTCGCCTCACCCGCGCGCTCGCCTCTCCCGCGCGCCCGCCTCTCCCGCGCGCCCGCCTCTCCCGCGCGCCGTGTCGGGCGTGCCGCGAGTGTGACGTGACGGCACGCGCGGTCGCGGATTTCGAGCGCACGGGGAAATGGCGGTAGGCGCTGACGTGGGTGTCGCTGACTCATGTTCGCACAAATCCGATCTCCGGCCTCCGCCGCGAGGCGCCTGCACTGGACCCGATGGAACGCAGTCGATAGTGTCTGGAGCGAGCGGCGGGCGACGCTGCTCTCCGAGACAACAGAAGGGGACGATCGTGACACAGCGAGGCTTCGCGCTGACTGCCGCCATGGGCTTGACCGCTCTCGCGCTGGCGGGGCGCACACTGTCGGGCTGTCATCCCGCTCCGGCGCCGCAGGGCGCGGCCACGCAAGAGCCGCCGGCGGACTCGGCACGAGAACCCGGCGGCGCAATGCCAGCGGCAGCGGGCGCGGCGGCTTCACCCGCTCCGCCGGATGCACGGCAGCGCTACTCGCCCTTCGGCAGCTATCAGCCGCTGCCCAGCTGGTCCAGCTGGTGCGGGCTGCAGCCGGATGAAGCAAAGTGCGCGGCTCCGCTCGCGCAGGCCGTTCAGCAACAGACTGCGCAGAGCCGCCCGACGGTGCGGGGGCACGGATGGCACCTGTGGTCGGCGATCTGGGCGCCCATCCCCGGCGGCGGCTCGCGCAACGACCCCAAGAGCAAGCGCACGAACCTGTACGGCACGAAGGGGTGCTGGGCGAAGCTGGAGGATGGTAGCGCGGCCTGCAGCGGCTTCTATCCGCTCTGGATGACCTGGCCGAACAACGGCAGGCCGCACAGCAGCGCGGGCTCGCTGGAGGCGATCAACGGCGCCGCTACCGAGACCGGAGGGCAGACCCTGCTCAGCCGCCGGCGCGCCCACGGTGTCGCGCCGGCGCCGGGCGCTCCGAACCCGACTCGGGTGCAGACCGTCAACACCAAGGCGCCGACCTACGCACTGCCCCCGCTCACGCTGAGCAAGCAGTGCGGGATCACGACCGAGCAAGCTCGGGCGATGCTGGCGAAGCAGCAGTACAAGGAGATCCAGGAGGCCTGCCAGAACGCTGGCGCTCCCGGCGTGTTCTGCCCGCCGCAATCCGCCAGCCAGGCACCCGCCATCTGTGATGGCAGCGCCTTCGTCAATCAGGGCGATGTCATGATCGCGACGGAATCGCTCTCCGCCGAGGCATTTGACGACATCCGACGGAACCAGCTGGATGGCGAGGAGCAGCTGAAGAAGCTGTACGCGGCCCGGGCGGGAACGATCGGCAGCAAGATCGGCCATCGCTTCATCTCCACCAAGCACATGTTCTGGCCCGTGAAGGGCTGCCGGCCCGGCGCCAAGCTCGGTGACGCGGGCTGCCGCATCCGTTACGGCGCGCTGCCCCCGTGGGTGCCCAAGAATTTCAAGAACATCAACTATGCGACCAACGCCGACTACCTGGGCTACGAGCAGTGGAAGAGCGTCGTCGCCATCGACACCTGCAAGAGCGCGGCGGGCGATGCGCCCTGCCCGCCGGGCGGCGCGGCGACGCTGGCCCTCCAGTATGTGAGCGGCGCCCATGCCATCGTCACGCAGAGCCCCCAGGTGTACGGGGCCGACGACTTCCTGCACATCCAGATCTCGGAGGAGGTGTTGAAGAGCTACTTCACCGCGACCGATCGGGCGCTGCTCGATCAGGCCATGATCTGGGCCTACGGCGACAAATCGAACGGCTTCGAGCCGGGCGACTTCCTGGTCGTCGCGGCCATGCACGTAAACACCAAGGAGATCGACTCCTGGGCGTTGCAAAGCGTGTGGTGGAGCCCGATGAGCGACACGCTCGCCGAATGCCCGCTCTCCGACGTCAATCACTGTTTTGGTCAGACCGGCGGCTACGCCGCGACCGCGCCCGGCTCGCACCAGCCCAATGAACACGCGGGGCTCACCGCCGCGCAGATCGACACCATCGACGGCCAGGTGGGCACGGGCTGGCGCGATCACTATCTGCTCACGGATTCCTACGGCATCAACTTCGAGCTCGACGGAACCGCTGTGGCCGCATCGAGCTACTTCAAGGGCAAACCGCCCGCGTGGGCCACCACCGGGCCCTCGGGGCAGCCCATGCCGCTGTTCCCCGTCTCCTGCAACGTGTACATCGAGCCCGTGATCCATCCGCTGGGCACCGACTGCCAGAATTGCCACCGGCGCGCCGGTTACCCCGACAAGAGCTGCGCCTCGGGCGACTACGCCGGCGGCTGCGGGCGAGCCAATTACCAGACGGCGCAGTGCGCGGCGCTGCTGGGCGACTACGGCAGCCCGCGCTCGGATCTGTGCATGACGCAGCCCTGGGCCTGGCATGACGCCAAGGGCAACCACTGCAAGCCAGCCGACGGCACGCTGTGCGCGAACGACGACGCCTACCCCGTGCTGGACACAGACTGGATCTGGCTGATCGCCGATCTGCACGCGAAGCAGCCCCCCGCCCACTAGCGCCGCGCCGGCAGGCGCCCTCGCCTCGAGGCTCAGTGACCCGGCGCCGCGGGCGCGCTCACCGAGCGGTTCAAGGCGGCCGTCACCCAGCGCACCGCGGCGCGCGGGCTGATGCGCAGCAACTGTACCCCGAACCAGTTCAGCGCGCCGTGGATCAGCAGCGCCCGCCCTCGCAACATCGCCGTGTAGGCCTCTCTGGCGACCCGATCGGCGGGCGCCGCGGACAGCTGGAACAAGCGCGATTGCTCGATCCCGGCCGTCGCGGCGAACTCCGTGCGCGTGGGCCCCGGACAGCTCAGCGTCACGCTGACTCCCGTGCCGCGCAGCTCGAATGCCAGCGCCTCGCTGAAGCTGTTCACGTAGGCCTTGGAGGCATAGTAGCTCGCCAGGAAGGGCCCCGGCTGAAAGCCGGCGGTGGAGCCCAGGTTCAGGATCCGGCCGCTCCGGCGCGCCAGCATCGCAGGCAGCAGCGCGCGCGTGAGCCGCAGGACGGCCGTGACATTGAGCTCCAGCAGCTGGAGCTGCCGGCCCAGGTCCAGCTCGGAGAACACGCCCGATACCCCGGCACCCGCGTTGTTCACCAGAAACTCGATCTCGAGCCCCAGCTCCTGCAGCTGGCGCAGCAGCGCGTCGATCGCGCCCGCCTGCGTCAGATCACAGGCGATCGCCCGAGCTTGCACGCGAAACTCTGAACGAAGCTCGCCGGCCAGCTCGTCCAGTCGCTCCTGCCGGCGAGCCACCAGCACGAGGTCGTGCCCATCTGCCGCAAAACAGCGCGCCAGCTCCTTGCCAATCCCCGCGGACGCACCCGTGATCAAAGCCGTGGCCACGGCCGGACCCTAACACGGCCGCGCGCTCAGCGCAGGCAGCTGCGCGCGACGCGGTAGATGTTGCTGTCCCCGCCGCCGCGATTGGACACGAAATAGAGCTCCCTGCCATCGGGGCTGAAAGCGGGATCGATGTCGTTCTGCGCACTGTCGAGGGCATCGAGCAGCTGGGGCGTCGAGAAGGCGCCGCTCTGGCTCGCCCGCGTGGCGATGTACAGATCGCGCCCGCCGGGGCCGCCGGGTCGGTTCGAGGTCAGGATCACCTGCAGCCCGTCCGAGGACACGGTCACGCCGCCCTCGTCGCTGGGCGAGCTCAGCTCGCTGACGAGTTGCGGCGGCCCGAAGTCGTCGCTCCGCGAGCTGCGCGTGGCGCGGAAGATGTCGTTGCCGTTGGCGGGCCCGGAGGCGAAGTAGATGGTGAGCTGGTCCGGGCTGAGCCAGGGGTGGTGGTCCAGCTCCGGAGTGTTCAAGCTGCTCAGTGGCGTGACATTGCCGAACGCGCCGGAGCTGCTGCCACGGGTGGCGATGTACAGGTCGCGCGAGCCGGCGCCGCCCGAGCGCGAGGAATAGAAGTACAACGACAGGCCATCCAGCGAGACGAACGGAGTGCCTTCACCGTTCAGGTTCACGCCTTCCAGCGATTGCCCGAGGCCATAGGGCGACCCGCGGTCGGGCCGCGTCGCGACGCCGATCTGCTCCGAGAACCCCGGCACGGTGACGGCGAAGTACAGGCTCAGTCCGTCGCTGGAGAGCTTGGGCGACCAGAGATCATTGCCGGGGCTGTTGGGGTCACCGAGCAGCTCGGGCGTGCCCAGGCTGCACGAGCAGGGCGAGCAGCGGCCGCCTCCGCAGTCGACCCCGGCCTCGTCGCCGTTCTGTACGCCGTCGAAACAGTCGCCCGTGTTGGCCGCCACCGACGCGTCGCCCTCGGCGACTCCCGCAGCCCCGCCGCCGCCACCGATCGCCTCGCTTGCTCCCGAGCCCGAGCCGCCCGCCGTGCCGGACGGGTCCCAGGCGCCGATGCCGCCCGAACCGGTGCTCACGAGGGGCCCGCCGATGCCCGCGTCGCCGAGCGGATCCACGCGCTCGAAGCCGAAGCGCGCGCAACCGAGCGCCCCGAGGACCACCAGCGCGAGCAGCCCTCCGCCGGGCCCGACGCGGGTGGGTGCGCGGGGGGCCGCTGCACTGGGTTGTCGGGTGGCATCGGACATGGAGCTGCGCGCGGGGGACCCCGTTTTGGGAACGTCCGTTCGCGAAACGACTGGAACCGCTGCTCCCCGGGGGTGCTGGTCGGGCGGCGCGCGCGGGCAGCGGGCACATCCTGGAGCCGCCCGGCGCCGTGCGGTGCCGAGCCCCCCTGAACGGCTCCAGGGTGCCGCGGCGCCCCGGGCTCCCACGAGCTGGCTCACGTCACACGACAGATCGGCCCCTCGCCTCGCTCGAACGAGGTGATGTTCTGGATCGTGGTCTGGGCGATGTTGGCGATGGCCTGGCGAGTGAAGAAGGCCTGATGGCCCGTGACCACCACGTTGGGAAACGTGAGCAGGCGCATCAGCACGTCGTCGTTGACGATCTGGTCCGAGCGGTCCTCGAAGAACAGCTCGGCCTCGCCGTCGTAGACATCCAGCCCCAGGTAGCCGAGCTGCCCGGTCTTGAGCGCGGCGACGCACGCTCGCGCGTCCACCAGCCCGCCGCGGCCCGTGTTCACGATCATCACGCCGCGCTTCATCTGCGCGAGCGTGTCGGCGCTGATCAGATGGCGCGTGGCCGGCGTCAACGGGCAGTGCAGCGAGACGATGTCGCTGCTGCGGAGCAGCTCGTTCAGCGGCAGATATTCGACGCCCAGCTCCTCGCACTCCTGGTTGCGGATCAGGTCGTAGGCGACCACGCGGCAGCCGAAGCCGAGCATGATCCGGCAAAACACCGTGCCCACTCCACCCGTGCCCACCACGCCCACGGTGGAACCGTGCAGGTCGAAGCCCATCAGCCCTTCCAGGGAGAAGTTGGAGTCTCTCACGCGCGCGTACGCGCGGTGCAGCTTGCGATTCAGCGTCAGCACCAGGCTCACGGCGAACTCCGCCACCGCATAGGGCGAGTAGGCGGGCACGCGCACGACCGTGAGCCCCAGCTCCTTGGCCGCCGTGACGTCGACGTTGTCGAAGCCCGCGCAGCGCAGCGCGATCAGGCGCGTCTTGCCGGCGCGCAGGCGCTCCAGCGCCGCCCGGGGCAGCGCGTCGTTGACGAAGATGCACACGCCTTCGAACTGCGCGCCCAGACCGGCCGTCTCCGTGCCCAGCCTCGCCTCGAGGAACGTGAGCTCATGGCGGCCCGCATTGGCCTGCTCCAGCGGCGCTCGGCCGCTGCGCTGAGTGCTGAAAACTCCGATCTTCATTGCTCGCCTCCTCGCGGCCGTCGCCGCTCGCCAGTCAGGGCGCCGCGATCGTCCGCCCGCCCGCGCTGCTCGACGTGGCCGCCGCTTCCACGCGCACCTCGACCGGCGTAGTGTGCCAGATCTTCTGGCAATACTCGCGGATGGAACGGTCCGAGGAGAACTTGCCCGAGCGCGCGGTGTTGCGAATCGACATCTGGGCCCAGCTTTCGCGGTCGCGCAGCGCGCTGCTCACCCGCTCCTGGCAGGCCGCATAATCGGCAAAGTCGGCCAGCACCAGGAACGGATCGCTGTCCAGCAAGCTGCCGAGCAGCGGTTGAAACAGCTGGCGGTCGCCGCGCGAGAAGCGACCGGACGCGATCCAGTCCAGCGCGCCCCGCAGCTCGGGGTTCTGTTCCACAGGTGCGGCAGGACGGTAGCCGCCGCGCTTCACCTCCGCGACCTGCTGCGCGTTCAGGCCGAACGAGAAGAAGGAGTCGGCGCCCACCTCCTCCCGGATCTCGACGTTGGCACCGTCCAGCGTGCCCACGGTGAGCGCCCCATTCATCATGAATTTCATGTTGCCGGTGCCTGAGGCCTCTTTCCCCGCCATCGAGATCTGCTCCGAGACGTCGGCGGCGGGGTAGATGCGCTGCGCGCTGGTGACGTTGAAATCGGGGTAGAATACCACCTTCAGGCGGCCCCGCAGCGCGGCATCCTGGTTGACCACTTCGGCGATGCCGTTGATCAAGCGGATGATCAGCTTGGCCATCTGGTAGCCAGGGGCGGCCTTGCCACCGAACACGAAGCAGCGCGGCGGCAGCTCGAGCTGGGGGTCGTCGAGCAGGCGGCGATACAATGCCACGATGTACAGCGCGTTCAGGTGCTGGCGCTTGTACTCGTGGATGCGCTTGACCTGGACGTCGAAGCACGCGTCTGGATCGACCACGACGCCCGTGCGGTGCCGGATGTGCTCGGCCAGCAGCTGCTTGTTCCGGCGCTTCACCGCGCGCCAGCGCTCCCGAAACCCGGCGTCGCGCGCCAGGGCCTCCAGGGCGCGCAAGCGGCCCAGATCGCTGAGCCAGCCCTCGCCCACGCCCTCCGTCAACAACCGGGCCAGGCCCGGGTTGGCCAGCGCGAGAAAGCGCCGCGGCGTGACCCCGTTGGTGACGTTCGTGAAGCGATCGGGCCAGAGCTGGGCAAAATCATGCAGCACCGTCTGCTCGAGCAGCACGGTGTGGAGCGCCGCGACGCCGTTCACCGCGTGGCTGCCCACGGTCGCGAGGTGCGCCATGCGCACGCTCTTGGAGCCGCTCTCGTCGATCAGCGACATGCGCGCGACGCGCGCGACATCTCCCGGGAAGCGCTGGCGCACCTGCGCGAGCAGGCGCTGGTTGATCTCGTAGATGATCTCCAGCGGGCGCGGCAGCAGCTCGCGGAAGAGCGGCAAGCTCCAGGTCTCGAGCGCCTCGGGCAAGAGCGTGTGGTTGGTGTACGCCAGCGTGCGGCAGGTGAGCTCCCAGGCCTGGTCCCAGGGCATCAGCTTTTCATCCACCAACAGCCGCATCAGCTCCGCCACCGCGACCGATGGGTGCGTGTCATTTAGCTGCACCGCGAAGGCCTCCGGCAGCTGCGCCAGCGGCTCTCCCCGGAGCTCGAGCAGACGCAGGATGTCCTGCAGCGAGCAAGACACGAAGAAGTACTGCTGAGCCAGGCGCAGGCGCTTGCCGGCCTCTGGCTCGTCATTGGGATAGAGCACCTTGGAGAGCGTCTCCGACATCACCTTGGCCCGCACGGCCCCGTAGTAGTCGCCCTCATTGAACTCCTCGAGGTCGAACGCCTCGATCGCCTCGCTCTTCCAGAGGCGCAGCGTATGGCAGGTGTTGACGCGATAGCCGAGCATCGGATAATCGCAGGCCAGACCTTTGACACGGTTGGCTGCGATCCAACGCACGCGATAGCGGCCATCGGCGCCCGTAAACGCCTCTGTGTGGCCGCCGAACTGAACGTAGTGGGCCACCTCGGGCCGCAAGATCTCCCAGGGCGTGCCCTTTTGCAGCCACTTGTCCGTGCGCTCGCGCTGCCAGCCGTCGACCAGCTCTTGATCGAAGATTCCGAACTCGTAACGAATGCCGTAGCCGATGGCTGGCACCTGCAGTGTGGCCAGCGAGTCCATGTAGCACGCCGCCAGCCGCCCCAGGCCGCCGTTGCCGAGCCCCGGCTCTTCCTCGATCTCGATCAACTCGTCCAGATCTTGCCCGAGGGCGCGCATCGTTTCGCGTGCTTTGGCCTCGATGCCCAGGTTGGCCAGGTTGTTCGCCAACTGCGGACCAATCAAGAACTCCGCGGACAGGTAACAAGCCACCTTCGCGCCCGCTTTTGTCTGGGCCTGCACGGTGTTGACCCAGTGCGCGAGCATGCGGTCGCGCACGGTGTACGCGAGCGCCATGTACCAGTCGTGCCGGGTCGCGACCTGCGGATAGCGCCCCTGGCGCGAGCGCAGGTTCTCCAGCACGTCACGCTCCAGCGCGTCCCCCTCCAGACCAAAATTTGTAGCGACAACGTCGCCCTGTGCTCGATTCACGAGGCCCCCCTTCGTGCGCCCCAGCGTAGCGACTGAGGAAGTGCCTCGCAAGCTGGTGGGACCCTGAGCGCTTCGTGCAGTGACGTGAAGCCCGCGTAACGCGCACGCACAGCCCGCTCAGGGTTGCACGATTCATCCTATGCAACAGCGGCGCGGGGTGTCACGGTTCGTGCAAGGGCGATGGCCGAGGGGGCAGTGATCGATGACCAGTGCGAATCCGAGTAGTCCAAGCACCGGCGCTGACAGAAACAGTCGAAGCGACGGCGCCGGCGGCAGAACGGGCAATATCGCCAACCTCGGTGAGGCGCGGCTCGCGTCACGTAACACGCACACCGTCAGCGACGAGCAGCGGATTCCGGAGCGGATCGAGATCGGCGCGGAGCCTGGGTTGGCTTTTGAGCTGGCGGGGCCCCGGGCGCGGATGTTCTTTGATCCAGCGCGGACCCGCGCCGCCATCGTCACCTGCGGCGGGCTGTGCCCGGGCCTGAACAACGTCGTACGCTCCGCGTTTTTCGAGCTCCACTACGGCTATCGAGTCGCGGAGGTGATCGGGTTTCGCGGCGGCTACGCCGGGCTCGATCCCACGACGGCTGCGGAGCCGCTGTTGCTCACCCCCGAGGCCGTGGACAGCATCCACCAGAAGGGCGGCACGATCCTGGGCACCACGCGCGGCCCGGTGGACATCGGCAGAGCCGTGGACAACCTGATCCGGCGCGGCGTGGACATCCTGTTCACGGTCGGCGGTGACGGCACGCAGCGCGGCGCCCGGGCGATCCATGAAGAGGCGCGGCGCCGCGGCTACGCGCTCTCCGTGGTCGGCATCCCCAAGACGATCGACAACGACATCCAGTACGTGGCGCGCAGCTTCGGCTTTCTCACGGCCGCGCAAGAGGCGGTGCGCGTGCTGGACAGCGCGCACACCGAGGTGCGCAGCGTGCCGGGCAGCATCGGGCTCGTGAAGCTGATGGGGCGTCACGCCGGCTTCCTCACGGCCTGCGCCACCGTCGCCAGCCAGGACGTGAACTTCGCGCTGATCCCCGAGGTACCGTTCGAGCTCGACGCGCTCCTGGAGGCGCTGGAGCAGCGCATGCTGTTCAAATCCCATGCGCTGGTCGCGGTTGCCGAAGGCGCTGGCCAGGACTTGCTCGACTGCGATCCCAGCCGCACAGATGCCTCCGGCAACGTCAAGCTGGGTGACATCGGCGTTTTCTTGCGCGCCAAGATGGAAGCGCACTTCGCCGCGCACGGTATGCCCGTGGTCCTGCGTTACTTCGACCCGAGCTATCAGATCCGCAGCCGCGCCGCGAACTGCGAGGACGCCATCCTGTGCGACCAGTACGCCCGCAACGCCGTGCACGCTGCCATGGCGGGCAAGACGGGCCTGATCATCGGCTACTTGCACAATCGCTTCATCCACGTGCCGATCGAACGCCTCGCGGGCACGGGCCGGCGCCTGGACCCAGCGGGCCCCTGGTGGCGCGCGGCGCTCGCGACCACGGGGCAGCCCGAACGCTTCGTCGCCCAGCGGCCGCCGCAGCCGGGCACAGTGCGGCAGCAGCGCGCCGCGGGCGGCGCCCTAGCGAGGTCACCATGAGTTCGTTGCAGCTGTGGCCAGGGCGTCCCTTCCCGCTGGGCGCCCACTGGGATGGGGAGGGCGTCAACTTCGCGCTGTTCTCCGAGCGTGCCAGCCAGGTGGAGCTCTGCCTGTTTGACGCAAAGACCCGGGCGGAGACCCAGCGCGTCCCCTTGCCGGAGCGCAACGCGCACGTCTGGCACGGCTATCTGCCCGATGTGCGCCTCGGGCAACTCTACGGTTACCGCGTGCACGGTCCGTACGAGCCCGCGCAAGGCGATCGCTTTCAGCCAGACCGCGTCCTGCTCGACCCCTACGCGCGTGCCATCGCGCGCACCGCGCCGACGGACCCGGCCGGCAGCGTGCTGCTGGGCCAGGTGAGCGCTTCCAGCTTCGACTGGAGAGACGATCACGCGCCGCGCACCCCCTGGGGGAGCACGCTGGTCCTGGAGCTGCACGTGCGCGGCTTCACGCGCCGTCACCCGGGAGTTCCGGAGCGCTTGCGCGGCAGCTACGCCGGGCTGGCGTCGCCGGCGGCGATCGAGCACCTGCGCGCGCTCGGCGTGACGGCCGTCGAGCTCCTGCCGGTGCAGTTCTGCTTCGATGAGCCCGCCCTGACGGCGCGCGGACTGAGCAACTACTGGGGCTACAACACGCTCGGCTTCTTCGCTCCCGATCCGCGCTATTCCGCGAGCGGCCCAGAGGGCGCGGTCGACGAGTTCAAAGGCATGGTGCGCGCGCTGCACGCCGCGGGCATCGAGGTCATCCTGGACGTCGTGTACAACCACACGGCGGAGGGGGGCCCCGACGGACCGACGCTCTCCTTTCGCGGCATCGACAACGCCAGCTACTACCGGTTGGCAGCGGACCGCGCGCGCTACATCGATTTCACCGGCTGTGGCAACTCGCTGAACGTGGGTCACCCCCGGGTGCTGCAGCTGATCATGGACTCGCTGCGCTACTGGGCACAGGAGATGCACGTCGATGGCTTTCGTTTCGACCTCGCCAGTGCCCTCGCGCGCGAGCTCTGGGACGTCGACCGGCTCGGCTCGTTCTTCGACATCATCCAGCAGGACCCGGTGCTGTCGCGGCTCAAGTTGATCGCTGAGCCCTGGGACCTCGGTCCCGGCGGCTACCAGGTGGGCAACTTCCCGGTGCTGTGGACGGAGTGGAACGGCAAGTATCGCGACTGCGTCCGGCGCTTCTGGAAGGGCGGGCACGCCAGCGTCGCGGAGCTGGCATCTCGGCTCGCGGGCAGCAGCGACCTGTACGAGGGCGGCGGCCGCTGCCCACACGCCAGCCTGAACTTCATCACCGCGCACGATGGCTTCACCCTGTGCGATCTGGTCAGCTACGATCGCAAGCACAACGAGGCAAACGGCGAGGGCAACCGTGACGGCAACGATCACAACGACAGCTGGAACTGCGGCGTGGAAGGCCCCACCGCCGACCCGGTGATCCATCAGCTGCGCACCCGCCAACAACGGAACCTGCTGGTCACGCTGCTGCTCTCGCAGGGAGTGCCGATGCTGCTCGCCGGCGACGAGCAAGGCCAGACCCAGCAGGGCAACAACAACGCCTACTGTCAGGACTCGCCGCTCGCCTGGATCGACTGGGAGCTCGATGATGAACGGCGCGCGCTCCTGGCCTTCGTGCGCAAGGTGATCTCCTTGCGGCGCAGCGAGCCCGTGTTCCGCCGGCGCCGCTTCTTCCGCGGCCGGCCCATCCACGGCACTGAAGTCAAGGATCTGTACTGGCTCAGGCCCGATGGTGGCGAGATGTCGGAGGCGGACTGGCGCTCCGATGCGCGCGTGCTCGGCATGGCTTTGCCGGGCAACCAGATCCCCGAGCGCGACGAGCGCGGCGAGCCCATTCGCGGCAACACCTTCACCGTGTTGTTCAATGCGCTGCCTGAAGCCGTCCCGTTCCGGCTCGGCGCACGCGACCGCCCCCTGCGTTGGACGTGCGTGCTCGATAGCGCCAACCCCGAGGCTCCGCCCCTCGATTTTGCGCACCGCGGTCTGTTTCCGCTGCAGAATCGATCGGTGGCGGTGTTACGCGCCAGCTACGGAACGTGACGGTTTCGAAGCGCGGTCCGACGCCGGGGGCCGCTCGGCGCCCGCCCGGAGCCGCTCGGGCTCGCCCCGGGCACGGCACGCGCCTTGCTTCGCTGCTGGCCAGGGGGGGACTCAATGATTCCGACAGCAAAGGCCAAGCTGCTCGAGGGCAAGCGCGGACTGATCGCGGGCATCGCCAACGAGAATTCGATCGCGTGGGGCTGTGCCAAGGCGTTCCGAGCGCTGGGGTCCGAGCTGGCGGTGACGTACCTGAATGACAAGGCGAGGAAGTATGTAGAACCGCTGGCGCGGGAGCTCGAGGCTGCGATCTTCGAGCCGCTCGACGTGGCCGTGCCCGGGCAGCTGGAGGCCGTGTTCGAGCGCATCCAGAAGGAGTGGGGCGAGCTCGACTTCCTGGTGCACGCCATCGCTTTCTCGCCGAGAGATGCGCTGGGCGGGCGCGTGGTGGACGTATCTCGCGAGGGCTTCCAGGTGACGATGGAGATCTCGTGCTGGAGCTTTCTGCGCATGGCGAAGCTGGCCGAGCCGCTGATGAAGAACGGCGGCTCACTGTTCACCATGACCTACTACGGCAGCCAGATGGTGGTGGAGAACTACAACATCATGGGCGTGGCCAAGGCGGCGCTGGAGTGCACGGTGCGCTACCTGGCGTCAGAGCTGGGGCCCAAGGGCATCCGCGTGCACGCCATCTCGCCCGGTCCGCTCGCCACGCGCGCGGCCTCGGGCATCCCTCATTTCGACGAGATGCTGGATCGAGCCCGCGAAAAGGCTCCCGCTCGCAAGCTCGTCAGCATCGAGGATGTCGGCATCGCCACCGCCTTCCTCGCCCATGACGCTGCGAAGCTGATGACGGGCCAGACGCTCTACGTCGACGGCGGCTATCACATCATCGATTGACCCGCGCGGCGGCTAGCGAAACACGGGGGCGCGCTCCGAGTATTCGATGCGCGCATCGAAGGACTCGAGCTGCGAGCCCGACTCCAGCATCACGGGCGACGGCCCCTCGTAACGCAGCGGCGAGCGCGTCTTTGCGTCGAACACCACGCGCAGCGGCGAGACCAGCAGCGCGAGCATCCAGCTGTTGGGGGCGATCTCGAAGCTGACGGTGCCTTCTGGGGGAGCGGCAGCGGATCGCGGCACGGCGGTAGCGGATCGCGGCGATGCCGCGCAGAACGTGACGCTCAGAGCCAGTAAAAGCCCTCGTACGCTGGCCGCGGCCATCCCTTGGCTACTGCGGCTCGAGCGCGACCACGCGGGTGCCAGCGAGGTGATCGTGGAGGCAGCGCCGATCGGCGCGAAAAATGAAGAGCGTGTCCGCCAGACCGATGACGGCTCCGAAGTAGGGGATCTGCGAGAACAGCATCAGGGGCAGGAAGCGCCAGAAGACCACGCGCTCGAACGAAGCAGGCCTGCCATCGTGAACCATCACGATCTGGAGGCCCATCAGCTTCTTGCCGATGGTCTGGGCGCTCTTCGCCAGGAACGTGCCGTTCAGTGCGATCCAGAGCAGGATCCAGGCGATCGACCACAGCAGGGACTTCGGGAACTCCTGCTGCTTCATGGCGTACGGAAAGCCCTTGAAGACTCCGCCCCAGATCTGCAGCGGAAACATCACGGCGAAGCCGATCAGCGAGTCGATCACATAGGCCGCGAGCCGGGAACCCCGGGTCGCGGCCTCGCCCGGAGCCACGACCCGGGTCTCCAGAGGCTCGCCCGCCGCGGGCGCCTGGTACGGATTCGACAGCGACGGGTCCATGGCGCCATGAGAAGCGCCGTCCCCGGCCACGTCAAGCCGAAGAGCGGATCCGACGGCGGCACTCGGCCCGCCCGGGACGGCACCGTGCAGGAGCGCGCGCGTATGCTCCTGCACGGCGCGATCGATCCCGGGACCCTTTCATTCGTCGCGCTGCGCGAGCCGAATCTGCTCTGGCGGTGGGAACGGGGCGAAGGTTGAGGCGAGACGATACCGCTTCGGTGTTCAGTGGCGAATTGGCAGCCCCAGTTTTGCTTCGATGGTTCATGAAGTCGGTGCAGCGGCGACAGACAGAACACTGAGTCACCGTTTGCCTACAGCACCGGCCCGTGGAAGGCTCGACCTCGCTCGATGCGCGCACCGTCTCGTTTCCTCCTGTTTGCGTCTCCCCTGCTCGCGGGCGTCTTCGGCGCCTCCTGCGGGGTCGACTCCACGCCGCTCTTCAACAGCGCGACGCCGCTGCAACCCTCCGGCGGGCGGCCTGGAAATCTCCCCATCTTCACGCCGCTGCCAAACGGGGCCGGTACCGGTGAAGGCACGCCGCCGCTCGGCGGGCTGGGCGAGAGCACAGTCGGCGCGACCCAGCAACACCAGGAGGCAACCGATGCCGGCTCTGGAGACGCAGGCGCGCTCGGGGACGGCGGCACCGACGCGGGTGCGTGCGCGGGCGACGCGGACTGCATCGACAACAATCCCTGCACGGTGGACGACTGCGTCGGCGGCCGCTGCCAACACGGTCCCACGGACCGGGGCGTGTTGTGCGGCAGCGCCACCGCCAACGAGTGCACCCAGCCCGACACTTGCGACGGCGCGGGTTCCTGCCAGCCCAATCACCTGCCGGCGGGTACCGCCTGTGGCCGGCTCGACAACACCTGCGCGGCCGACACCTGCGATGGTGCGGGCAGCTGTGTCGCGCACAATCTGGCCACGGGCATGGCCTGTGCTGCGTCGAGCGGCTGTGGCCAGCCCACGTGCAACGCGAGCGGCACGTGCGAGCGCCACGACGCGCCGAACGGTTCCGCCTGCACGGGGGGCAGCTGCGCCGTCGGCGCGTGCGTGGAGGGCCAGCGCGTGGGCTGCCCACAGGCGGTGGTGACCGCCGTGCCCTTCCAGACGGACTGGAGCTCCAGCGGCTTGCCCAATCTGTTCACGGGCAGCTGCCAGAGCGCGCGCACGCCGGACTACGCCGTCGAGCTGGTGGTGCCCCAGACCGGGCGTTATCGCTTCGAGGCCAGCGGCTCACCCGATTCGATGGTGTCGCTCTCGCGCGGAGCCTGCGCTGCCGGCAACGGCACGGAGATCAGCTGCAACGACGACATCTCGAACGGCACCAACCGCAGCTCGCGGCTCGACGCGACCTTGACCGCCGGTGACACCATCACGGTGTACGTGAGCGAGTTCGGCGACGGGAACAGCGGCTCCGGAGCGCTGCGCATCAGCGCGCTCTGAGCGAGCGCGCCGATCTCACTGCGTGCAGCGCGCTCATTGCGCGCAGCGCGCGGCGGCGCGAGCCTGTTCCAGCGCCTGCTCCCGGATGTCCCGGGGCCAGCGCTGGATGAAGCTCTCGAAGCGCTCCGTCTCGCCCGCGAACAGCGCGCGGCAGGCCTCCTCGTAGTTCGGGCGATCGCCGGCCATCGCGGAGAGAAACCGGCTCAGCCCTGCGCGCAGGCGCCGCGCGCGATCAGACCCGCTCTCGCTCTTCATGGCCTGCTCCACCAGCCGGCGCAGCGCTCCCGAGATGCCGCTCGGGTGCTCCTCCAGCCAGCTCCAGTGCTTCGGCAAGAGCGACACCTCCCGGCTGGTCACGCCCAGCTTCGGCCGCCCGGGCCCGCGCGCGGGCAGCGCCGCGTACCGCTCCAGCACGTCCTCCAGCGACCCGCGCAGATCGAAATCGAGCTGCTTGCCCGACTCCACCTCGAACACCAGCACCAGTTCGGAGCCATCCTGATCGAAGCGCTGCTTCAGCGCCGGCAACAGCTCGCGCAGAGGCCCCTGCGCCACGCGGCGCACTCCCGAAAAGGCCACGTAGCTCGTCTCCCCGGTCGACTCTGATTCCATCCGGTCATTTTACCCGGGTAAAACCCGCCGTCAATATCACCCGGGTAAAATTCCCGGTGGCCTGCCCGCTAGCTCGGATTCCACCAGCACTCGCCCTTGCCTTGTACAGCCCGCGCGGCCCGCTCGCGCGTGGCCTGCAGCTGTGCGACGGAGAGCGGCTGGAAGCGCTCGGCCGCGGCGAATGCCGCGTCCTGCTCGTTGGGAAAGCTCATGCCGAGCAGCGCGACGTCGGGATCGAGCGTCAGCGTGTAAGCCAGGCATTCCTCCACGCCGAGCCGTGGCAGAGCAGGCTCCGCTTCGTCCGACCCGCCCGAGCTCAGCTTGCCGCGCGGCCGCTCCGCGAGCGGCCGCCCATAGCCGCTGCTATCGCCGAGCAGCTTGCCGGCGCCGAAGGTCTTGAAGCACACCGTGCCGACGCCGAGCTGGCGTGCGAGCGGCAAGATCTCGTCCGTATAGCGCGCGTCCACGAACGGCCCCACCGGGAACATCAACACATCGGCGCCCCCGCGATCGAGCGCGGCGCGCA
>DASTRX010000069.1:0-39001 GCA_035760985.1 Polyangiaceae bacterium
CTCGATGCGAGCCAACATCAAGCGTTACATCCTTCCACCGCGGCGCCCGAAACGCCTGTATCCCCGCGTGGTTAAGATCAAGATGAGCAATTACGACCGCAAGCGGCCTTCTGTCGAGCGCCTTAAATGAACGGCATTGGCCCTAGGGCAGGCGGCGGCCGCGGTCGCGCGTCAACCTCAGTGCGGGGCGGTGCTGCTCGATCTCGCGGGTGCGAGCCGGCGATCCGTCTCTGCGATCAGGTCGAACGGCTTCTCCACGACCAGCGCGGGGTGCTCGAGCACGAACTGGCGGGCACTCGGCGAGCAGGCGCCGCCCGTCATGAACACGACTTTGTGCAGCAGCGCCGGGTCCTGTTCGAGCAGCTGCGAGTACAGCTCCATCCCGCTCACCCCCGTCATCATCAGGTCGCAGAAGACCAGGTCGATGTCGGGGCCCGTGAGGATCCGGCGCAGGCCGGCGGCTCCCGTCGAGCAAGCGCTCGCTTGGTAGCCAGCCCGCCGGAGTTGGCCGCACAGCGCGCTCGTGATCTGCGGGTCATCATCGATGATCAGCACGTGGGCGCGGAGCGCTGGGGGGGCGGGGTGTCCGGCGGCCGAGGGCTCGGGCGCCAGCGCGCCCCGCGGGATGGGCAGCTCGACGCGGAACAACGCGCCGCCACCGGGGCGGTCCTGGACGCTGACGTCGCCAGCGTACGCGCGTACGATATTGCGGCACACGAACAGGCCGAGACCCGTGCCTTCGCCGAGAGGCTTGGTGGTGAAGAAGGGCTCGAAGATCCGCTCGCGCTGAGCCTCGGGCACGCCCGGCCCCGTATCCGAGACCTCGATCACCACGCGGTCGCCGCGCGTTGCCGTGGTGATGCCGATCTCGTGCTGGTACGCGGGCGCCTGCGGCAACGACTGCATGGCGTTCATCACCAGGTTCAGCACCACCTGCACCAGCCGCGCCGGGTGAGCGGCGATCAGCGTCGTCTCGCCCAGATCGAGCGACAGCTTGGCGCGGCCTTCGAGCTCCTTCCGGACCAGCTGCAGCGTCGAGCGCACCGCCGCGCGCGCGTCGGTTGGCACGATCACGCGATCATCGGGGTGATGGAACGAGCGTAGCTCGCGGGTGATGGCCGCGATGCGCTCGGTGCCGAGTTGCAAGGTCTGCAGGTCCTCGCGCAACGTCCCCAGCAGGGCTCGCAGGCGCGCCGCGTTCTCGGCAGAGGGCTGCGCACAGAGCCGGTCCAGCTCGTCGAGGGCGCCCTCCACCTGATCCGCATAAGAGAGGATGTAGGTCAAGGGGTTGTTGATTTCGTGCGCCACGCTCGCGGCGAGCGTGCCGAGCGCCGCGGTGCGGTCGGTCTGGGCGCTCAGCGCCTGCAGCCGGCGCAACTCGCGGATGTCGTGCGAGAGGCCGGTGACGCCGATGATGTGGCCCGCGGGATCGCGCAGCGGAGTGACCCAGGTATCGAACGCAGCGTCTCCGACCTCCACCACGTATTGTAGCGACTCTCCGGCGAGCGCGCGCCGCAGGTAATCGCCGATGGTCGGATGATCGCGATAGAGCTCGAAGACGCTGTGTCCGATCAGCTCGCCCGAGCGAACGCCGAGCGATTCCAGGCCTGCGCCTTGCGACAGCGTGATGCGACCGCTCAGATCGGTGGTCCAGATCACGATCGGGGAGTGGTCGACCGCGAAGCTGACCTGCGCCGAGGCACGGTCGCGCTCCAGCTCCGCCTGGACCTCTCGCGTGATGTCGATGAACGCGATACACACGTGACGGAGCACTCCGGTTTCGGAGCGCAGGGGGTGGGCGAACGCTCGCACGTTGACCCGCGTACCATCCCGGCGGTGGATCACGAGATCGTCCACCACCACTGGCTCCCCGGCGCGCACCACGCGCGAGAAGGGCAGGTCCTCGACCGGGTAAGGTTTGCCCGTGCGATCGAAGATGCCGTAGGTGGCGGGCGCATCCTCGATCTCGCTCGAGGCGCTCGCGCTGACCCCGAGGATGGCCTGGAAGGCGGCGTTCGTATACGCGACCTGCCCGCTGGGGACCGATGCCACCCAGACCCCGATCGGCAGTTGGCCGATGAGATTAGTGAGATCCTGCACGGCGGCGCAATCTAGCCAACTTGGCGGGCCCAGGTGGCGAAGCCTGCAATTCGAACCGGGAATTTTGCAGGCCTTTGGGCCTGAAGCGAGGGTGGCGCAGGTTCCTGGACCCTCGTCGAGCTCTTCCTGGTGACGACGCGACCACTCAGAATCGTCGCCCGTGGACCGTGGCACTGGGCCGCCCGGGGGCGTGGCTCCAATATCCCAGGCGTGCGCGACTCGAGCGCTGCGCCGGGCACTCCTGCTGATCGGAACGCGTTCGCGTTCGATGCGGAGGCGCTTCGAAACGAGGCTGCGCACCGGCGTCGGGTTGGAGCAGAAATTAAGTCTGCGCTTCTTCAGCGAGCGGAACGCGGAAGGTCTTGCCGGGGTCTCGGCAACGTCCGTATGGCGATGAATGGCGAGCAGCAGCAGCAGCGCGAAGAGCAGCAAGATCCCCAAGCAACAGCCGTGTCCGCCGGGTCCGACGGGACCCAAGGGCCCACCGGGCCCGACCGGACCCGCCGGACCTCAAGGTTGCGCAGGTCCTCCCGGGCCCGCTGGCGCGACGGGTCCCCAAGGAGCAACGGGCGCGACCGGGCAGCAAGGACCGATCGGTCCGATGGGCCCTGCGGGAGCACCCGGTCTTCCGGGCGCGCAAGGAGTCGCGGGTCCGAAGGGCGACACGGGTCCGACGGGGCCCACGGGTCCGAAGGGTGATCCAGGCCTGGCTGGCGCGACGGGCGCCGACGGCTTGGTGGGTCCGCCGGGGCCGCAAGGTGTCCAGGGTCCGAAAGGCGACACGGGGCCCGCAGGCATCAACGGTATCAACGGCACCAACGGCGTGGACGGCGACACGGGCCCGCAAGGTCCGCCGGGCCCGCCGGGCCCGCCGGGTCCGCAGGGTGAGCCAGGGCCCGCCGGTGCTCCCGGGCTCATCGGTCTGACGGGTCCTCAGGGGCCCCAAGGACCGCAAGGTGAGCCAGGTCAACAGGGACACACGGGGCCCGTGGGCGCGGATGGCGTGGACGGCGCCATGGGACCGACAGGACCCGCGGGTCCGACGGGTCCGCAGGGCTTGCAGGGCCCCCCGGGGCCGCAGGGTGAGCCGGGGCCCCCGGGTCCGCAGGGCGAGCCAGGCCCACCCGGTTCCGCCGGCATGCTCGCGGTGTTTCGCGCGGCGGTGGAGACCGATCAGGGCCTGATCGGCAACACCATCAGCGGCACGTACCAGCCGACGCCGACACCCGCTGTGCTCACGGTGGCGGCCCCGCCAGCGGGGACTTACCTGCTCACCTGGTACGCCGAAGTCATGCGCACCACCGCCGGCGGTGGCAGCCTGCTGTTCGCGCGCCTGCGCGATGTGACAGCAGGGGCGACGCGCGGCTTCCTGCGCGACGGCAGCGGCGTCGACAACGGCGCTCCGGGGGGCATGCCCAACGACGGAGACCTGTTCCTCCCCGGCGATGTCCTGCCGTTCTCCGGCTCGGCTGCGGTTCAGTTGACCGGCGCCGCGCAGACGTTCCGGCTCGAGTACGCGCTCTCCACCAACGCTTCGCCCTCCGAAGCGCTGCGAGCCCGCCGGCAACGCATCACGCTCGTGCGGATCGAGTAGGCCTCGCGGCTCTCGTCGCCTCCAGGGTGACGATCAGCGACTTCGACGCCGGCTGGTTGCTGCCGGCGGCGACGCTGTCGACCGGAACCAGCACGTTCGTTTCGGGAAAATACGCGGCGGCGCAGCCGTGGGCGATCGGGTAGGCGATGACCTTGAAGCCCTCGGCGCGCCGCTGCTCGCCGCGGTGGTGGCTCACGATGTCCACCCACTGGTGTTCTTGCAGACCGCGCGCGTGCATGTCGTCCCGATTCAGGAAGACCACGCGCCGGCCGCCCCAGACGCCGCGGTAGCGGTCATTCTCGGCGTAGATGGTGGTGTTGAACTGGTCGTGACTGCGCAGGGTAGTCAGCAGCAGGCGCTCGCCCGACAGGTCATGCTCGGGGATGGCGTGCACTGTGAAGCGCGCGCGGGCGCTGGGCGTGGGGAAGCGCCCCTCGCGTGGCGCGTTCGGCAGGTAGAAGCCGCCGGGCTGGCGCGCGCGCTTGTTGTACTGCGTGAAGCCCGGCACCACATGCTCGATGTGCTCGCGGATCCGGTCGTAGTCGGCGGCCAGCTCCAGCCAGTCCACGGAACTTCGCCCGGCGAGCACCACTCGCGCCAGCCCCGCGACGATCGCCGGCTCGCTGCGCAGATGCTCGGATGCGGGCTCGAGCACCCCGCGCGAAGCATGGACCACACCCATGGTGTCCTCGACGGTCACGAATTGCTCACCGGTCTGCTGCCGGTCGCGCTCCGTGCGGCCCAGGCAGGGCAGGATCAGCGCGCGGCGGCCGGTGATCAGATGGCCGCGGTTCAGCTTGGTCGAGACCTGTACGGTCAGATCGCAGCGCGTCAGCGCCTCCGAGGTGTAGTGGGTGTCGGGGGTGGCGCTCAGAAAGTTGCCACCCAGGCCCATGAACACCTTCACGTCGCCGTCATACATGGCCCGGATCGCGCGCACCGCGTCGTGCCCGTGCTGGCGCGGAGGCGAGAAACCGAACTCCTTGCCCAGCGCGGCGATGAACTGGTCGCTCATCTTCTCCCAGATGCCGACGGTGCGGTCACCCTGCACGTTGCTGTGCCCGCGCACCGGGCATAACCCCGCGCCGCGGCGGCCGATCTGCCCGCGCAAGAGCGCGAAGTTCACGATGCTCTGCACGTTGGCCACGCCGTTCTGGTGCTGCGTGATGCCCATGGCCCAGCACACGATCATGCGCTCGGAGGCCGCTGCGATCGCGGCGGCGCGCCCGATCTCCTGCCGGGAGACGCCGCTCTCCTGAACGATGCGCTCCCAGGACTCGCGGCGCAAGGCCTGCGCGAAGGCCTCGAAGCCCTCGGTGTGGTGCGCGATGAAGTCATGATCGAGGACCGTGCCGCCGGCGCTCTCATCGGCCTCCAACATCGCTTTCATGATGCCCTGCAGCACTGCGACGTCGCCGTTGACGCGCACTTGCAGGAACAGCGAGGCGATGGGGGTGCCCGGTCCGATCAGCCGCAGCGGGTGCTGTGGGTTGCGAAAATGCAACATGCCCGTCTCCGGCAGCGGGTTCACGCTGACGATCTGGCAGCCATTGCGCGCGGCCTTCTCCAGCTCGGTCAACATGCGCGGGTGGCAGGTCCCCGGGTTCTGTCCGATGATGAAGATGCAATCCGCATGAGAGAAGTCCTCGATCTTGATCGTGGACTTGCCGATGCCGATGGTTTCGGTGAGACCCAGGCCGCTCGACTCGTGGCACATGTTGGAGCAATCGGGCAGATTGTTCGTGCCGAACTGCCGCGCGAACAATCCGTACAAGAAGGCGGCCTCGTTGCTGGTGCGCCCGGAGGTGTAGAACACCGCCTGATCGGGCGAATCGAGCGCGTGCAGCTCATCCGCGATCAGCTCGAAGGCATCATCCCAGGAGATCGGCCGGTAGTGCTGGGTCTGACGCTCCAGCAGCATGGGGTGGGTGAGCCGCCCTTGCCGCTCCAGCCAGCTGTCGCTCTGCTTCAGCAGCTCATCGAGTGAATGCGCGGCGAAGAACTCCGGCGTGCAACGTTCCTTTGTGGCCTCGCTCGCGACCGCCTTGGCGCCGTTTTCGCAGAACTCGAAGGTCTTGCGCTCGCCATCGGGGTCGGGCCAGGCGCAGCTCGGGCAATCGAAGCCGTCCTTCTGGTTCAGCTTCGACAGCGTGTCGATGGTGCGGCCGAGCCCGGTGTATCCGAGGGTGTGGTGGAAGGTCTCGTAGATGGAGGTCAGACCCGCGGCATGCAGCTCACGAGGCTTGGAGAGCGCGCCGCGCGCTTCGAGCGGAGGTTCGGCGCCGGCTGCACCTTCCGCGAGGTGCGCGCCCTCCGGCGGCGGCAGCTCGCTGTCAGCTTGCTGCGGAGCGCTGTTCTCATCGTGCTGGTGCAGGTGCATGCGAGGGGTCCCTTCCCTGCGGTGTCTAGAGCAAGCGTGTTCGCCTCGCAGAGCCCGCTCGCGATCGCTCGAAGAGCGATGCCGATGGCGACGGGGCGAGGCGGCGTCAGCGAGGCATTCCAGTTCTGGTTGGGGCGGTGCTCCCCGATCGCTGGGCCCTGAAGCCGACTCAGTAGCTATCGAGCAAGGAGCGGACGACGATCTGCGCCGCTGGCGGACCCTCGTATTCGAGGCTGCGCTGCTCGCCGGGCAAGAGGTCGAAGTAGTTGTCGCTGAAGTGACCGTCGGAGCCCGGACTGGAGAGCCACACGGCGCGCGCGAGCCGCCGCGCGCGCAGCTCCAGTGAGGTGCCTTCCGCTCGCGCTGCCCCGCGCTCCAGCCGTAGCTCGGGGTCGGGCAGCTCGAGCTCCCGGGCCTTGGCAAAGTAGAAGAGGCTCCGGCTCGAGCGCTGTCCGCCCTCGAACAGCTCGGCGGCGAACACGACCCGAGTGCGTGCCCTGTCGCCGAGCACCTCCGCAGCAGAGGCTTCAAATTGAAGCTGGCTGCTGTTCGCCCCCAGTGACACGTCCAGAACCTTTTCGAAGAAGACGTTTCCCTCGAAGTCGAGCAAGCGCAGCGCGAGCCGCGCCGGCGTCGGTGCGCGGCGGTCGGAGATGCCATACACGCGCAGCCGGCCTTGCTCCTCCGTCACGCTCACCAGGACTGGCGCGAAGAAGCGCCGGGCGTAGTACTGCAGGGCCTTCCAGCGCCCGAAATAGTCGATGCTCGACCAGGAAGCGGCGGGCCAGCAGTCATCGAGCTGCCAATAGAGGCTTCCGCCGTTGTAGCCCATCTTGCGGCGATGGGCCTCGGCGGCGAACTGGATCACGGTGGCCTGGAGCACCTGGCTGACATAGGTGAAGGACTCGAAATCGCGAGGCTTGCGGAAGTCGCGCTCCAGGTAGGTGGCGATCAGCTGATTGCCTCGCGGATGGCGCTGGTGCGCCCGCAGCACCTCCGAGTCGAGCTGCCAGTCCTCGGGCGCCGCGAAACGTCCGATCGTTGCCAGCTCGGGGAAGGACTGAAAGCCGTATTCGCTCATGAAGCGCGAGACGTTGTCTGCGTATCGCTCATAGGGCTCCTCGGAGTGCCAGACGCCCCAGTAGTGCATGTCGCCGAAGCCGGGCTGGTTGGGCGCCACGGCGTCGTCGTTGGCGCTGGGTGAGCTACGCGTGTAGAAGCGGCCCGGGTCTTCCTGCGCCACGATTTCCGGCAGCAGCTCGTGGAACAGCCGCTCGTACCCGGCGCGTTGCTCGGCGAGTTGTGCCTCGGTGAGCTGTTGCTGCCAGCCCCAGTCGCGCCAGGCCCACTCGTTCTCGTTGTTGCCGGCCCAGAGCGCCAGGCTCGGGTGATTGCGCAGCCGGCGCACGACCTGGCGCGCCTCCTGACGCACGTTGTCGAGGAAGGCCGCGTCGCTCGGGTACTGGCTGCACGCGAACATGAAATCTTGCCAGACCAGGATCCCGAGCTGGTCGCAGAGCTCGTAGAAGCGGTCGTCCTCGTACACGCCGCCTCCCCAGACGCGCAGCAGGTTCATGTTCGCCGCGCGCACCGCGCGCAGCAGGCGCTCGTAGCGTTCGCCGTTCACGCGCGGGAGAAAGCTATCCTGGGGAATGTAGTTGGCGCCCTTCATGAACACGGGCGCGCCGTTGATCAGCACGCGGAAGCTCTTGCCCTCGGCGTCCGGGCGATGCTCCACCTCGAGCGTGCGCAGGCCCACGCGCAGCTGACGCTTCGCGCGCGCGACCGAGCCCTGCGAGAGCGCCGCCTCGATGGTGTACAGGTGCGGAGCACCGAGCCCGTTGGGCCACCAGAGCTGCGGATGGTCGATGTGCAGGTCCGCGCGCACGACGTTGCTGCCCGGCACGAGCGCAGCCTCGACGCGGGCGAGCGGGGCGGAGCCTGCCAGGCCCAGCTCGAGCGTGCCCGGGGCGGCGCGCGTGGCTTCGATCGTCGCCTCCACCACGAGCTCTGCGCGCTCGTCGCTCAGCGAGCGGGTGACCACATGCAGATCGTCGAGGCGCGCGCCGTCCCAGGCCTCCAGCCGCACGGGTCGCCAGATGCCGCTGGTCACGAGCCGCGGGCCCCAATCCCAGCCGTAGTGGTACGGTGCCTTGCGGGTGAACATGCTGACCCGCGGCTCGCCCGTGTCGTTCGGCGCGGGCAGGTCGTAGCCCAGCCGGTCGTGAGCTGCCTTGCCTTCGCGTAGCGCGGAACGGAAGCGCACCACCAGCGTGTTCTCGCCCGCGTGCAGCCACTGCTTCACCGGCACGCGCCACGCCCGGTACTGGTTGTCTGCCTCGAGGATCGGCGCGTCGTTCAGGCGCACGCTGGCATAGGTATCGAGCCCCTCGAACACCAGATCGATCCGTTCATGCGCGAGCAGCTCATCCGCGGCCGGCAGCGCGCTGCGGTACTCCCAGTCGCGCTCGCCGATCCACTGCAGGTCACGCTCGTTGGTGCCCCAGAACGGATCGGGGATCAGGCCGTTGTCGAGCAGATCCGTGTGCACCGTACCGGGCACGCGAGCGGGCAGCCAGCGCTCCCCTGCAGCCGGGGGCCCGGCGTCCGGCGCTGCGCCGACCTGCCGGAATTGCCAGGGACCGGTCAGCTCCACGCCGGGCCTGGGCAGCGGCGGCAGGAGCGCTTCCGTCCGCGGCGCACCGCAGCTTCCGTGGCAGCTCCCAAGGAGCGACAGCAGGAGCGAGAGGCAGAGGCGGCGCACGGTGGCGCAGCATGCCAAAGCCGTCGCACCGATGCCGGCGATTTCGGCTCGCGCCGGACGCCTCAGTAGGCCACGCAGGTCCGCACCAGCTCGCAGCTGTCGTTGCAGCTCAGGCCGTTGCAGGCCGGGGTTTTGCACACGGAGTCGACGAAGCAGCGCCCGGAGCGGCGGCACTCGGTCTCGCCGAGCGAAGAACAGGGCCGCGCGTCGTCATCGTCGCTCGAGCTGTCCTCCCCGGAAGTGTAGTAACAATTCTGCCCGCTGGCATCACAGTGCTCCTCACCGCACGCGCCGAGCGCGGCCGGCAGGAGCGCCCACACGCACCAAAGGCGTACGGCCTGGGACAGTACGGAGGAGCACGAGCGCTGGTGCTGCGGGGCTGCAAGGTGTTGCATGCCCGCAGCTCAGCAAGAGCTGTTCCAGCGCCATTTCGCGCTGCTCGGGCCAGCTCGGGCCGCAGACTGTCGCCGCCCGGCCACAGTCCGTGGTCGGCGTTCACAGGCAGCGCGGGCAAGCCTCAGCGCGCGGTCGGTATCGAGGCGCGGCTGGAGAAGAACGTACCCTCGGGCTCGTCGCCCAGGCAGATGCCGATATCGCGCGCGGTGTGCAGCTCGTCCGAGTCCAGCTCGACGCCGCGCGTGCCGCCGACGACCTGCGCAAAGGGCACCAGCCGGATCGAGTCGTGCAGCTGGGCGACCATGCCGCTCTGCTCCGTCTGCGCCAGGTAGCGCACGGCGGCGCAGCCCAGGCGCTGCGCGAGCAGGCGATCGGCGGCCACCGGTGAGCCGCCGCGCTGCAGGTGACCGAGCACCACTGAACGAGACTCGCAGCCCGTGTGTGTTTCGATCTGGCGCGCCAGCTGCTCGCCGATGCCGCCCAGCACGGCGTGCTCCTTGAACACATCCTTGCCCATCTTGTACAGCGCCTGACCGCCGCGCGGCTTGGCGCCCTCGGACACCACCACGATCGCGAAGTTGCTGCGAGTCTGGTAGCGGGCGCGGATCTTCTCGCACACGCGCTCGAAGTCGTAGGGGATCTCCGGGATCAAGATCACGTCCGCCCCGCCGGCGATGCCCGCGTGCAATGCGATCCAGCCGGCGTGACGGCCCATCACCTCCACGACCATCACGCGGCTGTGCGCCTGCGCCGTGGAGTGCAGCTTGTCGAGCGCGTCGCAGGTGGTGACGACCGCCGTGGCGAAGCCGAAGGTGACCTGCGTGCCTTTCAGGTCGTTGTCGATCGTCTTGGGCACGCCGATCACGCGCGGCAAGCCACGATCCAGCAGGCGGGAGGCGATCGACAGCGAGCCGTCGCCGCCCAGCGCGACCAGCGCGTCGACGCGCAGCTCCCGCAGCCGCTCGATGATGCGCGCGGAGACGTCCTTCGGAACCAGGACGCCGTTCTCCAGCACCGGGCAATTGAACGGGTCGCCGCGGTTGGTGGTGCCGAGGATGGTTCCGCCCACGTGGGCGATGCCGCGCACGGCCTCGCGCGTCAGCGGAATGATGCCCGTCTGTTCGCTCTCCAGCAGCCCCTCGTAGCCGCGCCGGATGCCGATCACCTCCCAGCCGCGGCGGAGCGCGCTGAGCGCCACCGCGTGAATCACGGCGTTCAGTCCGGGAGCGTCACCCCCGCCTGTATTGATGGCAATGCGTCGAATCATGAGCCGCTCGTCGTTGGCAGGACCCCTGCGAAGTGGGGCCCGGGTGAAACTGTAACTTGCTACGCCCCTGGCTACGGCCGGGTTACTCGGTCGTGTCAGGGGCGGGATGGGGGTGCCCCGCGGAAGCTGCCAGAGGGGCCCGCGGAGGTGGCCGGGATGCTGGTGTCCCTGGTGTCCCCGCACGTGGCTTTCGGCTAGGGTCGCGGCATGCGTTACACCGTTCTACCTGGAACCGATCTTCGTGTCTCCGTGATCGCGATGGGCTGCTGGGCGCTGGCAGGGGACTCGACCTGGGGGGAGCAGTCCGAGGCAGACTCCGTCGCGGCCACACGCGCCGCGCTGGACGCCGGCATCAACTTTTTCGACACGGCCCCCGGCTACGGTGACGGTCTGTCCGAGCGGCGCCTGGGCAAGGGCTTGCAGGGGCTGAGAGAGCGGGCGGTGGTGGCGACCAAGCTGGGGCCGGACGCGATGCGCCCCGAGGCGCTGGTCGCCAGCCTGGAGCGGTCTCTGCGCAACCTGGGCATGGATCACGTGGACCTGCTGCAGATCCACTGGCCGAGCCGAGAGGTGCCGTTCGCCGAGACGTGGGGAGCGCTCGAGCGATTGCGCGAGCAGGGCAAGACGCGTGCGCTCGGGGTCTCCAACTTTGGAGCTCGAGATCTGGCCGAGCTGACGCGCTCGGGCGTGCCGGTCACGAACCAGCTGCCCTACTCGCTGCTCTCCCGCGCCATCGAGTACGAGCTGGTGCCGGCCTGCGCGCAGCAAGGGATCGGCATCCTGTGCTACAGCCCGCTGCTCTGGGGCCTGCTCGCCGGCACGTACCGCAGCGCGGACGAGGTCCCTGCCGGGCGAGCGCGCTCGCGCCACTTCGCGCCCACTCGCGCCCAGACGCGGCACACCGAGGCGGGCTGCGAGCGCGAGACCTTCGAGGCGCTGGCGCGCATCCAGGCGGTAGCCGAGCGCCTGGCGGTGCCCATGTCCGAGCTGGCCGTTGCCTGGCTGTTGCATCAGCCCGGTGTCACCGGCGTGCTCGCGGGCATTCGCCGTCCCGATCAAGCGCAGGCCAACGCCCGGGCGGCGGAGCTGCGGCTCGATGCGGCGACGCTGGTCGAGCTCGATGCGGCGACGGATGCGGTGAAGCGCGCGCTCGGCAGCAATCCCGACCTGTGGCAGAGCGGCAGCGCCTCGCGCTATCGCTGACGGCCGCTCAGCGCCGGCAGCGGCGATCGATGAAGCGCGTCAGCTGCCGCAGCTCCGCACGCGTCGGCCGGGGTGCGCTGGCGCCTGGTGGGGGCATACTATTGTCGCGCAACACCCGCACTAGCTCCGAGCCCTCCGCGTCACACGGTACGATCAGCCCCGCTGCGAGCAGCTCCGCGATGTCTCCGGTGCCGTCGAGGCCGCGCGGCTCGGGAGCGGCGCCAGCGTCTTGCTGGGCTCCGTGGCAGCTGCCGCAATCGTCCGCCAGCCAGCGCTCGATGGCTGGGCCGTCGCCATTTTCCGGGCTGGGCTGAGCTAGATCCGAGCACAGTCCGTCCACGACATCGCCGAGTGTGCGCTGCTCCGCGGCGCTGAGTCCGGGGCCGTAGCCCACGGGCGGGCAGGTGCCGCAGCGCTCCACGCTCGGTGCGCCGCCGTGGCACGCCCGCAGCGCTCCAGCAGCAGATTTTCCACTTGCTCCAGCGGCGATGGCTGCGACGGCGGCGGGGGAGGCGCCGCCCAGCTCGGCGCTGAGCTCGCGGGGCAGCCTGCGAGCAAGGGATTGTCCTGGCAGGTCTGCGGCTGCGGCGGCGTGAGGAGCGGGGGACCGCTCAGCTCAGGGGCGGGGGAAGGGGCGCGCGGCAGCATCGTGCTGGGAACGTTGGGGGCCCGGATCGGCGCCGGGGCTGGGCAGGGGGGGCAGCATCGAGCGCCTTGCCGCCGCAGCTCAGCGCCGCCGCCCCCAGACCCGTGAGGGCACACAGCCAGACCGCGCGTTTCCGCCCGTGCAGCATCGCACAGTGCTGACACGAGTTGCGGCCGCGGGTAACTCGGACGAGCTGCGATGCAATATTGCGCTGGAATACTGACCCCGCCCACCCTCCCGCAGGAGGAATTTAGAGGGTGGGCGGCGGAAGGGCTCGAGCAGCCTGGCGGCGGCGGCGCTCGTCAGAGAGCGACAGGGCCACCTGACTCAGGCGCCGTTCAAATCAGCGGGCGCGCGCTTCGGAGAAGAACGGCGCGTGCTTGCTGCTCTCCCCGCGGCGCTTCACACCACTCGGGTTGTTCAGAAAGACGTTCAGCTCCAGGACCTCGCAGCTGCCCTGGCTCTCGACGTTGACGGTCACTTGATCCAGGTCGATCTTTTCGTACTTGGCGAGCACCTGAAGCAACTCCTGGCGCAGCTGCGGCAGGTAGCTGTGGGAGCCGTGCACGCGCCCCTCGCGCGCGACGATGATCGAAAGGCGGCTTTTCGCCAGATTGGCGCTGGCGGGTTCAGCATTCGAGCGCTTGAAGTAGTCCAGCCATTTCAGCATGGTGGTCATCCTACCGCCGCGAGAGAGGTCTGGTTGCTACCGCCGAACATGCGGCGGAAGAAGCCCTGCTTGGGCGCGTCCAGGAAGCGCTGGGGGCGGTCTTGACCGAGGAAGCGGTGGATCACGTCCTGATAAGCCTGAGCAGCTTCGTTGCTCGGGTCGAAGATCACCGGCACACCGGCGTTCGACGACTGCAGGACCATCGCTGACTCGGGGATGGCGCCGATGAAGTCGATGCCGAGCAGGTCGATCACGTCCTTGTGGCTGAGCATCTCGCCCTTGGCCACGCGCGTGGGCGAGTAACGGGTCAAGAGCAGGTGCGTCTTCACCGGCTCCATGCCCTTCTCGGCGCGCTGGGTCTTGGCGTCGAGCAGGCCCAGGATGCGGTCCGAGTCGCGCACGGACGAGACTTCGGCGTTCGTTACCACCATCGCGTGGTCGGCGAAGTACATGGCCATGTGGGCGCCGTGCTCGATGCCGGCGGGCGAATCACAGATGATGTACTCGAAACCGGCCTTCTTGAGCCCGTCGATCACCGCCTCGACACCGGGGCGGGTCAGGGCGTCCTTGTCGCGCGTCTGCGACGCGGGCAGGATGAACAGGTTATCCAGCCGCTTGTCCTTGATCGCCGCCTGTCGCAGCGTGGCTTCGCCGCGGATCACGTTGATCAAGTCGTACACCACCCGGCGTTCGCACCCCATCACCAGGTCGAGATTGCGCAAGCCCACGTCGAAGTCGATGGCAATGGTGCGATAGCCCATCGATGCGAGACCTGCCGCCAAGTTTGCCGACGTCGTGGTCTTGCCCACGCCGCCCTTGCCTGAAGTGACTACGACTACCTTTGCCAATTGTTCCCTCGATGGAGTTGAGAACCGCTCGAATCTTCCCGGCAACCACGGGGCTACCAGCGCTTGCGCTCATCAGCGCTGGCCGATGAGCCACGCTAGAGCCTGTATAGAATCCGGAAGTGCGGGGCCAACTTTTTGGAGGGAGCTTTTTTGGCGGCGCGCCAGCGCTTCAGAGCGCAGTGATGATCAGGCTGTCGGCGTCGAGGTGCGCGCGGGCGGGCTTGCCGCGGATGTCGCGCGGCAGCTGGTCCCCCATCAGGTAACGACCGGCGATGGACAGGAACTCCGCCTCCAGCCCCATGCAGAAGATGCTGGCCTCGGAGTTGCCTTGCGCCCCCGCGAGCGCCTTGCCCCTGAGCGGCGCGTAGACGTGGATGTTGCCGTCCGCGATGATCTCCGCGCCGATGCTGACCGGCGCGAGCACCACCAGATCCCCGCCCACGGCGTGGATCACCTGGCCGCTGCGCACCGGGGTCTTGATGGTGAGGCCGGGCAGGGGCTGTTCGGCGGGATCCGACGGGGCTGGGGCCGGCGGCGGCGCGGCCGCTGCTTCGGCTGCTTCGGCTGCTTCCGTTGCAGCCGAGCCGTCCGGTGGCTCGTTGGCGTAGGCGGCCGCGGCGGCCCGAGCTTCGACGCCGCGCCGCGCGCGCGGGTTGGCCAGGCCGCTCTGCAAGACGGCCCAGCCCGCTTGCACGGCCTGCACCTGCTGGGCATCGGTGGGATTGCGCACCGCCACCGGCACCAGCTTGTGCCGGCGCAGCAGGGCGGCCAGGCCCGCGAGGTCGATGCGGCGCTCACCGAGCTCGGTCAAATCGACCAGCATCGGCGCGTACAGGAAGAATTGCGGCATCAGCCGCAGATGGTCGGCGAGCTGCTTCTCGACGGCGTCGAGGTCTTCGGTCAGCATGTACAGCAGGGTGAGGGCGGGCGCGGTGCCCTTGAGCCGAAACGCTTGCTGCCCGTGGCTGACGACGGTGTCTTTCATGAGAGATCGCCCTTGCAGGTCGCCGCGGATACGCGGCTGGGCCCGCACGCTACCCCAAAGCGCGCGCTGATGGAAAGGCCAGGTTTTTCCCTACGCGCGCCTACACGGGCAGGGATTCGGCGATCACCGTGCTGAGATACAGGCCTTCCGGGAACGCGGCCGGGACCGGATGGTCCGGCCCTTGCGAGAGCCGCTCCCAGACCAGCGCACGCCGGCCGGCATCGCGTGCGCCCAGCGCCAGCGCGCGCGTGAGCTCGGGGAGGCCGATCGCCGCCGAGCAGGAACAGAGCACGACCAGGCCGCCGGGGCGTGCGGCGCGGTGCGCTGCCGCCGCCGTGCGTCGCATCGCATCTCCCGCGCGGCCGCGCGCCCCGCGCGCCGGCGCGAGCTTGGGCGGGTCGCAGATCACGAGCTCGTAATCGCGTGCCCGCCCGAGCTCCTCGGGCGCGTCGGCCTCGACCCAGCGCACGCGTCCGTCGAGGCCATTTTCGCTGGCGATGCGCGCTGCCGCCGCCAGGGCAGGGCCGCTGGAGTCGACGGCCAGGACCTCGGTTGCGCCGCCGCGCGCCGCCGCGAGCGCGAGACTGCCGGTATAGCAATAGGCGTCGAGCACCCGCCGCCCGGCGCTCAGTTGCTCGACCCGCGCGCGCAGCGGCCGCTGGTCAAAGTAAAAGCCCGTCTTTTGCCCCAGCTCCAGCGGAATGCGATAGCGCAACCCGCGCTCCAGAAACTCGAACTCCGTCAGATCGGAGGCGCCGCGCAGCACTCCAGGCTCGGCGTGGAAGCCCTCCTGGCGCGCGCTGCGCGCCGAGCTGCGGTCCACGATCGCGCGCGGTGCGAGCAGTCGCTCCAGCAGGTCGAGGAGCTCTGCGCGGCGCTGCCACAGCCCGATGCTGCCCCACTGGACGCTCAACACGTCGCCCAGGCGATCGACGATCAGCCCCGGCAGGTCGTCGCCCTCGGCGTGGACCAGGCGCAGCCCCGTCGTCCCCGAATCCGGTAGCCCGAGGCGGCGGCGGCGCTCGATGGCGAGTTTGAGCCGCTCTTCGAACAGCGCGCCGTCGATCGGCCGCGCCGCATCTCGCGTGAACAGCCGCGCCACGATCGCCGAGCCGGGCGAGTGCAGGGCGCGCCCGATCGGCTCGCCCCGCGCGTCGCACACGAGCACCTCGCCCCCGGCTTCGGCGTTGCCCTCCCAGCGCGCCACGGCTTGCGCGAACACCCAGGGGTGGCCGGCCCAGATCGGCATCACATGCCCGCGCGCCAGGATCAGGCGCGGCAGAGCGTCAGCTGACGGGGACATGGCGAGCGGAGCCTCGTGCGCTCGCGGCCAGGGCAACCGCGCAGAAGCACGCGGCGACCCAGCCCCAGGCGGTCAGAAAACGCTGCTGGATCAGCCAGCCCGAGACCGAGCCGGCCACGATGCTCGCGAGCGAAGAGAGCGTCTGCGTCAGACCCAGCACCACGCCCTGCTCCTGCTTCTGGATCACCTGCGTGGCGATGCTGGTCAGGCACGGCCGCAGCACGCCGTTGCCGATGGTCGCGAACGTGACCGCGATCAGCAGCGGCGCCACGGGCTCCACATAGCCGAGCAGCGCATAGCCCAGCCCCAGGCAGACGATGCCGACGCGGATCACGCGCGGCTCTTTGAACACCTTCACGAGGCGCCCGAGCAGCCCGCCCTGGATCAGGATGCCGAGCACGCCCGAGAACACGTACAGCCAGCCGATCTCCTTGGGCGTGAAGGCGTGCCCCTGCCAGGTGAAGCGGCGCTCCGCGAACAGCGCGAAGCCGCTGATGAACATGTAGAACGCGAGCTGATAGAACAGGAACTCCACGAGCACCCCGCCCAGCACGGGCCGGCGGAAGAAGGCGGGATAGCGGTGCCACGACAGCAGCCCCAGCCGCTGCCCGCCCGGCATGCCTTCGAGGTTGGCGCCTGCGCTCGCGCGTTGAGGGCCATCCGGCGGCAACAAGGTGGCGGTGCAGACAATGCTGGTCGCCGACAGCCCCGCGGCGACGTAGAGCGGCAAGCTCATGCCGTGGCTCGAGAGCGCGACGGTGATGCCGGGACCGAGGGCGAAGCCAACACCGAAGGCGACGCCGATCAGCGCCAGCGAACGGGCGCGATTCTTGGGCTCGGTGTTGTCGGCGATGTAGGCCTGCGCCACACCCAGGTTGCCGGCCGTCAGCCCGTCGAGGATGCGCCCCAGAAAGACCATCCACAGCGCGTGGGCGCCTGCGATGCAGAGAAAGCCGACCAGCGTGCCCGCCTGGCTGATCAGCAGCACGCGCCGCCTGCCCACACGATCCGAGAGCGCGCCGAGCATCGGCCCTGCCACGGCCTGGCAAGCCGAATAGACCGGCACCAGCAGCGCTGCGAGCTGCGCCGAGGCGCCGAACGTCTCCGCGTAGACCGCGAGCAGCGGCAGCACGATGCTGAGGCCCAGCACGTCGACCAGCACGATCAGGAAGATCGGGAGCAGCGAAGCGCGTTGTTGTTGCACTGGAGTCGAGGCCGTGGCCGTCACGGGGGCTATTCATTCCTCGCCGCACCACCCTCTGACAAGGGTTTCGGCATTCCTGGGCTTGACAGGGCCTGGGGCCCGACGCTTCATTGCGCCCGGCAAGCGCGCCGGGAACTTTTCAGCCACGTCCAGTCCGGCCCAGCCATGATCCAGAGCACAGAGTCGAGTAAACCACCGGAATCCGTCCCGGGCGGGGTGGGGCACTGGCTGCGGGCACACGCCGTGGTGCTCGGCGTCTCGCTCGTGGTCACCGGCGGCTTCGTGTGGCTGTTGAAGCGGGGTGCACTGCCGGTCGTACCGCCCCGGAGCGCCTGGGAAGACCTGAGCCCCTGGAGCACGGTCGGGTTCACGGCCGCCTTTTCTGCGGTGCACCTGATTCGCTGTACGCGCTGGCGGCTGCTGGTCCAGAAGGAATACCAACCCTCCC
This sequence comes from Polyangiaceae bacterium, assembly GCA_035760985.1. Classification (GTDB taxonomy): domain Bacteria; phylum Myxococcota_A; class Polyangia; order Polyangiales; family Polyangiaceae; genus SZUA-265. Next base: position 17,809 of record DASTRX010000069.1, read on the forward strand.
TGGGCCGCACCATCAGCATCGCCTTCGTCTCGTACGGCGCGCAGGTGCTCTTGCCGTTCCGGCTGGGTGAGGCGGTTCGCCCCGCGCTGATCCGCTCCCACACCAGGCTGCCGCTGGGGACCGCCGCGGGGGTTTCCGCCGCCGAGCGCATCGTGGACGGGCTGGTGCTGAGTCTGATCCTGATGGTCTCGCTGCTCTGCAGCACGCGCCTGAGCCCGCTGCCCGATCACATCGGAGCCTTGCCGATCCCGGCTGCAGTGATCCCGGCGCTCGCGTGGAGCGGGGTGATCGGCTTCGGTGGGCTCGCACTGACGATGGTCGTGGTGTACGCCTATCAGGCCCAGGTGCGGCGCTGGCTCGAGCACCACCTGGCGCGGGTCTCGCCGAAGCTCGCGCGCTGGGCGGAGCGCACCACGGGCAACGTGGTCGGCGGGTTCGCCTTCGTGCGCGAGCTCGATACCACGCCGCGCTTCGCGCTGCTGACGCTGTTCTATTGGGCGATGAACGTGTTCGCGTTCTGGCTGCTGCTCCGGGGCGTCGGAGTGCCGTCGCCGACGCTGCTGCAAGCGGGGGTGGTGCAAGGGGTGATGGGGCTGGGCATGGTCGTGCCCAACGCTCCGGGCTACTTCGGCACCTTCCAGATTTCGGCCTATGCGGCGCTGGTCCTGTTCTACCCGCTGCAAGTGGTGACGGAGGCGGGCGCAGCGTTCGTGTTTCTGCTCTATGTGATCCAGATGCTCCTGACGCTGGGGGCGGGAGCGATCGCCTTGTTCTGGGGGTTGCGGCCTGCAACAGGCGCGAAGCTGCCAGCCGCTTCATCGGTGCAGGGCTAGGCGCCGGGCCGGGCCGCGCCACGGCGAATTGGCTCGCAACTTGGCGGCGCCTGTGCGAGTTTCAGGGCCTGTGAACTTGCGTGGTTGGCAAAACCGGCGGACCGCGCGCACCGATCGCTGGAAGCGCGAGGATGACGCTCCTCGGTTGCGCCAGGAGGTGCCCAACCTGGAGTCCCTGCGCATGAACCTCGAGGAGTTCAGCGGCGGGCATCGGGTGGTCGGCACCAGCCGGATTCAGCACGTGGTGGTGGCGCAGGCCTCGTCTCGGTTCGAGATCCCCTGCGGGGACAACAAGTGCGAGGACGGCGGACACGACATCACGCGCGAGGTGCTGGGGCACCTGCGCGCCGCCCACGAGTCGTTCAGCGGCAACAGCGTGTGCAGCGGTCGCGTTGGCGAGCGAGCGTGCGAGCGTGCGCTCGAGTACTCGGCGCTGGCAAAATACCAGCCCTGACGGGCTGCACCAAAATACCAGCCCTGACGGGCTGTGACCAAAATACCCTGACGGGCTGCGACCGAAAGGCGCTGACGGCTAGGAGGAAATACCAGCCGTGCTGAGCTGAGCGCGTGGCCGGGGCCGGCGCCTCTAAATCGGGCGCCGCCGGGGTCGTACTGTCCTGTCTGGCAACGTCCGACATGGCGCCGCTCACCATCGGTCTCCTGATCGACTACCTCGACAACGACTACGCGAGCTCCCTCTCGTTCGCGTTCTTCGACGAGGTCCGGGCTCGCGGCATGCGCTTTCTGTGTTTCGTCGGCCACGGCCTGGGCGAAGCGGGAGCGAGCCCGGACGCGAGCAACCTCGCTTTTCAACTGGCCAACGAGCGCGTGTTGAGCGCGCTGGTGGTCGCGTCGCTCGGCATTCAGGGCACGCTGGAGGATCAGCGGCGCTACCTCGAGCGCTACCGCGCGCTGCCGCTGTGCACGCTGGCGATGTCCTGCCCGGGGGTGCCGCAGATCGCGGTCGACAACGCCGCAGGGATGCGCGAGGCGGTGCTGCACCTGATCCGCGCGCACGGCCGCCGGCGCATCGCGTTCGTGCGTGGCCCGGAGAGCAACGAGGACGCGGAGCAACGCTACCGTGGCTACCTGGAGGCCTTGCAGGAGAGCCGCGTGCCCTTTGATCCGGAGCTCGTGGCACCCGGTACGTTCACGCGCGAGGCGGGCCGCCGCGCGGTTCGATGGTTGGTCGATGAGCGCCGCGCGAGCTTCGATGCCCTGGTCGCGGCCAACGACACCATGGCGGCCACCGCGCTGCTGGAGCTGCAGGCGCGCGGGCTGCGCGTCCCGGAAGACGTGGCCGTGTGCGGCTTCGACGACGTGGAAGACTCGCGCTTCGCGGACCCCCCGATCAGCTCGGTGCGCCAACCGTGGCGCGCCCGGGCCCAGCTCGCCGTGGAGGCCCTGCTGGCGCAGCGCGAAGGGCGGCCCGCGCCCAACCAGGTGGTGGCGGCGGAGTTTGTCTCGCGCCGATCCTGCGGCTGCGGTGTCAGCTTCGAAGCAGCGCCGATGTCGCGCCGCCTGCTCGGGCTGCGCGTGAAGAACTGGGACTGGCGCGAGGGCGCCGCGCTCGGGCTGGTGCGCGAGCTCGGCTTGCGAGGCGTGCTGCTGGAGAGCGCGCCTGCGGGCGCGCTGGTCGAGTGCTTGTGGCAAGAAATCGCGGCGCGCCGCGATGGTGGTTTCCTGCTGCTCCTGGAACAAGAGCTCTCCGAGCACCTGCTGGACCGCTCCAGCCTGTCCGCCTGGTATCATGCGCTCGCTCAGCTGCGCATCAGCGTGCTGGATCATCTCGGCGACGATCTCGAGCTGTGCGCTCGCGCGGAGACGCTGCTGCACCTGGCGGTGGAGCGGGTCAGCTATGCCGCCGAGCGCCAGCAAGCCTTGCGGCGGCTGGAGTTCGAGCGGCAGGGGAGGCTGCTGGCGCTCGCGGGGCAAGCCACCAGCACCGCCTTCGATCCCGAGGGGGTCGGCGTCGCCCTGCGCCAGCAGCTGCCGGAGCTGGGCGTGCCGAGCTGCTTCGTCGCGCAGTATCTGTTGCCGGGTGACGCCCTCGAGCTGCCGCGGCGTTCGCGACTGCTGATCTCGCAGGATCAACGCCGGCGCGAGCCGGTGCTCGGCAGCCGAGATTTCGATACCCGGGACCTGCTGCCCGGCGGCTTCTGGCCCCAGGAGCCGGACGTCGGCTTCGTGGTGGAGTCCCTGCATTTTCAGAACGAGCCGCTCGGCTTCGCGCTGTTCGAGATCGGGCCCCGCCAGGGGGCGGTGTACATGGCGCTGCGCGAGCAGCTGGGCGCCGCGCTCGAAGGCGCCTCGCTCGTGCGCCAGGTCGCGCGGCGCGCGCTGCAGCGCGAGCAAGCGGAGCGCGCGCGCATGCAGGAAGAGCTGCGCATCGCGCGCCGCGTGCAGGTCTCGATCCTGCCGACCCGCTGGGAGATCGCCGGGCTGGACGTGGCGGCAGGACTGCGCCCGGGGCAGCTCGCCGGAGCGGACTACTTCGACATCCGCCCGGATCCCGACGGCGCCTGGCTGGCGCTGGGCAGCGCGCGCAGCGGCGGGCTTGGACCCGGGCTGATGGTGCCCATGCTGCAGAGCATCGTCGCGTGCCTGTGCCGGATCCCCGGTACGCGCGATCCCGAGAAGCTGCTGCAGGCGGCCATGCTGGTGCTGGAGCAGAACGTCGAGCAACGCATGCGCGAGAGACAGTATTTCAACCTGCTGATCGCGCGCTACTCGAAGGACGGAACGGTGCGCATCGCCGCCGACTATGCGGGGGTCGCGCTCTGCCGCTGGCACGGTGGCACGGGCCGGCCTGCGCTGTCCCCGCTGAGCGAGAGCCCGCAGGGCGAGTCCGTGTTCGGCGGCGAGTTTTGGCTGGCGCCCCACGATCTGCTGCTGCTCCACACGCAGGGGCTCACGCGCTCCTCGGACTTTGAAGACGCGCCGATCCGCGACGAGCAGATCGCGCTGGAGCTGGAGCGCAACCGGGCGAGCCCGGTGGAGAAGATCCGCGACGACCTGCTCAACATCGTGCAGAGCTGGTCGGGCAAGCGCGCCGATCTGTCGGTGATCGTCGGCCGGCGGCTGGGGCAGAGCTGAGATGTCGCCGCCCTCCGGCTCGCTCAGCTCCGCTCCGGCAGCGGCGGAGCGCTCGCTTTCCGAGCTGCGCATCGGGCTCCTGATCGAGTCGCTTTCCGACCGCTTCTGGCAGGAGCTGGTACTGGCCGTGGATGGCGCGGCGCGACGGCGCGGGGTGCGCTTGTTCGTGTTCATCGGCGGCACGCTCGACGCGCCCGAGATCGCGGCGCGCCAGGCCAACCGCTGCTATCAGCTGCCGAGCCCCGCGTGTATCGACGGCTTGATCGTTGCGCCGCTGGGCTCTTCTGCCGGCCCCGAGCGGCTGGCGCAGTACTTCCAGCGCTATCGTCCGCTGCCGATGGCGGCCCTGACCATGGTCTTCGAGCAGGCCCCCAGCGTGTGCACGGACAACGTGCGCAGCATGTGCGATGCCGTCTCGCACGTGATCGCCGTGCACGGCGCGCGGCGCGTGGCCTTCCTGCGCGGCCCGCGCCTGAACGCGGAGGCGGAGCTGCGCTATCGCGGCTACTTGCAGGCGCTGGAGCAGCACGGCCTCGCGTTGGAGCCCGAGCTGGTCCTGCAAGGCGACTTCTCGGATCAGTCGGGCGCGCGCGTGATCCGTGAGCTGGCCATCAGCGGCAAGCCGCCCTTCGAGGCGCTGGTGGCGGCCAACGATAGCATGGCGCTCGGCGCGCTCTCGGCGCTGGCCAGCCAGGGGATTCGCGTGCCGGAGCAGGTGCTGGTGGTCGGCTTTGACGATGTGCCGGAGGGGCGCTGGAACCAGCCCTCGCTGAGCACGTTGCGCCAGCCGCTGCACAGCATGGCGGACGCGGCGCTCTCGCATGTCCTGGATCAACTCTCGGGGCGCCGCCCGAGCTCACTCACGTTGATCCCGGGCGAGGTGGTGCCGCGCGAGTCGTGCGGCTGCCGCTCGATCTTCGATTCGCTGGGCAAGGCCCCGAGCGCGGCGCCCGCCGAGCGCGCCGAACGCCATACCGTGCCGCCGCCGGACGGTGAGCAGCTCGCTGATCGCTTGCGCGCCTCGGTCGCACACCAGCTCCGCGATCTGCAGCCCGGCGGCAGCGAACAGCTGCCCGCGAGCTGGCGCAGCGAGCTCGCTGACAGCTTCGCGCGAGAGGTCACGGGCTACGAAGAGCGCGGGCTCGAGCGCCTGAGCGCGCTGCTCTGCTCCGCTGCGACCGCCGGTCGTGAGCTCGGCGACTGGCAGCGTGTGGTGACGGCGTTGCGCAGCGCCCTGCCCAGCGGGTTGCGCGCCGGACTGGAGGGGCAGCTGTATCGCTACCGCGTGTGCGTGGGGGACGCGGCCGAGCGCCAGCAAGCCGCGCGCCGCATCCGCAGCGAGGCGCTGTTGCACCACACCATCGCCGCGGGCAGCGACGTGCTGGGCTCGTTCTCGCTCCCGCGCATGTTCGAGTCGCTGAGCGGCCACTTGCCGAGCATGGGCATGCGCGGCTGCTTCGTGGCCCTGTATGAACCCAGCCCGCTCTGGCCGCCGCACGAGGCGCGCCTGATCTACGCCTACCGCGACGGGGCGCGCGTCGCCTTGCCCGAGCAGGGCGTGGTCTTTCCGACGCGCGAGCTGGCCCCGCGCGACCAGCTGCCGGAGGGCCCCGTGACGCTCACCGTCAGCCCGCTGTTCTTCGGCGACAACCCGCTCGGCATGCTGCTCTTCGAGCTCGGTCCACCGCAAGGACAGATCTACGAGTGGCTGCGCGAGCAGATCAGCGTCGCGCTGGAAGGCGCCCGCCTGATCCGGCGCGTGGACGAGGAGGTCGCCGAGCGCGAACGCGCCGAGCGCCGGCGCCTGGCGCAGGAGCTCTCGCTGGCCGCGCGCATCCAGGCGTCGGTGCTGCCGCAGAGCTCGAGGGTGAGCGGGCTGGAGATGGCGGCGCGCATGGTGCCCGCCAGCGAGGTCGGCGGAGATTGCTACGACGTGCTGCCGTTCCCGGGTGGGGCCTGGCTCAGCATCGGCGATGTCGCGGGTCATGGCCTCGGCCCGGGTGTGGTCATGATGATGTTGCAGAGCAGCGTGGCCGCGGTGCTGCGCTCCGACCCCGAGATCTCGCCGGCGGCGGCGCTGGAGATCGTCAATTCCGTGCTGTTCGAGAACTTGAAGCAACGCCTGCAGCAGGGCGAGCATGCCACGCTGCTGCTGCTCCGTTACGAGAGCAACGGCCGCATCCGCTTTGCCGGGGCGCACGAAGAGCCGCTCATCTATCGCGCGCGCGGCGGGCGCTGTGAGGTGCTGCCCGCGCCCGGGCTCTGGGTGGGCATCAAGCCCAGCGTCGAGGGCCAGATGCCCGAGAGCGAGTCGCTGCTCGAGCCCGGCGACGTGCTGCTGCTGTACACGGATGGAGCGGTGGAGGCCCGCAACGCCGAGCGGCGCCAGTACGGCGTCGAGCGCCTGGCGCGCGAGCTCGAGGCGGTGCACGACGCGCCCGTCGAGCAGATCCGCGATCACCTGCTGAAGTGCGTGCAGAGCTGGATGGACGCCCAGCGCGACGACATCACGCTGGTCGTGGCGCGGCAGGTGGGGGCGGGCGAGCTCGCGGCCTCGGGGATTGGCTCGGAGCCGAGCGACGCCCGGCGACCCTAGGACCCCCCACCGTCCGAGCGCTCGATGCGCGGCCTCGGCGCGCTGTCAGAAGGTGATCAAGGCCTTGCCGACGCCCTCGCGGTAGTTGGCGACGAGATCGAAGGCGGCCTGGGTCTCGTCCAGCTCGAACTCGTGGGTGATCACCGCGTCCAGCTCGATCTGGCCGCTGCCCAGCAGCTCCACGGCGCGATCGGTGCACTCGTTCTGGCGGCGCACGTTCTCGATGCGCAGCTCCTTGCGGCGCCAGGCGTTGATGTCGAAAGAGACGCGCGGCGCCTCGGGGATGCCGACGATGACCAGCGTTCCACCCGGGGCGAGCAGCGCCGCGGCCTGATCGAGCGCGGCCTGTTCGCCGGAGCAGTCGAAGACGGCGTCGACGCCCGCCGGATGCGCCGCCAGGATCTCCTGCACGACGTTGTCGCGCTCGCCGCGCAGCGCGCCTTCGCTGTGATGCACGGAGCTCGCGCCCTGGCGCTCCGCCATCGCCAGGCGGTAGGGCAGGCGATCGGTCAGAGCCACGGAGGCGGCGCCGGCGTGCTTCAGCGCCGCGAGCACGCACAGCCCGATCGGGCCCGCGCCCAGCACGGCGATGTGCTGGCCCTGGATCTCGGAAGCCTTGCCCAGCTGGTGCAGGGCGTGCAAGGCGATCGCGAACGGCTCGACCATCACCGCGGCGCCCACGGACAGCTGCGCTGGAACGCGGAAACAGCATTCACTCGGCATCACCAGCCGTTCACACAGACAACCCTGCTGCTGCCCGGGGCAACCGAGGAAGTGTTGCTCCCGGCAGGTGTGCTTGCGGCCTGCCCGGCACTGGTCGCAGCGGCCGCACGCGATCAACGGGTCCACCGCGACCCGATCTCCGGGAGATAGACCCTGCACGGCCGGGCCCACCTCCGCCACCACGGCGGTGCACTCGTGGCCCATGATCCAGGGCGCCCCGAGCACCTGGTTACCGATGCGACCGGTCCGGAAATAGTGCAAGTCGGAGCCACAGATGCCCACGGCTTGCAGCTCCAGGAGCACGTCCGTGGGCTGGCGCAGCTTCGGATCGGGCGCGTGCCCGGTCGACATGCGGCCGGGGGCGGTCAGGTAAGCAGCTCTCATGGCTCGGCTCCTGCTGGGCTCAGGCCGGAGAGCGTTCGTAGCGGCAGCTCAGGTTGCAGCCGTCGCCGTTGATCCGGTTGCCGTCGTCGCACTCCTCGCCGCCGCCGTTGACCTCGCCGTCGCCGCAGCGCGGGCCCAGGCCGCAAGTGTCGCTGCAGCCGCCGTAGGAGTTGTCGTTCTTGGCGTCGTCACAGCGCTCGCCGAAGAGTGCGTCCACCACGCCGTCACCGCAGAACGACGGCCGCTTGCAGCCGGGTCCGCAGGCCTCGGCGCTGGTCGAGTAGCGGTCGAGGTTGACCCCGTTGTCGCACTCCTCGTCGCCATTGACGACGGCATCCCCGCAATGCGGGCCCGGCGTGCAGTTGGCGGCGCAGGCGCCGTAGCCGCTGCCGTTGAGATCGCCCTCGTCACAGGTCTCGCCGCGCGTGACCACGCCGTCGCCGCACACCTCGCCGCAAACACTGCGCGGCTTGTCGAAGCCGGCGAGCGTCAGCTTGAAGTTGCTTCCGCACTCGTGGCGCTCCGCGTGAAAGAGCACGGCTTCGTAGACGCCACCGACGACCATGCCGGTGTCGATCCTATCGTTGCCGGTCAGCGCGCTGTTTGCCGCGCCCGCGCTTGCGGTCGCGGCCCCGTTGGCGTCGAGCGTGAAATCGCCAGGGCCGAGGCGCTGGACCGTCGCGGCGCCGTTTGCGTCGAGCGTGAAGCGCCCGATCGAGACCTCATGCAAGCCGCCCAGGTCGAGCACCAGGCGGTTGTTCATGAACACCCACACGTCGTCGTCGCCGGAGAACTCGAAGGTCTCGCCGCCGCCGTACTCGAACACGAAGCGCGTCTCGGTGGTGAAGCTCATGTTGCGCGGTGTGGCGTTGCCGTCACCGGGGTTGGCCGTCGGCGTGCGCGGCGGAGACACGCTGTTGTCCACGACGCAAAATTCCTGCCCCTCCAGCGGCACGCCGCCGGACTGCTCGGCCTGAAAGCCACGGTTCAACAGGGGATCGAATTGCTCGTTGAGCGTGTCGGTGGCGGAGTCGAACACGAACGCGCCACCACCGACAGCCCTCAGCGTGAGCTGATCGACGATCGGCAGGTTCACGCCGGGCGTGTCGCGATACCACTGGTTGAAGTTGGCCGCGTTCGTGAAGTTGCTCGCGCACAGCGCCCCCGTGCACGCGAACACCGGCTTGCCGTCGGCGCTCAGCTGGCCTTGCACCGCGTCGGGCACCCCGGTCCCCGTGAACACGTTGAAGTCCGGGTGCGGTGAAATGCCGGCCGCGGCGCGCGCCGTGACCCGAGCTGCCTCCTGCCCGTCGCCGGACGTGTCCACGCCCACGAAGTCGCGATAGATCACCGGCAGCACGAAGGTGTCTCCGGTCGCACCGGTGCCGCCCTGATCGGCACAGCCGAAACCCGCCTCGAGCTGGCAGCTCGAGCTACAGCCGTCGCCGTCCTGCTGGTTGCCGTCGTCACACGCCTCACTCTCGAAGCGCAGTCCATCGCCGCACACGGCACCGCACTCGCCGAGCGTACACGTCGGTTCCCTCACGCACTGGAAGCAGCCGTCGAAGGGGCGGTCGTTGGCCCCGTCGTCGCAGCCTTCGTTGCCTTCGACGGCTTCGTCCCCGCACACGGTGCGCGTGCAGGCCTGGCCCGGGGTGTTGCACGCGAAGGGCCCCTCGCGGCCGCAGGTGGCGCTGCAGCCGTCACCGGCGGTGGTGTTCCCGTCGTCGCAGGTCTCGGCGCCCAGCTTCAGCCCGTCGCCGCAGATCGCGCTGCAGCGCGCGCCCGGCAGGGCACAGCTGAAGCCCGGCTCGACCTGGCAGCTGTCGCTGCAGCCGTCGCCGGCCACGGTGTTGCTGTCGTCACAGGTCTCGTCGCCGGCGACCAGACCGTCACCGCAGTGCACCGAGCTGACACAGGGCTCTCCAGGCGTGGGACAGGCAAAGTCGCGCTCCAGCTGGCAGGTCTCCGTGCAGCCGTCGCCTGCGCCGCTGTTGCCGTCGTCGCACTGCTCGCCGCCGACCACGGCGCCATCGCCGCAGATCGCGGCCGGCTCGCACTCGGCCCCCGGCGTGGGGCAGGCGTAGCCCTGCTCCACCACCAGGCAGTTCGCCGAGCAGCCGTCGCCCGCCGTCTTGTTGCCGTCATCGCACTGCTCGTCGTCGTTCAGCGCGCCATCCCCGCAGTAGGGCGGTGGGGGCGCCTCGACCAGCATCAGATCGTTGGGCGTTGCCTCGTGCAACGCGGGCGGCTGGTTCGAGTCCGGCATCTCATCGCCAGGCTCCGCCGGCCGCGCCACGGTGACCTCCTGATCCTTGGCGCCGGGGCTGCAGGCGTAGGCCGCGCCGCAGAGCAGCAGGGCCCAGGCGGGCAGGGCACGCCCGCGCAGCAGAACTGGGACGCTCGAATCGGGCGTCGGGGCTCGGAGGCTTTGCTGCCCGCGCGCCTCCGGGCGCGGCGGGCGGGGGAGGGTTCGCATGAATTTCATCGTCGAGCGAGGGAACACGGGGCCCGCGGTGCGAAGGCGCAATCGGCCCGTGATTCGGACGACGATAGCGGCAAAATTCGGGCCCTGCTAGCGGCTTTCCGCCGCCGGTCGCGCATTGTTGCCCCTTTCGGGCACAGGGCAATCGATGGCCACTTCCGGCAAGCGCGACGAGCATTCGTGGTGCCGGCGGGGGCGGCTGGGGATTACGCTGTGGTTTCAGACATGTCCGATCGAGTTCTGTCCGACGCCGAAATCGAGCACTTCATTCAGAGGGGGTGGGTCAAGCTGAGCGGCTGCTTCAGCCGCGAGCAGGCGCTGGAGCAGACGCGCCGCGCCTGCGAGCGGCTCTACTGCTCGCTCGACGATCCCGCGACGTGGCCGGAGGGGCGGCTGCGCGCGCCGGAGACCGGGCGCGTGAGCTTCGAGAGCATCGCGCCGCGCGCCTGGCAGGCCGCCTGCGAGCTGATCGGCGGCGCCGATCGGGCGCTGTCCTGCAGCTGGGGCGATGGCTTCATCATCAACTTCGGGCGCGAGCCGTTCGCGTGGCAACCACCGTCGTCCACGATCTACCCGGAGTGGCAGATCTGGCACAAGGACGGGGACTTCTTCCGGCACTTCCTGGATTCACCGGAGCAAGGTCTGCTCGTGATCGCGATCTACTCCGACATCGCGCCTGCGGGCGGCGGCACCTACCTCGCCTGCGATTCAGTGGGCCACATCGCCCGCTTTCTCGCGCAGCACCCCGAAGGGGTGTTGCCGATGGGCACGCCGGCGGACGAGATCATCGGCAAGTGCCAGGACTTCATCGAGGCGACAGGCGAGATCGGCGACGTGTACCTGATGCATCCCTTCATGTTGCACACGCGTTCGGTCAACGTGAGCCAGCGCGCGCGCTTCATCATCAACCCGCCCGTGAAGCTGCGCGAGCCCATGTGCTTCTCGCGCCCGCGCGCCGAGGATCACTCGCCCTGCGAGCGGGCCGTGCTGCGGGCGCTCGGGGTCGAGCGCTATGAGTTCGTGCCAACGCATCCGCGCGAGGCGATCGTGCCCAAGCGCTTGCAGGTCGAGAAGCAGATCTGGGAAGAGCGCGCGCGGCAGGCCGGTGCCGCTGCGCGCTCTTGAGCGCGCGGGCAGCCCCGGAACATCGCCGAGCTGGCAAGAGCGGCGCGAGCAGGTCTCGCGCCGCTTTGCTTTTGGTGCGCCCGCGCATGACAGAGTTGCTGATCGACCTCACAGATCTGGCGCACCGCGCTCCCGCGACGGCGCGCTCGAGTGGGCCGCTCTTCGCGCAGCGTCAGGAAACGTTCCCACGAGAACGCGCTGCGAGGCTCGCGCCACGCGCGCGCTGACTTGGCGTTTCCTGTGCTGAGGCATCACCAAAGCGATGTCTCGCGGAGTCAATCAATCAGCTTGTTTTTGGCTGTATCCACCATCGATCGCTGTGCGTGCACGAGCGCTCGAGCGCGCCGGTGCGTGCAAGCTCGAGCATGCTTGACGGAGACGATGCATCCCACTACCGATGGCAGCGGCTGGCGCGCATCGCTGTGTGCGCCCGAGCTCGCGCTCTCGCGATCGAGCGCGCGTGCTCCTTTGCTGATCGCTGATGCGAGGAAGAATGAAGCTCTTCGACTTGTACGAGCGCGCGCGCCGCGCGCGCGCACGGCTCACTCGTTCCAGGTCCGGTGCCGCGAAACTCAGAGCCCTGACCTCGATCTGGGCCAGCGCGAGCGTGCTGCTCGCCGCCAGCGGGGCCCTCGCGCAGGGCGAAGAGGCTGCACCCGCAGCGGGAGACAGCGCCGCGCCGGGCGAGCCCGCACCAGCAACAGAGCCCAGCGCCGCGTCGGTGCCTGCTGCGACTCCAGCGCCCGCGCCGCCGGGCGAGGCTGGCGCCGGCGGGGCTGGCGCGCCCCTCGATCCAGCGGACCTCGAGCTGGAGCCGTCCACCGCCAATGGCGCACCCGGCGGCGGCCTCGATGAGGTCGTGGTCACCGTGGATCGCCGGCGCAAGGACCTGCAGAAGGTGTCGGGGACGGCTCAGGCCTTCAACGAGAAGCGCTTGACCTCGGTGGGCATCAACAGCGTGGCCGGCCTGGCTACCATGGTGCCGGGGCTCGAGATCGCCCAGGAGGAGGGCAACACCGAGGTCTACATCCGCGGCGTGGGCAACGACAACAACGCGGAGCATGGTGACATGGGCGTTGCCTTGCACCTGGACGGGGTCTATCTGCCGCGTCCGCGCGGCGTCGGCTCACTCTTCTACGACATCGAGCGCGTCGAGGTGGCGAGCGGTCCACAGGGTACGCTGCGCGGGCGCAACGCCCAGGGCGGCTCGATCAACATCGTGACCAACAAGCCCAAGCTGAGCGAGTTCGGCGCCAACGCCGAGGCCAGCTTCGGTACCTTCTCCGAGCGCCGCTACTCGGGCATGGTCAACATCCCGATCGGCGACCAGCTGGCGCTGCGCTTCGCGGGCTTTTCCAGCGTGCACGATCCGCACTGGCACAACGGCGGCCCGAACTACGATCTGCGCGCGCCGCAGGATGAGGACACGTACGCGTTCCGCGGACAGCTCAAATGGCAGCCCGTGAAGGCGCTGACGATCGTCGCGGGCGCCGACTTCACGGCGGAGCGCGGCACGGGCTACATCGGCTCGAACTACGACGACGCGCTCAACCACGTGAACGACAACGGCACGCCGAACGACACCACGGATGACACGCCGGCGCCGATCACCCCCGATCAGGTCGAGTACCCACGCAACATCTACCAGGTCGGCATGCAACCCCACGTGAACATGAAGCACTGGGGCACGCGCCTGGACGCGACCTACGATGCGGGTCCGTTCCTGGTGGACGGTTTGATCAGCTACCGCAGCCTCACTTACAAACAGGTGAACGGCGGCAGCCTGGGCTTGGTCTATCCCAACTTCCCGTTCGCGCAGCGCTACCGGGACGGCTCCGACTTTTTCGGTACGGCGTACTGGGATACGGCCTCGCAATCCGTCGTCGGCGAGCTGCGCGCCTACGCGCCGGATACGGCGCGCCTGCGCTGGACGGCGGGCGCCTTCTTCCTCACCGAGGATCAGCAGGTGGTCCTGTACCAGACCAACGATCCCGCGAACGGCTACAGCGGCGCCGAGTTCAACATGCCCGACGTGTTCGGCGATTCGCAGGCCGCCTATGCCGACGCCACGTTCGACCTCACCCCGGAGTTCCGCATCCTGGGCGGTCTGCGCGTGACGCGCGAGACCAAGGGCCGCTGGAACGGCGTCGCCATTCAGGGCAGCGGCTTCGTCAACGGCGGGCGCTTCGGAACAGAGGGCTTTCGCCCCGCCTACATGGAGCGCGACATCTTCGGCTTGCCGCAAGGCGCGATGGTCCAGGATCGCGTCAGTACCTTCCTGGACGGGATCGCCAGCTTCGGCGCGCGGGATCAGGTGCCCCAGGCGATCTGCAACGACCCTGCCCCGGGGCAGTCCTACATCGCGGCGGACCCGCAGACCGGCAAGCTGAGCTGCGCCGCCGGGATCCGAGACTCGCTCACCAACACGCAGTTCACGATCAGCGTGACGCCGCAGAACTCCAAGGTCACGAACATCTTCGTCGACTACCGCGCGGGCGTCGAGTACGACCTGGCGAAAGACAGCATGCTCTACGCCACGGTGAGCACGGCGCACAAGGCGGCGGGCTACAACGACACCGTGTACCGCCCGGACGGCACCGTACCGTTCACCGAGTACTACGACCCCGAGAACGTGACGGCGTTCGAGCTCGGCTCGAAGAACACGCTGCTGGGGCGCAAGCTGCGCCTGAATGCGTCGGCGTTCTTCTACATCTACCAGAACCAGGTGTTCCAGCAGATCGTGCAGATCTCACCCGCCAACCAGGACAGCAACGCCCAGGCCGCGGTGACTTCGCAGCGCCAGAACGCGGCCTCCTCCAACTTGTACGGCCTCGATCTCGACGTGGTGTACGCGCTGCCACTCGGACTGGAAGCGGAGATGCACGCGCTCCTGCTCGATGCTCGCTACGGCAAGCGCACGCTGGTGACCGACGGGCGGCTCTCCTACGATCTGCCCACCTACCAGGTCGACATCGACGGCCACTGGCTGCCGCGCGCTTCCCCGATCACTCTCAACTACTCGCTCTCCCAGCTGATCTTCACGTCCGTGGGTCAGTTCAACTGGCTGGTTCAGGGCCAGACCGTGGCGCGCTACTACCTGACCGTCTTCAACGGCCACGGCAACCTGCTGCCGGAAGCCAACGGCAACGAGCCGAAGACGGCCTCGGATCGCGGCTACGCGGCATACCAGCAGCTGCTGGCGAACCCGGCTCGCCTGACCGATGAGGTGCCGACGTACACGCGCTTCGATCTGAGCGCTGGCTGGACGCACCCCGACGGCCGCCTGTCCATCACCGGCTACGTGAATAACCTGTTTGACATCGCCTATGCGACGACCATCGTCTCGACGCCGGACCTGAACCTGCGCTTCTTCAACCCGCCGCGTACGGCGGGGGTGCGCGTCCGCGTGGAGTGGTAGTTCCCTGGATTGGAGTCGATCATGCCTGTCCTTTACGATGCTCACCTGCCGCTCGTCGCGTGCGCCCTCGGCGCTCTGATCGCCACGGGCTGCACGCTCGACAACAGCGTCAACGATCCGGATCAGGCGACTCCGCCGCCCAACGTCTTTCGCGACAGCCCCGCAGCGGAGAGCGTGACGGAGTGGCAGGTCCCGGGGGACAACTTGCTGCAGAGCTTGGCCCTGATTGAGGACAAGGACGCGGACAGCGTGCCCGCGCCGTACAACCGGATCCTTGCCGTCATGTACGCCGAGCTGGGGGCCTATCGTTCCGCGGCGACCAACTTTGAGCCCTTCGGTCCCGTCCTGCGGCGCCAGGAGGAGCTCTGCCAGAGCAGCGTTCTGCCCGACGCGGTGGACGAGCTCTGCGAGCGTCTGCAGGACAACCCCGAGGATCCCGAGGACCAGGACCTGGAGCGCCTGGTCTTCCTGAGCGAGCTCCAGCACGTCCCAGCCCAGACCGTGCTGGCGCGCAAGCTGCTCGGCTGCCTGAAGGACGCGGGCTTCCGGTATCTGGCGCTGGAGTCCCTGGCCGAGCCCGCCGCTGCACTGCAGGCGCGCGGCTACGTCTCGCGCACCGAGAGCGGGCCGCTGATGCGGGAGCCGCAGCATGCACGCCTGGTCGATGAAGCGCTGCAGCTCGGCTTCGAGATCGTCGACTACGACGTGCGCGATCACTGCGAGACCTGCAGTTACACGGACGAGCTGCGCGACCACGCCGAGCAGCAGGCGGCCAACCTGGTCTCGCGTACGCTCGGGGTCGACCCGGACGCGAAGGTGTTCGTGCTCGCTGGTCCGCGGCAGTCGTACAAGGAGCCGTGGGGGCAGACCCCGCCCTTCACTACGTCGCTCGCGAACCGAGTCTGGACACAGGCGCAGATCGAGCCCTACGCGATCGATCAGGTGGAGATCGACCTGCCGGCCCCGCCGTTCGGAGCCAGCTCACCGGCGCCGCCCTCGGGCATGTACATGGCGTCCGGCCCCAACAACGGCTCGTGCATGGGCCAGTACACGCCGCGCACCGAAAACGGTCGCGGGGCGCTCGATGCGGTGATGGTCCACGTCCCCCCGCGCTCGGATTCCGCGCGCTGGGATTGGTTGCACGCACCGGCAGACGAGCGGCGATCGCTCACGCCGAACTGCGCCGCATGCAGCAGCGGAGAGCGGTTGCTGGTGCAGGCGTTTCCGGCGGGTCTCGAGCTGAGCGATCGGATCGCCAGCGATCAGGCGCTGTGCGTCGCGGGCGCCGAGTGCCAGATGGTCCTACCGCCCGGCAGCTATCAGGTCGTGGTCTGGAGCGAGGCGGCACGGCTCGGAACCGCGCAGGTCGATCTCTCGACGGCGGTCTCCGCCGCGATTTCGCTCTAACCCGCGATTCTCGGGGACACGCACGCGGCCACCCACCCGTTCGCTCGAGCGGCAACGCGCGACACTGTCCAATGGGTCGCCGGATGAGCCCCAGTGAGCCTGGCGCGCGTCCCGCTTCTGCGTTAAATCCAGACCGCTTCGAGTGGGGCCCTATAAAGGTGCGCCGGGGGGCGATTAAGAACCCGGCCGCGGCGCCGTTTTTGACCCCATGGCCCTCGGGCCGCGGGAGGTGCAGAATGGGCGGTGAGACGCGAGCGGGGTACAGGGGGGCGAACCGCTCTGGAGCGTTGCCCGAGGAACGTGCGGGAGCTGGCGAGAGCGGGATGCGTCGCATCGCGCCGCGCGGCCGTCGCGTGCTCCTGGTCGAAGACGAAGACATGGTGCGCAAAGTTTTGATGCGCATGCTCACGTCGCGCGGGTACGACGTGAAGACCGCGTCCAGCGTGAGCGAAGCGGAAGAGCTGTTCGCAGCCCCGGGCAACGACTTCGAGCTGTTGATCACCGACGTGATGATTCCCCAGGGCAGCGGGCACGCGCTGGCTCGGAATCTGGTGGCACGCAAGCCGGAGCTGCGCGTGCTGTTCGTGTCGGGCTACAGCGGCAGTGGGCCGATCGAGGGCATCCAGGCAGAGCAAGTGCGCTTTCTCACCAAGCCCTTCAGTTCGGCAGAGCTCACGCAGATGATCCAAGATCTGCTGCCGGATCAGTGAAGCTGCTGCTCGCGCTCGGAGCCAGAGGCGAAGTCGACGATCGCTCGGCGATCGACTCGATCAACTCCGAATAGCGACGCGAGGTCTGGTCGAAATCGAAGTCCGAGACGCGCAGCTCGAACTGTTGCTCGGCACGCCAGCAGGCGTCGAGCTCCTCGAACAGGCGTGGCGAATCCGCGCGCAAGCTCCAGCCCAGGCCGCGCTGGCGAATGAAATCTTCGGCGGCGCCTCCGTAATTGAGCGACAGCGTGGGGCGCCCCAGCGCCGCGTGTTCGACCAGCTTGGTGGTGGTCTGGAACTGCGGCAGCGCGCCCGGGCCGTTGAACTGGAGCGCGATCTTGCTCGCCAGCAGCAGCTCGAAGGCCTCGCGCTGCGGCAGATGCGGCAGCAGCACCAGCTGCCCGCTGGCGAGCAGATCGCGCGCCTCGTCCCGCAAGCTGGGCGGGTATTGCCCTGCGATCGCCAGGCGCGGCGCCGAGCCGCTGGCCCGTTTCGCGCGAACCCAGGCCAAGAACTGCCGCAGCGGCTCGTCGCGACGATTGAACAGATTTCCGATGTACGCGAAATCGTAGCGCGCGCCCTCGGGGGCGCGGAGCGCGCGCAGCTGCGCCAGCTCGACGCCGTTCGGGACGGTGCTGACCCGGGGATGTCCGCTCAGGCGGCGAAACAGCTCGCTCATCTCGTCCGTCACGCTGACGAGCGCGTCCGCCTCGCTGGTCGCCAGGCGAAAGCGCCGCGCCCACCCGCTCGAGCGCAGCTCGTCCGGTGAAGTGAGCCAGGGGTCGCGGAAGTCCTGGATCAGGCGGGTCCCCGGGTACGCGAGCCGCAAGCGCGAGGCCCAGTAGTTGGAGCTGAATGGCGCGCCCGTCGCGATCAACATCGGCTTGCGCTGCGCGGCGAGCAAGCGCAGCGCGGCGGGCTTCAGCGCGGGCCACCACAGCGAGGCGATGTCGTGCGCCGGCGTCAGCCGCGTCAGCAGCCGAAACGCGCCCGCCTTCAGCTTCTGCGACAGCCGGTGCTGAAAGTGCGCCCCGTGCAGCTGGTGGGGATAGAACGACCTGGAGCGGTGAATGCGCACGTTCTCGTGCTGGACATCGCCGAACCAGCCCGGATCCTCCACCTCGGGCCAATGCGCGCACAGCACGTCGATGCGATGGCCCAGCCGCGCGAGCCGACCGCACAGCTTCGACCAGCGGTAGGCGCCCACGCGATCGTAGGGAGGGAAGCGAAAGGCGATCAGGACAAAAGGGGTCATGGTGCTCGCAGGGACACGGACCGGCGCTCGTAGACGACCACCGAGCGATCGCCCCAGTCGCGGGTCACCTCGAAGCCTTGCCCGGAGAGCCACTCGCGTACCTTCCGGGCGCCCTCGGTGCCCGTCACCGAGGCGTGCAGCTCGATCACCACGGCCCGCACGCCTCTCGTGATGAGCTCGTTGGTCAAGCCCACCTCCGCGCCCTCGATGTCGATCACCAGCACGGTCGGCTGATGCTCCTCCAGCAGCCGAGCGAAGGCCAAGCCCCCAACGCGCGTGGCGGTTCCACCCCGGTCGTAGGCGGACGAGGACCAGAAGTTGCGGGCGACGAACAGCGTCTGAGCCTCGCCGCTGCTGGAGACCATGCCCGACACCAGCCGCGGGGCGACGCCATTGCGACGAAACGTCTCGCGCAAGGTATCGAGCATGCGCGGATTGGCCTCCACCGTGCTCACCGAGCTGCAGCGCTGGGCGCAGACCACGGTGATGAAGCCCAGGCCCGAGCCCAGCTCCAGCACGCGATCGGTGGGCACGAGCAGCTGGCGCAGCACCTCGTACTCGCGCTCCTCGTACGCGCCCGAATACAGCACAGTGCGCATCTCCGCGGAGACGGCTCCGCTCAGCGGCAGCCAGACGCCGTGGTGCTCGATCGCGCTGGGACGTGCCAGCGCGCGGAGGCGGGCCCTGACACGGCGTCGGAGCCGCATGCCCGCGCGAGCAACCCTCGACAGCAGCGCGGACGAGCCCACGGTGTTGGAGAGCGCGGTGAACATGGCCGTTACAATAGCGCAGACGTCGCTGGGCGCGCCTGTTCCTCGAGTGCGCAATTTATCTTGCTACTTTGCAAGCGCTCCGCTAGGCGCAGCGGGCGGTGCTAGATACAATCACGCGCCGGCTTGCGGAGCTAGCGACCATCGTCTGCGTCGCGCTGGTGCTGTTCTACAATTCACTCGCGCCTTCCAAAGGCACCTGGGACGACCTGGCCGTGATGCGGTCGGCAGCTTGGCTCGCGCCGTGCGGCCCGGACGCACCGCTGGTGCGCACGTTGCGCGCGCACTTCGAGCAGTACCGGGCAGCGCTGTCGCGAGTCGACCAGATGCGCTACCAGAAGCGCGCGGAGCTCGTGGATAGTTACCCGCTCAGCGCGGCGGTGATCCGGGCGCTGGAGCGCGCGGGGCGCACTCCCGTGCTGCGCAACGTGGTGAACGCCTGCTGGCTGCAACACGTCTTCGTGCTGCTGGTGGTGGTTTTGCTCGTGGGCTGGCGGCAGCCGTGGCTCGTGCTGGCCTTGCTCGTGGCGGGGCTGGCCGCCGCGTACGCCTGGCCCTGGTCGTGGGCGGACTGGCTGCCATTTCATCGTTACAGCCAGATCTGGACTGCGTCCCCGCCGCGCGGAGCCTCGACGCTGGCCTGGTGCGGCGCCGTGATGGCCGGGGTCACGCAAGCGGGCCGCCGCCGGATCGCCAGCGTACTGGTGCTGCTGCTGCTCAGCTGGCTCTGCCATCGCAGTATGGCGCTGCTGTGCCTGGCCGCCAGCCTCCCGCCCCTGGTGCTGCTGGCGCTGGCGCGGCGGCGGCTCTACTGGCCGCCGGCGCCCGGCCTCGCGCTCGCGGCCTTCTGTGCCGTGGCGCTGCTGGCGGCAGGCGTCAAGCTGGCTTTGATCGGGGCGGCGCAGGGGCGCTTCCCGCTGCTCTTTACCGCATCTGGTACCGGGAGCGCCGCCGAGGTGCGGAACGCCGGCGAATTGTTGCTCAGCTGGGCGATGCTGCGCCTCGCGGCGCTGGAGCTCTGGCGGCGCAGCCGCGCCCGATTATCGACGGAGCCTGACGCCACGGCGCTGCGCGAGGCCGGGGATACCGTCGCCTGGTTGCTGGCGGTGACCGCCGCCGTGTCCTTGGGTCTGAACGTGGCGCACCCGCCGATCGAGGTCTGGTACGGGCCGCTATTTTTTGTCTGGGAGGTGGCGATGCGCATCGGTGCGGTGCCGCACATTCTGTTCTTTGCCTTGCTCGGGTTGACGGTCCTGGCGCGTGCGCCGCGGCTCGTGCCGCCGCTCGCGCTGTCGGCCGCCCTGCTCGGCGCGGTGCTCGTGGGGCGGGAGCTCGGGCAGCGGCACGGGCGGCCTCTGCCAGAGCAGCGGCGCAGCCTGCCCAAGCTGCTCGCGAAGGGTCGAGGCGCTTACGCGGACGAGGTGCAGTACTACCTGGCGGTGGGCAGCGAGGTGGTCGAGCAGGGCTGCGCGGGCCGAACCCCCTGGAGCGCGCCGCCCTGACGATCCTCGGTCAGGGCGCGCTGGCAGCGGGCCGCGCAGGCTCCTTGCGCGGCTGCACCCCGAGCAGCAAGCGCAGCCCGCGCTCCAGGAACTCGCGATCGAAGCGCGCGGACACGGCGATGTACACCACTGCACCCGCGCCCACGCCCAGCAACAGCTGCACCAGCTGGGGCCAGCCCGACGACAGCTTCAGGACGCCGTAGACTGCGCCCGCCATCACGCCGGACGCCAACAATGGGATGCGCAGGGTGTGCAGGAAGCGCAGGAAGCCCGTGTCCAGAAAGCGCAAAGTGATGATGATGAGCGCCAGGCCCACGCAGAAGGTCATGACGGTTCTGGAGACGACCATCGCCATCAGGCCATGGCTGGCGGCTGCCCACATCGCCAGGCCGTAGAGCAGACCGGTGGTCCAGGTCCAGTGAAAGTTGAAGCGCACGTGACCCAGCGCGGTGCGCACGATCTGAGTCGGACCGGCGACTCCGCTCAGCAGCGCGACCACGCACAGCACCTGGAGCATGGGCACCGCTGAGGTCCAGTTCTTCCCGTACACCACCGGGATCAGCACGGGCGCCACCACGAACAGGCCCACGATCAGCGGTGCGTTCAGGTGAGACAGCGAACGCTGCAGCTGCAGCAACGTCTCGGCCATCCGCGGCTTGTCACCTTTCTGCTTGGCGAACACGGGAAAGGCGACCTTGGCCACGACCGGGTTGATGTAGCGCCTCGGAGTCTGGGTGATGCGCAGCGCCAGGCTGTACACGCCCAGGGCCTCCGCCCCGATCAGGCGCCCCACGAGCACGCTGTCGAGATTGCCGGTGAGGTAGCCGACGTTGATGTTCGCGAGCTGGTACGCTCCGAAGCGCAGGTGGGGTTTGATCTGGCTCGGCCG
>DASTRX010000070.1:0-19685 GCA_035760985.1 Polyangiaceae bacterium
CACGGCCCGGAACAGATCGTCGATCTGCTCGTAGGTCGCGGCATTGATGATCGCATAGGCGGGCAGCGTGCCCGCCAGCGCAGCGCCCAGCTCGTAGCGCAGCTGCGGGCTGTCTTCGCGGTACTCGCCGCGCACCAGCACCGAGGGCTCGCCCATCATGATCACGCTGGCGCGCAGCTCGCCCGCCAGCGGCAACTGCAAGAGGGGCGTGGCGGAGAGCCCGAGCAGCCGCGCGACCTTGAAGTACGCGAGCGCCAGCGGAGAAGCGTCGTCCGGGCGGACGCGTCGCGCGGATTTGATGTCGCGCACGCTCTCCCACTCCAGCACGCGCCGGGTGCTCTCCCAGATCACCTCGAGCGCCCGGGGGGGATGGCCGTCCGCTTCGCTGAACAACAAACCGCGCAGCTCCTCGACTCGCTCGAGCTGCACACCGATCGGCGGAGCGACCTCGGCGTTGCCGCTCTCGGCACAGGTTCGCACGTGCGCCACCGCGTGCGCATGCTCGCCGTCGCCGCAGGCCGTGGCCGAGCGCTCCAGCAGCTCCAGCGCCAGCGCCTCTCCCGGCTTCGCGCGCACCAGCGCCAGTCCCACCGTGAGCGCGTCGCCCGCTCGCGCCGCGTCCGCCGACAGACTTTGCGCCAGCTCGCGGCCGGCCTCCGCCGAACCACCCTCGAGCTGTCGGTACAGCTCTCGCTCCCGCTCGTTGGCGGGCCTGAACTCGCGGACGCGCGCCAGCGGCCCGGAGCTGCTCGGCGCCGGCTCGGGACGCGAGCTGACCACGGCCGGAGCGGAAGGCCGCGCCGTCGCGGCACGCCCGGCCGCTGCGGCGACGACCTCGCTGCGGCCGATCCCCATCTGCGTGCGGCGGGTCGAACGAAGCTCCAGCTCGGCTGGCTCCGCGCTCACCGGAGACAGGCGGCGCGGCGGCGGGTGCGAGCTCGGATTCAACGCGCCGGCGGAGGAGCTCAGCAGCGACTCGGAGGGGGCGTGCGCGAGCTGCTCGCGCAGCCGCGCGACCGCCTCCGCAAGGGCGGGATCGGCCGCCGCCAGCTTCAGATAGCGCTGCGCCGCGGGGACCCGATCACAAGCTCGCGCGGCGCGTGCCGCCTCCAGCGCGACCTGGCTCTGCTTGCGCAGGCCGCGCAGATCGCCGCCGGCCAGCGCCACGTCGAAGTGCTCCAGCGATTCCGCCGGCGCCGCGCTCTGAGCCAGGCGCTCGGCGAGCCCCACCGCCACCAAGGCACTCGGCCCCAGGCGCTCGCGGACCGCCCGCAGCTCCGCGAGCCCGCCCCCTCCTTCGGCCAGATCGAGCGCCTCTGCCAGCAAGAACGCCGCCAGATCCAGCTGATCGGCGCCCAGCGCCGCCAGCACCGCGCGCAGGCGCTGAACGCTGGCGCGCGCCTCGGCTTGCCCGCGCGGGCCTCGCCGCCGGTACTCCAGATAGCTGGCCAGGATCTGCGCCTCCGCGTCCTCCGGGACCCAGTTCGCGGCTTCGCTCGCGCACTGGCAAGCCCGCTCGTCGTCGCCGAGCCGGCGCCAGATGTTGGCCGCCTCCAGCTGCGCGGCGGCGCGATCGCGCACCGGTTGATCGGTGACCTGTGCCAGCTCCTCCAGCGCGCGCGCCAGGCGCGGCTCGTTCTGGCCCTCCCGCTCCAGGCGCACGGCCAGGCGAGCCAACCCGAGGGTGCGCGGGAGCGTCTGCGGGGCAGCGAGCACGCGCCGCGCGGCCATGACATCGCCCGCGTCGAGGTACAAACGGCAGGAGCGCTCGGCGAGCTGCGCCGCGACCGGCCGCGTCGAGGACAGACCGCTCGCGGTCAGCCAGGCTTCGGCAGCCGCGACTGGATCGCCGAGCGACTCGCTCAGCTGCGCGTAGCGCTCGATCACCGAGCGATCCGCCGGAGTCTGCTCGACCAGCGTCGACAGCTCCGTGCGCGCGCCCGCGAGATCGCCCAGGCGCGTCTCCAGCAACTCGCTGCGCCAGAGCACGAGGCGCCGTCGTTCGCGCACCGAGACACCCAGCGACAGATGGCGCCCCAGGAGCTCGACCAGCTGCGCCCAGTCCTCGCGCGCCTCGCACTCGGCCTCGAGCCGATGGAGCGCCTGGGTGTCTTCGGGATCGGCGGCCAGCCAGCGCCGCAGGATCTCGGTCGCCAGCTCGGGTTGCCCCCGCTTCTTGGCGATCTCCCAGGCTTCATTCAGCCAGGCGCCATGCTTGGCACGGTCGGAGCAGGCCTGCAGCAGACGCTCCAGAATTTGTTGCCGGCGATCGTCGTCCCCCGCGGTGCGCGCCGCCTCCAGCGCGCGGGTCCAGAGCGCCACGTCCTCCGGGGCCTGCTCTGCTGCTTGCAAGAGCAGCCCGAGCGCGCGCGCGGCCTGACCTTGTTCGAGCAGCTGCGCGGCGAGCGTCTGCGTGGCCTCGGCGGCGCTCTCGCGATCCAGCTCGGGGCGCGCTGCGGCGAGCACCTGTTCGCCGAGCTCCAGCCTGCCCGCGGCGAGCGCCAGCTGCAGCAGGCGCGAGAGCACCTCGGCTCCGAGCTGCGGCTCGAGCAGAAACGCGCTCTCCAGCGCCTCCAGCTCGGCCTCGCTGTTCTGCTCGGCGGCGGCCCGCTCGGCCCTGCCCAGCAGCAGAGCGTGCTGGGCCAGGTTTGGGAAGCGCCTCACGACGTGGTCCGGCAAGGTCAGCTGCCGGCTCCTGCGCACGGCTTGCTCGGCCTTGGCCCGGAGCGCCTCGTTGTCAGGCCCGAGCTCGAGCCGCTGGACCAGGAATGCGGCGGCGGTCCCGAAGCGCCCCAGCGCCAGCGCTACCTCGGCGATCAGCTCCAGCAGGCCCAGGCTGCCGCGCTCGCCGCCGTTGGTGCCCGCCTGCGCTGCGTCCAACCAGGCCTCGGCTGCCTCTCGCTCGCTCGCCAGGCGCGCGGCTTCGGGAACGAGATCCGCAAACTCGTCGGCCTCGGGATCGAGCGCGATCGCCCCGGCGATCGCCTGCAGCGCGAGCCGAGCATCGGAGAAGCAGCTCAGCGCCACGCCCGCCAGCGCCAGGGCCACGCGCGAGCCTTCGATCGACTCCAGACGCGGCAGCAGCTTGCTGATGGCACGACTGAAGCGCAGCAGCCCCAGGGCGCGCCCGTCGAGCTGCTGGCGCGCGAGGTCGGTGAAGGCACGCTCCAGCAACTCCACCGTCTCGGGCTCCGGCGACGCGAACAGCGCCCGCAGCAACACCTCCATGCGCTGCTGCGCCCCTTCCGCGGTGCGCCCCGCGACCAGCGCGGCGCGCCGCAACCACAGCGAGCGCTGTTCGCCGCTCTCCTGCGCCGCCGCCACGTCCTCGATCACGCGCGCCACACGCTCCGCTTCTTTCGCGCCCTGCGCCAGCCGCAGCATCAACGCGAACGTGACGCCCTCGGAGGGCACGGCACGGAAGGCGGAGATCGCGTGCGTGAGCGCCAGGACGTGATCGGCGGCGCGCTCGAAGAAGCGCGCCGCTCGGTAGTGCAGCGCGCGCTCGCCATAGCTGCCCAGCGTGGCCCCGAGCGCAGCCCGGTACGCGCTCTCCACGCTCTGCAGATCGCTGGGCAGCGCGGTGTGCTCGATCAGCTCCAGCGCCCAGACGTTGCCGGGCTCGGTGTCGAGCGCCAGCAGCCCCAGCTGCAGCGCGCGCCGGCGACCGCCCCGACTCTGAGCAACCACCGCGGCGCCGGTCAGCAGCGCCGCGACCTGGTCGGTGGCTTCACGGCTCTCGGCGAGCCGACAGACCTCGTCGAGCGCGCGATCCAGGCCCAGCACCTCGACCAGATCGCGCGCGAAGTGAAACCAGCCCTGGGTACCCCCGATCTCCGCGGCGCGCAGCCAGACCTCGACCGCCTGCGCCTGATCGCGGGCGAGATCCCAGAGCGCGGCGCCATATTCGCGCAGCGCGCACCAGGCTGCCTCGTCCCGAGTGCCGAGCAGCTCGTGCGCGCGAGCCCGGGCCTGCAAGCGGTGGAACTCGCCTTCGGCGCTGTGCGTCTCGGTGATCGCCTCGATCATCGCCAGCACCCGCCGCGCGTCCAACCCCACGGCGAGCGCCCGTACCAGTACGGCGCAGCCCCGATCCGGCTCGCCGCGCTCGAAGTGGATCTCGGCGAGGCGCCACAGCAGCGGATCGCTGCTGCCGGTCCCGTCCATGGCCAGCTCGCGCTCCAGCACGGCGACTTCGAGCTCGGCGTCGGCGCTCTGCCGCGCCACCACCTCCAGCGCGCGCCGCAGCGCTGCCGGCTGTGGCCCGAACGCGTCCAGCACGCGCCAGGCCACGCGGGCCGCGCGCGCGCCGTCCGACTCCGCGAGCCCCGTCAGCGCCTCCGCCAGCGGCTCTGCCCAGCCAGCGAGCGGATGGGCCTGCGAGACCGTCCACTGCACCACGTCGCCGAGGCGGGTCGCGTCGCCGGTCTTGGCCGCGGTGCGCAGCAGCTCGCGGGCGGCCGCCGTCTCCGCGGGGCGCAGGCCGAGCCAGCGCCCCGTCCAGACCTGCGCCGCATAGACGTCGCCCAGCGCGTCCAGAGCTGCCACGAGACCGCGACACTGCGCGGAGCTCGGAAAGGTCAGCGCCATGGCCCGCTCGTAGGCCACGGCCGCCACCGGGTCGCGCTTGCCCGCTGCCGCCAGCGCGTACGCGACGACCGGGCGCGTGGCGCCGGGATCGGCATGCGTACCCACCTCGGCCGCGCGCAGTGCCGCCGGCAGCTCGCCGAGCACGCGCAGATCGGCGGATGCGACGGCGGCCAGCCAGGCTCGCAGCGAGGGCGGCAGCGAGACACCGAGCTTGATCAGGCCTTCCGCGCGCAGTCGGCGATTGCCCAGCTGCGCGGAGAGCGAGACCTGCATGGCCGCCGCAGGCGCGAGCCCCCGCCCGTCATCGGCTGCCAGCACGGCGAGCGAGCCTTGCAGGTTGCCCGCCTGACGCTCCAGGCGCGCCAGACCGAGCAGCGCACGCAACGCCGCTCCCGGCTCGCCTCCGCCGGTGAGGTCGCGCGTCCAGAGACGCGCCAGCCCCTCTCTGTCACCGAGCCGCGCCGAGAGCGTCTCCAGCAAGCGCCGCCAGCGCTGCTCGTCGGGGCGCCGCGCGATCAGCTCCAGCAACACCGCGCGGTACTGCTCCGCTCGCTCCGGTCTGCCGCGGAGCAAGCCCGCGCTCAGGCGCAGCAAGCCCACCCGTTGCTCACCCTCGGCCCGCTCCAGCTCCAAGAGCGCGCTGTCGAGCTCGCGTTCGGCGTGCGCAGCCCGCTCGGCCAGCTCGTATTGCTGCGAGCGCAGCGCCGCCGAGTTCGGGTCATGGCGCAGCGCGAGCTTCACACACCAGAGCGCCAGGCCCGGATCGTCGAGCCGATCGCCCGCGAGCTGGGCGAGCTCGCGCAAGCAATCGAGCTCCGCCGGGGCCGCCTCCGTCGAGCCGCGCCCCTCGCTCAGCGCGCGCTCCCAGCGCACCCCCACGCGCAGCAGCGCCTCGACCAGCGGCACGCTGTCCCCGGTGCTGGTCGCGTAGTGCCGCAGCGCTTCGCGCGCGCTCTCGCTCGCCGGGTCCGCGACCACCGCCAGCAGCCACGGCTCGAGCGCCCGCTCGGTGCTGCCGATGTTGCGCTCCAGCAGATTGCCGAGCTGCAAGTAGCAACGGCTCGCCAGCGCGCCCTGGGCCGCCTCCGCCGCCAGCTCCAGCCGTGCCGCGAGGAACTCCGAGAGCCCGAGCCGCGAGAGCAGCCGCTCGAACACCCCCTCTTCTGCGCCGGAGGGTGGGGGCACGCTGTCGGCGGGGGCAGGACCATCGCTGCCGAGATGCAGCGGCTCGAGCCCGGCGAGCAGCGATTTGGCCTCGATCACCGCGTCGAGTCGCGCGTCGAGCGCAGCCGCCAGCGCGGCCTCGAACTGGCCCGCCCCGAGCGCCGCGTCGAGCCGGCGGCGGTGCACGCTGCAGCCCGCGACCTCGTGCCCGTGCTCGATCAGCGCATCGGCGTGACGGCGCCATACTTCATCGCTGCTCTTGCCCTGCCCTCGCTCGACCAGCGCGGCGGCCAGCGCCGCGGCGGCAGCCGGGTGCTCGGGCGCGGTGTCGAAAGCGCGCAGCACGTCCTGAAATGCTGCGGCGTCGTCGCGGCGCGCACGGCGCAGCTCGGCGCCCCGGAGGTACGCCTCCGCGGCTTTGCTCGCCGACTCCGCGCGCGGCGCCCAGCCGTGAACGGTCGCCTGCAGCTCGTGGATCAGCGGATCGTCGGGATCATGCGCGGCCGCTTCGCGCAGCGCCGACAGCGCTTCGTCTGCGCGCCCCAGCCGCGACCAGTAGAGCGCGATGCGCATCGAGAGCCGCGCACGGTCGAGCCCCGGTGACTCGAGCAACGGCAACAGCATACCCACGCCCAGCTCGGTCTGCCCGAGCTGGCAATGCCAGGACGCGAGATCGGTGCGCAGCCCGTCTTCGCCGAGCAACACCGCGCGGCGCGCCAGCCGCACGGCGATGTCCAGCTCGGAGCGGCGCCGCACCAGCGCGCGCGCCAGCGCCGCCGCGATCCGTCGCTCGCGCTCGACGTCGCGCTTGCGCTCCGCTCGGCGCAGCTGAGCGCGCAGCGCGGGCAGCTCCGCGCGCGCCTCTGGCCAGCGCGGCAGGGGCGCTTCCTTCACCACACCGAGAATGCCAGCCAGCGCGAGCGGGGCACCGCCCGCGAAGCCCGCCGGTGTCGAGCCGCCGGTGGCATGAAACCCTACGCCGCGTTGCGCTTCGGCCTCTCGGCTGGATGCGCCTTCCGCTCCCGTGTCCCCGGCATGTGGACTGCCCACGCTGGCGAGTCCCGACGGGCGGACACTCTGAAGACCATCTGTCATCGGCGACGTAGCCTAGCTTGCCTGAGCTCGGATACCCGGTCTAGCCTAGCACCACATGTCTTCGTCCTCGCTTCGTCGCGCGCCGTGGATCGCCAGCGTCACGTTGGTAAGCATCTTACACACATCCATCGCAGCGTGGGCGCAGGCGCCCGCGTCCGCCAGCGCCCCGACCACGGGAAACGCCCCGACCACGGGCAGTGCCCCCACCACCGCTGCTCCCAACGCGCCTGCTCCCGACACGGGCGGCGCTGGCTCCGAGGCTTCCGAGGCGGCCAAGCGCGAGCAGGCACGAGCGGCGTATGGAGCGGGTCAAGAGGCGTACGCAGCGGGACAATATGCCGCGGCTGCCGACCACTTCGCGCGCGCGGATCAGCTGCTGCCGGCGATCCAGGCCAAGTACTGGCGCGCGATGAGTCTCGACAAGCAAGGTGACGTCGCTGGCGCTTACGCTGCGCTGAGCGTCGTGCTGGCGGATCCGAAGAAGGACGAGCTCGGCGCCGAGAAGCTCCAGACCGTCGCGAGCCGTCAGCGCGCGCTGGGTGCGGTGCCGGCGGACCTGCTCGTGACCACCACACCCGCGGGAGCTCACGTGCAGGTGAGCGGGGTGAATCTTGCCACGCCGACGCCGCTCTCCCTGCGGCTCGCTCCGGGCCGCCACGAGCTCGTGATCTCCCTGCCCGGCTACGAGTCCCAGCGCGTGCCGATCACCGCCACGCCCGGCGCGCAGCTGCGGCCGAACGTGACGCTGCTGCCGCAGGCCGCCGCGGCACAGGCTGCGCCGATCGCGCCGCTCGGGTCGGGAACGGGTGCGCTCGACAGCACCCGCCCCCCTCGCAGCCTGGTGCCCGGCTACGTCACGCTCGGCATCGCCGGCGCCGCTGCGATCGTCGGCACCGTCTTCGGGGTGCGGGCGCTCAGCGACAAGAAGGACTATGACGACAACCCCACCGCCAAGGGCGCGGACGACGTCGAGCGCAACGCGCTGATCGCGGACATGGCCTTCGGTGTGACGCTCACCCTCGGCGTCACCGGCATCGTGCTCCTGCTCGCCGACGACTCCGCGCCCCAGACAGCGAGCAGCTCCAGCAGCGCCAGCGCTGGGCTGCACCTTCAGCCGTACGTGTCGACGAAGGGCGCCGGCGCCGCAGCCTCGCTCTCGTTCTGAGCTCCACCTGCCGCGACAGCGGGCACATCCTGGAGCCGAACGTGCGCGGCCCAGGCGCGAGCCCAAACCCGTGGCAGGCCCAGAAGCCCGAAAGAGACCCCGCCTCAGCTGAAGCGCTGGCGGATCGCGTCGCTGACGCGATCATAATCGGGCGGCAAGATCACGGCGGGATTGGCGTGCCGGCTCTGGATCTTCTCCAGCGCGGACTCGTGGTACTGGACCTTGAACTCGGTGAACTTCAGGCCGTGCGCAGTGGAGATGCAGACGACGCGCTGGGTCTTGCCGATCACGCCGCGCTGGACCAGCTTCTTGAGCACGGCCAGCCCCACCGCAGTATGCGGGCAAGTGTACATGCCGGTCGCGTCCGCCTCGGCGGCAGCGTCGACCAGCTCCTGTTCGCTGGCCTGCTCGACGATGCCGTTCATGGCGTCGAGCGCACGAAACGCGCGCGGCGCGCTCACGGGGTTGCCGATCTGGATCGCGCTCGCCAGGGTCGTGGAGGCGCGGATGGGCTCGATCTGGCGCTTGCCGGCGATCCAGGCCCGATACATGGGGTTCGCCGCTTCCGCCTGGGCGACCACCAAGCGCGGCATGCGCTTGGCCACCCCCAGATCGATCATCATCTTGAAGCCGGCGTAGAGCGCCGCCGCGTTGCCCAGGTTGCCGCTGGGCAAGATCACCCAGTCCGGGACTTCCCAGTCGAACTGCTGCACGATCTCGATGGCCACCGTCTTCTGGCCCTCGATGCGCAGCGGGTTCATCGAGTTGGCGAGGTAGACCACCTCTTCCTTGGCCAGGCGCTGCACGATGGCCATGCAGCCGTCGAAGTCGGTATCCAGACCGAGCACCAGGGCTCCGTGCGCGAGCGGCTGCACCAGCTGCCCCGTCGTGATCTTGCCGCGCGGCAGCAGCACCACCACGGGCAGGCCCGCGGCGGCGCCGTAAGCGGCCAGGGATGCGCTGGTATCGCCGGTGGACGCGCAAGCCACCGCCTGCACCTTCAGGCCCCGGCGCACGGCCTGGCGCACCACGCTCACCAGCACCGTCATGCCCAGGTCCTTGAACGAGCCGCTGTGGCTGTTGCCGCACAGCTTGACCCACAGGTCGCTGAGGCCGATCTGCTTGCCGTAGCGCTCAGCCCAGAACAGGTTCGTGCCGCCCTCGTCCATGGAGACGATCAGGTCGTCATCGACATCGGGCATCACCCACTCGCGCTTGCCCCACACCCCCGACCCGTAAGGCCAGCGCGTGCCCTTGTAGCGCTGGTCAAACAGCTGGCGCCATTCGTCACCACTCCGCGAGCGGAGCGCCTCGATGTCATGCTCCACCTGCAGCAGCCCGCCGCAAGTGGGACAGCTGTAAATGGCCTGAGTGACGGGCCACGTCCCCGTACAACCGGACAAGCAAGTGAAACGCGCCGAGTACGTCACTGCGCGCATCTACGGTACGGGGAACCACAGTGTCAACATCTGGGGGCGGAGCCTCGGCCCGCGGTCCCGCGAGCCCGCGCCCGGTGGCGAGTGCCAGAGGAAACTACCCTTTTCGCAAGCAGAGTTGATACGCTGGCCGGGGATGGCCGCGAGTCCGCTCGAGCACGACGAGTTGCGCCACATCGAGAAGAGACTCGACGAGGGCAACACAGCCGAAGCGGCTCAGCTCCTCGCGCGTTTCGCGAACTCGCGAGATCACGAGATCGCCATCACTTTCCTGGCCACTCGCCTACTATTCCAGCGGGGGCGCATCGACAGCGATGGCGCCGCGGATCGTCTCAATGCGCTGCTGGAGCGCGCCGGCCCGTTCCCGGAGGCAGAGGACTGGCTGGCGGAGCTGGAGGGCCGCACCGAGCCGAGCGCCGTGCCGAAGGACGCGCTGGAGAGCGGGCCTCGAGAGGCCGCGGCGGACGCCGAGGAAAAAACCTCGCCCAACCATCGCCCTCCGTCGCAGGCTCCGAGCGTGCCGCGAGCGCCCGCGAGCGCGCACCCGTTCCTGGATGAGCTCGGCGCGGACGACGATGACGAGGAGGTGACCCCCGCCGAGCCGATCGCTTCGGGTCGCCTCGCGGAGGAGCGGCAGGATGCCCTGAAGCGCGCGGCGCAGCGCGAGACCGTGGAACGCGCCCAGGAGCCCGTCTTTCCACCACCGCGCAGCGGCACCAGCTCCGTGCCGCCTCCGCTGCCGTCGCCGAGCGCCTCGGGGCTCGTCTCGGCGCTCTCGCCGGACGCCGCGGCGCGCTCCACGCAGCGCCCGCCGCAACCCTCGCTGAGGCCGCCTGCGCCGCACAAGCCGTTCGACAGCATGCGCGCCAAAGAGCAGCTGGCGGCGCACGCGGGTCGCTATCGCGCGAGCAGCTATCCCGACGAGCTGGTCGCCGCCGCTCCAGCGCGCCCGAGCCGCCCGGAGGTCGCGCCGCCGGCAGGCAACGCCGCGCTGGTGCGGCAAGCGATCCTGGAAGCCTGGGAGAGAGTGCTCGGGGGGCGGCTCGAGGAGGCACAGGCGCTGATTCCCGAGGAGCCCACCCCCGCCGGAGTGGACGCGGAGACGCGGGTCGCGCTGGCGCGTGTGCTGCTCGAGCTGGGGCATGCCGAACGCGCCGCGCGCGAAGCCACGGCGGCCCTCGATGAGGCGCCCGATCTGCCCGAAGCGCGCCTCATGTTCATCTGGAGCGCGGTCCGCCACGCGCGGCAACGCGACGACGCCTGGAGCCTGGAGCGCGCGGAGCTCCTGCTCAAGGAATCGAATCTGGGGCCGCCGCCGGAGGGCGGCCTGGTGCTGGCGCTGACCGCCTGTGTCGAAGCCCGCATCGGCACGCCAGCGGTCGCGTTGCGCTTGGCGCAGCGGGCGCTGCGCGCCAACGCGGAATCGACCGACGGCTTGGCTGCGCTCGCGGAGGCCGCCGCCCTGTGCGGCGAAGAGCCGCGCGCGGAGGCGGCGCTGGAGCGCTTGTACACGCTCTCCGCGGCCGCCGCCGAGCAGATCACGCCGCGCTTGCGCCGGCTCGGCGTGGGCGAGCAGGGCCCGACCTCGTCCGCCTCGGTCTGGATGCCGCTCGAGCACACGCTGTCCAGCGGTGCGCGCGACGTCGCGCTCGAAGGACTGGAAGCGCTGGCACGCGACAAGCTGCCGGAGCTGCAGCTGGAGTCGCTGGAGCGGCGGGAGGCAGCCGGGCACAGCGCGAGCCACTTTCTCACCCTGGCGCCGATTTTCCGGCACTTCGGCTGCTACGATCTGTCCATCGCCAGCCTGGATCGGCTGGAGGTGGCGCTCGGGCTGCTGTACGGCGCGGGGCCGCGTCCGCTCGACGTGCACGGCTCCAGCTCGACCTTGTGGCGCATCGCCGGCGTCTACGTCGGAGAGACGTTGCGCAGAGTGGCCGGCGGCCGCTGGCGCGGGGATGCCCCCCTGGAGACGGCGATCCTCGAGGTCTTCGACCAGGAGGTGATGCCCTTTCAGGTCGTGCGCCACCGCATCGCGCACGGGCGCCACGCCACGCTCGCGAGCGCGCTGGAGAGCGTGCTGGCGATGCTGACACCCGCGCAGGGCACCGGCAAGAACGCGAGCTGGGACGGCGCGCGCGAGGTCGCACCGCCTCTGCCCTGGGAGCACGAGTGGCCGGGCCTGGAGGAACTGCCGCGGCTGGGTCGCGCGCTCGGTCACTCCGTGGTCGCCGTCTACTGCGCCGGTCAAGGCGTGGCCGCCCTCGACCGCACCAGCAAGACGCTGCCGGCGCTGGACCGCTACCTGGAGCTGGTGGCGCCCCCCAGGGGTCCCCTGCCGCCCGACTCCAGCTGGGCGCGCTGGCTCGCCGGTTTCCTGGGCGGGTATTTCGGCGAAGTGCTGTGCAGGGAGTTCGGCGGTGTGTGGGTGCGCGGCGACGGCCATGGCATGTCGGCCGCCGCCATCCAGGTGGCCGGGCGCCGCATCGCACCGGTCGCCCTGTTGCACCAGACCCTGAGCGGAGGCCCCCGGATCTCGCTCGAGGACTCCGCGGGAGAACTGCGGAACGCCTTGCGCCACTCGGACAGCCCCAGGCTCTGACCGGTCTCGCGGACCGGTGGCCAGCCGGCGCCGGCGCGGGTCAAAATCCCGCATTGTCCGCGCTACAAAGAGCTTTCCAGCCTAATTATCGGCTCCTAGACTCCGCGGCGTTCGCCGGGCCCCGTCATCCCCGGGCATCCATGCTTAGAAAACTCAAATTCCCCAAGCTGGGCGAGCGCTTCGCCGTGCTGCGCTCCCGCCCGGTTCGTTATGCGCTCGATCTGATCCTGCTCGCCGTGTTCATGGTGGCGCTGAGCCTGTGGCTCAACATTCGCTACCCGATCCCGATGGAGTGGGCGGACTATCAGTCCCTGTGCATCGAGGTGCCGATCACCCTCGGCCTGGTGGCTCTGGCGCGGCGCGTCGGCCTGCGGTTGCGCTGGTGGTTTTTCGTGCTCCTGGGCGCGCTCGCGCTGCTGGTGCGCCTGTTCGAGACCGCTGACAACATCTCGCACCGCTTCCTGTTCAGGGACTTTCACGTCCTGCTCGATCAGCACCTGATCAAGGAATTCTTCCGGCTGATGTACGACACCAGCGAGGTGAACGCGCTGATCGGCTACGGCGCGGCCTTCGCCACCTTCGTCATCGGCAGCATCGCCCTGGTCGCGTTGATGCTGGGCGAGGTGTATCGCCGCTCGCGCTATCCCTTCTTCCGGCGCGCAGTCGCCGGTCTGGTGCTGCTGACGGTCGGGATCGTGATCAGCCAGGAGCTGGGCGGGCCCGTCATCTATCAGCGCGAGGTGTCCCAGCGCATCGCGCAAGAATGGCGCCACACCATGCACCTGCCGAAGGATCGCAAGCAGATCCGCCGGCAGATCCAGGAGGTCAGCGAGCGCATCGGCCACAACGTGTTCCTCGACAAGCTGCACGGCAACAACGTGCTCTTCATCTTCGTCGAGTCCTACGGCCGCACCGCCTACGTCACGCCGCAGCAGCGCGAGCTGCTGCTCCCGCGCTACGAGGAGATGCAGAAGAACCTGGCGAACGCAGGTTTCCACGTCGTCTCCGACTTCGTCACTTCGCCCACGTACGGTGGCTTCTCCTGGTTCGCTCACATGACCGTGGACACGGGCGTGCGCGTGATCAGCCACCTGCACTCGCAGCTGCTCGATGAGCTGCACCCGCCTGCCCTCGCCGACCGTTTCCGCGACGCGGGCTACCTGCCCGTGCTGGTGATGCCGGGCACGACGCGCGCCTGGGCCGGCATGGACGACTACTACGGCTTCCGCCAGCACTACTTCTCGTGGCAGATGGGCTACAACGGCCCGCGCTACGGCTGGGCGCCGATGGCCGATCAGTACACGATGTACCACATCCAGAAGGCGGTCATCGAGAAGACGACCCAGCCGCTGTTCCTGCAGTTTGCGCTGGTCTCCAGCCACGCTCCCTGGAACGACATCCCTCACTACATCGACGACTGGTCGACGATCGGCGACGGATCCATCCTGCATGAGGCCGGCCGGGACTCGTTCGACACGACCTGGGAGAATCCGCGCGAAATCCACGAGGGCTACTCGGCCGCCATCGCTTACGAGATGCACGTGATGGAGGGCTTCCTCACCAATTTCGTCAAGGACGACACGCTCGTGATCTTCGTGGGCGACCACCAGCCGCACCAGCAGGTGACGGGTCCGGATAACCTGACCTGGTCGGTTCCGATCCACGTCGCCTCCCGCAACCCCGACTTCGTGGCCCCGTTCCTGCGCCGCGGTTACCACCCGGGCATGATCCCGGATCAGCCGTTGCCGCACGTCGGCATGGAGCGCTTCATGGAAGAGTTCCTGAGCGACTTCAGCACCGAACCCCTGGCGGTGGATCCCGGTATCTGGCCCCCGATTCAGGAGCGGCTCGACGCAGAGGCGGCGGAGCGCGCGGCGCAGGAGCAGCACTCCGCCAACACGGCCGCAGACGCGCCCCAGCCCGCGCGCTGAGCGCGCGTTCGCCCCGCGCGCCGAGCGCGCGTTCGCCCCCGCGCGCCGAGCGCGCAACGGGCGCTGCTCCGGGAGCGACCCCCGGCGCCCTCAGTGAGACGGCGCCGGGCCGGAGCGTGGGCTGTCTGCAGCAGGGGGCGGACGGGTACTGCCGCGACGCTTGGAGTCTGCGAGCACGAACGAGACGTCGGGCGTCGACTCGGCTTCCACGTAGATCTGATACGAAAACAGCGTCCGGCTGAAGCGGATCAGCGCCAGATTGACGCCCAGCGCGGCCTTGCCCAGCAGCCCGTTGCCGAGCACCTTCGGCAGCGGCGCCGGCACCCCGCGCAGCTCCTTGATGCGGAACCCCTCGTCGCTGAGCAGGCGGCGCAGCGTGCCGAACGTGAACAGCCGCGTGTGGGTCCGATCCAGGATGCCGGCCTTGCCATAGTTGAACTGCCCGAGCGCAAGCATGACGCGGGTGATGATGAAGGCCACGTTGGGCGTGGTCAGGATCACTCGCTTCGGCTCGTAGGCGAACTGGCACCGCAGCTGCTCCAGGAAACGCTCCGGGTCGCGCAGGTGCTCGATCACGTCGAGCAGGAGGAGCACATCCTGATCTCCCGCATCAAAGGCCAGGTCCTCGTCCAGATTCTGCACGACGACCTGGACGTCCCCGCCGTCGACCTGCGCCGGGAATTGATCCACCAGGGTGACCTGGCAACCCTTCTTCAGCAGCTCGCCCGCGAGCCCACCAGGGCCGGAGCCGACGTCCAGCACGCGCGAACCCGGCGGCACGGCAGCGAGCGCATAGCTGTGGCTGCTGGCGTAGCCGAGCTTCAGATCATAGTGGATGTTGCCCTCGTGCTTCGGCTCGAAGCGGCGCTGGTAACCAAAGCCGGAGCGATGCGCCAGGTTCTGCAAGGTGGCCCAGATCACGTCCTTCGCATACTTCATGCCGTTCACGTGGCAGATCTCGTCGCCGTAGTAGGTGGGGATCGGCAGCTCGACGATGCGCGCGCCCGCGTTCATCAGCTGGATGATGATCTCGGTGTCGAAATGGAAATCGTTGGAGTTCAGGCGGAACGGGATGCGCGTCAGCGCGGACACCGAGTAGATGCGATAACCGCTGTGAAACTCCGATAACTGCGAGCCCAGCAGCAGATTCTGGACCGTGGTCAGGATCCGGTTGCCCACGTATTTGTAGAGCGGCATGCCGCCCTTCAGCGCCTGGCCGCGCTCCAGCATGCGGCTGCCGAACACGGCATCCGCCTCGCCGGATCGAAGCGGCGCGAGCAGCCGCGGCAGCTCTTCGGGCGCGTACTGACCGTCCCCGTGCACCAGCGCCACGAAATCGAAGTCGTGGGAGAGCGCGTACGCGTAGCCGAGCTTCTGGTTGCCGCCGTACCCCTGGTTGTACTCGTTGCGCAGCACGGTCATGCGCACGCTGGCGTGCTCGCGCTGATATTTCGAGCCCACCTCGTACGTGCGATCCTTGGAAGCGTCGTCGATCACCAGGATCTCGCAGTCGAAGTCCTCGAACAGCGACGACGGCACGCGGTCCAGCACCCAGCGCAGCGTCGATTCCGCATAGTACGCGATGATGAAGATCAAGAGTCGGGGGCGTTCGGCGACCGGCATCGCCTGCGACCTTAGTCTTCGTGCCGTTTCGCGGCCAAGAGCACACCGCGACCAACCGGCCGACCGCGTCGCTCCGGCAGCCTGGATCGGCTCTTCCTGCTACAAGCCGGGGCACGTGAACGCCCCCCCCTTTCGCACCGACGGCTTCGGAGCCCGCCATGGCCTGCTGTTGCTCGGCGTGTTTCTCGCGACCCGCGGCGCATTGCTCGCGTTCGGGCTGCGCTTTCACCTCGACCTGGCCTGGATGTTCCTGGGCGATCCGGACGCGCTCCGTGATCGACTGTTCGAGACCGTCTACTACTTTCATGCCTTCGCCCCCGGCATGAATCTGATCACGGGGGCGCTGCTGAAGCTCGGCGCCGCGCATCTGTCCTGGAGTGCTGCTGCGCTCTTCTGGGCATCCGGTTACCTGCTCCTGGTCGCCTCGTGTCAGCTGTTCCAGCTGCTCGGTTGCTCGAAGTGGACAGCGACGTTGCTCGCGCTCGGGCTCTCCCTGGTGCCGCAGTCGCTGTATCTGGAGAACCTCTATCTCTATACGCACCTGTGCACGTCGCTGCTGTGCTGGACCGCTGTCGCGTTCCACCGGGCGCTGGCAAGAGGCGCGGTTCGCTCCTGGTTCGGCTTCTTCTTGCCCTGCGCCGTGCTCGGCTGGCTCTACACCGCCTTTCACCTGTTCTGGTTCCTGCTGCTGGCCGGGCTCGCCTGGGCGCTCGCGGGGCGCGGTCGCCGGCGTGCCGTGCTGCTCGGCGGCGCCCTGCCCCTGGCCCTGCTATCTGGGCTGTACGTCAAGAACTACGCCGTCTTCGGCGTGTTCGGGGCCACCTCCTGGGGCGGCGCCAATGTCACGCTCGCCACGACCCAGTTCATGGATGGCGAGCAGCGGCGGGAATGGATCGACTACGGGGAGCTCTCGCGCTTCGCCGAGATCAGCGTCTTTGCCGGCCCCGAGGCGTATCTCCCGTTCTTTCCCGCCGATCAGCACTTTCCCTGGCCGACGACCAACGAGCTGACGAAGCCGGCGCTGGGCACGCCCAACTTCAATCACGGGATCTTCCTGGCGGTGAACCGCCAGCGGCAGAAGGACGCCTCCCATTTTATCCGCCAGGAACCCGGCCAGTACCTGCGCACGGTGTTCGAGAGGAACCTGCCCAACATGTTCAGCTCGACCACCCACTGGCACGAAGCGGATCAGAAGCCGAGCTCGCCGCACTACCAGCACCGGCGTGTGCTCGGCCGCTACGAACGCTTCTACGACCGGCTCGTGCACAGCTGGCCCGCGCAGCCTGTGGGGCTGTACTGGTTTCTGCCGCTGTTTTATCTGTGGGCTGCCGGGAGTTGCTGGAAGGATTGCCGCTCGAGCGAGCTGGGCGTGCGCTGGCGCGGATTGTTGCTCGGCTTCTGCCTGTTGCAGATCGCGTTCGTGGTCACGGCGTCGAGCCTGTTTTCCGCGCTGGAGTCCGCGCGCTATCGCTACGGCATCGAGCCCTTCATCTGGGCGGTGGTCGCCGTGGGTCTGCGCGCGGCGGTGCACCGCTTCGGGCCGGGGCTCTGGGAGCTGTTCATGGAGAAGCGGGCGGAGAAAGACAAGCTCGGTATCGCGCCGGGCCCGAGCGCCTCATCATGACGTCGGCTGCTGCTTCGCCTGAGGTCGCCGTCGAGGTGCTGTTCGTGGAGCCGCACTCGGGC
Source organism: Polyangiaceae bacterium (assembly GCA_035760985.1). GTDB lineage: Bacteria > Myxococcota_A > Polyangia > Polyangiales > Polyangiaceae > SZUA-265. The sequence goes on from DASTRX010000070.1 coordinate 17,290, forward strand.
GGCCGCATCAGCGGCGGCTATCTGTACAACCAACGCATCGCTGCCGCGGCTCCGCAAGTGCGGCGCTGCCCGGTCGGCGTGGAGACGCTGGAGCGGGATCTGGCGCGGCTCGACACGCAGGAGGCCGCGCTCGTGCTGCTGGACTCGCTGTTCTTGACGCCGGAAGGCGCCGCGCCCTTCGCGCGCCTGAAGTCGCGCACCGGGGCCGCGGTCGGCGTGTTGCTGCATGCATTCCCCTCCTTCATCGCCCGCGGCTGCCGGCGCGAGCAGCTGGAGCGCTCGCTCCCCTTGCGCCCCACGCCCGCGGAGCTCCAGCTGCTGGAGCAGCTCGATCTGCTGGTGAGCCCGGGTCCGTACGCGGCTCGCGTGCTCGCGGACTGCGGCTCGAACGTCGCGCGCGTGGTGTGCCCCCCTGGAGTGGATCCGCTGTCGGCGGCGCCCGCGCTGCGCTCGCCCGAAGGCGTGCTGCAGTTCATTTCGCTGGGCAGCGTGACGCCGCTCAAGGGGCTGCAGGACGCGCTCGATGCCCTTGCCGCGCTGGCCACTCGCGACTGGCGCTGGACGATCGTCGGCAGCCTGGATGTCGAACCGGAGTTCGTCGCGGAGCTGCGGCGCCGGATCAGCGCTCATCGGCTCGATCAGAACGTGCTGCTGGCGGGCGAGCGCGAGCACCCGGCCGCGCTGGCGGCGCTGCGTTCGAGCGACGTGTTGCTGATCAGCAGCTTCACGGAAAATCACCCGCTGGTCGCGCTGGAGGCGCTGGCCGCGGGCGTGCCCGTCGCCGGCTATGCCGTGGGCGGCCTGCCCGACATCGTCGCGCACGGCGAGACGGGCTTGCTGGCCCCGCTGCTGGACGTGGCCGCGCTCAGCGCGGTCTGCGAAAGGTTCGTGCGAGAGCCGCTGGAACGCCGGCGTCTGGCCCAGAATGCCCGGCGCGCCGCGGGCGCGTTGCCCTCCTGGGCGGACGCGGGGCGGCAGTTCGTGGCGAACGTGCGTGCTGCGAGGGTGCACAGCGCCAGGGTGCGCGCGTGAGCTCCGAGTTTCGCGCCTCCACTCCGGCTGACGGCCCCCAGATCGCCGCGCTCGCGCGACGATCGCTGGGCGTTGCACCGGGTAACCCGATGTTCACTCCGGAGCACATGCACTGGAAGTACTGGAGCCGCTGGCCCGAAGGGCCCGTCACGCGCAGCTTCGTGCTCACCCGCAACGGGCAGATCGTGGCGCACGCCGGTGTGCTGCCGCTGGTCGCCGGCGGCGGCTCCAGCCCGCTCAGCTTGTTGCACCCGTTCGACTGGGCTTCGGAGCCGACCAGCGTCGGCGCCGGCGCAGCGCTGTTGAAGCGCATCGCCGGGCTCGCCGATGGCCTGCTGATCGTCGGAGGTAGCCCAGCGACCCGGCGCATGGCCCAGCCGCTGGGCTTCCGCGCCGCCGGGGAGGTGGCCTGCTATGCGGCGCGCGTGCCTGCACCGGAGCTCGGAGCACGCCGCACGAACGAGCACTGGGAGCTGCGCGCGCTCTCCTTGCTTGCCGCCGGCGGCGCCGAGCCCGACAGCGGCTTCACGCCGCCCGGTTGGCTGCGGTTTCGCCGGACCCGCGATCAGCTGGGCACGCTCGCGAGCTGCCCGGCGGCCCAGTTCGAGAGCCACGCGGTGTTGCAGCAAGGCGCACCGCTGGGCGGGTTCGTGCTGGCGTTCGCTCCGTTTCAGGCGCGCATCGCGGCCTTCTGGTGCCGCTCCGAGCAGGAGTGCGAGATCGCCGCACTGCTTCAGCGAGCGCGGGAGCGGGCCGCCGCGCGCGAGGGTGTGGAAGAGGTCGTGTGCATGACCAACCTGCCCGCAGAGTGTCGGGCGCTCTCGGCAGCGGGGTTCCAGGCCTGTCCCGCCGTGCCCATGTTCTTGCTCGCGCCCGGCACGCGAGCTCTGCCGACCGAGCAGCTCGCCTTTCAGATGCTGGATGGCGACTTCGCCTTTCTCCACCACGGGGCGCGCCAGCCCTGGCTGTGAGCTACAGCCGCCCCCCGGTCAGCGGCAGCAGCTGGCCCGAGACAAACGAGGCCGCGGGCGAGAGCAGATAATCGATGCCAGCGAACACGTCCTGTGGCGCGCACAGGCGCCCCGCGGGCACACGCGCCGCCTCCAGCAAGGTCGCGCGCTCGGTCTTGGCCTGGTTGATGCCGATCGGCATGTACGACGGCAGGATGGCATTGATGCTGATGCCGCGCGCGGCCAGCTCCGGAGCCAGCAGGCGCACGGCGTGCTCCAGCGTGGCCTTGCCCAGGGAGTACGCTGCCAGGCCCAGCTCCGGATGGAGCGAGCCGGCGGTGCTGCCCAGCAGCACCAGCCGCGCCTCCGGCAGAGCATGTCGGCACAGCCAGCGCGCCAGGCGCACCGTGCCGA
>DASTRX010000071.1:0-10009 GCA_035760985.1 Polyangiaceae bacterium
CCCGCCGAACTCGAGCTGCCGGCGCAGCGTCTCCAGGTCGAGCTCGAGCAGGCCGCCCTTCGGCGCCCCGGGCCAGGCCGCGTGCACCAGCGCGTACACGCTGCGCCCGGCGAGCGCCTCGGTCGCCTGCGACTCCCAGTCCTCGTCTTCCAGGTCGCAGGCGACCAGCGCTGCGCCAGCGGCAGCGCCCCCGCGAGCCAGCCCGAGCACGTCATAGCGCTGCGCCAGGTGACTGCTCAAGCCACTGCCCAGCGCGCCCGACGCGCCGGTGACCACGATCAGCTCGCGCCCCTCACCGGCGCGGGGCTGTTCCACCGCGGGTTCGACGCCAGCGCGCCCTTCATGCAGACCGAAGCCCATCTGCACCTCGGCCGTGACCGAGGACGTGGCCGCGTCCCGCACGTGCACACGCAACACCCCGCTCTGACGATCGGGAAACCAGGAGACGATCTCGCCGCGTACCACCACGCTGCACGGGTAATAGAGCGGCGCCAGGAAGCGGCTCCGCACCGAGCCCAGCACCACGCGCTTGCCCGGCAGGTGCATGCCGAGCAGGGCCGACGCGAGCGAGATCTGGAAGGCGCCGTGCACGATGCGGCGCCCGTAGTTCGTCTGGCTCGCGTACTCCTCGCTCAGATGCAGAGGATTCGCGTCGCCGGAGAGCTGCGCGAAGAGGGCGATGTCGTCGGCGCTGATGCTGCGCTGGAACTCGGCGCTCAGGCCCACGCGCAGCTCCTGCGCCGAGAGCTCGCGAGCTTCAGCGTCCGGCATGGTCCCGCACGTAGTCGCTGACGAGCGCGAACGAGCGCAGCTCCTCCGCGGCCTCGAAGTCGATCTCGAAACCGAACTCCTCGCCCAGCGCGGCCAGCAAGGTCACGTGCATCACCGAATCCCACTCCGCGCTGGCGGCTTGATTCAGCCGTGGCAGGCGCTCCCGGGGAATGCCGGGAAACACGTTGGCGAAACACTCGAGCACCCGCGCCTCCAGCTCATCCATCGCTCACTCCATCCGATCGCTTCAGCACCCGATGCGGCAAATCCGCGCTCACGCGGGCGAGTTGCTCGCGCCCGAGCACGAGCGCGCGCGCCAGCTCGCCGCCGCCCTGCTGCTCCGCCAGGCCCAGCCGGGCCAGGAACTCGCGAAACGGCTGGTTGCGCTCGGTCCTGCGGAAGGCGAGCGACACCTGCTCCTGGCCCTCGAACAGCACCTGCAGCATATGGTCCTCGATCCTGCGCGAGAACGCCCGGCAGCTGAGCACCCAGTGCTCGACGTGCAGCAGCCCATTCGCGCGCGTGCCGGCGACCACGCCGATGGTCCCGAGCGGGCCGAAGCGATCGCCATAGGAGACGCCGAGCACGAAGCTGTCATCGCGAGCGAGAAAGCGCTGCCAGGCCCCGGCTTCGACACGGCCGCCGTTCAGGTTGAACTGATTGGTCTTGTTGATCAGCTCCAGCACGCGGCCGTCCGCCCCCTGCTTCGCCGACTGGACGCTGACCTCACCGGCGAGGCCCGCGAGGAAGCTGCCGAGGTCGCTCGCCTGCTTCTGTTCCTCGAACTGGGCCAGCCCGCGGATGCTGGCGCTGCGCAGGCGGTCTTCCTCGTTGACGCTCGGCTTGCCAAACACGTCGCGCAGCTGCCCCAAGAGCTCCAGCGTGGCGCTGACGTCCCTGGGCCGAAACTCGAGGCAGGTGATCCCTGGATGCTGGCGCCGGATCTCCTCCAGCTCCATGCGGCTGTCGTCCACGACGACGACCGCGTCGGCGGCGATATTCCAGGCGCGCAAGATCGCGCTCACGGCGTCGGACTTGGGCCCCCAGCTGGCGGCGACCGGGAAGAACACGTCCCGGTCGAGGTGCAGGTCCGAGCGCGCGAGCGCAGCAGCCACCACTTCCGGGTCGTTCTTCGAGGCCACACCGAGCAGCACTCCGGCTTCGTGCAGCTGCCGGAGCACCGACTGATACAGGCCATGAAGCTGGGCCTTGTCGCCCAGCGACCACTTCACGCCGTCGGCGCCCAGCTCGCCCACGATGCCGGCCCACAACGTTTCATCCAGATCCGTGATCAGGCCCTTCTTCGGCGGGTCTGGGTAGGCGAGCCAAACCAGGGCCTCGGCGACCTGGCTGGCGTGCTCGAGGCTGTACGGAAAGCCCGCCAGGAGCTCCATCCTGGCGTCCGCGCGCGAGGCCGCCGGGCTGCGCGCGGCCAGGCGCGCCGCGTGCAACACCTTCCGCCGCGCATCACCTGCGACCGACGCCAGGAACTGGCTCAGCAACAGCTGGAGCTCCAGCTCGAACGAGCTCGCCTGCCAGCCCGTCGTGTCCGCGCTGAGCCCGAATTCGATGCTCGGCGGCGCCAGCACGACCTGCATCTGCCCACTCAACCGTTCGAGCCCCTGACGCAGGCGCTCCAGCCGCTGCGCCACTTCCCGAGCGATCTCCGCCTGGCGCAGGCGGCTCCACGGGCCGGTGCTGCGTACACCGAGGCGCGGGTCCAGGTCGTGCCACTCGATCAGCACGAAGCAAGTGCTCGCCGGTGACTGCCGAGCTCGCTCCAGGTTCCCCGGCAGATCGCCGTACACCCCCGTGCTCACCTCCAAGCCCTGCGCCGGGAAACGCAGCTCGTGGTGAGCGCGCAGGAACACCGGCAGGTGCAAGGGCTCGAATCCGCACGCGAGGAACGCTCGGCGCTGCGCAGCGCCCGGGCTGGAGGCCTGCGCGAGCTTCAACGCCTCGTTCAGCTTGAGACTCACCGAAATACCTCGTGCAGGCGCGACCAGTTCTTGCGCCATGCCAGCCAGTCGAAGCTGAATTTCTTGCTGTCGAAGACCGCCTGCTCGCCCATCGGATTCAGGGTGTGCAGCCCCGCAGGGTACGGCCCGTTCTTCATGGGTTCGATCCGAGCCGCTTCCAGCTCGACGAACTCGCTGGGCGAGAGCCGGCGGAGCTCGTTGATCACCACCGCGCCCCCGTAGGTTTGCGAGCAGTCCTGACTCGGGCGGTACAACACCCCGTTCACGACAAACGGGCTGCCGGCGGGCCGCGTCGAACCGATGTCACATTTGACGGGATTGAGCAGATGTGGCTTCCACTCCGAGTCGAGCGAGTCCGCGTAGTAGGCGTAGAGCTTCTGGTTGCCCCAGGCGCCGTCGTCCTGCAGCGTGAACAGCAGCCAGTAGCGACCTTCGTGCTTGAACAGCGTCGGGTCGACCACCGGCTTGCCCTCCAGCAGCGTGCGAACCAGCACCCACTGGCGACCGGCGCGCTTGTACAGGCTCACGTGGCCCGCCTGGTAGGTCTCGGGCACGCAATACGTCTCGCCCCCCTCCGTGAAGATGCACGGATAGGACATGTGATAGGGCAGATCGAGATCCACGCTCAACCCGACGCGCTCGGGGACCAGCGAGTCCGAGAGAGTGCAGATGCGGCCCTTGCCGTCGACATAGTCTTCGACCAGCACGCACGCCTTGCCGTCCTGCACGTAGCTGAAAGGGTCGGCGATGAAGTTGCCGGGACTGTGAGCGCCACACCAGGTGACGCTGGCCTCATCGATGCGAGCCTGCCGCAGGATCTGCTCCAGGCTCTCGGCAGCGATCCCGACGTTCCAGACCTCCACGTGGAACAGCAGCTCCCACAATTTTTCCAGGGAGCTGCGCGCGCTCTTGGTCAGCAGGCCCAGCAGTTCTCGATTGCGTGGCGCGGCAGCAGCGCCGTCGCTCGTCAGCGAGCGGCTCTGCTCGAAGCGCTCCGGGCCCAGGGCGCTCAGCTCGGCGCAGACCCGCGCGCACCAGTCGGTGGAACCCCAAAACGCGCGTTCGATGGTATTGACCCAGCTCGCCTGACAGGTGCCGAAGAAGCCGCGATACAGGCTCGTGGTGCGCCCCGGACGCCGCTGCAACAACTCGACGCGCGTCCTGGCGCTGCCCTCGAGCACCTCTCGGAAGTAGGGCGCGCTGCTGATGGCATGCTCATACGACCAGACGCCCAGGCGCGCGACCTCCAGCAGCTCGGAAGCGAGCGCTCGATCGTCAAAGCACAGGATGAAATCCAGCCCGAGCTCCCGGATCTGCTGCAGCGCCCGAGCGTCGCAGCCGGCACCGGAGGCGGCGCAATCCAGTCGCTGTGCCGCGCCGAGCTCGGGCGCCAACTCGACCGGCGCCAGCGCGGTCGAGCGCCGCTCCAGCCAGTGCCGCCGATAGAGACGATGCAATACACCGTGATACTCCCAGCTGCTGCCATTTTGCTGCGCCGCATCGCGAATCCACAGCACCAGCTCCGCGGCGCCGCAGCTCCGCAGCTGACGAACGCATTGGCCCGCCCACGCCGGGAGCCGAGAGTCGCTGGAGACGATGCCGAAGCGCAGCCGGGTTGGCGTCGGAGCCATGCGGGCCGTGTGCTACAACGCGAACGCGCTTCGGACAACCACGGCTAGGGCCCGGCGTCGGGGTGACGGCGCCAAGGCCTCCCTCGCGGAGGGGACGCTCAGCTCCGAGCGCTGAAAAATCCTGATGCACGGCGACCACTTAGCCGCCAGCCGACCGGTTTCGCGCGCTCAGAAGCGGTCTTCAAACGACAGGCTCGGAATCGTCACGGGCCCGATCGCCTGATCGTGACAGCCCTGATCGTAACTCCGTGCTGAACAGATCATCGTCCGGATCGCTGGTCTCTTCGCCAAAGTAGTCGAAGGAGCCGAACACGAAGACACCCAGCGTGTCGTGTGCTCCCACCCGGTAGCTGGCCCGAGCCTGATAGTCCCAGTATTCGAGCCGCACATCCTCGCCGAGCAGCGAGCTCAGATAGGCCGTGTACGAGTAACGCCCGCCCAGCAGCACGTGCCCTCGCCCATCGGCGAACGGCGCCTCCGCGAGCGCGCCCACGTCAAACAGTCGCAGCTGCCACTCACCCCACAGCTCATCGCACGGCTCCGTGACCTCGCCCGCTCGCCGAACGCACCCTGCAGCTGGCGTACTTCAGCGCACGTCAACGTCTGCGCCAGGGGCTCCGGCGCGGCTGCGGGCTGCGGCTCCGGAACACGCTCCGGCTCGCGAAAGCGCAGCTGAAAGCGGATGCGCGCCGCCACCGCCGCCGTGCCGCGCCGCGCCGGCTCGAAGCGCCATTGTCGCGCCACCGTGAGCGCGGCGGCGCTGAACGGCTCGGCCCCCTCCACGATGCGCGCGTCGCGCACTTCGCCGCCCGCGCCGACGACCAGCTCCAGGATGACCTGTGCATCCCCCGAAGCGCCCTCGGGATATTCCACCAACGCTTCTCCGATCAGGCTCGGCGGCACGACGCCGGTACAGGGGGCGCCGCGGACTCGCCGCGCGCCACGCAGCGTGCCGCGCCAGGCTCAGCGCCTCCGCCGGCGCCGCGCTGCCGGCCGAGCCTCGTCCTCGAGCAACGGCTCCAGTTCGCGCAGGCTGCTCTCGGGCGGGCTGGTCGAGGTGCTCCCGTGAACGGGGTGCTCTGCGGTCTCCTTCGCCGGCAGGTTCGGCGCTGGCTCGCTCGGTCCCGGGTCGATCGTGGGCGCGGCGCCCGCCGGCGCCTCGCCCAAGGGAGTCTCCGCGCTCGCCTCGCTGCTCACGGGCGCTGACCGCGAGCGTGCCTTGCGCACGCGCTCGCTGCGCTTGGGGACCGGGCGCTCGCTGCCCTCCTGCCCCACCGCCGGCGTCGCAGCGCGACGTGCCGCCGGTGCGCGCTCGCTCGAGCGGCGTTCTGCGGCGGGTTCGCTGCGCGGTGCTGCACGACGGCTCGCTGTGCGCGCCGTGCGGCGGCCGAGCGCCGGCGCGCGCTCCGACTCCAGCGCAGGCTCGGCCGCTGGCGGCAGCGACGGCTCGCCTGCCGCTGGCTCCGAGCGAGCCGGGAACCCCGCCGCGACCAGATCGCTCAGGCTGACGCGCTCGGCCGTGGCGACGCGCGCCGCGCGCTGCACGACGAGCGCCAGCTCCGCTTCGTTGCCCGGCCAATCGTGCGCCACGAGCTGGCTCAGCGCGGAGGGCTCGATGCCGAGCGGCTGCTCGCCGCGCCGCACCCCGCTCGCGAGCAACTGCGCGAGCACCAGGCCGCGCAGGTCCTCGGCGCGCTCGCGCAACGCCGGCAAGCGCAGGCAGTGCGGCACCAGGTACCATGCCAGCGCCGCACACAGGCGGCCCTCTTGCAGCGCGCGCTCCGGCGCCTCGCTCAGCGTCGCCAGCAGCACGCAGGGCCGCGCGCCCTCGGCGCTGCGCTGCGACAGCGCCTGCGCCAGTGCCAGCTGGGCCGCTTCCGGCAGCGCCGTCACGTGCAGCACGACCAGCGTGCCCCCTTCGGCACGGCGCGTGGGCGCGTCCAGCTCGTGACTCCAGTAGGCAGCCGGATGCGTCACGGCGGTCGTGCCATCGCTCACCACCAGCGGCCCCGTCCGCCCCGTGCCGGTCTGATGAAAGGCGCAAGCCCAGGCCAGCGCGTCCACGCCCACCGGTACCTCCAGGCTCACGTCGCGGGCGCCGGCCGCATGCCGCTCCAGCTCGCGCAACGTGCGCCGCGCGCGCGTTCCGTAGGTCGCTACCCGCACGCTGTCGGCGAGCACCTCCGCCACCGAGTCCCGGTGCCGGGTCTGTCCGACGATGCGCGTCTCCAGACGTGCCCGCTCCTGTTCCAGCTTCTCCGCTCGCTCGACAGCCTGCGCCTCTCGACCGCGCGCGCGCGCCAGCGCGGACGACACGCCGAGCACGATACTCAGACGATCGCACAGCTCGCGAATGGCCCGGGCCTCGGCCAGCATCGCGTGCGAGCGGCGCGAGCCCTGCGGAAGCACGAGCAGCCCGATCGGCCCTGCCTCCTCGCGCACCAGCCCGACGGCAAATGCGCCGCGCGCCTCCAGCCAGGCCAGCGCGGGGCGCACCTCCGGCTGACGCACCGCCAGCCCCACCAGCACTTCGCGCCGCAGCACCCGCTCGGGCTCGCCCTGCACGAGCTCGTACACCTCGGGCGGTGCCGTGCCCGCCTCGGTATGCAGATAGCCCGCGACGTCCGCGTTCAGCATCTCGGCGGGATCGCAGCGCCACAGCTCGGGCCGCGCGCGCAGCGTCGGCTCCCGCCCCTGCAGGGCCTCCAGCACCGCGAGCACCGCGCTCTCCGGATCCGAGCACAGCACCGCCCGGGACGCCGCTTCGAGCGCCTGCCGGCGCCGCACGTCCGCGGGCGCGATCGGCCACGCGCCGCCGCGCGCGAGCACGCCGACGAGCGCCGCGAGCGCGCAACCCGCCAGCGCGAGCGGGCCCGAGCGCTCGGGGAGCCGCGCTACCAGCGCAGCCGTGCCCACGGCGAGCGGCGCCCCCAGCGCGAGCACGAGCGACCCGCCGCGCACGGCAGCCGCGATCCGCGTCGGATCGCGCAGCGCTCCGACCCCGGCGCAGGCCAGGGCCGCCGCCAGCGCGCCTGCGGGCAGCGCGAGGTAGGGCGCGGCCAGGTCCAGCAGCGCCAGCGGAAGCGCGATCCCGAGCGCGGCCAGGCAGGAGAGCAGCGCGCCGCTCGCCCGCTCCAGCACGCCCAGCTCCAGCCGCCGCAGGTTGCGCAAGCGCAAGGCCGCAGCGGTGAGCTCCAGCAAGCTGGCGATGCTGGCGGCGTTGGTGGCGTAGTCGATCGCCGTGGGGTCGAGCAGCGCGCTCGGAGCGCGCCACACCAGGCGCCCCGCCGCCAGCGCGATGGCGATGCCCCAGACGAGCGCGCTGAAGACCGTTGCATCGAGCGAACGCGCCGAACGCGGCGGCTGCGCCAGACCCTCGCGAGCAGGGATGCGCGCGAGCGCGAGGTTCGCCGCCACCACCGCGGCGCCCAGGCCCAGATTGGCCGCGAGATCGAGGCCTGCCCAGCCGGGCGGCGCCAGCCGCGCCGCGAGCCAGGCGCCGGCGCCCAGCGCCGTGACACGCAGCGCGCGCAGTGCGCTCGGCTCCACCTGCGCGAGCTCCGAGCCCAGCGAACGGCGGGTGAAACGCCAGATCCAGCCCAGGCCGAGCGGGGCTGCCACCAGCAACGCATACGCAGGCCCGCCGAAGCCCACCCTCCGGATGGCCGCCAGTGCCACGTAGATCACGACCCCGGTGGCCAAAAAGTACGAGCGATCGTAAATCGTCGTCGAGTGCACGGATCCAGAGCGCATCGCCTGATCAACGGCCAGTCTGGGCAGCGGCCAGACGGCGAGCCCTCTGCGTTTCCGTCTTCGGGAGCTGCTTCCGCGCGCGCGATCGCGGCGCTGTTCCTGCGCGCCGAAGGCGAGAGTGCGCTGCTGGAGCGCTCCTGGCCCGCGAATGCCCAGGCGGAGATCGCTCGCTGGCCCGAAGCCGCGCGCCGAGGAGCGCGCACGCTCCCCACGTTCTGCTACCGCCGCCCACCTGTGCTCACCGAGCTGCGCGCCGCCCTGGACTGGGTCGCCGCCGGAGCCGGCGGGGCCCTCCTCGAGCATTTCCTCCTCGATCGCGCCGCCGAGCGGCGCCTGCCGCCCCCCCGGGCGCTGTCGGAGCTCTATGCCGCCCGCGCCGCGGAGCTATCGCTGGAGGCAGCGCTGGCGGAGGAGATCGGCGGGCGCCGCTTCGGAGAGCTCGCCCGCCAGCGCCATCCGGTGCGGGCTGAACCGGAGTGGGTCGCGGCCGAGCGCGTGGCGCGCGAGTGGGCGAGCGCCGCCGAGGCCCCTACCACGGCGCCGCTGTTCGCCAGCGACGACGCGCGCGCGCCGGCGAGCTTGCTCAATGTCCTGCGCGAGCTCGTCGGGCGCCTGCAGCTGCCCGTGCGCGTCAGCGTGACGCGGGTGCTCGCGAGCCGCGCCGCCTCGGGGGGCAGCGTCATCTACGTGCGCGCGGGGGAGCAGCTGAGCGCCGCGCAGGCGCTGCGCATCGCGCGGCACGAGGTCTACGCCCACGCCTGGCCGCGAGCCAGAGCGCTGGCAGAGCCGCTCGGCCTCGCACGGGTGGGCTGCGCGGGAGCGGGCGCGGACGAAGAGGGTCGCGCGGTCTTGCTGGAGCAGCGCTTCGGCGATCTCGACGCGGAGCGCCGGCGCGAGCTCGGGCTGCGCCATCTCACGGCCCTGGCAGTGGCCCGCGGCGCTGACGCGCACGAGTGCGCGCGCGAGCTCGCCGCTCACGGCTGCGAACCCGAGCGCGCGATCGCGCTGTACGCGCGCTGCGCGCGTGGCGCGCTCGCCGGCGACCGGTTCGGTGGGCTCTGTCGCGAGCTCGAGTATCTGCCCGCGTGGCTGCGCGTGAGCGCAGCGTTCTCTGCCGATCCGGCGCTCGAGGCCTGGCTCGCGCACGGTCGCTGGAGCCTGGCGGCAGCGCGCAGGCTCGGCGCGCATCCGAGTACTTCGGGCGCGCACATGTAAGCGAGGGGCGATGCGCCCGCACGCTCGGCCAAATCACAATTCTCGGCTTGTCACTGGCGATGGCTCAGGGTACCGAGTGAGGCCTCCGTGACCCGGCCCTCTCAGGCTCGCCAGCTGCGGCTCAGCGCCGGGATCGCCGGAATGGTGGCCTGGCTTTCCTTCCTGGCACCCGGTGCGCTGGCGCAGGCGCCCGCGCCTCAGCCAGCAGCTCCGGAAGCTCCGCAGCCAGCAGCTCCGGAAGCTCCGGGGGCGGCGGCGCCCCAGCAGGGCGCGCCCGCGGGCGTCACTCCCCCGCGCCTGCTGCAGTTCGTCGACGCCCCCTATCCGAAGGAAGCGCTCGACGCGGGCCTCACCGCCGACGTGCTGCTGCGCTTGCGCGTCGAAGCCGACGGCTCGGTGAGCGAGGCCGAGGTGCTCCAGCCCGCCGGGCACGGCTTTGACGAGGCGGCGGTGAGCGCGGCGCGGCAGTTCAAGTTCGAGCCGGCGCAGCGCAACGGCAAACCCGTCGCCGCACGCATCCCCTTCCGCTACTCCTTCACGCTGAAGGAACAAAGCGTCGAACGCGAGCTGCCTGCGCCCACGACAGGCAACTTCCACGGCCGTGTGCAGATCGCCGGGCCCGACGCGCCGCTCGGCGGCGCCGAGGTGAGCGTGCGCGAC
>DASTRX010000072.1:0-32823 GCA_035760985.1 Polyangiaceae bacterium
CGCGCGCCGCCAACCGCCGCGCGCCGCCAACCGCCGCGCGCCGCCGTCCGCCTCGCGCGCCGCCATCCGCATCGCGCGTCGCCGTCCGCCTCGCACCGTCCGCCTCGCGTCGCCGTCGGCCTCGCGCCGTCCACCTCACGCCACCATCCACCTCACGCCACCATCCGCCTCGCGCGCTCGCCTCGCCGTCCCTCGCAGGACTCTCGCGGCAGCCTGACGATCGGCGCGGGGCCGGGCGAGCGCCCCGAGGTTCCGGACCGGGACGTGTAACGGAGGTCCGGCCCATCCTCATTCTTTCCGGATGTCGTGCACCCGGAGCCCGTGGCGCTTCGCCGTATCGCCCCCTGCCATCACCGGCCAGCGCCGAGCTGTGACGGTGTTCGATGCTCCAGATCGAAGAAGCTACCCCGAGCGGTCTACAGGGGCGCTCGCTCAATGCACCGCGGCGCGCAGCGGCAGGCGCTCGACCAAGCTCGCTTCGGCGGCGAGCAGGGTCTGGGCGCGGTCGCGCACCAGCTCCGGCGGATAGTACTGTTGCGCGAGGCGGAAGAAGAGCCCGTGGTGGCGCGCTTCGGCGCGCACCAGCTCCAGATAGATGTGCTTGAGCTGCGGATCGTCGAGCGCTTCCATCACCATCTGGAGCCGCTCACAGCTGCGGGCCTCGATCACGCCGGAGACCAGCAAGCGATCCAGGAGCAGGCTCTCCGCGTGATGCGGCAGCACTTTGCGCAGGCCGTTGACGTACTCGTCCGGCGCATCGCCGGGCAGGCGCAGTCCGCGCGCGGCCAGCACCTTGAACATGATGTGGAAGTGTTCCAGTTCTTCGCGCGCCAGCGCGATCAGCGGCTCCAGGATCAGGTCGCGGTCCGGGTACTTCGCGACCAGGGAGAGTGCCATGGCGCTCGCCTTGCGCTCGCAGAGCGTGTGATCGATCAGGAACGCGTCGAAGTCGGCGAACACCACCTCGAGCCAGCGCTCCGGCGTGCGGGACTGCAGCTGCAGCATGTCAGGGCATTGGATCGGACGGGGTGCCGACGCAAGTTCCCCAGCCCTCGGGCAGCAGCGGGGTCGACTGGCACACGCCCGAGCCGCACTGGTCGAGCGCGTTCAGCTCGCAGGTCTTGACGCAGCTCGGTGGGGTCGTGCCCTGCGAGCAAACGTAGCCCCACTTGCAGGGGCACGGCTCGCCGGCGCCGTTCTCGCCCTGGCGCACGCAGGCGGTGGTGCCATCCGGGCGCACCACGGAGCAGGCCGTGTCCGGGCTGCAGACGCAGTGCTCGCCGGTGCAGTCCGCGCGCTCGCCGAGGCTGCAGTTCTCCGCCCGGTCGCAGACCGGTACCAGCGGGCCATCCGCTTCGCCCAGCTCCAGGGTCCGCAGCGGGCGCTGGGCACAGTAGTAGCCCTCCTCGCAGGTATCGCCGTCGATGCCGCAGCAGTAGGGCAAGCAGCGGCCGGCGCGAGCGCCTCCGACGCAGCCCAGCCCCGGTTCGCAATCGAGCGAGGAGGTGCAGGCTTCGTCGATCTTGCGCGTTCCGGCGGGCACGCAGCTGCGCGCGACGCGATTGCGCCGGCCCACCGAGAGTTGACACGCATACGCGCTCGGCGCTGCCTGCGGAGCGGTGGGGCGCGTGAAGCTGCCGTCGACGCGGATGTCACTGCCGGCGTCCACCACGCCGGCATCCAGCCCTTCGCTGCCGGCGTCGGCTTGTTCACCCGCGCCTGCATCGCCGCCACCGCCGTTGCCGGGAGGCGGTCCGGGCGGCGAATACTCCGCACAGGAGCGCGCATCCTCCGGCACGCACAGGCCGTCGCCACAGGCCACCTTGAGCAGCTTGAGCGGAGGCGGGGCCGCCGATGCGTCCGGCGCGGCCGCAGTCACGCCCACGTCCATCGCGGACCCCTCGCTCAAGTTCTGGCAGCTCAAGCCCGTGCAGCTCGAGCTCGCCACGGGGGCGCGATCTACCGAACATGCGCCGATTGCGCTGGCCGCCATCAGCAGCGCAAAAGACACCCGGACCCAGCGTTTCGCCACGGTAGGTTTAGCTAAGAAAGAAGAATGAAAGCTGCCAGCCAAGACTGGCAGAAACGAAGCTTAACCTTAATATCGTAGCACCCAGCTGGTTTCCAGCCAACCGGGGCCGGCTGTGCAGGTGAGTGCGGTAACGTTCCCAGAGCGCCAGTGTTCCCGCCCCGAGCGGCGTGACCTGCCGAGGACGCTATGCGGCGCATGCGAGATTCGCCGGCCGAGCGGCCTTTGATGCTCCGCGCTGCAGCGCCTGGCGCGGCGCGGCGTGGAGGCCCCGCGGAGCGCAGGCGCTGCTCGGGGCTGCTCAGGGCAACGTCACGTGACGGACGACGAAATTGTTCGCCTGATCGTACACGCGAACCGCGATCACCACGCGCCCACCAGGTGCGAACGAGGACACGTCGACGTCGAAGTCTTCGCGTTGTTGATCGTAGATGCCGTCGCGAGGATAGAAGGGAAACCACTCGCCGCTGCCGGCCACGCTCATCTCGATGCGCGCAATCGGGCCCACGCCGTCCACCGCCGTGCCGGTCACGCGGTGACCACTCGCTTCCAGCGAGCTGAGCGCCGGCGGCGTGTTGTCGACCACGATGGTGCGGCTCGCCAGCTCGTGCTTCTTCACGCGATCGGGCGGATTGGAGAGCTCATCGCTCGCCTGCACGCGCACCTGGTAGCGCCCTTCGGGTAGATCGGCGGTGTCCCAGTCGAATTGCGTCTTCGTGAGGGGGCGGCCGGGCTTGAGGATGTCGACCCACTGATCCGTGCCCAGCAAGCGATACTGCAGCCGATAGCGCAGCTCGTCGCTGTCGGGGTTGTCGACCTTCCACTTCAGCTTGACCACCGAGCTGGCGTCATCGTTGATCGGGCCCCCGGAGCTGCCGATGTCGTCGCTGCCGTTGCTCACGCGCTCGTCCTTGTCGCGGTCGACCTCCAGGCTCGTGAGCACGGCCCGCAGGTTGTCGGTGACGAAGGGCAGCGTGACGTCGCTCAGCGCGGCGTGGGGATCGCGGCTCCAGCGCGCGCGGATCTGCACGTAGCGCGCAGGTGGGCTCTGCGTCATGCCCGGCTTGGTGAGCGGCTCGCTCCAGGAGCTCCAGGTGTCGTCGGGCTGCTGGGTGTTGCCGGAGCGCGTGGACAGCTCCAGCGGACCGGACGCCGTCCAGCTCAGCTGACCGAAGTGCGCGTGCAGACCGGCGTCGAGCGGTTTGCTGGTCCAGACCGCGTCGGTGCCGCCGATGCCGCACACCGGGTGCAACACCGCCGGGTCGCTGGTGCTGGCGAACTGCTGGTTGCCGGCCAGCTGCAGGACCCCGACCTGGCGCTCCTCGGTGTCGGCCACGAGCACGTCGTTGTGCGCGTCATCCACGGTGTAGATGCGCCCGTTGACACCCGTGCCGACGTACGGCTGCCCGTTGGGGCCGAGCGTGAGGCTGGTGTAGTGCTCGTCGGTGTCCTCCAGCAACTCTTCCGGCGTGCCGTCGCTGGAGAAGCGGAACAGCACGCCCTTGCCGGTGGTCTTGGGGGGCGGCTGCGACTCGCCACCGTCGTCGTCCCGCGAGGGGACGAGGCCGCCGGACTTGATGTCGTTGGCGATCGCATACACATCGCCCTTGGGGCTGACCGCGATCGCGCGCACCTCGGTGCGGCCGAAGTCATAGAGGACACTGGCACGGCCCGGCGCGCGCACCTCGTACAGCTTGGCCTTGTCGCTCGCGCCGGCGTACACCATCGTGCCGTTGCGCTGCGGCGCGACGGCGACGCTCATCAGGTGCTGCTCCTCGGCGTCGAAGTAGACCTGCGCCTTGCCGCTCTGCTCGATGCGGAACAGCTTGCCCTCGGGCCCCGTGGCGGCAAACAGCGCCTGCGTCGACTTGTCGAAGGCCAGCGCCCAGATGTGGTCCACGCCCTCCAGCTTGGCCAGCGTCGACAGCTTGCCGCCGGAGTAACGCATCACCTCGCCCTTGGGCATCGTGCCGAGCAGCACGTCGCCCTTCCAGCCCTCGACCATGGACGTGATGACCAGCGCCTTGCTCTCGGCCGCGACCTTCACGGAGCCGCCGCGCACCTCGAGCAGCTTGCCCTCGTTGCCCGTGCCGAGCAGCAGGCTGCCGTCCGAGCGGGGCAGGGCACACCACACCGATTGCGCATCCGCCAGCGGCAAGGCGCCCAGGTTCAGGCCGGCATGCACGCGGCCGGCGCTGTCCACCGCGACGCCCTTGAGGTCGCCGCCCTGGAAGTCCTTGCCTCGGTGCAGCTCGAAGCGGCGCGTGCCGACGGCAGCGCTGAGCGCAGCCGTACCGAGCACGGCCAGCATCGACAAGCCCGCAATCCCCAGCCGCATCGTCCTTCGCTTCATCGGAGCACTGGCCTCACTTTGACGCTGACGCTGTCGTTTCCAACCATGAAATCATCGAGCTCGACCACGTGGTACCGATTCGATTTGAAGGCCTCGGGGGAGAAGCTCGCGGTGCGTTGCCGGATGGCGTCGATCGCGCCCGGCGGAAGATTCTCTGCGACGCGGCCCTTGAAGCTCACACCACCACCTGCAGCATAGGAAACGACCACCGCCTTGGGGGGGTAAATTGGGTCTTCCTGGTTAGCGATGAACTCGTCCAGGGTCTCGGGGTTGGCTTTCTCGCGCTCCACCGAGTGACCCGGGCGGATCGACAGCTTGAGCGTCGTGTCCGCGAGATACTTGGGCACCGGCACGGTGATCGTGCGAGTGAAAGGAGGGCCCGCGAACGGGATCAGGGTCAGCTGAATGTTGACTGGCTGCCCGGCGTCGACCTCGGTCTCCAGCGCCCGTGCCTCGCGCAAGCGGACGATCTCGCGCGCGTAGGCCAGCTTGATCTTCACCGACACCGAGCTCACGATCGCCGGCTCCCACGGGTTGTTCAGGATCGCGCCCACCGTGGAGACGAGGTGGGAGCGCACGAACTCGCGCGGATCCGGTGTACCACCGATGGAGACGCCGAAGTCCTCCAGCGTGACCTCGCCATGGCCCTGGATGGTGACCTTGCTCTCCGCCGTCCAGCTCACGTCCTGGCGCTCGGCGCCCGTGGCCTGCAGCGCCTCGCCCAGCGCCATCGCGAGGAAGGTGGGCGTCATGAACTTCTCGTGCGCGACCTGGAACGACCAGTCGCGATAGGGCGCGCCGGGCACGCCGTCGATGTGGAACGTGACCGGGATCACCGGTGCCTTGGCGGACTCGGCCACGACGATCGACGCTTGCCGATCGTTGACCAGCGCGCCCAGCGGGCGCACCGACATGCCGAGCTTGAAGGACGAAGCCTCGCTCGCGAGCATCCACAGCACGCGCCCCACGGCGGTCGGCAGCGCGCTCACTCCACCCTGCATCATCGGGTGCCCGAACGCGACCAGCCGATCGCCCTCGACGCGCGTCACCGTACCCAGGCCAGTGGCATTGAAGTCACCAGTGATCAGGTTCACGGCGATCGCGCCGCCGTCCTCGTAGTGCAGCGGCGCGCCGGGCTCCACGCCGGAGCCGCCGCCGCCCTGCAGCGGCTCGAGGCCGAGCGGTTCGAGCAGCTCGCGCGCCATGCCCGTGGCGAGATCGCCCATTCCGCCGAGCAGGATCGGCGTGGCCACCGCGCGCAGCCCGCGCGCGTTGGCTTCGGCGCTGACGCCGCGCTGGCGGAGCTGCTCGGCGTGGCGGTCCAGCTGATAGTCGCCGGGATCACCCGCGTAACGGTTGGCGGAGGAATCCGGCTCGATCCGCTGGGCTTGCGGGCGCGCGCCGCTGTTGTCGTGCAGGGGCATGGCGCCGGGCGACAGGGGCCAGCCGAACAGCGATTTGGGCAGCGGCCGCGCCAGATCCTCGAGCATGCTCTGGATCGGCGTCACGCCCGCGACGGGCTCCTTGCCGAAGCTCCAGCCGTAGGCGTACGCACCGATCATCTTGCCATCGATGAAGATCGGGCTGCCGCTCATGCCCCGCACCACGTTCACCACGTCGAGCCGAGGGTGCATGGTCTTGATCAAGATGGCGTCCTGGCGCGGACGGAAGTTCTTGATCACATCGATGACCTCGACGCCGAAGCGCTCCGGCTTGGTGCCCTCGAACACCGTGAGCCCGTAGCCCTTCATGCCCGGTCGGATCTTCTCGACGGGCAAGATGTCAGGGCGGTCTGTGGCACTTCCCGCTTTGGCGACTTCGAGGCCCGAGGGCATCGACGCGAGGAGGCCACCCACTAGGGCGGTCATGAACCAGGCAGTCCAACGCACACGTCGAGTGTAACATCGGCACGGCGTTCGCACACAGCCAGTGGTGCGAAACCCTTCACCTCTCGGCGTTGGAAGCGAGGGCAGGCCGTCTGCCCGAAATTGCTCGGCTTCCGGCAAAAGCGTCGCTTGTTCCCGGGCCGCGGCGCATGGTCTGGCCATGCTCGGCTTGGCCCTGGTGGTCTGTTTCGCCAGTTGGTTGACGGTGCATCTGTCGATCGTCGTCGGCCTCTTCGAGGAAGCTCCACGCTGGCGAGCTGCCTGCTGCTTGCTGCCGCCGCTCGCCCCACTGGCGCTCTATTGGGCACTTAGGCAAGGGATGTATAGGCGCGCCGTCCTCTGGGGCGTGAGCGCCCTGGCATACCTGGCGCTACTGTACGCAGCGTACCGCTGATACCCACCGCTGGCGCCAACCGGGCCGCCGTGTTTCGCGGAGAGTGCGCGGTGCGGCGTCCCTCGGCCACTGGCAGGCGTCGGCGCCGGCCACCCCCTGCGCGGGCCGCCGGCGCGGAATTTTCCCTGGCGCACGTCCGGCACGTCTTCCGCAATGGCTCGCCCGTGAGCGCGCCCGCGCCACAGCGGCATGGAGCCGCCGGCGAAGGGCGCCGCCAACGGGAGGAGACATCGCCATGGACGCCAGCAAGATGAAGATCGTGTACGTCATTTCCGAGCGCAACGCGCGCAAGTTCTGGAACCGCATCGGGGTCGCTTTCATGAATCACGATGGTTCGATGAACGTGAAGCTGGAGGCCATCCCGGTCTCCGGCGAGATGCAGATTCGCGACTACGTTCCGCGCGAGGAGTCGCAGCACGCTGCCGCGAGCCGATCGACCAACGGCGGAGGTGACTATCTCTCGCCGCTCAGCTGAGCCGCGGCGCGGCGAGCTCGGCGAGCAGGGGGTGGAGGCCGCGGAGCTTCGGGGGCCAGAAGGCGAGGCGCTCGCCCAGGGTCGCCGAACGGCAACGGAGCAGGGGCCCCAGCAGCGCTGGCGCGCCTGGGGGCCCATCCTGGCGCGTGCGCTGGCGACGGCCCTCGCCCTGCTCGGCCTGGCCGGCATCGGCTGGGCGGCGCGCGGCTCGAACGAGCTCGCGGCCCTCACCACCGCCCCGCTCTCGTTCGGGCTCGCGCAGATCGCGAGCTCGAGCGTGGCGGCCAGCTCGGTGCTGCCCGCGGCGGCCGTCACGGCGGCGCGGCCGCTGCCCTGCGCGCCGGCGCCGGCCGCCGCCGCGCCGGGCACCCCGGCAGCGCGGCCCGGCGCCGACGGCGATCCCGCGCCGCCGCTCGGCGCCTCGGCTGGCGCAGCTCCGGGCCGCAGCGCCGACGGGCGGGTGATCTTGCACCGGGCGAGCGCAGCCGACCTGCAGCGCTTGCCCGGCGTCGGCGCCAAGCGCGCGGCCGCGATCCTGGCTCTGCGGCAGCGGCTCGGGCAGCTGCGCCGCCCCAGCGATCTGTTGCGCGTCAAAGGCATCGGCCCGCGTCTGCTGGAGCGCATGCTGCCGCTGATCGTGGTGGACGCGAGCTCCGAGCATCCGCCGTGAGGAGCAACGCGGGCCTCGCTGACCCGGGGCGGGGCTCGCGTCTTCCACTGCGCGGGAGGCGCGCCCGCGCAGTGGGCACATTCTGGAGTGACGCGGGGTCGGGACGCGCCGAGCTCCTTCTTTCCAGCCGCAACACTGTTCGCGACCGTTTCAGTCTCGGATCGTCGTTGCCGCCCGCGTGTCACGCGCGCGCCATGCGCTCGCTGCCGAAGCTCGCGACGGGCGCCGAGAGGCGACGGACTGCGCCCAGCACGAGTCTTGCTTCAACGCGGCGCAGGGGGCCTGATGGAGCGCGGTGGGTTGTCGTCTTTCGATCGTGCGGCATCTGGAGCAGTTGCGGACGGGGCAAGCCAGCGCACTCTCTGGAGCTTGCTGCGATCCCGCTGGGGCGCTGCGCGCTGCGCGCCGCGTACGCCCGAGCGCTCGCCGGCGCCGGCGCAGTACGAGCTGCGGCTGGCGGCGATCGAGGCGCGCGACGTGCGCCGCTGGTTGTATCGCAGCTCCGCCGAACAGCTCTCCTTTCGCGATCAGGTCAAGGCGCTGCTCTCCGGGCCCGAGTTTGCGCCGCGCCCGGCGGCTTCGTTCCAGGAACAGGCGCAGCGCTGCTACGCGCGCTTCCAGCTGCTGCGCGAGCGCCTGGAGCTGCGCATCCGGGACGTGCAGGAGCGGCCAGCGCGCTTGAGCACCGCGCTGGAGCTGGCCGCCGCTGTCGACGCGGCTCTGTTCAGCGTGCTCTCGAGCCACTACTGTCTGTGCGGGGGCACGCTGCTGCGCTACGCCGAGACCTGCCCCGCGATCGAAGGCTACCTGCGCGAGCTCGACAGCGGCGAGACATTGGGCGCGTTCGCCGTGACCGAGCTCGCTGGCGGCAGCGACGCGGCCTCGCTCCAGACGCGGGCTGACTACGATCCCGCGCAGGGGGATCTGGTGCTGTCGACGCCCAGCGCGGAAGCGCGCAAGTTCATGGTCAACGCGGCCTGCGCCGGCGTGCCCAAGCTGGGCATCGTGATGGCGCGCCTATATGTGCAGGGGGTGGAGCGCGGCGTGTTTCCGCTCGTGGTGCGCTTGCGCACGCGCTTCGGGGTCTGTCCCGGCGTCGGCATCAGCGCGCTCGGCAGCGCCGGGTCGGCGGGTCCGGATCCGGCGCTGCTCGGCTTCGACGGCGTGCGCGTGCCCTTGCACGGCCTGCTGCTCGCCGAGGACGCCGCCCTGCTCGCGGACGGCACGTTCTGGAGCTCCGTGAGCAGCGGGCGCGAGCGCTTTGCCCGTTCCATCGAGCGAGTGCAGCTCGGCCGCCTGTGCCTGAGCGCCGCCGCGGCGACGCTCACCGGCGCGAGCGCGTTCATCGCCATCCAGTATGGCGAGCAGCGCCGCGCCCGTGCCCCGCGCCAC
Organism: Polyangiaceae bacterium; assembly: GCA_035760985.1. Lineage (GTDB taxonomy): Bacteria > Myxococcota_A > Polyangia > Polyangiales > Polyangiaceae > SZUA-265. Next base: position 9,200 of record DASTRX010000072.1, read on the forward strand.
CCCGATCCGAGCGTGATCGAGTACCGCAATCACCAGCGCGATGTGTTCTGCGCGCTGGCCCAGGCTTACGCGAGCCGCTGCCTGGTCGATCTCGCGCTCGCGAAGCATCAGGCGACCCCGGCGAGCGAGCGCGCTTATCTGTTCCGGATCTGCGCCGTGGCCAAGGCGCAGGTGACGCGCGCAGCGGAGCGCGCCGCGCGCCGCTGTCGCGAGCGTTGCGGCGGCGCCGCGTTGTTCGAGGAGAACCGCCTGTCGGAGTTCGCGGCGTGCGCTCAGGCGTGGCTGACCGCCGCGGGGGACAATCAGGTGCTGCTGCTGAAGGTCGCGCGCCAGATGCTGCTGCGCCGGGGCTACGTGCGGCTGCCCCGGTGGTCTGCCGATCCGGCGGCGCCGCTCGCTGATGCGGCGCGCCTGATCGGTCTGCTGCGCGAGCGCGAGCGCCGTCTGCTGGACGAGCTGCGCGGCGCCCTGGCGCAGCCGCTCGTCCAGGGCGCGCGGTTCACGAGCTGGAACGAGAACGTCAATCTGGCCCTGGAGACCGCCTCGGCGCACGCTTCTCGACTGGCGGCGGAGGCCTTCGCTGCGCGGCTCGCCGAGCTGGACGACGCGCACCCCGCGCAGGCCTTGTTCCGCTTGTTCGCGTTGCAGGAGCTGGGGCCGCAGCTCGGCTTCTATCTGGCGGAGGAGCTGATCAGCCGCGCGGAGCTGAAGGCGCACGGTTCGTACCTCGACGCGGCCTGTCGCGAGCTGCGTCCGTTCGCGGTGCAGCTGGCGAGCGCCTTTGATGTGCCGAACAGCGTGCTGCGGGCTCCGCTCGCGGGCGACGACTACGTCGCCCACTACGAGCACCAGGCGCGGCAAGGCGAGCTTGCCGCCGAAGCGCCGGTCCGCCCTGCGAGCGGCTCACTCCGGGATCGGTGAGTCGTTCGCGCCGCGCGCCGCGCCGCGGCCCTCGCCTTCGGCGTCATTGCCGTGCGCGAGCGCGCGCCCGGCTTCGCGCGGCTCGCGGAACAAGCCCTCGAGCTCGCTTTCGGCGCTGGCCTCGGGCCGGCGCGGCGCGGCTCTGGGCTCGGGCGGGCGCGCCTCCGGCGTCGCGATCGGAGCGGCGCTCCGGCGCTTGGCGCGCCGCGGGCCCAGCTTGTTCTGAGGCTGCAGCGCCGAGCTGCGCTGCCCGAGCTCGGCGTCCTCCGCGCCTGCGCCCGGGGTCGCGCCCGGGCGCGCGACGTCCTGCCCTGCAGGCGCCGCCGCCGCGCTGCTGGGCGGCGCAGTGTCCGACGCGCCCGCAGCGGGCCTGCCCGGCGTCTCCGCCTTCGCCAGCGCGACGCTGGACGCCGGCAGGGGCGAGCCGCTCGGCTCCGGCGCGTGCGAGGAGAGGCCGATCGCGAGCGCGCCGAGCGCAGCCAAGCCCGCGCCGATTCCGACCGGCCACATCCAGCCGCGGCTGCGGAAGCGACGCTGGGCGACACTGGGAGTCGTGGCAGGAGTGCGTTCCATATCCCCCTTCTGCACCATCAGGGTCGGCGCGGCGGTGTCGCCGAACAGACCCGAAACCCTGCCATTGCCGAAGGAGGGCTGCCAGATGGTTTGCGTGCGCCCATCCGCGAGCGGCCACAGCGCGCGGCCCATTTCGCGCAAGCTGGCGAAACGCGCCGTGGGGTCGCGCTCGATGGCGCGCAAGATCACCTGCTCCAGGGGCGGAGAGATCTCGGGGCGCAAGGCGCTGGGCGGCTCGACCTTGCCCATCGCCACGGCCTTCAACAGCTCGAGCAGCGTCTCCCCTTCGAAGGGGGGGCGGCCCACGGCGCACTCGTACAGTACCGCGCCCAGCGCGTACTGATCGCCGGCAGGCCCGAGCTCGCGCACCCCGTCCAGGGCCTCGGGCGCCATGTACGCCGGAGTGCCGATGATCTCGCGCGTCTTGGTGGCGCGTTGCAGCGGATCGTTCAACGTGTTGCTGAACTTCGACACACCGAAGTCCAGCACCTTCGGCACCACGACCCCGTCGGGGCCGTTGGACAGGAAGATGTTGCTGGGCTTCAGGTCACGGTGCACCACGCCCGCGTCGTGCACTGCCATCACGCCCGCGATGATCGGCAACGCCAGGCTGGCGATCTCGCGCTCCGAGAGCGTGCCGAAGCGATCGAGGTAGGTGTCCAGATCGCAGCCCATCAAGAGCTCCATCACAATGAATGGACGATCGCGCCACACGCCGACGTCGAGGATGTCGACCACGTTGGGGTGCTTGATCGACGCTGCCGCGCGCGCCTCGCGCAGGAAGCGGTCCTTGCCCGTTGGCTGATCGAGCACCCAGCGGTCCAGCACCTTGAGCGCCACGGGGCGCCCGAGCGCGGCTTGCTCTGCGCGATAGATGCGCGCCATGCCTCCCCGTCCGATGCAGACTCGGATCACGTACGCGCCGAACTCTGAGTCAGGCGGTAGCTCCTCGGGCAACTCGGAGGACATTGCGCAAATCCTAACCGGATCGCGCGCGGGGGCGCGGGAAAAACGGACACCTACATCGGTGCGCTGCCCGAGCTCGCTGGGCGGCGGCTCGCGCAGATTTCGCGCCGCCGCGGCGTGAGCCGCAGAACTGCAGGTGTTTCTTTCGCTCTCGAGCCGCGGCTTCGCCGCGCGGTCCGGTCCGGCATCCGTGGCTCCAGAGCGATGAGCCTGGCCCGTTTCAGCACGAACGCACTGCGTCGACCCCGCGCCGCTGCTCAGTTGCGCGAGCGTACGCGCTGGCGCCAGGCGCTCGGCGCCTCGCCCACCACGCGGCGAAACTGACGGCTGAAGTTCTGCAGGCTCGAAAAGCCCAGATCCACGGCGACCTCGGTGAGGGGGCAGTCCGAGTGCAACATGCGCCGCTGCGCTTCACGGATGCGCGTGATGTCGAGCTCGGCGCGGAAGCTCGTGCCGAGCCCCTGCAGGCGGCGTTGCAGCGTGCGCGCCGTGATCCCGAGCCGCGCCGCGGCGCGCGCTAGATCGGCGTTGTCCAGGTCCGTGCCGAGCACCGCGTGCAACTGCGTGAGCAAGCTGGGCACGCCCGCCGCGCTCTCGCACAGCCGCGACACGCCGTCGCGGATGGCCGGATCCAGCGGCGGGTCGAGCCAGGCCAGCGCCTCGTCGAAGTCGGTGAACAGCGAGACGGGATAGGGCGCCGCGAAGATCTCGTAGGAACCGCTGACCACCGCGCCGAGCACCCCCTCCGCGCGGATCACGGCGTGCCGGATCACCCGGCGCGCGAGCGTGGCTCGATGGCGGCTCATGTAGCGGCCGATCAGGCCGAAGCTCGCCAGGTCCACGTGCTCCAGCCCGCGGATGTCCAGCAGCGATACGTGCTCGCCCGCTTGCTCGATGGTGCGCTCCACCAGGTCGAACAGGCTGGTCAAGTTCTGCTGCTCCGCTCGCCCCCAGAGCGTCGCTCCCCAGAGCGTGGGCGTGGCGCAGAAGTGCAGCCAGCCCGGTCCCATCACGTAACGTCCGAGCGGATCGCGAACGAACGCGTCGACGTCTTGTTCGAGCCGCAGCTCAGACCTCAGCTCAGAGGCGGGGCCGGTCGTCGCGTCGCGGGCAAGGCGACGTGCACGATCGCTATCGTCGTGAATCATGCCCGGGCTCAAAGTACCACGCGCAGGAAGGTCTCGCTGCAGGTTCGGGGGCGCGGCTCGTTCCCGAATACATCTCCGTATTTATCCGGCACTGCGTCGGGTGTCATTTGCAAACTATTTTGATCGGGGTGCAACGTGGCGTGAAGTGATTGAGCGTTTGGCGCGCACGGGAACGCGCGGCCTATCGGAGCGAGCTAGCCTCTTCTTCGAGCGCCGGGATGGGTTGCGGCCAGCTCTTTGGCTACGGAGCAGCCACAACCCCCGGTGCCGCCAACTCTACTGCGGGGATACCCCGCGGCTCGCGTCCTTTCCCTGTGCATCGATGGCCCTGCGCAGCGCGTCCACGATCGGCGCGATGCGATCGTGGTGCAGCTTGAACAGCGCCCGGTTCGCGACCAGCAAGCTGGAGATGGAGCAGATGGTCTCGCGCTCCTCCAGCCCGTTCTCGCGCAGGGTCGAGCCGGTCTCCACCAGGTCCACGATCAGATCCGAGAGGCCCGTCACCGGCGCCAGCTCGACCGAGCCCTGCACGTAGATCACCTCCGCCTGCATGCCGCGCGCCGCGAAGTGCTTTTGCGCGATGCGCGGGTACTTGGTCGCGACGCGGGGCACGGGCGGGATGCGCGCGCCGACCGGTGCGGCCACGACCATGCGGCACAGCCCGATGCGCAGATCCACCGGCTGATAGAGCTCGTAGTTGCGCTCCAGCAGCGTGTCCCGGCCCACCACGCCCAGATCGGCACAGCCGTACTCGACGTAAGTCGGGACGTCGTCCGGCTTGAGCAGCAGAAAGCGCACGCGCCGGTCCTCGCTCTCGCGCACCAGGCGCCGGTCATCGCCGAGCAGCCCTTCCGCGCTGATCCCCGCCTGAGCGAGCATCGGTACCAGCACTTTGGAAATGCGCCCCTTGGGCACGGCCAGGGTGAGGGGACGGGTAGCGTCAGAATTGCTCATGGGCCCGGACGCGGTACGCCGAGCCGCGGCATGTGGCAAGCGGCGGACGCCGGCCCAGGAGTATTTTCTGCCCAAATTGTGCAAAAGTAAGACATGTCGTGGCCTCCGATCGGCTTCCGGCGCCCTTTCTCGGTTGCGCTCGCCTGGCTGTCCTGCGCGTTGGCGGCAGCTCTCGCGGGCGCTGCGCCGGCGGCCCGCGGCGAGCGCACGGAAGCCGGCGAGACGGAGGACGTCTCCGTCTCGGAGCGGCCGTCGCTCGGCGGGCGCTTCGGTCTGGAGCGGCTCGTGAACGCGCTCTCTGGGCCCCAGCTCCCGGAGCGCCTGGCGGCGATCCAGCGCCTGGCGGGGCTGGGCACGCGCGCGGCGCTGCACCGGCTGGTGAGCTTCGCGCTCGATCATCGCGCGCAGCTCGGGTCTCGCGAGTGTCTCACGCTGGCACGCGCGCTCGCGCCCCACGCCGCGGACGATGACACCCGGGTGCTGCTCACCGCGCTGATGAATCAGCGCCCCGGCGCGCCCGCCGGGCCCGAACAGGCCGCGCTGTTTGAGCTCGCGCGCGGCAGCGCGGCGCTGGCGCTCGCCGCCAGCGGCTCGGACGCGGCTCTGCGCGCTCTGGGGGCGACGCTGCGCGCAGGCGGTGCCTCTGCGGCGCTGGCTGCCGATGCCTTGCTGGAATATCCGCCGGCGGATCTGCAGGCCTTGCTGGCCGCGCCCGGGGAGCCGAGCGTCGAGCTCGCGCGCTGGCTCGGCGAGCTCGGCGATCAGCGCGCCTTTCACACGCTGCGCGACTGGGTGCGCGGTGAGAGCGCCGAGGTGCGCGCGGCCGCAGCGGTCGCGCTCACGCGGCTGGGCGAGCTGGAGACGGTGCCGCTCGCACGCCAGTGGTTGAAGACGGGCATCCCGGTCCTGGAGCACGCGGCGCTCGAGATCCTGATGCTGACCCAGCAGCCCGAGGCGGCAGCGCTCGCCAGCCGAGCGCTTGCGAGCGAAGCGGAGCCCGCGGAGCGGCTGCGCCGCGCGCTCGATTTTCCCAGCCCCGAGCTGTTGCCGCTCGCCGCGCGCGAGCGCGCCGAGCCGAGCCTCGCTCAGCAATCCTGGACGCTGCTCGGACGCGTTGGAGGGCCCGCGGCCATCAGCGAGCTCGAGGCGGCGCTCGGGCAGCCCGAGAGCGCGTTCGTGGCAGCGCACGCTCTCTCGCGCCTGCCCGGCAATGAAGCACACGCGGCGCTGGCCCGCGCGCTCGCCGCGCGCGCGGCGCTCCCGCTCAGCTGTCGCGCGGCCGCGCTGCGCAGCGCGCTCTGGCGGGAGCGCTTTGAGGCCTTGCCCGCGCGCCTGGCCGAGCTCGCGGCCTCCCAGGACGCGGCAGCACGCGCGGCGGCGGCCTGGTCCCGATCGCTGCTGGAGCCGCGCGCGGCCCTGGCCGAGCTCGGCTCCGGAGATCCCGTGCGCGTGCAGGCGGCGGCGAACAATGCGCTGTGGTTCGACGATTCGCTGTACGAGGCCGCGGCGCAACGGCTCGAGCAGGCTCCGCGTGGACCCGCGCGCGCGGCCTTCGCGTTTGCGCTGCTGAGCCCCGCTGCGCGCCGCGAGCTCAGCTCCAGCCTGCTGCAGGAGTTGGTGCTGGAAGGAGGCGCGGCCGCGCCGCTGGCCCTGCGCGCGCTGGCGGCGCGCGACGAGCCGCGCTTCGTCGCGTTCGCGGAGGCGTATCTGTCCCATCCGGATCCCATCCTGCGCGCCCACGCGGCGCGCGGACTGGGCGAGAGCACGCGCGCGGCGAGCATCGGCAGCCTGGCGCGCGGTTTCGAGTTCGAAACCGACCCGCACGTGCGCCAGGCGATCGTGCGCGCCCTGAGCGCTCGCTCCGGAGCGACGGCGCACCGCACCCTGGAGCTCGCGGCGCGTCTGGATCCCAGCGCCCCGGTGCGTTCGGCGGCGCGTCTGGCGCTCGGCGGGGTGGAGCTCGCCGACCCGCCGCCGGCGAACGAGTTCCTGTGGGCCGAGGTGCGAGCGGCGCGGCTGGAGTCAGGGCGGGCTCCGGCCGCTGCTGCCGAGAGCGAGCAGGCCGGAGCGCCCCAGGCTGCGGCAGAGCGCCTCGGTGCGCGCGCCGTCGCCGCAGACGACGGGCCGCCGAACGGGACCGGCGAAGCCGGCCTGCTGTATCTGCTGCCGGGTCAGGCCGTGCCGGTATTCGCCGACCCGGCAGGCGTTTTGGTCGCGGCGGGCGTGAACTTGCATCCGCTCGCGTTGCGCTGGCGTTGACCGTATCGGTCGACCTCGCCGTGCTTCTCGTGCGGCGCGAGACTTAGCCCTTTGCAAGGCGGTCCCTTCATTCTAGGTTTTGGCATTCGAGTGGCTTCGAGAAAGATGGAACCAGCCGCGTCCGCAGCGAAGCCGCTGTTCGACGTCGAGAAGGGGGCGAACGGCAGCCCGGGTGACTCCGAGCTGGCAGAGCCGGGCTCGTCGGTGCTCACTCCGCTGAGCTTCGAGCGCGCCATCCAGCGGCTGGGGGAGATCGTCGAGAGTCTGGAGGAGGGCGATCAGCCGCTGGAGGAGTCGATCGCGCTGTTCGAGGAAGGGATGGCGCTGGCCAAGAACTCTCAGGACATCCTGGATCGCGCCGAGCGCCGGATCGAAGAGCTGCTGGGCGTGGACGGGCAAGGCAAGCCGGTGGTCAGGGAGATCGAGCCCGACTGAAAGGGCGAGAGGGCGAGGGTCGAGCGAGCATGCCAGCAGAGCGCGCCATCATTCATAGCGCCGCGGCGCTGCTCATCGGCAACGAGCTGCTCAGCGGCAAGGTCGAAGATCGCAACCTTGCTCCGCTCGCCACCACGCTGCGCGCGCTCGGCATCCGGCTGGAGCGGGCCCTGATCGTGGGGGACGATCGCGCGGCGGTCGCGCGCGACGTGCGCGCGCTCAGCGCCAGCCACGACGTCGTGTTCACCAGCGGCGGCGTCGGGCCCACGCATGACGACGTGACGCTCGAGGGCGTGGCGGACGGCTTCGGTGCTGGCATCGAGATCCACCCGCTGCTCGCCGGCCTGGTGAAGGCCCACTACGGCACGGCCTGCACTCCCGACCATTTGCTGATGGCGCGCGTGCCGATCGGCGCCGAGCTGCGCGCCAGCACCGAGGTGCAGTGGCCGACGGTGGTCATGCGCAACGTCTGGGTCATGCCCGGCGTGCCCGAGCTGTTCCGGATGAAGCTGCTGATCGTGCGCGAGCACCTGGTCGGGCCGAGCTCGATCGTGAGTCGGGCGCTGTTCACGCAGATGGAGGAGACGGATCTCAAGCCGCTCCTGGATCGCGCGGTGGCGTTGCATCCGCGCATCGAGATCGGCTCTTATCCCAAGTGGTTTGACGCCAGCTACAAGACCAAGGTGACCTTCGATGGAGTGGTCGAGAGCCAGGTCGAGGCGGCGGTCCAGGAGCTGATCGGCCTGCTGCCAGCCGGCGCTGTACGCCGCTGAGCGCGCTTCGCTCGGAACGCTTGGCGACCACCGGCGGCGCCAGGGCGAGCGCCAGGGCCCGCGCCCGCGCAGCACGCCAGCGCCGCACATTTCGCGCATGGCATGCGCCGTGCTGTGTTCGCCGGGCATGAGCCTGGGAGAACGAGGACAGGAACACCCCGCACGGCCGCCCGCGCCCTTCGCGCCGGAGCCCGCGCTGCTCGCGCGCGCTCAGCGAGTGCAGTCGCGGCCGGGGCACGCGCGCGGCAACGGAACCGAGCCGCAGCGGCCGTCGGTGCGCGAGCGAGCCTTGCGCAGCGGCGTCAGCACGCTGTCCGATGAGGAGCTGCTGGCCCTGCTGCTCGGCACTGGAGCGGTGGGGCGCCCAGCCACTTCGATCGCTTGCTCGCTGCTCTGCGACCTGGGCGGACTGGAGCGCCTGGAACGGGTGGGGCCCTACCGACTCAGCGAGCAGCACGGCATCGGCCGGGTCAAGGCCACGCGCCTGCTGGCGGCGATCGAGCTGGGGCGGCGCGTCGCGCTGCGCGCCCTCAGCGACGATCGCAACGTCATGGGCTCGTTCGAATCCGTGGCGGCCTGGGCCCGGCCTCGCCTTGGCGGGCTCGACCACGAGGAGGTCTGGCTGTTGTCGCTCGACGGCAAGAACGGGCTGCGCTCGGCGCGGCGCATCGGTCTCGGCGGGTTGCACGGATGTGCGCTGCGCCCCGCGGACGTGCTGCGCCCCGCGCTGGAGGACGCCGCGAGCGGCATCGTGCTGGTGCACAACCATCCGAGCGGCGATCCCACCCCCAGTCTGGCGGACGTCGAGCTCACGCGGACGCTGGTCGAGGCCTGTCAGCTCGTCGGGCTGTATCTGCTCGACCACGTGGTCGTGGCCCGCTCCGGCGCCGAGTCCTTGAGAGAGCTCGAGCTGTTCGACGGTTGACGCACCAGGATGTGCCCTCTCATCGTCTCACCTGTCCCGGAACCGAAGTCCCTCCAGAATTGCCGCGGCCCCTGCCGGGCGAGGGCCGCGGCAATTCTGCCGCAGAGGCTTCTTCTGTCCCGGTCACGCCTTAATATTTGTCCTGTGGCTGCGACACCGGACACTTGGTGGGCCAACGCCGCGGGGCCGCGTATAGTTGCTGCCATGAATCGCCGATTCGCCGGGCGGTGTGCCACGGGCGCGTTGCTGGCGACCCAGCTGCTCGCTGCCTGCCCCGCCGCTGCCGCGCCCACCACCACGGGGTTCGCGCTGGACCGCTATCAGCCGGCCCAACCCGGCAGCGACTGGTTCCAGAGCGAGTCCCTGGATCTGCGCGGTACGGCGCGCCCGGGCGTCAGCCTGGTAGGCGACTTCGCCTATCGCCCGCTGGTGCTGAGGAACGCCTCGGGAGACGAGCTCGAGCCGATCTTGCGCTACCAGTTCTACTACCACCTGGGCGCCAGCGTCACGCTCGCCGACCGGGTGCGTCTGTCCGCGAGCATGCCCTTCCTGCTCTACTCGCTCGGCGGCAGTGGGACGCTGTCCGAGGTGCAGGGCGTGCCCGACGTGCCGGTCGCCAGCCCCGACGGCTCCGGCGTGGGTGACCTCCGCTTCGGGCTCGATGTGCGCCTGCTGGGAGAGTACGGCTCGCCCTTTACTCTGGCCTTTGGAGCGCGCGTGTTCGCTGCCACCGGGCAGGAAAAATACTTCGCCGGCGACGGGCTGCCCCGCATCGGCGGGCGCTTGATGGCGGCAGGTCGGGCGGGTCTGTTCGCGTACGCGGCGGAGGCCGGCGTCCTCGCCCATGTGGAGCGCGACGACTTCGCCGGCGTGCCATTCGGCACCGACCTCACGTTTGGCGCGGCTGCGGGGCTGCGCCTGCTGGACGGAGCGATCCACGTCGGCCCGGAGCTGAGCGGCTCGACCGTGATCAGCGACTCGGGGGATGGCTTCTTCCAGCGCGCCACGACGCCGGTCGAGCTGGCGCTGGGCGCCAAGTTCTTGCTCGGGCAGGGGGTGCGCCTGGGTCCTTCCGTCGGCGCCGGGCTCACTTCGGGCCTGGGCGCGCCCAAGCTGCGTTGCCTGCTCGCGCTGGACTGGCAACCTCCGATCGCGAGCAATGTCGTGGATCAGCTGTCGATCCCGCCGCCTGCCCGTGACCTCGATGGCGACGGCGTGGTGGATGAGCTCGACGCCTGCGCGGCCATCGCCGGCCCCGCGCGCCCGCTGGAGCCAGCGCGCAGCGGCTGCCCGGATCCAGCGGACAGCGATGCGGATGGCGTGGCCGATGAGCTGGACGCCTGTCCGCGAGAGTCGGGCGTCGCGAGCACGGACGCACGGCAGAACGGCTGCCCGCCGCCGCCCGACAGCGACAGCGACGGCATCAGCGACCCGCTCGACGCCTGCCCCAAGGTCTCCGGCATCATCCAGGCGGATCCCTCCCAAAATGGCTGCCCGCCCGACGCCGACCGAGACGGGTTCGTGGACGCCATCGATGCCTGTCCGTCCCTCCCCGGCGTTGACTACGCGGATCCGCAGCTACGGGGCTGCCCGCGGGCTCAGCTGCAGCAGGGGGCGATTCAGCTCAACGAGCCCGTGCGATTCGTGGGCAACAGTGCCCGGCTCTCCAAGGAGAGCGACGCGCTGCTGGACACGATCGCCGATCTGTTGCTGAAACACATTGAGCTCGAGCACGTGGTGGTCGAGGGGCACACGGACAAGAGCGGTTCCACTCGTGCCAACCTCGAGCTGAGCCGCGCGCGTGCCTCGGCCGTGGTCAAGTGGTTGGTCGCGCACGGCATCTCGGCGCGCCGGCTCAGCTCGCGGGGCTTTGGCTCCTCGCACCCGATCGCCCCGAACGACACTCTGGAGGGCCGAGCGCGCAACCGACGCGTCGAGTTTCGCGTGCTCGGGCCGAAGGACGAGCCAGTGGTCGCGCCGGAGCGCTGAAGCTCAGCAGCGCCGGCTCAGCTGGCGTCGTCGAGCATGCGCCCGGCGATCAACTCCAGGTCGGTGCGCCACATCGCAGCCTCGAGCGTGGAGCGCAGACGCTCCACCTTTTCGGCGTCGAAGATCTGCTCTCCGCGAGCGACCGCCGCCGCTTCCGCCTCTGTGGGGCGGACGGCTCTGAAGTAGGTGCCGGAGGTCGCCGCAGCGTTCTGCTCCGGAGACAGCTGCCCCGGCAGGGATGACCGAAGATTGCGAACAACACCCTTCATAGGACTTTCCACCTGAGTGCCGAGTGTCTCGACTCCCACGAACTACATCGTACGTTTTCCTCAAACCTTGAGGAGAAACGCACACCGGCCGCCTCCGCAACGTGCACACCCTGATGAGGTGTACCCGAGTGCAATGGCCGGTTGGCCTACTCCTCTTCGGTGAGGTAGGTGTAGCTGCCCATGGCCTTCTCATAGTGGCGCATCAGCAGCTTCATCTGCTCCAGCGTCATGCGGCCACGGCTCAGCGCCGCCTCCGCCTGCTCGCGCACGGATTCGATCATGCTCTCGGGCTGGTGTTCCACGAAGCGCAACACATCGGCCATCGTGTCCCCCTTGATCACGTGGCCCACCCGGTAGCCGTACTCCGTCACACGCACGTGCACGGCGTGCGTGTCGCCGAACAGGTTGTGAAGATCGCCGAGGATCTCCTGATACGCCCCGTTCAGGAAGATGCCCATCACGTACGGTTGGCCCGGGATGAGCGAGTGGACGTCGAGGGTGGAGCGCACATCTTCCACGTCGATGAAGTGGTCGATCTTCCCGTCGCTGTCGCACGTCAGATCGGCCAGCGTGGTACGCACCGTCGGGCGCTCATCCAGGCGGTGGATGGGCATGATCGGGAACAGCTGGTTGATCGCCCACGAGTCCGGTGCTGACTGGAACACCGAGAAGTTCGAGTAGTAGATCGAGCTGGTGGTCTTCTCCAGATCGTGCAGCTCTTCCGGTACGAAGCGCAGGCGCTGGAGCGTGGCCTGGATCTTCTCGCAGCAGCTCCAGTAGAGCGCCTCGGCCTGAGAGCGCTCGCGCAGCCCCAGGTAGCCGTAGCGGAACAGGCTCTGCGCCTCTTCCTTGGCCTGGCAGGCGTCGTGCCAGGACTCCTGCACGTTCTTGGGCATGATGCCCTGGTAGGTCTCGTACAGGACCTGCAGCACGCTGTGCGCGTCCTTGCCGGGCGGCGTGGGCACGCCGGACACGGCTCGGCCCTGGCCCACCACGTCGAACAGCAGGATCGACTGGTGAGCGGCGACCGCGCGCCCGCTCTCGCTGATCAGCGTGGGCTCCTTGAGCTCCGCCTTGCGGCAGGCGGCCTGGATCGTCGCCACCACGTCGGCCGCGTACTCGCTGAGCGTGTAGTTGCAGGAAGCGTGAAAGTCCGTCTTCGAGCCGTCGTAGTCGATGGCCAGACCGCCGCCGATGTCCAGGTACTGCATGTTGCAGCCCATGCGCGCCATCTCGACGTAGATGTTGGCGGCCTCCTGCATCGCGTTCTTGATCGGGATGATGCTGGAGATCTGGCTGCCGATGTGGAAGTGCAGCAGCTGCAGCTCGTCCAGCCGCTTGGCGGCGCTCAGCCGATCGATCAGCTGCACCAGCTCCGGCATGTTCAGGCCGAACTTGGCGCGCTCGCCGGCGGAGTCAGCCCAGCGCCCCATGCCCTTGGTGGCGAGCTTGGCGCGCACGCCCAAGTTGGGCTTGATGCCCAGCCGATCGGACGCCTTGAGCACGATGTCGAGCTCTTCCAGCCGCTCCAGCACGATCAGCACGGTGCTGGAGAAGCGCTGCGCAATCAGCGCCGTCTCGATGTAGGTCGCGTCCTTGTAGCCGTTGCAGACGATCAGGCCGCTCTCGCCCTTCATGGAGGCGAGCGCGATCAGCAGCTCCGGCTTGGACCCCACCTCGAGGCCGAAGCTCCACGGGCGGCCGGCCTCGACGACCTCCTCCACGACGTGGCGCTGCTGGTTCACCTTGACCGGAAACACTCCGCGGTAGGTGCCCTGATACTCGTACTCCTTCATCGCACGGCCGAACGCCTCGTGGATGCGCCGGATCCGGTGCGCCAGGATGTCCGAGAAGCGGACCAGGAGCGGCAGCTCGATGCCGCGGGCCCGCATGTCGAGCGAGAGCTCGTACAGGTTGATCGCGTTCGGCGACGAAGGGTCCGGCGTGACTTCGACGTGACCCTTCTCGTTCACGGAGAAATAGGGATGGCCCCAGTCACGCACCTGGTAGAGCGCCTCACTATCCTGGACGGTCCAGGCCTTCGGCTCGCTGCTCGGTTGCTGGCGGGTGGAGACGCGGGGCGGCGGGGCGCCGCTGCGCTTGGCGCTGGCCTTGCCGTTCGCTTTGGAAAGGGAAGGGGAGTCCGAATTTGCCATTAGACAGTCTCTCTCGGTGGCCTAGCCACCGGGCCAGAAATTGTGAGGAAGCGCCTCGCGTTTGTACAACGAAAGCAGGTCCATCCCCACCGCCACGCTGATGTGCAGCAGAAAGCCCGAGTAGATGCTGCGCGTGCGCATCGCCAGCGAGCCCAGCACCACGCCGGCCACGATCGCTCCGTGCGCCTCGAGGTAGGGCTTGCCGTAGTGGATCATGCAGTAGGGGACGGCCATCACGAAAATCGCCGACGAGCCGAGGGTACGCCGCAACGCCCCGACCATCCAGCCTCTGAAGAATAACTCGAGCGAGAAAAACTGCACCCAGTACATGGCCTCCCAGGCCATAAAATCGAAGATGCTGCGCGAGCTCTGTTTGTAAAACGGATAGTACGAGCCGAAGTCCGGCTGCTGCGCGACGATCAGCATCACCGGGACGACGATCGCGAGACACGCGCCGTAGATCCAGAGGTGGCTGAGAAAGCCGCGCCCGCGCAGGCCCATGTCGAGCAGCGAGTCGCGCGGAAAGAGCAGCTTCCAGAGCGCGAGCGGGAACAGCACATAGCCGACGGAGCGCGCGAAACACCACCAGCCGTACGCGTACAGCTCGTCGTATGTGTCAAATCGGAGCCATTTCCACGAGCCCGCAGCGAGAATCTCGAGCTCGGGGCGCAGGGTGCTCTGAAAGAACTGGCGGCCTCCATAGTACTCCTGGACCGTCAGCACCACGGCGACGATCACCAGACAGGCTGCTGGCCGCAGGTCGCGCTCCTGGTGTTCGATCCGGTAGAGGCGAGCCTCTTCGTCGAGCTGCCGCCAGGTGTCTTTGAAGAACCAGATCAGCACCGGAGCGATCGCCGCCAGGATCGGGATCGGCAACAGCGCCTTGAGCGGAGGGTATGACAGCAGGGTCTGCGTCCACGACACCGGCTCCAGCTGCAGCGAGGGCAGCGCGAGCGGCTCGAAGTGCGGCGCGGCCAAGACGCCCAGCGAGCTCATCGGTGCTGGCGCCTAACACGCGCGTCCTCAGTAGTCCATTGCGGCGGCCCGGCGATCCCGGCAATCTCGCTGGCGCCGGTTGCCCCTGCCCGAGACTCCGCGCTCCGCAGACCCCGCCCAACGGCGCGCGGCCGGTGTCCCCGCGGGCAGTGGTCGAGCTGCTTTTGGGGCGTGAGCGCGTGTGCGGGCGGGGCTGCGCTGGCGGAGGGCGCGGGGAAGACCTCCATCTTGTATCTTGGCGCCCGCCCGCCCTTCAAATCGGCGGCCGAAGGCCCGAGATGTGAAGTCCTCGCTTGCGCGTGCCGAGGAGCGTTGCTAGCTTCCCGCCCCCTCGCGGACCCCGCCTGGAGCATTCGATCATGACAACCTCCTCCTCCCAGTCTTCCTCCCGTGCCTCGACTCCATCGGGTCCATTCGGGCGGGTCAAAGGTCAGTTCGAGAGCAAGACCAAGCTGGTGAGCGCGGTCCAAGCGCTGGCCACCCCAGAGCTCTGGCTCGATCGCGTCAGCGCCGACAAGGGCCTGGCGAAGGTCAGCAACGGCAAGCTGCTGCGCCTGCACGCGGCGCTGAGCCGCGCCAAGGAACAGTTCGGCAGCCGCGACAAGCTGATCGGCGCGGTGCTCACGCTCGGCAAGCGCACCGGCGACGAGGGATACAAGTCCCGGCTCGCGGGCTACCCGCTGCCCCGGCTGCTCGATCTGCATGACTCGCTGAGCAAGTCTTCGGCGAAATCGGGCGCGAAAGCCGCCCCGGCGAAGGGCACCCAGCGCGTCGCCCGCACCAAGAAGGCCAAGCAGAAGGCCGCCTCGGCCTGAGCCGTCGCGCTGCGAGAGCAGTGCCCCGAGGCGACGGGCGGCGCCGTACGGCGCAGGCCCGGCCAAAAATCTTTGAAGTACTGGCCTGCGCCCAGGTGAGGCGCTGCCTGCCCTGGCGGGCCACCTACAGCTGGTGCTCCTTGATCCAGCGGTTGGTGAACAGCGCCGACTTGGCGTAGCTGCGCTCGATGTCCGCCAGCAGGCGATCCTCGATCATGCCGCCCACGCCGAAGACGCGCGCTTCGACCCGCGCGATATAGGTGCGGCGGCACGAGCGCTCCCCGAGCGGGGTCGTGAACATTTCGCCCGTGATGGTCATCTTGCTGGCGAGCGAGCGGGGCGTCACCTGCAACCGGTAGCGCTGCGCCGGGCGATCGAGCACGCCGCTCTCCTGGTAGGCGGCGCCGTCGCTGAGCAGCTTCTTGATGGCGCCGGGCACCTCGCCCATGGGCGGCACGGCCTCGATCACCCGCTGCACCTCCGTGCCGCGCTCTTCCTGGCGGAGCACGCGCCAGCTTTCGAAGTGCAACTCCTCCAGGAACAGCTTCTGGTTGTAGGCGTCGTCCAGGAAGATTTTGCTCCAGAACACGTCCGCGCTGCAGTCGTAGGTGTGCTCGATGCGTCGCTCTTTCATGCTGCTCCACTCCCCCGAGAGGCGTGCGCCGGGGACGGCGCGCTTCGACTCTGCCACAGTCTGACGCGGAAACGGGATCCCAGATTCCGCGGCGTGGACTAGGATATTCGGCTGATGTCTTCGCCCAGTCCGGTCGCCGCTCTGCCTCATCGCCCGGTTGCGGCGGTCGCCCGTCGCGTCAGCTGGGCTGAACAGGCGCTCATGATCCTCGCGAAGGACATCGCCATCGAGCTGCGTACCGGCGAAGTGGTCACGACCAGCGCCTTCTTCGGCTTCGTGGTCGTGATCATGTCATCGATCTCCTTCTACGACAGTGATCTCGCGAAAGGGCAGCTGGCGGCCGGCGCGATCTGGCTGCCCACGGCGTTCGCGTCGGTGCTTTCGCTCAGCCGTACCTGGCAGCGGGAGCGGCAGGAGAAAGCCTTTGACGGGATCTTGGTCTCGCCGCTCGCGCACAGCGCCATTTTCATGGGCAAGGCGCTCGGCATGTTTGTGTTCTTGCTCGCGGTCGAGGCCGTGATCATTCCGACCGCGGCGGTGCTGTTCAGCGCTCCCGCCTCCAGCTCGCCGGTGGTGGCGTTGACCGGTGACGCCGGCGGAGTCGATCTCATGCGTCACGGCCCGATGCTGCTCGCCATTGCGCTCAGCGCCACGCCGGGCATCGCGGCTGCGGGAGCGCTGTTCGGAGTGATGACGGTGCGTACGACAGCGCGCGATCTGGTGCTCGCCATCGTGCTCTTCCCTCTGCTCTCGCCGACGCTGCTGGCCGCCGTGGGTGCGACGCGGGACCTGTTCGAGGGGCAGCCGTTCGCGGTCTTGTTCGGCTGGTTCAAGGTCATGTGGATCTTCGACGTGGCGTTCCTCGCAGGAGGGCTGACACTCTTCGGGCCGCTCGCCGACGGGGGCTGAAGGTGGCGAGCATCACGGTGGGCCTGTTCGGTGGGAGCTTCAACCCGCCGCACGTGGGCCACGTGCTCTCGATCGCCTACGCGCTCAGCGCTGGCCTGGTGGAGCGGGTGGTCGCGGTGCCCGTGTTCGCCCACGCGCTCGGCAAGTCGCTGGCGCCATTTCCCGAGCGGCTGGCGATGGCGCGCCTGGCCTTCGAGTGGATCCCGGGGGTGGAGGTGAGCGACCTGGAGCAGGAGCTGGGCTCGCCCAGCCGCACCTTGCGCACGATCGAGGCGCTCTCCTCGCGGCACGCGGACTGGCAGCTGCGCTTGATCGTCGGCTCTGACATCCTCGGCGAGCTGCATCAGTGGCACGCTTACGCGCAGATCGAGCGGCTCGCGCCTCCGCTGATTCTGCCGCGGCCGGGGGCAGCCCACACCGCCTTTGAAGGCGCGCGCATTCTGCCGGATGTCTCCTCCACCGAGGTGCGCGCGTACCTCGGCGCCGCAGCGCAGGGCGACGCGGACGCCGATGCCCGACTGCGGCAAGTGGTGCCGGCGTCCGTGCTGGAGTTCATCCGGCGGCAGGGTTTGTACGGAGTGGACCGGGCCTGAGCTGTGCCGTGCTGCCGGTCAATGGCGGCAGCGCATCTTCGGGCCCTTGTCGACCTCGCGGAAGAAGAAGAACGCCCGGCGCAGGCGCGAGTGCGGCGTACCGAGCTCGGCGTCGTCACACTCGCGGTGCAAGCAGGTCACCTGGCGCGTCTCTCCCTGGTGCAGATAGGTGATGCGCAGATCATCCGACTCGTCGTCGTTCACGCGGTGCTTGAACTCGAAATACGGCAAGAGCAGCTGCTGCTCCTTCAGGGCCTGGAAGCTCGCGTTGTTGCTGTCGATGATCTCGATCAGATCATCCTCGTACGGCTCCAGCGTCATCAGCCGCGGCATGAACAGGTGGTTCGAGCGACCGCCTTCGGTGCGCAGGTTGCTGAACATGGAGAAGGAGAGCTGCGTGCGCAGGCCCAGGTAGGGGTTCAGGCCGCTGATCAGCACCAGGCAGGGCAACATCCAGAGCCAGATCGGCGTGCGCGGCGCGGGCTTGACCTCCAGCGCCGGCGTGCGCGCCAGCGTGCTCAGGTAGGCGCCGGCCACGAGCAGCGCCCAGACCAGGAACACCGGAAAGCCCGCGCCGAACGACCAGCGATCGTCGCGCGTGGAGCTGTAGAGCAGGATCGAGATCCAGAGCAGCGCGCCGGCGCTGCGCACGTACAGCAGGTTGCGGCGGCCGACTCGCGCGCGCAGGCGCTCCAGCTGTTCGCCGGCGCTGTCGACGAAGGTACCCGGCAAGAGCAGGATGAAGAGCGAGTAGAGCAGGCCGGTGAAGCTGTAGATGCCGGGCGTCGGATCGAAGCCCAGTAACAGGTGGAAGGCGAGGACCGCCACCAGGCCGAAGCGCCAGGTGCGGCGGTGCAACAGCAACGCCGGCACCGCCGCCTCCGCCAGCAGCGTGCCCCAGATGGCGAGGTGCTCCGCCCAGCGGGCGCGCGGCATGAAGGGCAGCAGATCGGAGACGCGCCGGTACATGTACGAGGCGCAGCTCACGTCCGGATCGATGAAGTCGTAGTTGAGCTTGTGCAGCACCGACAGCCAGTACAGCATCAAGAACGCGGCGCTCAGCGGCAGGAGCGAGCTCTGCAGCGGATGCCGCCCCTGCGCGTCGCCATCCCAGACGCGGCGCCACGGCACGGCGCGCAGGCGCGCGGCGCCGGCCTGCAGCGAGAGCGCGAACAGCCAGGTGAAACACACGAAGCCCTCGAACATCAGGTGGTTCGCGGTCTCCGGCATGCCCTGCTGAATGAACAGGAACTCGATCAGCGCCGCGATCGCCAGCAACTCCGTGCGCGCGGGCCACAGCACGAGGCTCGTGGCGCAGGCGATCAGCGCCCAGCCGAGCGGGCTGTGCGGCCACTTGTCGAAGCTGGCCAGGTGCATGAACAGCGCCCAGCCCCACAGCTCGGTGAACAGCGTCCAGCGCACGCGGTCAGTGGGAAACATGGGCGCCGCAACGGGGGGCGCACTCGCGGCCGCCGGCGTCTGTCCTGGCAGGGGCGCAGCGGGCGTGTCTGAAGCGGGCACCGTGCAAACGCTAGCGCCGAGGGGGCGCTCGCGTCCATTTTCTGGCCCCCGCCGGGGCAGCCAGGGTGTCCCCGGCGAAGGAAACGCGCTAGTAGCTGCCCAGATGTGCGCGCAACCGGAAGTGGTCCAGGAAGGGCGAAGGCGGTTTTCTCCGTACGCGAATGCTCCGCGCCTGCCGGCGGGCGAGGGCCTGGGCATGGCTCAAATCCTGACGGCGCCTGCCCCGGAGGCGGGTGCGGGCCTGGAGCTTGAGATCGGTCCAGGGCGGGGAGGGTTCTTGTACGAGCGCTTGGCCCACAGTCCGGAGGTTCGCATCGTGGGCCTGGAGATCCGGCTGAAATGGGCGAGCCTGGTCGATCAGCGGCTGCACGAGCTCGGCTTCGCGGACCGAGGGCGCGTGTTCGCCGAGGACATTCGCTTCGCGTTGCCGCGCCTGGCGGCGGGTACGCTGTCGCGCGTGTTCGTGAACTTCCCGGACCCGTGGTGGAAGAAGAAGCATGCGAAGCGGCGCCTCGCGAGCGGCGGCGTGGCGGGAGAGCTCGTGCGCCTGCTGCGTCCGGGCGGGGAGCTGTTCGTGCAGACCGACGTCGAGGACACAGCGGAGGCCTATCGCGCAGCGATCGAGGCTCGGCCGGAATTTGCGCCGTTCGGCGACCAAGCGGGTTCGGCGCTGCTCGCCGAGAACCCGTACGGGGCGCGCAGCCCGCGCGAGCGCCGGGTGATCGCCAGCGGTTTGCCGGTGACGCGGCTGCGCTACCGCCGCATCGAAGCACATCCGTAGAGCAGAGAGATGCGCTGGTCCGCCCTGCCGCAGATGGTGCTGGTCCTGTCGTTGGCCGGCGCCTGCAACGGAGAGCGCGCCGCGCTGCTGCGTGGTCAAGGGTACTACGAGGACAACCAGTATGAGCGTGCGCTCTCGCTCTGGCGGTCGCTGGAGCGGCGACAGCGCGAGCTCAGCCCGAGCGATTTTGCGCGCTACGCCTATCTGCGCGGCATGACCGACTATCGACTCGGTTTTCACGCCGAGGCACGTCACTGGCTGGCGCTGGCCAAGGTGGCCGAACAACGGCGTCCGGGCGCCTTGGACAGCACATGGCTGCCCCGGCTCGATGGAGCGCTCGCCGATCTGGAGCGCGAGTCGTGGGGTCTGCCGGTCGGTAACGCCGATTCCGTGCAGTCCATCGAGGCGCCGGGTGTCGAGTCGCCGACGGAGGCGCCGGGTGTCGAGCCGCCGACGGAGGCGCCCGGTGTCGAGCCGCCGACGGAGCCGCCGCCCGTCGAGACTCCGAGTGGGGAGGGGTCCGGCGAGCCTTCCACCGGCGGAAGCTCCGAAGCCGCGCCGCCGGCGGGCGAGTCATCCGCGCCCGCGCCGCTGCCGTCACCGCTCCGGTGAGCGGCAGCTCGCGGCGGCAGCGCTGGCTCAAGCGCGAATCATGCGGCGCAGCGCCGCGATACGGTCCTTTGCGTCGAGCTTCTTCTTCTTGAGCTCGCGAACGGTCTGTTCTTCCAGCGGAGTCAGGTGAGCATGCCGCATCAGGGCGTTGAGCCTTGCCGACAGCCCCCGATGCTCGTGTTCCAGTGTCTCGATGTTCAACGCCTGACGTTCCGCCATACCTAACCTCACCTTTCCCTACGCTTGGGTTTGCTGCGTTCTGGGCCTTTGTTTTTCTCTGCGCGTCGCTCTAGTCGCGCAGGCATGTCTACCGTTACCTGCGTGTTCCCAACGGCGTGTGCGGCTCCCTGCCAGCCCGCTGTGTTGCAGCGCGCTACAAGGCAGCAGCCACCTCGTTTGCCGATTGTTGCTCGATCGTGAAGCCCCCCGACCATTCCTTGATAAAGAAAGAGACGTCGATGAGTCAACGGCGCTTGGCTGCGTTATTTCTCGGCGCAGCGCCGGTCGAGCCTTCGCGTCGAGCCTCAACGTCAGGCCTGACCCAGCTGCCTCTTCCAGGAAATCCTTCGGCATCCCGCGCCGAGCTGCAGCATTGCAATGCTCGATCCAGGCTGTCGTCGAGCATCTCATACGGATTAACGCTGCTGCTGATTGGCTGCGCTGGCGCGGCGCCAGCGCCTGCGGCGCCGCCAGCGCAGCCAATCAGCACGCGAGTGGTAAAGGCCGCGGCTCCGCTGCGGATCGCCACGACGATCGTGACGCCCGAAGGCGCTGTGGATGTCTCGGAGCTGTTCGCTGCTGGTCAGACGAGCTTGCGCCAGGGCGACCCGGCGGCGGCCGCGCGCACCTTCGACCGCATCGTGGAACAGGAGAGCGAAGGTCCGTGGCTGGAGCGGGCGCTGTTCCAGGGAGCGCTGGCCCATGAAGCGAGCGGCGATCTGGACGGCGCCGCTGAGCGCTTCGAACAGCTCGCTCGCCGGCTTCCCAGCGCGGGCCTGGCAGCGGAAGCGTTGCTGCGCGGCATGCGGGTGCGCTTGCACCAGGACGCCTGGGCCCAGGCGGGGGAGAGCGCGCGCACCTACCTCGAGCGTTACCCCGGAGCTGGACCGAGCGGGCTGCTCGTCGCCTATGCGGCTCGGGGTCTCGCGCTGCTCGCGGACGGCAGGCAGTCGGAAGCGGAGTATTTCATCGCCAAGGGGATGGAGGTGGTCGATCTCCTGGAGCTCGACCGCGCGGGGCGCATTCCGAAGGATCTCGCGCAGCTCTACTTTGCGCTGGGGGAGGCGCGGCGGCACCGCGCCGAGCAGGCTCGGCTGAGCCCGGACGTGAAGGAGTTCTCTGCTCGACTGGAGCGCCGTTGCGAGTTGCTGCTGCAGGCGCAGAGCGCGTACTCGGACAGCATGCGCGCCTACGATGCCCACTGGTCCACCATGGCCGGCTACCGCGTGGGCGAGCTGTACGAGCGCTTGCACGAGGAGCTGATGCAGATCCCCCCGCCGCGGGTGGGGACGCCGCGTGAGCAGCAGCTGTTCGAGGGCGCGATGCGGCTCCGGTATTCCGTGCTGCTCAACAAGGCGTCGAGCATGCTGGAGCACACCCTGGCGATGGCCCAGCGCACGGGCGAGCAATCCGAGTGGGTGTGGCGCACCGAGCAGGCTCAGCATCAGCTCGACGAGGCCCGGCGCGCGGAGGAGCGCGCGCTCCAGCAGCTGCCCTTCTCGCGGGAGGAGCTGCAGCGCGCGCTCGACGATCTGGCGTCGCGGGGCGCGCCCTGACCGTGGCAGGCCCAGGAGCCCCAGCCGTGCAAACTACTGGACCGTTTGCTGAACAGATGCTACCTATTCCGGCCCGCTAAAACGGAGGCGCCCTCCCGAGGTTGCAGTTGGCTATGTAACCGGGCGGCGAAGACGTCCGAAATCCGGTCCGTCGGGGCGCGCGCTGGCAGCGTCGGGAGTCCAAGCTGGGCGGCTTCGGGAATCGAGCTGGGCGGCTTCGGGAATCGAGCTGGGCAGCCGCCAGCATCGGTATGAATTGTGCTTGACAGTGCTGGAGCCGGGGGCTACCAGTGCCCGTCTCTCGGGACGGGTGCGTTCGTGTCTGCGCGGTTCGTCACGGGGGAAAGGCATTCGAAACGGCAGGATGCCTTGCCGGGTACGAGGGTTCGGCCGATGCCATCGGCCGGATCGAGAGCAGTGGTGTCGACGAGCGCGACGAGTAAAGGCCCAACGGCTTCTCCCAGTTTTTGCGGCGGCGTGAGTGGGGCCGCGAAGTTTCATCCCGGCCTGCCGGCGACTTTCGCTGGTGTAGCTCAATCGGTAGAGCACCTGTTTTGTAAACAGGCGGTTAGGGGTTCAAGTCCCCTCCCCAGCTCGAATCCAAGCACAGCACGAACGGAGCGAGGCGCGAGCCCGAAACATGCGGGTTCGGCACAGCTAGAGCAAAGCTAGTTCAATCAGCTCATCCACGGTGTTCACGGCAGCGTGACACGAGGATGCGGTGGAAAGGTTTCCTGGAGGGTTTCCCGAGTGGCCAATGGGAGCAGGCTGTAAACCTGCCGGCTTATGCCTTCGTTGGTTCGAATCCAACACCCTCCACAAGCGATCAGCAGCATGCAGCACTCAGGACAGCGGAGTTGAGCGTACCGCTGGCCGAGGTTCGCGAAGCGCCGAGAAGCGCCGAGAAGTCAGACGAGCCCAGAAAGTAATGCCGAGTAGTCAGTTCGAAGGTTTGGTGCGGCGCACGTCATCGTCAGACGCGTCGGCTCGTCGTCCCGCCAGTCGCTCGGCGGACGGGGTGCGTCTGTGCTCGCCATCGAGCCTGATTTCCGCGGGAGTAGCTCAGTTGGTAGAGCGTCAGCCTTCCAAGCTGAACGTCGCGAGTTCGAATCTCGTCTCCCGCTCTCTGTTGCTTTCTCGTGGGCGCCCCAACCCACGAGGATTGCTTTCTCGTGGGCGCTCCAACCCACGAGGATTTTCGGTTCCGCGGGATGGGCTTTGTGCCCTTCCCACAAGTGGATTTTCGGTTCCGACGGGTGGGCGTGCTGCCCTCCCGGAAGGAAGTTTTGTTCCGTCCGATGCTCGCGGGAACACCCCGCGGGTCTCTCCCGCCCACCTAGCTCAGTTGGTAGAGCACGTCCTTGGTAAGGACGAGGTCATCAGTTCAATCCTGATGGTGGGCTCGAAGAGTGTCTCATCCGCTTGCGGCGTTCTGCGAAGCGCCGCGGCTTAGTCTCCTGAAGAAGAAAGACCTGCGAGAGAACCATGGCCAAAGAGAAGTTCGTACGCAAGAAGCCACACGTAAACGTCGGAACGATCGGTCACATCGATCACGGCAAGACGACGCTGACCGCGGCGCTACTTCGCGTTCAGGAGAAGGCGGGTCTGGCGCGTGGCATC
>DASTRX010000073.1:0-2750 GCA_035760985.1 Polyangiaceae bacterium
TGCCGCACGCCCCTCCGCAATCCACGCGAACCCCACGGCCCCAATCCCTGCACGCCGCCTCCCCCAATCCGCACTTCCCGGCATCGCGTTATCTGGCTCCCTCTAATCCCGCTATCACCGGCGTTAGGCCGCAAACGCCCATGTTTGGAAGCGAATTCTCCCACTTCAGCGCAAGAAGCGCCCCACCTCCGCAGCACTTCACGCCCGCCATAGGCCGTTTTCTCGTCTCGTCCGTGAAGCGCGCCTTAACCTTGCACGACGACATGGCAGTCGCCTGGCGATGCCATCCACGATGCCGCCTTTTCGCACGCGAAAAGGTAGCCAGGCGGGCCCCGTCAGGACGCGGTTGCGCGGCGAACTCGACCGCCCGCGCGCCCGTGGGAGCACAATGAGGCGTTGGCACGCCGCATGCTCGGTGGGCCTCATGTCCTCGCCGCCGGTTCTCGACGAGCGCCATCCATTCCTCCAAACTGTGCACAGCGCGCTGCAACTCCGCCACTACAGCCCCAAAACCATCGAAGCATACGTCGGTTGGGTGCGGCGATTTGTGTCATTCTACAATCTTCGTCACCCGCGTTCCATGGGCGCAGCGGAGGTGTCCGCGTTTCTCTCCGATCTGGCGGGTCAGGGAGCCGTGAGCGCTGCCACGCAGAATCAGGCACTCGCAGCACTGATCTTTCTTTACGCCCATGTCTTGGATCAACCTCTGGGTTCGGTGGGGGAGATCGTACGCGCCAAACGCCCTGCGCGCTTGCCCGTGGTGATGACTCGCGCGGAGGTGGACTGCGTCCTCGTCGAGCTGGACGGCGTCTGGAAGATGATGGCCTCTCTGCTCTATGGCTCGGGCCTGCGGCTGCTGGAATGCGCGAGCCTGCGCGTGAAGGATCTGGATTTTGGCAGCGGGCAGCTGCTCGTGCGGCGTGGTAAGGGCCAGAAGGACCGCGCTACGCTGTTGCCGCAGACGCTGCTCGCGCCGCTTCAAGCGCACCTGGTCAAGACGCGAGCACGGCATCAGCTCGATCTGGATCAAGGAGCAGGTTACGTGCAACTGCCCGGCGCACTCCGCACCAAATTCCCCAACGCCAGCCGCGAATGGCCCTGGCAATGGGTCTTCCCCGCCACCCGGCGCTACGTCGATACCACGTCGGGCGAGCAGCGGCGGCATCACATCCACGAGACCGCACTGCAACGCGCCGTGCGAGCGGCAGCCCATGCCGCCGGCCTCAGCAAGCCCGTCAGCTGCCACACGTTCCGGCACTCGTTCGCAACGCACCTGCTGGAAGCCGGCTACGATATCCGGACGATTCAGAAGCTTCTCGGGCACCAGGATCTGCGCACGACGATGGTCTACACTCATGTGCTCAGCCGCGGGCCAATGGGCGTGAAGAGTCCTCTCGATCGCTGACCACCCCTGCGCCAAAGACAGGGCTTGGATGGAGCTCGACTCTGCGTCATCCACGCGGCTCCAGAATGTGCCCACCGGGCGACAGTCGCTCGGTGGGCTCGAGCCGTTGCGCTGGAGGATGGCCACCATCGCAACGTCATTCACGCCCCTGATGAGCTCGAGCCCACTCCCCGCGATCGTGCATCTCCCACCGCAGCAGTATGCTCCCGCAATGCGCAGCCCCGTTCACGTCGCCGTCGAGAACTACATCCGCGCCTGGAGCGAGCGCGATCCGGTGACCCGCGCCGCGCTGCTCGAGGCTTGCTTCGCCGCCGAGGGCCGTATCGTCCAGCGCAGCGGGGAAACGCGGGGTCGTTCCGAGCTGGCGGCGATGATCGAGCGTTTTCTCGCGGACCCGCAATGGCGGCGTGTGCGCATCACGAGTGTGATCGATGCGGTGGGCACGACGTTCCGGCTTCGCGCCGCTCTCGATCGGCGCGACGGTACGACGCTCGCGCTGTTCGATGCCGGGGAGCTCGACGCGTTCAGTGGGCTTGGTGCCGTGCGGTTCGCGCAGCGCCCGCTTGCCCCAATCCCATTCTTCGCGAGGGGTTTGTTTTCAGGGCTGGCTGAGCTCCAGGCGCGAGCCGTTCGAGAGGAGGCCTGTCGCGCGCTGAGCGCTGTCCAGCAGCCGTTCGCCGGTTTCGTCGAGTCGGCTCAGGTCCCAGAGGCGGACGCTGCCGTCGTCGCCGCCGGAGGCGAGGAATCGTCCGTCCGGGGAGAATCGGACGCTGCGGGCGGCGCCGTGGTGGTGGAGCAGGCGGGCCCGGGCCTCGCCTTTGGCCGTTCCCCAGAGTTGCACGAGGCCGTCCTCGCCGGCGCTGGCCAGCAGGCGTCCGTCGGGGCTGAAGTCGAGGCTCAGCGCGCGGCCTTCGTGCGCTGGGGCGCTCCAGCGTTGTTGGAGGGTGTCCAGGGACCAGAGCGCCACTTTGCCGTCGCCGGCAGCAGTCGCGAGTTGGTTGGAGGGCGCATGGATGGCAAGGTCCATGATCCACTCGGTGTGCGCCGGTACGGTGCGCTGGCGTTGGCCCGCCGCGCTCCATACCTCCAGCACGCCGCTGCGGGTGCCGAGCAGGACTCGTCCATGATCGGGGTCGAGCACGGCGTCGTTGAGGGGCGCCGCCGCCACGAAGCGTCTCAGCGGCTCGCCGGTCATGAGGTCCCAAAGGGTCGCCTGTCCTTCGCTGTCGCTGGAGAGGAGCTGCGCCCCGTCGCGCGAGAATTCG
Organism: Polyangiaceae bacterium; assembly: GCA_035760985.1. Classification (GTDB taxonomy): domain Bacteria; phylum Myxococcota_A; class Polyangia; order Polyangiales; family Polyangiaceae; genus SZUA-265. The sequence continues at coordinate 2,671 of DASTRX010000073.1, forward strand.
ACGGAGCGGATCTGTCCGCTGGCTGCGCCGAGTACGTGCTCGGGGAGGGCCGTCTCGAGGTTCCAGATGGCGAGCACGCC
>DASTRX010000074.1:0-125827 GCA_035760985.1 Polyangiaceae bacterium
CACCGTGGCGATCAGCAAGCCCAGCACCAGCCAGCCGCTGAAGCGAGTGAGCACCGCGGCATAGCCGGCCAGGGTCAGCGCGTTTTGCACGACCTGAAACGCATCGGACACCAGCGCCACCGGCCGCGAAGAGGCCTCGCGCCTCGCGCGGGTCAGCTTGTCGTAAAACTCGGCGTTCTCGAAGAACTCCAGGTCCAGGCTCTGGGCCTTGGACAGGATCTGCACGTTCACATCGGTGCCCAGCCGCGCGCCCAGGATCGAGCGTACCAACCCGAGACCTCGCAGCCCCAGCCCCAGCGCGAGCACGCTGGCGAGCTCCAGCAGCACCCAGCGCACGGTCAGCGCCTCGTCCGCCGCCACCACTCCGTCGATGATGCGCTTGCCCGCAAAAGCGACCAGGATCGGAGCCAGCGCGCCGAGCAGCGTGAACAGCACCAGCAGGACGACCGGCGCCGGCGACGACGCCGCCACCAGCCGCAGCGTGCGCAGCGCATAGGACCAGAGCTGGCGCGTGGCGGCGACCTGCGAGCGAAACGACCGGGGAGCGCGAGCGGGTGAGGTGGGCATCTGCCGGACGGCGCTCAGAAATCGTACTTCAGGATCTCGCTCGTGCGCCGGCAGAGCTCGCGCCCGTAGTCGGTCCAGCGCCCCTGACCCCAGTAGCGGTAGCAGCTGGTCTGGGAGCAGAGCAGGTGGAACAGCGCGTTGCGGTAGCGCGGGTCGTTGCTCGAGACGCCGGACAGCGTGGCTTTCTCGTGAAACAGCGCGCTCGCGCGCTGCATGTCGTCGAGCAAGCCTTCATAACCTTTGACCCAGGAGATGTCGCTGGTCCAGCTGCCTCCTTCGACGTGGAAGCCGTTGCCTTCGCGCTCCAGCTCGCTGAGCACGGCGCGCAGGCGCTCCGGGCCAGCGCCGGGCTCGCAGCGCTCCCAGATGCGCTGCTGCCAGCGCGGCTGCAGCGCCGGCAGGCGCTCGAGATCGACGCCGGCGGAGCGCAGCAGCTGGAGGTACTCGCCGACGTTCAGCAGCGGCGTCTCGGAGCCGCTGGCTTCACGCGCCACCTCGAAGTACTTGCTCGGGAATTCGTTCATCATCACGCCGCCGTTCTCTCCGTCGGCGATCTGTGTCACCAGCTGCGGCACGCTCGGACCGAGGGCAGCGCTGCGCGCCAGGCCCTTGGCCTCGTAGTACGGCTGCATCTGCCCGACCAGCTTGGTGTCGCTGCCCTGGGTCTTGATGATGGCGATGATGCTGGCGCTCTCACCGCGCGAGCTGGTGCAGACGAGCCGCTGGGGCAGGTGGCGCTGGCTCGGAGCGGCGCCGCTGCCGGGCTGCTCCACGGTGTGCTCCTGCACCAGGATCCACTCGTAGCCCGCATCGCGCAGGGTCTTCACGAACTGGTAGGCGACGTCGGGATGGTTGGGCAGCGCCATCTCGGCCGGGGAGAAGCCGCGCACGCGGCTGAGGGCTTCGAGGCCAAACAGGTCGGCGAAGTGTTGCTGCCAGGCCAGCACGTGGCGGCGGTAGTCTTGCACTGGCGTGGAGGGCGCCACGGCGTGGCCCCAGGCGGAGCCCAGCCACTCCACGGCGTGCTGATAGGGCCCGGGGCGCGTGACGCGCGCCAGCTGCTCGAAAACGTCCTGTGCGCCCATGCGCCGCAGGCCCTCGAACAGCGTGCCAGAATAGTCGAGCATGACGCGCGGCTCGCGCCCCTCTTCCAGCAGCTGTACCACGAACTCGGCGATGCGCCGGTAGCAGGAGTGAAACACGCTGGCGTTGTGCGCGTCCTGCTGCTCCGGGTGCTGCAGCATGTACTCCAGATTGCCGATCAGGCGCGCGCTGCGCAGCTCCTCTCCGCCGGGTAACCCTCCGGGCAGTAACGGCTGGTGCATGTGCAGGGCGATGGCTGCGGCGCTGCGGATGCGCTGGCTGTCAGACCGTCGCGCCGGCTCGGGACGCGCCGCGCGCGCTCGTGAGATTTCGGCTTCGGCGCCCGAGATGGGGGGAAGGTCGTCCATGTGCTCGTGCTAGCTAGCACGAGCACGGAGCCCTCGCTCTCAGAACCGGAGCTGTACGACCGCGTCGTCATCGCTTTCGTCGAGGTGCAGGCTGTCGATCGAGCGCGCGCGCTGGGCCCGGTTCTGGAGCAGCAGCGAGCGGGTGCGGGCTCCGCTGCCGAAGCGCCGAACCCTGCTGAGCGCCCGCGGCGCCCTGCGCGAGCCGACCGGCGCGTGCGCCGCGCGCCGCCGTGACGTGAGGCGTTCGCCTGCCAGGCGCCTTGCTCGGCCTGGATGTGCCGCAGCAAGGAGCCCACGAAGACCCGCGTGCGTGCCGGCAGCAGCCGCGCCTCCGGATAGACGACGCCACGGCGGCCTGATTCACGCGCAGGTTGCCCTGCGCGGCCACGGGCATCACCTGGCCGTCGATCTGGAACGACCAGGGGCTGCGGCCGGAAGAGACGATGCAGTTGTGCGCGCGCAGGTCCCGGGGGTGGGCGGGGACGCCGCGCCGGCCAGGTAGCGCGGGGCGGCGACCGTGAGCAGCCCGCGCGGCTCCGTCTGCTCGGTCCGCACCTCCGCCTCCGCCTCGCCGATCAGCGGCCATCTGTTGCGCTTCCGCGTCGAGCGCGCGCGCTGCTTCTCGGGCGCTTCGGGTCTGCGCTGGTTGCGTCGGGACCCATGACGCCACTTGTCCGGATCCGTCGCAGCGTGTGCGCCAGGTCGAGCGCGCGCTCGTAGACGGAAAGAAGAGACGCCTGCGGTGCATGTCGGATATCCTCGCGCTGCGCGCCAGGGTCGCGCTCATGGGCGCAGCAGCAAAGCGCTCGTCGAGCCAACGCATCACCCTGGAGAGCATGGCTCCAGCCGCTCGTTGCGCTAAATTTGAGCGACATGCTTCGTTCGCTCGGCATCCGCACTGAAGGCTTTGCCCTGGTCCTGGCGGACACGGGCGCAGTTCCCGTGGTGAGGCTCAGCGGCAACGGCGACGGCGAAGTCGTTGCACCGCTGGATCGAACCCTGAAGCAGTTGCACGAAGAGCTCGTGGACGCTTCCGTCAGGTCCGTCGTCGTGGATCTGGGCGAGCTGTATTTCATGAACTCGTCCTGTCTCAAGGCGTTCGTGTCCTGGATCTACAAGGTCCGGACCAGTGGCAAGCCGTATCAGATTCGCATTCAGTACAACCCGAACCAGCGCTGGCAACAGCGGGGGCTCGAACCGCTGCAGCGCCTGGCGCCCGCGGTCGTGTTTCTGGATCAGATCGGGGCCAGTAAGAGCTCGGGCGCGAGCGCGGCTTCGGGCCAGGTGAATGGGGGACGCAATGGCTGATGGTTCCGGGGAATCGAGCGGCCCGCCGCAGCGCGCGTTGTTCGTGCAGCTGGCCTTTTGCCCGACGCCGTCCCTGGTTTCGGGGATCGCGCGCCTGGTGAGCGACTTCTGCCGCACCGGCTTGCGCGACCTCGACGTCACCACGCGCTTCCACATGGCGGCTCACGAGCTGACGGAGAACATCGCCAAGTACTCGACCAGCTCTCGAGCGATGCTGGAGATCGAGCTGACGGAGGGCGAGGGGTCCCGCTTGCTCACTCTGCGCACCAGGAATCAGACCTCTCGCGATCGGCTGGTCGAGGTGGAGAAGCGGCTAAAGGAGTTGCAAGACGCGGTAGACCCGGTCCAGCTCTACGATCGGCTGATCGAAGAGACGGCGCCGCTGGAAGGGGTGTCCGGTCTGGGCCTGGCGCGCATCCGCGCCGAGGGCCTCTCGTTCAACTATCAGATCAGCGGTGACGAACTCACCCTGATCGTACAAGAGCCACTCCCGCCGCCGGCGCCCCGCGTGGCCGAGCACTGAGCGGATGACCCAGCCCAAGTCACGGCCGCGCCCGCGCGTCGGCCTGTTCCTGGTCGGTGGCGCGTACGCCTATCAGGCGGACATCATCTCCGGCGCGCACGATGAATGCGCCCGGCGCGGGCTGGACCTGGTGTGCCTGGCCGGCGGCAGCCTGGGCTGGGCCGATCCGCGCAGCTACAGCTATCGACTGGCCGCCATCCGCGATCTGGACGCGGCCATCCTCGTCCCGGGTACCTGGGGCGCCCCGCTGGAGTCGGCGCCGGTTCGCGAGCTGCTGGAGCGCTTTCTGGCGCTGCCCAGCTGTATCATCGGCGCCCGCCACGGGGATGCGCCATCGGTGTGCATCGACAACGAGGGCGGGGTGGAGCATATGACCCGCCACCTGATCGAGGCGCACGGGCGCACGCGTATCGCGTTCATCGGCGGCAGGGGCGTCGAATCGGAGCAGCGCCGGCGAGGCTTCGAGCGCGCCCTGCGCGCGGCCGGCAGGGAGCCTGACCCGGCGTTGATGTTCGACGGAGATTACCGCGCGGAAGCCGGGCGCGAAGCAGCCGAGGGCTGGTGCCGCGCCGGCGCGCCTGCGTGCGACGCGATCGTGGCCGCCAACGATTGGATGGCGCTGGGCGCGCTCGAGGTGCTGCAAGCTCGCGGCGTCCGCGTGCCGGAGGAGGTGTCGCTGGTCGGCTTCGACGACATCGATCGAGCGAAGTTCAATTCACCGCCGCTCACGACCATCCGGCAGCTTCCGCACTTGCTGGCGGTGGAAGCGGTCGGCGTGATCGATGGGCTCTTGCACGACGAGCGAGCGCAGCGCCACGTGGCCGTGCCGACGGCGCCGCAGATCCGCCGCTCCTGCGGCTGCTTCGGGCATGTCTCGGGCCTGCGCACGTCGCTCGCGCCGGTCGCGGCCGAGGGCGCGGTGCTGGCGGACGCGCGCGCTCGCATCGCCGAGGTTCTGGCCGATCAGGGCGCGGCGCTGGCCGCGGGCCTGCCGCCGAGCTGGGCGGAACAGCTGATCGACGCCTTGTTGTGCGATCTGGATAGCGTCAGCGAGCACGCCTTCTTGAATTGCCTGTCGGAGCTGATCTCGGCCACGGCGCAGCACGGCAACATCACCAGCTGGCATCATGTGGTGGCGCGCTTGCGCGAGCAGAGCCTGCCGTATCTGCAGCGCGATCGGAAGCTCGCCACGCGCGCCGAAGCGCTCTTCGGCCGGGCTTACGTTGCGATCGGCGAGCGCGCCGAGTTCGCGCAGGCGCGGCTGCTGGTGGAGCGAGAAGATCTGCTGCTGCGGCTGGAGGACGCGAGCCGAGAGGCCCGCGCCGCGCTCGATCTGCCGGCGCTGTGGCGAGTTCTGACCGAGCATCTGCGCTGCTTCCGCATCCCTCGCTTCCATGTGGTCGCGGGCGATGGCGGAGCGGACGGAGAGAGCCGACTGATCTACGCATTCGATCGGGGCGCCGCCCTGGAGCTGCCGAAAGGCGGCGTGCCGTTTCGCACGAGCGAGATCGTTCCGCGCGCCTGGCGCCACGGCGAACGGAGCAGCTTGGTCACGCACGCGCTGTTCATCCGCGAGGAGATTCTCGGCTATTGCTGCCAGGAGCTCGAGTCCTACAATGGCTCGCTCCTGAAGACGCTGGGCGAGTTGATCAGCAGCTCGCTCAAGGCGACCCAGCTCTCCGAAGCGCTGGTCGCCGAGGTCACGCGCCGCGAACGGGCGGAGCGCGCTCGCATGCACCAGGAGCTGGAGATCGCCGCGCGCATCCAGACGGCGATCTTGCCTCGCGAGCCCAGCGTGCCGGGCCTGGAGCTGGCCACCTCGATGCAACCCGCCAGCGAGGTCGGCGGCGACTACTTCGACATCCTGCCGGCGCAGGACGGCTGCTGGATCGGCATCGGAGACGTGGCGGGGCACGGTCTACCAGCAGGCGTCGTGATGCTGATGATCCAGTCGATCGTGGCGGCCAGCGTTCACGATCGACCGGAACTCCAGCCGGGCCAGGCCTGGCGTACACTGAACAGCATTCTCAGCGAGAACATTCGCCAGCGCATGCGGCAGGAGGAGCACGCCACGCTGTGCCTGATCCGCTACTCGTCCTCCGGGCTGCTACGCTTCGCGGGCGCGCACGAGGACCTGATCGTCTACCGCAAGGCGACGGGCAGGGTCGAGCGCGTGCACACCAGCGGCATCTGGGCCGGCATCTCGCCTGACGTGCTGGAGGCGGACCTCGAGGAGCGAGAGGCTCGGCTCCAGCCGGGCGACGTGCTGCTGTTACACACGGATGGCGTCGTGGAAGCGCTCTCCGCGTGCGGGGAGATGTACGGCATCGAGCGGCTGATGCTCGCGCTCGCCGCCGCGGGAGAGCTGCCCGTGCAGACCATCTGCGAGCGCATCCGCCGTGAGGTTGGCGGCTGGATGCAGTCGCAGGCGGATGACATCACGCTGGTCGTGGCGCGGCACACGGGCCTGGGCTGAGCGTCGGTCTTGCGCGCGGCTACGCGCGCAGCGGCAGCGCCGCAGGCGCGGGCAGCCAGCGGCGCAGCGCCTCGCGCAGCCGGGCGTGGGCATCGTCCCGCACGATCTCGCCGTGCGCCATGACCAGCGTGCGCAGCGGCAGCTCCAGCAGGCGCTGAAGGCTGCGAGCCAGGGCGGGCCGGTCCTTGACCAGCAGACGCCAGGTGCGGGTAGCGGCCAGCTGCCCATGGCAGCCGGTGATCCACAGGATCAGGTGCGCCCAGAAGCCGCGGGGCTGCAGGATATTGAAGACCAGATCGGTGACCACGAGCGTGGCCGTCGCACGGTGATAGAACGCAAACTCGTCGACGGCGGGCGCTCCCTCCAGGCGAATGACCTCCAGCGCGCCGCGCAGTGCCGGGGGCAGCTCGCGATCGAGCGTGCCGCTGATGCGCAGCTCCGGCCGCTTGCTGGCGAGACCGGGGGGAGCGAGCACGGCGGCCCCCGGATAGCGCGCGCTGGCCGCGGCCAGATACAAGTGATGGTGCAGATTCGGCGCCAGCAGATAGCTGACCTGACCCAGCTCGGCGATGCGACGCGCGAGCGCATCGTCGATCGGGATCGGCGAGATCAGCGCGAGCTCGCCCGGTCGTAGCTGGACCGCGGTCATGCGAGCGGGAAAGTGGAAGCCGCCCGGCAGCCCCGCGATGACCTGGGCGTAATCGAACGTAGCGATCTCTCCGCGCTCCATGGACAACCAGCCTTTCTGATCACATAGTCAAGCACACTGAATTGAGTAGTCAAGTGAGATGAACTAATGGTCCGTCAGACACGGCAGTCCGGCCAAAGGCCGCGAACGGGGGGCTCGGCTCCCGACGCGGCGCCCGGGGAATTCCGCGCGCAGCTGGATGCGGAAAAGCGCGCCAGCACCCTGCAGGTGCTGTTCAAGGTGGCTCGCTTGCTGGACGAGCGGGCCCTGGCGCGCCTGGGCATGCTGCGCGGCCAGCGCTTGCGGCGTTCCCACACCCAGCTGCTGCCGCATATCGATCTGGACGGCACGCGCATGTCCGACCTCGCCGAGCGGCTCGGCGTCTCCAAGCAGGCCGTGACCCAGCTGGTCGACGAGCTCGAGTCCTTCGGGGTAGTGGAGCGCGTGCCGGACCCGGAGGACGCGCGGGCGCGCCGCGTGCGCTTCACGGCGCGCGGGCGCGCGGGCTTCTTCGAGGGGCTGGCCACGCTGGGCGAGCTGGAGCGCGAGCTCGCCCAGGGGATCGGGGAGAAGCCGATGGCGGAGCTGCGCTCGGCGCTGCTGGCCATCCACGATGGACTGGAGAGCGGTCGCTTCGGCTGATGCGGCGGGCCCGCTTCCCCCCTGGCGGGCGCGTCGAGCTCAGGCTGCGCTGCGGCCCTGCTTGGCGCGCGGACTGATGCCGGACTCGTCGATGCCGGCTTCGGCGAGCACCCGGCGGGGCGCCGTCTTCAGGTGCGTCGTGTACAGCGTCAGCCCCGAAAAGGTGATGCCGCCCGCCAGATTGCCGAGCACCGTCGGGAGCTCGTTCCAGACGATGTAGTCCCCGACGCTGAAGTTGCCGCCCATCATCAGCCCAGAGGGGAACAGGAACATGTTCACCACGGAGTGCTCGAACGCCATGCCGAAGAAGAGCGTGATGGGCATCCACATGGCGAGGACCTTGCCGCCGACGGTGGTCGAGACCATGGCGCCGATCACCCCGGTCGAGACCATCCAGTTGCAGAGCACGCCGCGCACGAACAGCGTCAGCATGCCCGCCGCTCCGTGCGACTTGTAGCCCAGGGTGCGCGCCTCGCCGATGCCGGCGATCACCTTGCCGACCGGGCTCGGCTCCGTCGAGAACCCGAAGGTGAAGACGATCCCCATCAGCACGGCCACCGTCAGCGCGCCGAGGAAGTTGCCGGTGAACACCAGCCCCCAGTTGCGCAGCACGCCCTTGAGCGTCACGCCCGGGCGGCGGTCGACCCAGGCCAGCGGCGAGAGCACGAACACGCCCGTCAACAGGTCGTAGCCGAGCAGGTACAGGGTGCAGAAGCCCAGCGGGAACAAGATCGCGCCGATCAGCGGCACGCCCGTCTGCTGGCTGGCGGTGACGGCGAAGACTGCGCCCAGCGCGAGCAGGGCTCCGCCCATGAAGGCGCGGATCAAAGTATCGCGTGTCGACAGGGTGACCTTCGACTCGCCGGCATCGACCATCTTGGTCACGAACTCGGAGGGGCTCAGATAGGACACGATCTCTTTCCTCTGGGTGGGAGCGGACAGCTCGAAAGCGCGGGATTCGAGCCCCCGACGAGGGCCCCAATCCGCTGCACCAAAACTCCCCGATCACATGTTTCACCCCGGATTCCGCCGCGTGTACGCCGTGCGAAATGGGTCGAAAGTCGATACTTTCGAGCTGCGGGGCGCGCCGCCCGGGGATGCCGGGCACGGACTCTCATTTCTGCCACGGGCGCGCTCGTGAGCAGAAAAGAGGCGCCAGCGCCGGGCGAGCGCCTCGAAATGAAACCGGGCGCCGCGCTGCGTTCGAGGCGGGCTAGAGTCTCACGCCGCCGGAAGAAGGCCGGGTGCGCGCGCTGCAGCTGGCACTTGTGCGCGCCCTGCGGGACCCGCATTCTGCGGGGGGAACGTTCGAGTGGCACGCGGAGCTTTTTTGATGATGGCGAGGCAAGCAGGGCGAGGGGTTGCGGCCGGTGCATGGAGGTCCGGGCTGGCTTTCGTCCTGGCGGTCGCCTGCGGGCACGGCAGCGACGGCCCTGGCGGCACGAGCAACGGCGCCCCGTCGGGTTCGATGGACCCTGGCTCGCCCAGTGCTCAGCCCGAGCCCGGCTCCGGCGAGCCCGGCGGCATGGCCATGGCCAACCCGGCCCAGAGCAGCAGCGAGGGCAATCCCAACATCGGGGGCGTCAGTCAGGGCGAGCCGACGCCGGGCGGGGGCGCGATGATGCAGCCTCCGACGCTGCCGGAGATGCCGGGCGCGAGCGGCGGCGGCGGTTTCTACAAGCTCGAACGGCTCAGCCGCGGCGTCGTCGCCGTGCAGGTGAACGGCGGCGTCTACGTCGGCTGGCGCATGTACGGTTTCGAGTACGATCGCGACAACCCAGCCAACGTCTCCTACCACCTGTATCGCGACGGCGCCCAGATCGCAGACGTGACCGACAGCACCAATTTCCGCGATACCGCCGGCAACGCCAGCTCGAAGTACAGCGTGCGCCCGGTGATCGGCGGCATCGAGGGCCCGGAGTCGGAGACGGTCGGGGTCTTGCCTCAGCAGTTCCTGCGCGTGCCGCTGCAGGTGCCGGCGGGCGGCAACACGCCCGCCTCCTGTCCGACGCCGAACGAGGCCTACACCTATAGCGCCAACGACGGGAGCCCCGGAGACGTGGACGGGGACGGCGTCTACGAGATCTTCCTCAAGTGGGATCCGTCCAACGCCAAGGACAACTCCCAGGACGGCTGCACCGGCGACGCGCTGATCGACGCCTACAAGGTGGACGGCACGCGGCTCTGGCGCATCGATCTGGGGCCGAACATCCGCGCCGGCGCCCACTACACGCAGTTTGTCGTGTTCGACTTCGACGGGGACGGCAAGGCGGAGATGGCGGTGAAGACAGCGCCGGGAACGCGCGACGGCACCGGGCAGCTGCTGCACCTCGGCCCGGCGGCGAGCGACGATGACAGCCAGGTCTACCGAAACAACACCGGGCGCATCCTGAGCGGCCCGGAATACCTGACGGTCTTCGACGGGCAGACGGGCGCCGAGCTCGCCACCGTCAATTTCGATCAAGCGCGAGGCACGGTGAACTCGTGGGGCGACAACTACGGCAATCGCGTGGACCGCTTCCTGTCCTCGGCCGCTTTCCTCGATGACACCGGCCTGCCCAGCTTCATCATGGCGCGCGGCTACTACACGCGCACCACGCTCACGGCCTGGAACTGGCGCGGCGGGCAGCTCTCGCAGCTCTGGAAATTCGACAGCAACGTCACGCCCAACGACGGGGCGGGCCACCCCTACACGGGCCAGGGTGCTCACAGCATGACGGTCGCCAACGTCGACGATGATCCGGGGCAGGAGATCATGTACGGCGCGATGGCCGTCGACAACGACGGGGCGGCGCTCTGCTCGACCGGCTACGATCATGGCGATGCGCAACACGTGGGCGATCTGATCCCCTCGCGCCCGGGCCTGGAGTTCTTCATGTGCAACGAGGACGGCGCGCACCCCGCCTATCACGTCCGCGATGCGCGCACCTGCGCCATCCTCCAGGAGGGTCCGATCAACGGCGCCGACACGGGCCGTTGCGTGGCCGACGATGTCGACGCCGCCAATCCGGGGGCGGAGATGTGGGCCTCCAGCACGGGAGGGCGGCTGTATTCGGCGACCACCAACGCCAACCTCGCCGCGGCGCCGGGCTCGCAGAATTTCCTGGTCTACTGGGACGAGGACGAGACCCGAGAGCTCGAGGACGCCAACCATATCGACAAATACGTCGGCGGCGCGACCATGCGGCTGCTCACCGCCAACGGCGTCAGCTCCAACAACGGCACCAAGTCGACGCCGACCTTGACAGCGGATCTCTACGGCGACTGGCGCGAGGAAGTGGTGTGGCGGGAGGCGGACAGCAGCGCCCTGCGCATCTACACCACCACGGCGCTGACCGCGCGCCGCATCTACACGCTGATGCATGACCCGCAGTACCGCATGCAAGTGACCTCGGAGCAGACGGCCTACAACCAGCCGCCGCACACCGGATTCCACATCGGTAGCGGCATGGCGGCGCCCCCGCCACCCGACATCCAGGTCCGGTGAGGTCGAGCGCGAAGCTCGCGGCCCGGCCAGCACGCGTTGTCCCTTCGCTCGTCGCGCTCGCGCTGCTGGGGCTCGTGCTGCTATGCGTGGCGCGGTCCGCGCACGCCCACGACCCGTTCGAGATCACGACCGACGCGCACGTGAGCGGTGAGGAGCTGCGCTTGCACACCACGCTCTCGCTGCTCACCGCCACGCGCGCCTGCTTCGACGGCCCTGACGCGCAGCGCCGGCTGGAGCCGCGTGACTTCGAGAGCTTCCGCGATGCCTTCGACGCCTGCGCGCGCGACTACTACCGCATCAGCTCGGGCGGAGCGGTGCTCCCGGCGCGCTCGGCGAGCGCGCGCCTGGGCGTCGAGGGCGATGTGGAGCTGCTCGCTGCCTACGCGCGGCCCAGGGTGAGCCCGCTGCTGTTCGAGGCGTTACGCTTGCGCAAGCTCATGGCGCGCGCGGGTGTGGTGCTGACGGTGACCGGCGCGCGGACCTTCCTCGGGCAGAAGCTGCTCAGCCCCGAGGACGCGCGCTTCGAGATCGCGATCACGGCGGAGGCCGAAGCTCCAGGGACGGCGCCGCTGCCGTCGCTGGGCCGCTATCTGTGGCTGGGCGTCGAGCACATCCTGAGCGGCGCCGACCATTTGTTGTTTCTGCTGGGGCTGCTGGTGATGTGCCGCAGCCTGCGCGGCGTGGCGGTGATCGTGACCTGCTTCACGGTGGCGCACTCCATCACGCTGGCGCTCGCCGCGCTGGACTGGGTCACGATCTCGCCGCGCATCGTCGAGCCGCTGATCGCGGCCAGCATCGTGCTGGTGGGGCTGGAGAACCTGAGGCGCAGCTCGGAGCCCGATGGACGGTGGCTCGGGCGCTGGCTGATCGCCTTCGGCTTCGGCCTGGTTCATGGTCTGGGCTTCGCGTCGGCGCTGCGCCAGACCGGGCTCGGCAGTCCGGGGAGCAGCGTGCTCGGGCCCATTGTCGCGTTCAACCTCGGGGTGGAGCTGGGGCAGCTCTCGGTGGCGGCGGCGCTGCTGGCGCTCATCTGGAATCTGCCGCGCACGGGCCGGCTCGTGCAGCTGCCGCGCGTCGCGTCGCTGCTGATCGCGGCGGTCGGTGCGATCTGGTTCGTGGAGCGCGTGATCTCGTGAGCAGGGCGGGGCTGCAACGGCGCTGCTGCGGCGAGCGATAAGCTCCGTTCCGTCAAAATCGCTGCGCTTGCGTATTTCACGCCACGCGGCGCCGCGCCAGCTGCGGCAAAGCTCTGCGATTCAGCAGCAGCAATTTGAACACGTGGCGTGTGGGATCTACACTCGTTCCACGCGAGAGGAGGCGGGGTCTCGGCCGTCAGAGCGCTCCGCGGGGGCCAACCATCCCCCGAGACCCGGACAGATATGACGATTCGTCGATCCACGCTCGGCGGTGGCACGGCCCGCGCGAGCAGAACGTCCGCGCTGGCGAGTGATGCCGTGCGAACGCCCGTCCCTCCGCCCTTGCCAGCGCTTGACGCGAGCCTTTCGGAGGAGGACGACGCCTCCGACGGCAACGCACGGGCGGACGCGCAGTCCTCTGCTGCGGCAGCGGCTACCGGTCCAGCTGCGGCCGTGGGAGCGGCGCAGGGCGCGGAGCACGCCGGGCCGCAGCCCGTGTCGGCTTCGCTCGCGGCTCAGCCGGATGCCTCCAAGGCTCCGACGTTGCGGCCACCGCCATCGGCGCCCTCGGCCGGCGCCAGTGTCGCACACGCGACGCTGCGCATGGGAAGTCCGTCGAGCCTTCCTGCGCCGGACAGCTCGGCCAGCAACTCCCCGCCGCCCGTGCCGCGCCTCCCCGGCATCCCGCTCGACGAGCGCGACGCCCGAGACTATCGCAGCCTGGGCTTCACTTCCGTGGTCCGCCACCTGTCGCTGCGCGGCTGGCTGCGCTGGATCCAGTCCAACGAGTGCGACGCCACGTTGCGGGTCCGCACGCGCGACGGCGGCAGTGGTTGCATCTGGTGCAGCGCGGGCAAGGTCGTGGACGCGGAGTGGAGCGCGCTCTCCGGCGCGATCCACCGGGCCCAGACCTTCAGTGGCGAGCCGGCGTTGATGGAGCTGCTGCGGTTGGAGTCCGGCTCCGTCAGCATCGACTTTGACCCGGTGGAGCGTCCGCGCCGCATCGCGCGCATGACGCTGCCGCTGGAGCTGGAGTCGCAGCCCGCGGCGCCCCAAGCACTCGAGCCGCCTGCGCCCGAACCGCGCGCGCCAGCTCCGGCGCGCGGCCTGTCGCGCAGCGAGTACCTCGCCGGTGGCCTGCTGCTCGCTGCCTTCGTGCTGCTCGCCTTTGCCTTCGGGCGCCAGCGCGGCGCCGGAGACGACGCGCAGGCGATGGTCGTCGAGCCGCGCCGCGCCCAGGAGACGCAGGCGCTGCTGCCGCCGCCACAGCGGAAGGGGTCGCCGAGCGCCGCCGCGGAGCCCAAGGATCTGTCGTTGATTCGCTTCGCCACGCTGGAGGTCGAGCCGGCAGGGGCGGAGATCTGGCTCGATCACTCGCTGCTCGGCCTGGGTCGTGTCGAGCTGGCCCCGCTGCTCGACGGCGATCTGCACGAGCTGCGCTTCGTGGCCGCGGGCCGCGCTCCGCGCAGCCTGTACTTCGTGGGATCGCCACCCTCGGGGCGCGTGGTGCTGGAGCAAGCCGAGCCGGGCACGAGCCAGGCTCCTGCGGCTGGAGCCGCCGAGCCCGCGATCGGTGACGAGCTCTCCGCGCCCAGCGCGCCGCAAGGAGCCGGGGCCGAGCGCAGTGAGGCTTCGCCCGCCGAGTCCGCAGCGCGTGCCGCGCCCCGAGCGGCGCCCCGGCGCCGTGTCGCGCCGGTCGCCGCAGCCCACCCAGCGTCGCCGGCGCGCTCGGAAGGCGCAGCGGGGGGTAAGGAGACCCCCGGCAAGAAGGCTCCACAGATCCAGCTGATCGAGGCGCACACGCCTCGCGTGCAGGTGCTCGATTGACGAGGCCGAAGCCGCTCAGGGCCGTGTTCCCGGCAGCCTTGCTGGCAGGGGTGCTGCTCGCCGGCACACCGCGCGCCGTGTTCGCCTCCGAACCGGAGCTGCCCGCCGACGACAGCTCCGTCGCCATCTCGGAAGAGAAGGCCGCGCAGGCCTTCGAAGCCTATCAGTCCAGGCGCTTCTCCGAGGCCGTGGCGCTGTACGTCGAGGCGTACGACGCGGCGCCCAACGCGGACATCTTGTACAACATCGCCCGCATCTACGACACCAAGCTCGGCGATCGCCCGCTGGCCATCAACTTCTACCGCCATTACATCAGCGATCCGGGCGCGGTCCCGGAGCGCATCCAGCTCGCCAATCAACGCCTGCTGGCCTTGCGCGACGCGGAAGCGGCGGCGAGCCAGCCGCCGCCCTCGCCAGCGCCTCCCGCGGCGGTGCCTGTCGCGCCGCCAGCGCCCGTCCGTGCCGGCGTGACGGCGCGGCAGTGGGGTGCGGTCGGTCTGGCGGGCCTCGGGGTGGCGGCGATCGGCATCGGCGCCGGCTTCGGCTTCGCGGCGATCGACGATGCGCACACCGTGCACCGACTGTGCGACGGCAACGTATGCCGAGAGCAGCGCGGCATCGATGCCGCCCGGAGCGCCGAGAGCAACGCGCGGATCTCCACCGTCGGCCTCCTATCTGGCGGCGCGCTGGTCGCGCTCGGCACTGCGCTGTACTTCTGGCCCAGCTCGGAGCGACCGGAGCAAGTGTCGCTCCCGGCGATCGAGCTGGAGGCGAACGTCCAACAAGCCCGCGGCGGCTGGGCTCTGGAGCTCGCCGGCAGATGGTGACGCGCAGCCTGGGGCCTGCGCTGCTGATCGCTCTGGCGGGCTGCTCCGAAGTGCTCGACCTGCCTGACTCCAGCACGCTCTCGCTGGCCCCGGCGGGGCCCTGGCGCTGCCTGGACGGCTCGAGCGCGCCGCCGCCTCCGGCGGCTGCGACCGCGACGGTGCGCTTTCAAGCCTGCGACTTCATCTCCAACTGCACGCTCCCGGTTCGCGGCCTGAGCGCGCGCGCCTGCGACAAGCTGGACGTGGGCTGTCTGGCGCCGCGCGCGATCGAGATCCGGGATCGGGGCGGGGCGATGGAGTTTTCGGTGCCCACCGGGTCGCGCGGCTTCGACGGCTACCTGGAGGTGTCGACGGCGGTGGCACCCTGCTACGACACCAGCACCTTCGGCGCCGCGGCGGGCGATCTGCTCTGCCAGCTGGCACCGCTGTGCGACCGCACCGCGCCCAGCGCAGCCTGCAACGTGCCCGTCTATGCCCCGGTGCTGTGGTTCTTCAACCCGCCGGTGGTTGCGGACATAAGCGACCCGATCGCGCTGCAGCTCTACCCTTACGCCTCCTTGCCGCTGGTGATCGACGCGGCGGGTGGTTCGCTGCTGCCAGGGACGGGCAGCGTGTTCGTGACGGTGATCGACTGCGACGGCCAGCCCGCGCCGGACATCACGCTGCAGATCGCCGAGTACCAGGACGTGGCGACCCCGCTCTACTTTGACAGCGGCGTGATCAGCAACACCGCCACGCAGACCGACGCGAGCGGCGTGGGTGGCTTCATCGGCATCCCGCCGGGCTTTGTCGAGATCACGGGCGTCACGCAGGACGGCGTGCCAGTGGCCAAGGTCGGCGTCCAGTCGAACCCGGCCTTCGTCACCTATTCGGTGCTGGCGCCCAACGTGCCGCAGTGAGCGGCGGGCAGCGAGCTACGCGACGCAGGTCGCCGCGCACTGCCCGCTCGATCCCCCTGGTGCAGGCCATCGGACTCGGCGAGACTGCGGCGCGTGACCCGCCTCGACCCGCATTCCTGGTGTGATTCCGACCAAGCCGAGACCGAGTCCTTCGACCTGAGGCTGCGCGTCGACTTCGCCACGCGCAGCCTGGGCGGCGAAGTGACGCTCCTGCTCCGGGCAGGGACGGGGCGCGAGCGCGTGCTCGATCTGGATACGCGCGAGCTGGCGATCGCCAGCGTGACGGATGGGGCGGGGCAGCCGCTCGCCTTCTCGCTGGGTACGCCCGATCCGATCCTGGGCGCGCGGCTGCGCATCGAGCTGCCCTCGCCGGTCGATCGGGTGCGCATACAATACCAGACCTCGAGCCGCGCCTCGGCGCTGGGCTGGTTGGAGCCGGCCCAGACGGCGGGGCGGCATCCCTACCTGTTCTCGCAGTGCCAGGCCATCCATGCGCGCTCGATCGTGCCGCTGCAGGACACGCCGCGGCGGCGCGTGACCTACACGGCGCGGCTCGACGTGCCGCTCGAGCTGCGCAGCCTGATGGCGGCGAGCTTTGAACGGCGCGAAGCGGCGGCCGCGGGGCGCGCCGTCGATCACTGGCGCATGCCGCAGCCCATCCCGCCCTACCTGCTCGCGCTGGCGGTCGGTGATGTGCAGAGCCGCGAGCTCTCGCCGCGCGTGCGCGTGTGGGCGGAGCCTCCGCAGCTGGACGCGGCGGCGCGCGAGTTCGGCGCGGTGGAGTCCATGATCGAGGCCGCGGAGCGCCTGTTCGGCGCGTATGACTGGGAGCGCTTCGATCTGCTGGTGATGCCGCCCTCGTTCCCCTACGGGGGCATGGAAAATCCGCGGCTCACCTTCCTCACGCCCACGCTGATCGCCGGCGACCGCTCGCTCGTCAACGTGGTGGCGCACGAGCTCGCGCACTCCTGGACCGGCAATCTCGTGTCCAACGCCAACGCGGAGCACTTCTGGCTCAACGAAGGCTTCACCGTCTACGCCGAGCGCCGCATCCTGGAAGCGCTAGAGGGCCGCGACGCCTCGGAGCTGCACGCCGCCGTCGGCCGCCGCGAGCTGCGGCGCGATCTGGGGCAGCTCGCGGCCCAGCCCGAGCTCACGCAGCTGCGCACCCGGCTGCAGGGCGTCGATCCCGATCACGCCTTCAGCATCGTGCCCTACGAGAAGGGCTACCTGCTGCTGCGCGCGCTGGAGGAATCCGAGGGGCGCGAGCGCTGGGACGGATTCCTGCGCCGCTACATGCAGCGCTTCCGCTTCTGTTCGCTCACCACCGAAGAGCTGATCGAGTTCCTGGAGAGCGAGCTGCCGGGCGCTCTCGGGCGCGTGCACGCCGAGCAGTATCTGTACGGCGCGGGCATCCCGGCGAGCGCTCCGCAGCCGAGCTCCGAGCGTCTGGCGGCGCTGCTGGCCTTGCCCCCCGCCGTACCCGACGCGGGTTCGGGCGCGCAGTTCACGCCGCTGGAGTGGCAGCTGTATCTCGACGCGCTGCCGCATCCGACGCCGCACGAGACCTGCGCCGTGCTCGATCAGCGCTTCGGGCTCGGCACCAGCCGCAACAGCGAGATCCGCTCTGCCTGGCTGCAGGTGGCGGTCGAATCCGGCTACGCGCCGGCGCTGCCCGGCGCGCAAGCCTTCCTGGGTGAGGTGGGGCGCATGAAGTACCTCAAGCCGCTGTACCGCGCCCTGGCTGCCCGCCCGGAGACGCGCGAGCTCGCCCGCGCTAGCTTCGAACGCCACCGCCACGCCTATCACCCGATCGCGAGCCACGTGCTGGAGAAGCTGCTGCTGGAGGCCGGAGCCTGAGCGCCATGCGCTCGGACAGGAGCAGGGGGAGAGCGGGCGCTGCAGCGCGCCGCGCGTCGCGTAGCTCGCTCGTGTCCCAGCAATGAGACGGTGCCGTCCCGGAACCGGAACTCGCCGGCGGCGGGCCGCCGACGTCGCGGGTCCGGGCGCGCTCGGCTGCGGGCATGAGGCTTGCTCTTCGGGTGGCTGTGACCCCTGATCTCGGAGCGGCTCTGCCCGCGCCAGCCGCCCCTCGCCGGCGCGAGCCCGCCTTGTGGATCTGGTGGGAGGAGGCGGGGGGCGCGCTGCGCAGCCTGCTCGGCTCGCCCCGCTACTCACTGCCCGCCGTGCTCTCGATCGCCCTCGGCATCGGGGCTTCCACGGCGGTGTTCGCCGTGCTGAGCGCGCTCGTGCTGCGGCCGCTGCCGTTTCCCGAGGAGGAGAGGCTGGTGCAGATCGGCACCGAGCGCGAGGGCGGCGAGAGCACGCCTGGCCTGGTCGCACCGCCCTTCATCGAGGACTTTCGCGCGCTCGACGGAGTCTTCGAGTCGATCGCTGCCTGGCGCCCGCTCGCGGGCCACCTCACCGGTACGGAGCTGGCGCACGAGTTCTCGCTGATGGCCACCTCGCTCGACTACTTCGACGCGCTGGCGGGCGCGCCCGAGCTCGGGCGGCTCTACAGCGCGCGCGGCCCCGCGCCGGACGGCGAGGATGTCGCCGTGATCCGGCACGCGTTCTGGCTGGAGGCGTTCGGCGGAGCGCAGGTCACCGGCAAGAGCTTTGTCTTCAACGGGGAGCCCAAGACCATCATCGGCATCCTGCCCGACGAGCAGGCGATGCCGGTCTGGGCGGACGTGTGGATCCCGCAGAGGCGCTCCGTCACCACCGAGGGCCGCTACAACCCGGGCATCCGCGCGGTGGGGCGGCTCGCGCCCGGCGTGAACGCGGCCTCCGCACAGGCGAAGCTGAGAGCGGTGGCCCAGAGCTCGCAGTTTCGCGATCCGCGCGGGGCGCTGCTGGGAGGGATGCTCACGCCGCTGCGCGAGGTCCTGCTGGGGGCGCGCCGCGGATCGCTCGGGCTGCTGCTCAGCGCCGTGCTCACGTTCTTGCTGCTCGCCTGCGCCAACCTAGCGGCCCTGATCGGCACGCGCGCTTCGCTGCGGCAGCGCGAGATTTCGGTGCGTGGAGCGCTCGGAGCCAGCCGCTGGGCGCTGCTGCGGCAAGCCGTGCTGGAAGCCGCGCTGCTCGTGCTAGTGGGGGGAGCGCTGGGCGTCGCGCTCGGGACGGTCTTCATCGAGCGCGCCCGGCAGCAGTACCAGGACCTGCTCGCCAACGCGCCGCCGCGCCTGGACGGGCGCGTGCTCGGCGCGTTCATTGCGCTGCTCGCGGTCACGACGCTGGTCGGCACGATCGCCCCCGCGCTGCTCACGCGCCGCGTGCAGCCGATGGATGCACTGCGCGGGGAAGGCCGCAGCTCCGGTGGCCGCCGCGCGCGCCGCGTGCGCGAACTGCTGGTGGCGCTGCAGGTCGCGGCCAGCGTGACGCTCTTGATCCAGGCCGGGCTCCTGGTGCGCTCGGTGCGCGCGCTGCTCGCGGTCGATCCTGGTTTCCGCGTCGAGGGCACGGTGATCGCGCAGGTGGTGGCACCGACGATCCGCCGTGAGCCGGGCCCGGAGGGCTTTTTCCGGCGGCGCGAGGACGCTCTGCGCACCGTGCGGCGCCTGTACGATCGCCTGCAGGGCCTGCCCGGAGCACGCGCTGTGTGCCTTTCGACGGAGTTGCCGTTCGATGACATGACGGAGACCCACGCCTTCGAGGGGGACACCGGGCGGCCCGCGCGCATGATCATACACCACTGGGTCAGCCCGGGCTGCCTGCAGACGCTGGGCATTCCCTTGCTCTCGGGGCGCGACTTCACGACGGAGGAGTCCTTCGATCAGCTGAGCGCGATCGCCAACCGCGCCTTCGCGCGCGAGGTGCTGGGGGTCGAGGACGCGACCGGCCACCGCTTTCGCGAGCTGCCGCCGCCGGACGATACCGGGCCGCCCCCTCGTTGGTACGAGATCATCGGTATGGTCGCGGACGTGATGGAAACGGACCTGGGCGAGCAGGTACAGCCGGCCTTGTACGTGCCCTTCTTCATCAATCCGACGCGTCAGGGCAGCGACTCCAGCATCGGCTTCGACGTCAGCGTGCAGGCTGCCGGCGAGCCAGAGCCGCTGCTGGGCTCGCTGGCAGACGCGATCCGCGACACCATCCCCGACGTCGCGGTCAAGGACGTGAAGTACGCGCGCGAACGCGTCGTGGACTCCTTGCACGAGCGCACGGCGCTGGAAGGCGTGCTCACGGCCCTGGGCATTTCGGCGCTGGTGTTGGCGGCGATCGGTCTGTTCGGGGTTACCGCTTACGCGGTCTCCGAGCGCTCGGCGGAGATCGGTATCCGCCGGGCCCTCGGCGCCAGCCGCGGCGACGTGCTCCGCATGATCTTGATGGAGACGGGGCTGGTGCTCGTACTGGGCGTGGCTCTGGGCCTGTTGGTGTCGTGGCTTGCCCGTGGCTTTCTGCAAAGGTTCCTGTTTCACGTCTCGGCGCTCGATCCGCTCACCTACGCCGCCGTCAGCATCGGTACGTTCGGTCTGGGCCTGCTCGCGGCGCTGGCGCCGGCGCGTGCGGCGGCGGCGGTCAGCCCCTCGCGCGCGCTCGCCGGGCGCTGAAACAGCGCATCCGCCATGCTACACCGGGGGGATGGACCGCCGCAGCTTTTCACGCGCGCTCGGGCTCCTGGCCCTGGGCGCGGCGCTGCCGGCGCGGGCAGCGGGGGCTCGCGTGAGCGTGCGCGTGGACCAGAACCAGAAGTACCAGACCATCGAAGGCTTCGGCTTCTTCGGCGCGCGCGACTCCTGGTGGGGCGAGGCGCGGGAGCTGATCTCGCCGGAGTGGGCCCGGATGGTGATCGATGACCTGGGGCTCAGCATGTGGCGCAACGAATATTATCCTCCGAGCGACAAGATCGGAGGCGATGACGCGGACGCAGACTGGCTCAAGCAGCGGCCGGTGATGGAGGCGCTGCGCAACCAGGCTGCCGCGAGCCGCGTGCCGCTGAAGACGATCCTCAGCGTCTGGTCGGCACCGGCGAGCATGAAGTGCGCCTCCAATCGCGAGCGCATCTTCGAGGGCCGGCCCAATCCGGACGGCACCAAGAACGGCGGCGCGGTCTGCCCGAGCCGGCGGCAGCGCTTCGCCGAGTGGCTGATCGACGGCCTGCAGCTGTACGCGCTCGCCGGGGTGAGGGTGTACGGGCTCAGCTTCCAGAATGAGCCGCTGTTCCGCCAGTCCTACAACTCGGGCCGCTACCCGCAGGCCGCGTACGCGGACACGCTCGCCGAGATCGGGCCCGTGATCCACGAGCGCTTCCCGGGCGTGAAGTTGTTCGGGCCCGAGTCGCTGCTCGACACCGAGGCAGGCAGGAGCGGCACGCACTTCGATCCCTACTGGTTCACCGGGCACCTGCTGAAGCATTCGCGAGCGCTGCGCCAGCTGGGCGCCTTCGCCGTGCACGCCTATACGCCGAGCATGCTGCCGACCGCGAGCTCGCAGGCCGCCCAGTTCTGGAGCCACTACCAGGCCGCCGTGGCGCGCACCGGGCTGCCGCTCTGGATGACCGAGACCTCGGGCTACCTCGACGCCTGGGAAGGCGGCAAGAACGCCAAGGGCGAGGACCGCCCGGGCGCGTTCGATCTGGCCCAGGCCATCTTCGCGGCGCTGTACTACGGCAAGGTCTCTGCCTGGCTCTGGTGGCAGGGCAGCGAGAGCGGCGGTATGAGCGAGGCGAGCTTGATGCAAGGCAACGTGGTGGGCCAGCGCTACCTCGCTTCCAAGCACTTCTATCGCTTTCTGCGGCCCGGCGCGCGCATGCTGCGCACCAGCAGCGACGACCCGAGCGTGCTCGCCGCGGCCTTCGCTCACGAGCGAATCGGCAACTTCGTGTGCGTGCTGATCAACGGTTCGCATTCGGAGAAGCCGCTGAAGCTTTCCGGCGACGGCGTCCCCGAGCAATTCGACGCCTATGTCAGCACCGCCCGCACCAAGCTCTGGGCCAAACCGGAGCGCGTCGCGCGCGAGGCGCTCACGGTGCCGCCGCGCAGCTTGACCACGCTGCTGAGCGGAAGCTATCAGGACGAGCCTCGCCCGGCGTGACGCGGCTCAGGGCATGGACGTGAAGGTCTGCGCCCGCAGCTGGTAGGCGCGGTTCTCGCCGCCCTCGCTGAAGGCCGGGTCGACGCTGCCCTTGTGCACGCGCTGGAGCGTCAGGCGCACCGAGCAGCTCTTGGTCTCCTCGCCGAACGCGCGCACGTCGCTCAGGTCCAGGGTGTGGCTGCCGTCGTCGGTCGTGCTGCCCCGATCGTTCCACACGCAGTCTCCGTCCAGATCCCACTCGATGTTGCCGCCCGCGGGCGGATCCCAGCTGAAGGACACGGCGTCCGTCGCCCGCGAGGCCTCCGTCGTGCCCATCTGGAGCGTGAACGGTTCGGGCAGAGTGACCGCTGAATGCACGGCGGCCGTGTCCTCGTCACCGCGCCGGAAGGCGAACTCGAACTCCGTCCCCGCCTCGTCAAAGGCAAAGGTCGCCCCGTAGCTGTGCGCGCCCGACGAGGTCATGCGTTGCGTTTGCCCCTTTGCGCTCACCTCGAGCACGTCCGAGCCCTGCAGGTCCAGAAAGGTGTTCGAGTCGTTCCCGCCCACCTTGAGCCGGGCGGAGGCGTTGGTGTTGCCCGAGCCGTCTGCCACGACCTGAAACTCGGGATACACCCCCGTCGTCCGGACATCGGTCGACTCGACGCTCTCGGTACACGCGAACAGGGCAGGGAAAACCAACAGGGTCCAACGCTTCATCGCAAAAGTCCTTTCGCGGCGAGCCCGCTGCTCGCCACCACCGTACCCACGCCTCATCGCAAGGCACATGCCACGCCCCTTCGAACGGCCTCACCCGCCGCGTCGCGAGCGAAAATGCGGCTTGCCGCCCGCCGCCGGCGCGACATTTCGATCCGAGGGTGGGCGTGCGAAGCACGCTGTCTCGGATCGAGCGTGCGCGAGGCGAGCGGGGCGTCCTACAGGGTAGGGCGGGCTCGTGTGCTGTGCAGCGCCGGCGCCTGTTGCAGCTCGTCGAGGGACTGCCCGCGGGCGATTCCGCCTTGCCGGCGGGAATGCCGAGCCCCATAGTGCCCGCCCTTCATGCTCGACCCAGCGCCGCGGGTGGCCGCGCCAGCCTTGCTCCGTCTCTTTCAGCTGGCTTGGCCGATCGTGCTCGCGCGCGCCTCGCAATCGGTGATCGGATTCTGCGACGCCCTGATGACGGCGCCGCTCGGTGAGGCCCCGCTCGCCGCCGTGACGACGGGCTCGCTGAACGCCTTCCTGGTCATCATCTTTCCGACCGGGACGGTCTTCATCCTGCAGAGCTTCGCGGCCCAGCTGCGCGGGCGCGGGGAGCTGGCCGCGGTGCGCCGCTATGCCTGGTATGGGCTGGGGCTGGCGGTGCTGGCCCAGCTGCTCGCGCTGGCGATCGTGCCCTTCCTGCCGCGCCTGCTCGGCGCGGTGACGTATGACGCCGTGGTGTGCGGCCACATGCAGACGTACCTGGCGATCCGGTTGCTCTCGGTGGGCCCCGCGGTCGCGACCGAGGCGCTCGGCAACTGGTACGGGGGTCTCGGCAACACGCGGCTGGCGATGGTGGCGGGCGTCACGGCCATGCTCGCCAACGTGCTCGGCTGTTACGTGCTGATCGAGCCGCGCGCGGGCCTGCCCGGCTACGGGGTGGCAGGTGCCGCCTGGGCCAGCGTGATCGCCACCTGCCTCGGGCTGCTGACCATCGCGCTGCCCTTCGCGCGCGGCTGGGGGGCGCCGCCCAAGCCCGAGCGATTCCAGCTGATCGGGCGCGAGTTCTGGCGCGTGCTCCGCTTCGGCGTGCCCAACGGCATCAACTGGTTCCTCGAGTTCGCCGCGTTCATCCTGTTCATCGACGTGATGGTCGCGCATCTGGGCACCACAGCGCTCGCCGCGTTCAACGTGGTCATGCAGCTGAACTCCGTGGCCTTCATGCCCGCGTTCGGCCTGGCCTCGGCGGGCGCGATCCTGGTGGGCGAATCGATCGGGCGCGGCGAGCTGCCGGAGGTACGGCGCTTCGTGCGCCTGACGCTGACCGCCGCCGCGGCGTGGATGGTCTCGATCGGCGTGCTCTACTTCAGCGCGCCCGAGCCGCTGATGCGCATCTTCTCCCATCCCGGCCCGCGCCTGGACGAGTTCCTCGCGACCGGTGCGCTCATGCTCAGCTTCTCCGCCTTCTGGCAGCTGTTCGACGCCGTGGGCATCACCCTGAGCGAGTCGCTGCGCGCCGCCGGCGACACGACCTGGTGCATGATCGTGCGCGTGATCCTGGCCTGGTGCGTGTTCATCCCGGGCGCCTGGTATTTCATCCTGCAGCGCGGCGGCGGCGTCGGCGCCGTGATGGGCATGATGGTCAGCTACATCTTGCTGCTCGCTTCATTGTTCGCCTTACGCTTCGCGTCCGGCAAGTGGCAGCACATCGATCTGATCGGGGAGCCGCAGGCGCTGCCCTGACCCGCGCGGCGCGCCGCGCGCGAGCTCGATCCGACGCTGGACAGGACCTACGGCTTGCTCGCGGCAACGGACGGCGCCGGCTGAGCTCCTTGCAGCTGCTCGAGCCGTTTCGCCTCGCGCACCTTACACTCGAGCACGCGGTGCAAGTCGTCCAGCTGGCGCAGCAGGTACGCGGTCACCACCACCGAACCATCGCTCAGCGCGGGGCTGACAGGCAGCACCACGGGCTGCTGCGACGGAGCGCTCAGCGTCGTCTCCAGCAGCACCTTGGCGCTCTCCGCGCCAGCCTCGTCAGCGGACTCCTCGATGCGCACGGCCAGCTGGATCGGATCGCTTCCGCGCTCGGGCACCCGGGCGGCCAGGGTCAAGGAGCGCTGGCGGTCGCCGCACACCGCGTCCACACACTGCCCCCAGGGCATGCTGGTGGGCACATTGGGGAAGGCCACGGTGTTCGCCGAGGAGCGCACCGTCACCGGGTGTTCAGAGAGCCAGTTGCCGAGCGGATGGGGCAAGTTCTGGTCGTCCAGCTCCACCACTTCGACGAACACGCGCGCGTTGTTGGCCTGTATCGGCTCGGGCCCGAGCGCGATCTCCGGGCAGCTCTGGGCGACCAGCGCGGCACGCGGCGCGCCCGCCGGGGACTTCGCCGGCTCGCGCTGACAAGCGCCGAGCCCGGCCAAGAGCGATCCCACCCCACCGAGCACCGCGAACCGCTGCATCCTCATCCCTGCAGGCTAGCAGACGCGGGAGGTCGGTGGAGCGCCTAGGAGTCGCCCCTCGAGGTGCCCCCTCAACGCCGAACCAGGAGCTCGCGCCGGCTCCGGACGCGCAAGCGGCGCAGCGTGCGCGACACGTAGGTGCGCGCCGTCGCCAGCGGCAGCTGCAGGCGGTCGGCGATGTCTTTATCGCTCAGGCCGAGTCGCAGCAGCTCGGCCACCGGGCGCAGCGCCGGCGGCAAGCTCTCGACCGTGCCGGCCGCACACCGGGCGCGGGGCTGCGTCGAGAACACGAGGAACGCGCTGGGCTCTGGAAACAGCAGCGACGGGGCCGCGGGCGAGGCCACGAGCACGAGCGACTCGCTGGCGCTCCCGCAGAGCTCGCAGCGCGCGGTCGCCTGGGCGAGCGCGGAGCGTACACAGAGTCGCAGCCGCTCGGCGTCCTGGTCGTCCTGCGCGAGCAGCCGTCCGTCGCGCGCCGCCAGCGCTCCGCCAGCTTGCGAGAGCCAGCTGAGGGTCTGTGCCGACGCTTCCAGGATGGCGAGCTCCGCATTCACGCGCAACAGGCCCGAGTGGCGGCCCTCGCTGGCCGCGAGCAGCGCGCTCTGCTCGCCACCCAGTGCCTCGGCACGCACCACGAACTCCAGCGCGCGCGTCAGGTGCGGCACGATCGCGTCCATGCGCGCGCGCGTCTCGGCGTCGTAGCGATGGTGCAGGGCTGACTGAGTCGCGAACGTCACGACGTGAGACGAGTCGCGGATCAACATCGCCCCTTGCAGATCGCAGATGCCCTGGGGACGGAAGAAATCGTTGTAGAACTCCGAGCTGAAGAACTCCTCGTCATCGACCACCTCGCGCGAGAGCACCGTGCGGCCGCGAGGTAGCTGCGCGACCCGCGTCAAGTGGGGATCGATGTACTGGTAGTATTGCTGGTATGCCTGCTCGACCCCGGGCTGGACGCCACAGTGCACCAGCCGTACTAGGGGCTGCGGCCCGAGACAGCGCAGTTGCAGGCAGCCGATCTCACCGCCGATCCAGGCCGTCAACGCGGCGATCGTCGCCTGCCACTGGCTGCCATCCAGCGCGGCTGAGTAGATGCGCGAGACCACGTCGATGGCCGCGGGAGTGCCAAGCAGACTCACGGGTGCCATCGCCTCATCCCTGCATCCAACGGAACGAACGCGGCCGCTCGATAGCCTCCGCGCGGCCGTGTCCCGGTGCGAAGCCGTGCGCGGAGCATGTGCTGAGCGTGTGCTCGGCGTAACGCAATCTTCCCCGCCGGCCTGTTGGCTTCGCGTCGCGAACAGAATCCTTTTGAGTCTTTGGCGGGGCGCCCCGCATCGCCCTGTCGATGGGTTGCACACATTGGCGCCCACTCATGGTACTTGGCAGGGTCATGAGAGCAGCGAGGCCTGGAAGATGATGATCCGCGCCACCAGGGACTTCTGGCGTCGTGTGCTGGAGTCCGATGCGCCGCGTGCCACCGTGCTGGTGCGCTGCGCCGTGGGGGTCATCTTCGCGTCGGAGGGGATTCAGAAGTTTCTCTACCCGGATGCCCTGGGTGTCGGGCGTTTCACCAGGATCGGCATCCCGGCGCCGCAGCTGCTGGCGCCGTTTGTGGGCATCGTCGAGATCGTGTGTGGCGCGCTGATCTGCGTCGGGCTGCTGGTGCGCCTGGCCGCCGTTCCATTGATGATCGACATGCTGGTCGCGATCGTGGCGACCAAGCTGCCGATCTTGCTCGGTCATGGCGTGCTGTTCTCATCGGGCGCGGCCGAGCCCGCGCTCTCGTTCGCTGCACCGTCGGGCTCGCGCTTCGGGCTCTGGAGCATGTTGCACGAGGCGCGCACCGATCTGGCGATGCTCCTCGGCTGCACGTTCTTGCTGTTGGCGGGGGCCGGCGTCGGGGCACTGGATGGGGTGTTGCTGCGGCGGGAGCGAGCCGCCTGGTACAGGGCGCCCTGGCGCGGCTGGCGAGACCGCATGCGCCCCCACCATCTGAGTGAAGCCGGCCGGCAGTGACCCCGGCGGAGTGACGCGGGCGGAGTGACCCGGGCGGAGTGACCCGGGCGGAGTAAACCAGCAGTCGAGCTTCGGACTGGCCCCGCGCGTTCAGCGCGCGGCGGCCACGCGGCCTGGAGCGCTGGGCTCCAGGAGCTGCAGCACCTGGGCCTCGATGCGCCCCCAGACCAGCTCGGCGCCGCGGGCGCTCATGTGAAAGCCATCCGGCAGGCGCACGGGCACGCCGTCGACTTCGAAGCGGCCCTGGTCGCCGCCCGTGCGCACGGCTACCGCGCAGCGGGTCTCGGCAGCGGCCTGGGCCTGGAGCGCGCGGATGCGCTCCAGGCGCCGCTGTAGATCCGGGCGATTCACGTCGACCGGCAGCAGCACGACAGCTCGGCGCGCGCCGCGCTGGCAGATGCGCTCGAGGAACTCGCGCGTACGCCGCGCGTAGGCCGCATCCCACTCGGCGGCGCCGAACGGGATCGAGCTGGAGCCCGCCCGCGACCGTTCGCGCGGATACAGCCATAGGTCTTGCGCGTCGTTCACGCCGAGATACACGAACACGGCCGCGGTCTCGGGCCCCACGGGCAGGCTCTCGAGCACCTGGCTCATGTCGCGGAAGTCGGGGCGGGCGAGCCCCGCGCCGTTCACTCCCTTGCGCGTCACCTGATAGCCCCTGCGTTGTAGCTGGCGCGCGATCAGCTGCCCAAACGGCTGATTGAAGGACGAGGAGCCGATCAGCACGGCATCGGCGCCGCGAGCCTCGCTCTGCGCGGCGCTGGGAGCCGCCGCGATCCAGCCGGTCAGCCCCAGCAGCGCAGCGCAGACCGCGTTCGCGCGGATGCGCCAAATGCGGCGGGCGCCGCCGCGTTCCGAAATGGCTCGTACCCGAGGCGGGGGCAGCATCACTCCATTGAACGGCTCACCCGGTGACGAACGTTGAGCAAAGTTTCGGGCAGCGTTAGCGTTGCTGTTTCAGAACGGCTGTCTCACTCGCGCGTACCTCCGTACCGCCCGCCGAGTCCGCAGCGCGCCGGTGCGCGCCGCCGCTGCTGCGCTCAATCGCGGCAGCGGTCCGAGGCCAGCCAGCGCTCGAACCAGCGCAGCGCCTCGTCTTCCACCTGCGCACCTCGCGGCAGATCGTAGTGCTCGGCTCCCGCGATGGTGCGCAGCTCGGCGCGTCGGCCCGCGAGGCTCGAGAGCGCGACGCTGTGGCGCAGGGGGACCTGTGTGTCGGACGTGCCGTGCAGCAGCAGCTGATGCGCTCGCGAGCGGCTCACGGCCAGCGAGGGAGAGGATTGGTCGGGGTTGAACGCCGCGAGCCAGGCCGCGTCGTCGATCGCGGCGTCGAACCAGCGCTGGGGGATCAGGTTGAACGCCGCCGGCAGATACTTGTGCCGGTAGTCCACCACCACCTCGCGCAGGGACGCAAACGGCGCCGCCGCGACCACCGCGCACACGCGCTGATCGCGCGCGCCCAGATCGAGCGCCACCGCCGCGCCGTAGGAGAAGCCGAACACGCCGACATTGCCCAGCGGCACACCGCGCGTCGAGAACGAATCCAGCAGCTCCGAAAGATCAGGAGCCTCCAGCGCGCCATAGGTCAGGTAACGGCCGCTGGACTCACCCTGACCGCGCAGGTCGACCAGGATGCTGCGGTACCCGGCCTGATGAAACGCGATCCCGGCGCTGATCAGCGAGCTGCGGTCCATGCGCACGCCGTGCAGCAGCAGAATCGTGCCGCGCGCCGGCGCCGCGCGCGGCTCCAACCACCAGGACGCCAGCGTGGCGCTCGGTGGACCCACGGATGTCTCGACGCGGCGCGCGCCGCGCGCGGCGAGCTCGGGGGGGAGCTCGCTCGGCCCTGCGTGTCGCGCGCCGAGCGCGTTGGGCGCGAGCGCGATGCCGAGGGCGAGGCTCCAGTGCGACAGGCGCTCCAGAACGATCAGCGCCGCGAGGGCATAGCCGGCGCGCTGGAGCCTGCGCCGGGCGCCGCGCGCAGGCCGCTCAGCGCCCATGAGGGCTCTTTCGCTCGCCGCGCATCCTGGCAGGGTAGCACTCGCTCGGCGCTCGTGTTCCACCCCGCGGGGGGGCGCGCGTGGGGCGCGACGCGCGGCAGCCAGCGCGAACCCCAGAGCCCGAGCACGCAATACAACAGGATCGCGAGCTCCCAGATCAGCACGGCCGCGTCCGCGCTGGGGCGTATGCCCGCAACCCGGTTGGTGAAGCTCACGATGAACGGCACCTGTTCGGCGAATCCGCCGCTCGCTGCCCAGAGCGCCCGGGCGCAGGTGGTCAGCACGCATTCCCCGAGCAGCGCGTGCGACAGCAGGGAGACCCCCACGAAGGCCAGCGAAAAGAAGCTGTAGATGCGGCGCAGCCGTGGCAGGCGCCGCGCAACCAGCAGCGGCAGGCCGAGGCCCCAGGCCACCATCAGCAGACCGTGGATCAGCTCGACCCCGGCGGCGAGAAAACGAAAGACGTCCGACACGCAGGCCCTGTCTTCGCAAGGACCGTGCCGGTCGTTGCGCACCGCGCAAGCGGCTGGCAAGGCCAATTTTGCCCACGCTCGTGGCTTGCTGGCATGCTCTTCGGGCGCGCTGCGGGGCAGGGTGGCCAGCGGCGCGCCTCAGTGAGGCTATCGAGCATCAGGGAACGGATGCCGCGAGCGCTCGCTCGAGCTAAGCGCCCGTCATGCCGATCCAACGCTCGTTTTTTCCCTCGTCGTCGCGGCTCGTCGCCGCCGCGCTGATGCTCGCCGCTTGTTCGGGCGGCGCTTCGCCGCCGCTCACGGCCGCGCCCGGCTCCGCCACGGAAGCAGCTCCGCAGCCTGTGGAGGCCGCTCCGGACAGCGCCGCGCCCGCAGGCAAGCGTGCTCCGTGCACGCTGGGTGCCGATCAGAGCTGCAACGACGACCCGACCGTGTCCGCGCTCTGGGGCCGTTGCACCGAGATCGGTGTGTGCGAGTGCAAGCCCGGGTTCGAGCGCAGCCCGACCACTGATCTGTGTCGCCCGGTGCGCTGAGGTCAGCCGCAGAAGCCGTTGAAGCAAAGGCCCGTCAGGCAATCGCTGCCGATCGCGCAGCGCTGGCCCGGGTTGCAGCGCCGGCAGAAGGGGTCGCTGCCTCCGCAGTCGACGTCGGTCTCGAAGCCGTCGATCACACCGCTGCCGCAGGAGATGCAGACGTTGTTGAAGCAGTTGTTGTTGATGCAGTCCGAGGCCTGCGTGCACGGCAAGCGGTCGGCGCAACGCGGGCAGCGATCCCCGCCACAGTCGTTGGCGGTCTCCGTGCCGTTGCGCACGCCGTCGTTGCACGTGCCCGGATCCGCGCAGCGACCGGACTGGCAAAAGCCGCTCTGGCACTGATCGTTCTGCGTGCAGAGCGCGTTGACCGGGCACAGCGCGCAGCCGCCGCCGCAATCGACGTCGATCTCCAGTCCGTTGCGCGTGCCGTCCGCGCAGCTCGGCGCCTGGCAACAGCGCGCGACGCCGGCGGCGCAGCCGCCTGTGCCGCAAACCTGGCTCAGGCAGTCGCCGCCCGCGTTGCAGGCGCGCCCGGTCGCGCAGTCCGGGCAGCGGCCGCCGCAGTCCACGTCGCTCTCGTTGGCGTTGGCGACCCCGTCCGTGCAAGTCGGCGCCTTGCAACACTGCGACAGACCCGGAGCACAGCCCCCGGCGCTGCACACGCCGCTCTGGCAGTCCCCGCCGGCGCTGCAAGCGCGGCCCGGCGCGCAGTCGGGGCAGCTGCCGCCGCAGTCGGCGTCGACCTCGTCGCCGTTCTTCACGCCGTCCGTGCAGCTCGGCGCCGCGCAACGCCCGGCGCCGTCGCACACCCCGCTGCGGCAGTCGGCAGCGGTGCTGCACGCTGTTCCATCGGCGCAGCCCGGGCACTCTCCGCCGCCGCAGTCGATGAGCAGCTCGGCGCCGTTGCGCACGCCGTCTCCGCAGGAGACGGCAGAGCAGCGCGAGCTGCTCGCGGGGCAGAACAAGCCCGCGCTGCAGTCTGCGTCGGCGCGGCAGGCTTGGCCAGCGCGGCACGTGCTGCCGCACACGCCGCCGCAATCGATGTCTGCCTCCTCGGGCCCCAGCGCGCTGTCGTCGCAGCTCGGTTCAGGCAGGGGAACGATGTTTTCGGGCAGGGGACACTCGCTGCCCCGGCAGCCGGCCGCGTCGCCGCTGGACAGCGCCGCTTGACACACGCCGGCTTTGCACAGCTGCCCTTCGGGGCAGGGCAACGCATCACAGCACTCGGCGGCGCCGGCACAAGCGGGCGCGGCCCCGCCCGCGTCGCGCGGCAGATTGGCTCGCTGATCGACGTTGACCGGCTGGAACTCGTCGTCCGTGAGCGTGCAGGCGCCAAAGGCCGCCGCGCACACGAGCAGCAGCGCGCCGGCGGAGCGACGCCGCCCGCTGGGGCGAGCTGCCCGAGCGGCGAAAGACAGCGGATATTTCGAGGGGCGTGACACGACCCGGGCACCAAACAGCCACGCGTCGAAGCGCGGGCAGACGCCTCTGTTCTATCGCTCCATGGCGCGGGCAGGTCACGAGGAAACGTTTCCAGATGGCGGATTTGCCGTGGTCTGCGCGTCCTCTCTGAAGTACTGGCGGGGGATTCGCGTGGCAGCGTTGCTCCATCCGCTCACGATGCAACACCGGTGGCTAATTGGCGCCACACTGCCTGAAAGCGGCGTCCGTGTCGGTCGCCCTCCGCCGCTTGGCCGCAGCTCGGTGCGAACTCACGGTTTCGGCGTGCGTGCCAGGCGGGCTGCGGCGCACTCTTTGGCCACGGTCAGGTAGCCGCGCACGCCCTCGGCGCCTACCACGTAGGGGTTGGCGGAAGGGGCGTCGTGGCTGCTCAGCAGCGGGAGGTTCTGCTTCGAGCCATCGAACACGGTGTGGTTCGAGAGCAAGACATCCGCGTGAGCCTGGGCGGCGATCGCGGCGAAGCGAGCCGCCGACGCGGCGTAGCTCTCGAACCAGAAGCGCTCGGGCCGCTCCGGCGTGAGGTACTCGCCGGGATTCTTGACCCAGTTGAAGGCGGTACCGCCCCAGGTCACGGCCACGCGTGGACGGCCGTGATCCTTCAGGGGGATGACCGTGGAGATGGTGCCCAGCGTGTGCCCCGGGGTCAGATACAGGCGCAGCGTCGTGTCGCCGAGCGTGAGCTTCATGCCATCGGTGGCGACCACGTCCCGTCGCGGCTGCGTGCCCTTGCCACGCTCCACCAGATCCCAGTCGGCAGCCGAGAGCACGATCTTCGTGCCGAAGTGATCCTGCAGGTACCTGGCGCCGCCCGAGTGGTCATTGTGCCCGTGGCTGACGATCGCGTACCGGATCGTCGCGGGGTCCAGCCCGAGCTGGCGCAGGCCGTCGACGACCTCGGCCTCCACCGAGTAGTCAAAGATGGTGTCGACCAGAATGATGCCCGCGGAGGTCGTGACGGCCCAGGCGGAGTAGTCCGACATGCCGACGAAGTAGAGGTTGTCGAACACCTTGACCGGCGGCGCGTACCAGCTGGCGCGGTCGGGGGTGGAGGGCGGCGCGGGCTTCGGCGTCGCAGCAGCGCTCGGCGTCGCGGCGGCGGGCTTCGGCGTCGCGGCAGCGCTCGGCGTCGCGGCAGCGCTCGGTGTCGCAGCAGCGCTCGGCTCCGAGCGGGCGGCTTCTGCTGGCGCGCACAACAGGTCGAACAGCGCTGTCCAGCGCGTGCCCGCGGCGGCCTGCGCCGCCGTGAGATGGCGTGCCGCCGCGGGCGGCTCCGCGCCGGCGCTGCGCCCCTCCAGGGCATGAAAGCCAGCGGCAGCGAGCAGGGCCGCGATGCTGGCGAGAGCCGCGCGGCGCGCGGAGGACGAGCTCTGGATCGACATGGCCCCCATGCTACTCCCAGGTCCTCGATCAAGACCACATCGCGCGCCGGGCGCGCTCGGCCACTTGGCTACTTGACGAACTTTGCGATCGGCAAGTCCGACTCGTTGACGCCTTCGGCCACCAGCCGCGCCATCTGGAACGCGCCGTTGGCCTGGAAATGCAGCACGTCCATCGGGGGCAAGCTCACGTCCGCCACGACGGCATCGAAACCGATGCTGTTGTAATAGGCGAGGCCCTTGGTCTGCAGATCGATCACGCGCGTACCGGTGTCCGCGCCCACCTGCTGGATGGCAGCGCAGTAATCGACGAAGTCGTTGTGGAATTCACCGCCAGAGAAGTCCAGGCGCGGCGTGGGCGTCACCAGTACGGGGATGGCATTCTTCGAGCGCGCCGCGTCGATGTACTGGTTCAGGTACTGACGAAAGCTGGTCGCGGGATCCGTGAAGCGCGTCGGGTCGCTGCGATAGCGATCGTTGATCCCCCACTGCGCGAACAGATAGTCACCGGGCGCGAGCAGTGCGACGATCTCGTCCAGCCGCCCTTCGTCGATGAACGACTTGGAGCTGCGCCCGCCGATGGCCTTGTTCACGAACTTCACGTCCGCCGTGAAGAACTCGGCGATGCGCTGGCCCCAGCCCTGCTGAGGCGCTTGGGCCGCTCCGTAGGTCTGCACGGTCGAGTCGCCCGCCAGGTAGATCGTGGGCGTACCCGCCGAGATCGGAAACTCGCTGGCGGGCGGAGGCATCTCCGCGGGCAGCTCGTCCGCGGGCGGGGCGCTCTCCTCCTTCGAGCCGTCAGCGCTGGCGGCAGGGTCGGAAGCGGGCTCCGCGCTGCCGCTGCCCATCTCCACGGACGGCTCGAGCCCCGCCGGCAGGCTCACGCCGTCGCGAGCTGCCGAGTCTTGCCAGGTACCAGCAGGCGCGCTCGGCTCGCTGGCGTCGCCGCTTTCCGCCGTCGTGCCGGGTGAGCCGTTCGCGCTCTCCACCGCCGACGACGTTGGGCGCTCGGGAGACGAGGAGCTGCAGCCCCAGACCACGGATGCGGCCATGGCGCTCGCGGCCCAGACGACGGCAGGATGGGGGATCTTCCACATGGTACGTGCTCTCCACGTCCGACACCGTCGGCATGTGCCGCGCAGAATACGCCAGGTCCTGCTCGGCGGCGACAGGCCCGAGCCGAGTACTGAGGCGAGCTGCCCCGAATGCAGACGCTCTTGCTGCGATGCAGCACGACTCGCGAGCGCCGCTCCCGTGGAAAGATGAGCCGCTGGTGGATCGCCGTGCCCCCGTCCGCAGGCACGGTTGGTAACGCTCTCGGGGTCTGATAAACAGCATGCGCCGACCGCTCCGGCCCAGGAACGGGCGAGGCCTTTATCTATCTCTGGCCGCAAGCCGGCCAGGTCCGAGAGCGCCCCGCGGCGAGCTGACGCCGCACGGCATCACCGCAACCCGCAGCACCAGGGCCTGAACGCCAGCTTCAGCGCCTCCATCCCCTTGCCTCGGAACGCGTCGGGGCCCGTTGCCGGCGAGTCATCGGCTACCGTCGCTTTCAGCGGGCAGCCGCAGGATTGGCGTGCCCGAGGCACGCGGAGCGAGCCGCGCCCGGCAGAGATCGGGTGGGGCTCGGAGGCGTGCGGCACCGCCGCGCAACAGGATGGCTCCACGGTCCGTCTCGAACGCTGCGCGCCGCGCAGTGGGCACCTGCTAGCGTCGCTCGGCGCCGAGCGCAACCGAGCCCTTCTGTGCAGGGGCGAGTAGGTCGATGTCCTACAGCTCATGAAGACGCCCTGCGGCGCCGCGTCGAACGTGGCGTTGCAGCAGCGCGTACCACGCGCCGAGCGCGCGCTCACCACGCGCCAGGGCCGCGCTTCCTTACGCAGAGAACTTGGCAGGCACGGCCGCGCCGTGCGCGGGCGCAGCGGCGAACGCGCTGCGTCGTGCCGGCAGCGGGCGTTCGCACGCGGCTGATTTGCCTCAGCTTGCGCTGGTTCCGGCTGCGTCACGAGCCCGCTGTCGCGGGTCGCTCGACGCGGGCTCCCTGTCGCTGGCGGTCGACATGCAGCGGGTCGGCGGCAAAGAATCACCGCTGCGCGCAGCGTCGAAGCGAGGTTTCTCTGGAAACGCTTCTACAGATCACGCAATGATGCGCGGCCATGAGCGGTACTCTCGCTCGCGCCTGTTACACACGAATGAGTGAAGAACAGCGATCACGGGCGGCAGTGCGCCGCGCGGCAGTGCGTCGATTGGGAGTGCGTCGAGCGGCTTAGGGCGTCGAGCTTCTGGCGTCGACATTACGGAGGTTTGCAGTGGTGAAAGTGCGTGAGGATCGAGAGCGGGGCAGGGACCAGCAGCGCGGGAGCCGTGGAAGGCGGGGCGCGCGAGCGAGATGG
The DNA here is from genome assembly GCA_035760985.1 of Polyangiaceae bacterium. Taxonomy (GTDB): domain Bacteria; phylum Myxococcota_A; class Polyangia; order Polyangiales; family Polyangiaceae; genus SZUA-265. The sequence goes on from DASTRX010000074.1 coordinate 35,260, forward strand.
GTCAGCGCCATCTCGCTGGGCCGCAGCACCTGCGCCCACGGCGTAGGCGTCGCGTGCGCGCTCTGGGTGTCGACGGGTTGGGCGCAAGAGCCAGCGCCCGCTGAGCCGGCACCGGCACCGGAGGCTGCTCCACCCGCCGGAGAGGGCACGCCCGGGACGAGCGCCGACACGAGTGCGCCCGCGACGCCGGGGGCCGACGCGCCGTCGGCTGCGGAGGGGGAGCTCGATCCCAACGCGCTGGATCCGAATGCTTCGGATCTGGAGGTGGGGGGCCCCGAGGCGGGCACCAAGCAGGCGGGCCAAGCCGGCATCGACGAGGTCGTCGTCACCGTCGACCGTCGCCGGAAGAACCTGCAGGACTACTCGGGTACCGCCGCGGCCTTCTCCGAGAAGCAGCTGACCAGCATCGGCGTGACCAACGTCACCAACCTGACGCAGGTGGTGCCGGGCTTGCAGATCAGCGTCAACGACCAGGGGTCCAGCGCCGTCTACATCCGCGGCGTCGGCTCGGACAACACGACCGAGCTCGGTGATCCGGCCGTCGCCCTGCATCTCGACAACGTCTACATCCCCCGTGTCCGCGGCATGAACGCCGCGTATCTGGACGTGGAGCGCGTCGAGGTGAACAGCGGTCCGCAAGGTACGTTGCGCGGTCGTAACGCCTCGGGCGGTTCGATCAACATCATCTCCAAGCGGCCGGTCCTGGGCGAGTATCAGGGCAGCGCCGAGATCACCTTCGGCACCTACGAGCAGCGCGCCTATCAGGGCATGATCAACATCCCCTTCGGGGACCATCTCGCCCTGCGCGTCGCGGGCGCCTCCACCAGCATCGACGAGACCTGGAAGAACGAGGGTCCGCTCCAGTACCTGCCCGGTGCTCAGAACACGGACGACTACGCCCTGAAGGGAGCGCTGCGCTGGCAGCCGCTGTCCGGCTTGGATATCACGTTGGCGGCCGATTACACGAAGCAGCGCGGCTACGGCTACTTCGGCGCCAACATGAACAACCTGCTGACCAACACGACCAACAACGGCACGCGTGACGACCTGAGCGATGACCGCCTGGTGCCGCTCGATATCCACGACATCGACGATCCCCGCAAGGTGTATCGAAAGGGCCGCTATCCGGACATCGAGCTCGAGCACTGGGGCATTCGCTTCAACCCGACCTACGATGCGGGGCCGGTGAACTTCGAGCTGCTGGCGAGCTACCGCTACCAGGGTTGGAAAGAGCACGGCGGCTCGGGCTCTGGCTTCTTCGTGCCCGTGACGGCGCCACCCGGCGAGCTGTACACGGCCTCGACGGACAACCTCGTCAATCAGCAATGGGACCAGTGGTCCTTCGCTCAGACGCAGGACAACACGTCCAAGTCCATGGTGGGCGAGTTCAGGGTCGCGTCTCCCGACAATCAACGGCTGGTCTGGAGCATCGGTGTCTTCGGCTTCCACGAAGATCAGGGCGCGTTCCTGGGGCAGGTCACCGGTGATCCCGGCGGCTACAACGAGTTCAACATGCCCTCGACCATCTCGAAGTCCATCGCTGTCTACGGCGACGCGACCTTCAAGGCCACGGACGACTGGCGTCTGCTCGCCGGCTTGCGCTGGACCAAGGAGTGGAAGTCCCGCTTGGGCGGCTTGTGGATGATCGGTAACGGTCTGCCGACGGGAAGCAGCCAGCTCTGTGCGGCGCAGAACAGCGCCGGGCAGTGCACCACGTTCGGGCTCGCGAACGACGGCATCGGTCGCTTCGGAACGGAGGGCTTCGAGTTCGAGGGGCTCGATCGCGACAACTACAACGTGCCGGCCCGCAATACCGCGGACAACCCCGTCACGCCTCAAACCCAGGAGGAGCGGGTCAACTTCTTCCTGGATGGCGTGAAGAGCTTCGGTGCGCGCGATCAGACGGCGATCGCGCTGTGCAACGATCCGCCGGCGGACTTGCAGACCCCGCAGGACCCCGCGAACCCGCCGACGGTGATCGCCGCCGATGGCCGGCTCGAGCGCAACGCCGAAGGGCACTTCCGCTGCCGCTACGGCATCCGCCCCAACATCCTCAACTCCACGACCGCCTACAACGACTCTCGCCCGCAGAACGGTCGCAACCAGAACAGCTACGTCGACTTCCGCGTCGGTACCGAATACGACCTGACGAAGGAGAACATGCTGTATGCCACGCTGAGCAGCGGTCACAAGGCGGGCGGGTTCAACGACAGCTTCCCCAACCCGGATGATCCGGCGGACTACCTCACCCCCGGTTACGATCCCGAGACTGCGTATGCGCTCGAGATCGGCAGCAAGAACGAGTTCTTCGGGCGCAAGCTGCGCGTGAACGCCTCGGCGTTTGCGTACATGTACAAGAACCTGCAGTTCCAGACCATCATCACGGTGGGCTCGCCGCCTCCCCTCAACCCGGCAACGGGGCAGGTTGCGATCAATCCCGAAACGGGCTTGCCCTTTCCCGACAACCGTGGCGGCGCTGCCGTGCGCCAGAACGCCAAGGAGACGGCCCATATCCTCGGTCTGGATATCGACGCGGTGCTGGCGTTGCCGTACGGCTTCGAGATCGACTTGCATCCGCTGCTCATGGATGCCCGGTTCCCCGACAAGACCTACGTCAACGACGATCGCCTGGGCCTCGGTACCGCTCCGGCGCAGGTCGACATCGGCGGCAACTGGCTGCCGCGCGTGTCGCCATTCACCCTCAATTACAGCTTGTCGCAGCTGATCTTCTCGGAGGCGGGCTCCTTCGACTGGATCATCCAGGGCCAGACCCGCGGGCCGCACTTCTTCACTGCCTTCAACGGTGATGGCAGCTTCGAGAAGCGCGGACCTGGCTGGGGTATCAACCCGATCACGAACGAGCCCGCGCCCATCGAGGCCACGGCCGGGACCCTTCCGGACGGTACCCCGTACGCGGCCAACGCACAGTACGCCGTGATCGCCGGCAACCAGCAGCGGCTCGACGACAAGGTGCCGACCTACACGACCATCAACATCGGCCTGGGCTGGCGCAAGCCGGACGGGATGATGTCGGTGCGCGCGTTCGTCAACAACGTGTTCAACACCACGTACGAGACCAGCATCGCCACGCAGCCGGGCAACTATACGCGCTTCTACAATGATCCGCGCATGGCCGGCGTGCGGTTCCGCATGGACTTCTGAGCACGACAGCAGAGAGAGGCTGTAGCCTAGAGCTGTAGCCTCCGACACAGGGAGGTAGGTCGCGTCTAGCGCCTACCTCCCTTGTTGCATTAAGGACCGGGCTACACGAGAGGTGCAGCCCCGATGAGATTTCGAGCCCACATGCTTTCTGCGGGTGGCCCCCGCAGCCTGCTCAGCGTTTCTTCCGCCCCGCTATTGGTCGCGCTGGCCTTCGCGGGCTGCGCCAAGCGTGCCGAGGCGCCAACCCCGATGACGAGCACGGTCACCCCAGCGGCGAGTGGCTCCCGGGAGCAGGGCTTCGTCGAGAACAGCGGAGCCGCTTGCCCCGCGCCCGCACTGCCGGCATTCGAACAGCTGCAGCCGGTTGCGGCGCTGCCGGATCCATTCCTCTCGCTGAGCGGGCAGCGCATCGCCAGCAAGTCCGACTGGGCCTGCCGCCGCGCCGAGATCGCGGCGCAGGTGCAGGAGTATGAGCTCGGCCCCAAGCCGCCCAGGCCGAGCACGGTGAGCGGCTCCTTCGAGGGCGGCCGGCTCGGCATCACGGCGAGCGAGGCCGGCAAGACGGTGAGCTTCTCGGTGGGCATCACGCGGCCCGAGGGCGCGCCCGCCACTCCGATCCCGGCGCTGATCGTGATCGGCCGCAGCTCGCTCAGCCCCTTCTTTGCGAGCAAGGGCGTGGCCGTGATCGAGTTCGACAACAACGCCATGGGCGCGCAAGGCAACCAGGGCGAGGGCGCGGCGCGCACCAACACGCGCGGGCAGGGCACGTTCTACGAGCTGTACGGCAAGGAGCACCCGGCCAGCTCCATGATGGCCTGGGCCTGGGGCGTGAGCCGCATCATCGACGCGCTCGCCGCGACCCCGGCCGCGAACATCGACGTGAAGCACCTGGCGGTGAGCGGCTGCTCGCGCAACGGCAAGGGGGCGCTGGTCGTGGGCGCGTTTGACGAGCGCATCGCGCTCACGGTGCCGCAAGAGTCGGGTGCGGGGGGCTCGGCGAGCTGGCGCATCTCCCAGGCGCAGATGGATGCGTACCGCGCCAAGAACCCTAACCCCAAGGGCGGCGAGGGCGTGCAGACGCTCGCGTCGGCCAGCGGCGAACAGCCCTGGTTCCGCGCCTCGTTCGCGCAGTTCGGCAAGAGCCCGGAAGACGTCCAGCGCTTGCCCTTCGACCATCACATGGTGCTCGGGCTGGTGGCGCCGCGCGCCCTGTTCGTGCTCGACAACACGGATATGATGTGGCTCGGCGACGAGAGCAGCTTCACCAACCTGGTCGCCGCCTCGGAGATCTGGAAGGGACTGGGCGTGGCGGACGCGATGGGTGCCTCTCAGGTGGGCGGTCACCCGCACTGCCGCGATGTGCCGCAGGCCCAGCTCGACGAGCTGGGCGCGTTCGTGGAGCGGTTCCTCCTGGGCAAGAGCGCTGTGAGCACCAGCGTGCTGCGCAGCGATCGCATCACGCCCGACCGCGCGCGCTGGATCTCCTGGAGCACGCCGGCGCTGAAGTGAGAGCCGGGCAGAGCGTGCAGCTGCACCAGATGTGACGTCGGGTGCAACTCCGGGCCGCGCAGCGGCCCACTCGGCGTGCTCACGGAGCGAGCGACCTTACTCCGGCGACGGGTCACAGCCGTCGCAAAAAAGGCCCGAACACCGTCTCGAGGGTGAAACAAACATGATGCACGTGTTGACGAGCGTGGATCGGCCGAGTGACAAGTTTGGGACGCGCTCGAGATCGTGCCCGCAGGTTCGCCTTGTTCGGCGGCTCCGTGCTACCGAGGCGATCGTCGTGTTACGCGAGTACATGCAGATCCGCTTCCGTGCACCCGCCAGCCGGGATGCGAGGGAGCTCGTCCACGACGCCACACTCCGCAGCCTGTGCAGCTCGACGCGCTGCAAACACTGGGAGATCCTGGAGCGCGCGGGCGAGCCGGGCCGTCTGGTGCTGCACGTGGAGTGGGAGGGCGACCAAGAGCACGAGACCTTCCGTGGCAGCCCGGAGTACGCAGATTTTTTTCGTTCGCTCGCGCTCCGCGTGCGCCAGCTGGAGGAAGCGGAGTATCAGGCCGACGGCACGTTCCTGCTCGCCAGCCTGGGTGGAGAGCAGGGCATGCTGCAGCTCGTTTCCGACATTCTGCACGAGGTCACGCGCGATGGCCTGCTCGCGCCGCGCTTCGAAACTGCGGGTGGGGAGGGGAGCGCGCGCCTGGGTCTGTGGTTGATCGAAGTCCTGGGTGGGCCCAAGCTCTACTCCGCGGCCGCTCCCGCGCACCACCCGCGCCTCGGCCCGCTGCCAGGCGAGCCGCTCGATGTCGAAGAGCGCGCGCAATTCCTGGAGCTCGCGCGGCGCGCGCTGCGCCTCGGCGGGGGCCGGGGCGGTCCCGCGCTGGGCGCGCTGGAGGCGAACCTGCCGCTGCACCCGGCGCTGCCCTCGCGCAGACTCTCGCTCGGCTCGGGCGAGCGCACTCCGTTCGCGCCGTCGGTGCGCTGAGCGGCCCGGCGAACAAGTCAATGCCCGGAGATTGCCATCCCGAGCACGCGGGCCCGCTTCTCGAGACTCGTTCTCGAGAGCGCGTGCCCGGCTGTGACGCGCTCGCCAAACTATTGCTCGAGCCTGCGCCGAATGCAGTAGCGTGTCGCGGTCGTGCAACACGGAGTGTGCCGCGCGGGTGGCACGCAGAGGAGGAGGTCTCGCGATGTCGATCAGAGCTTTGTCTTGCTGGGGGGCGCTCGCGCTGTGCGCGTGCGGAGGAATTGCGGGGGAGCCCGAAGCGCAAACGACCAGCGCAGGGCAGCTGCTGAAGGGCGGCCATCATCACGCGGATGGTGAGCAGCTGTTCACGACCGCCTTTCCCGGGACCAACGGGCGTTCTTGCGCTACCTGCCACGTGGTCGAGGAGCACACGTCCCTGCATCCGGAGCACGTCGCCGCGCTGCTCGCTTCCGATCCGAGCGATCCGCTGTTCAACCCGATCGACGCCGACGACCCGGCGGCTGCCGTGCTGACCTACGAGCACCTGAAGAAGGGGCTGGTGCGCGTGGTCCTGGATCTGCCGGACAACATGGACCTGATCGACTTCGACGGCAACGTGGTGACGCCGCCCGATCGCACCGTCGCCGTCTGGCGCGGCGTGCCGGGCGTGGAGAACGCGGCCATCACCGCTCCATACCAATATGATGGTCGCAAGGTCACGCTGCAGGAGCAGGCCCAGGGCGCGATCACGGCTCACAGTCAGGGCGGCACGGTCTCGGATCGAGATCTGGACGCGATCGCCGAGTTCCAGCAGGGGCTGTTCAGCTCGAAGCGCGCCGAGAAGGTCGCGAGGAAGCTCGAGCACGGCGTGCCCGCGGAGAAGATCGAGCGGCCCGAGTTGCAGATGCACCTGACCGAGGCCCAGGCTCGCGGACTGGAGGTTTACAACCTGGCGTGCGAAGCGTGCCACGGCGGCTCCAGGAATCTGCAGGTGGTGAACCGCGCCGTGCACGACCTGGCGTTCGTCGAGCTGAAGCCGGATGGCAATGTCGTGTACGACACCAGCGTCACGCCGCCCAGGCCCGTGCCGAAACCCCAGCCGAACAACGAGTTCATGAACCTCGGCTTTGCCAACATCTCCTATCTGGGTCAGATCTACGGCGATCTCTTCGGTCCACGCTTCAACGCGACGGTCTCGCTGCCGCGCTATCGTTACCGCTTCTACACGGATGCGACGCGCACGGTGAAACAGGTCGATCTACCGCCGACGCCGGTCACGGTGAGCGGCGATCCGTTTGATCTCCAGGCCCAGGTGGATGAGAACGGCGCGCCGATCGTCGGCCCGAACTTCCTGCCGCAGGCGTTCTCCACGGATCCGGGGCGCGCGGCGACCACGGGCAACCCGGTCGACTTCGAGGCCTTCGATGTGCCGCAGCTGCGCGGGATCGCCAACACCGCGCCGTACTTCCACGACAACAGCGCCGAGACGCTGCGCGACGCGGTCGACCTGTACAGCCGCTTCATCCTGTCGTTCTTCACGCCTCTGAACCTGCCGGCGACCTTGCCCCCGGAGGAGGGCAGCTTCTTCCCCGAGTCGCTCTCGCCGCAGCAGAAGGCGGATCTCCTGGAGTTCCTCCAGATCCTCTGACGAGAGAGGCCCGCGGCGCGGCAGGTTCGATCTTCTGCCGCGCCGCCCGTCGTCGCCCCGGGGCCGAGCCTCACGGCACCGGCAGCTCGAAGGCCACGGCGTAGTTGGGCTGTGCCTTCTGCGTCGTGGAGCCCACGAACGGGTCGGAGTCGCGCAGCAGACCCCAGCGGAACGTGCCGGTGAAGGGCTGGGTCATGGCGGGAGCCGTGGTGCCTCCGTCGACCGCCGGTGGGTCCTGGGCCAGCGCGTAGCCCACCGTCAGGCCCGATGCCGGCAGGTCCTCTCCCGCCGTGATCTGAACCGTGTCGCCCACGATCTCCACGGAGGCAATCGTCACGGGAGCGGCGCCGGAGCGCAGCTCGAAGCCCTTGCCCGCGCTCCAGGCGGGGCTGCCCTGATGCGGCGCGGAGAATGTGGTCTCCCAGGTGAGCGGAGCGACCGGCACATGGAAGGTCACCGTGACCACGCGCCCGTCGCGCGTCACCTGGGTCGGCTGCAGCGGCTGCCAGTCGTGCCCGAGAATGACGCGTTCGTAGTAGATCTGGGCGTACTTCTCGCCCATCAGCTCGTAGCCCTCGACCATCAGGTGCACCGAGTCGGGGGTGTAGGGATACTGGTACTTCGGCCCGGAGCACACGACCTCGTTGGGGTACATCGTGCCGATGCGCCACTGTTCGAGCGTGGACGGCGTGCGGTCGGCTCCGACCGAGTGCTGCTGCGATACGATCAGCAGCGGAGGCTCCGTTTGCCCGGTGATGGCGCCGATGTCTTCGACGTAGTCGCTGTAGAGCTGATGCAGGCGCGAGGCGTAGTTGGTGTCGGCCGCGTCGGACTCTCCGTGCGTGACCGTGATCGCGCCCACGCCGTAGGTCTTGCCGGCCGCCTGCGCGAGGCGCGTGATCGCTCGCGTCTCGATCAGCGTCGCTTCGTAGGCGTGGCCGGTGACTCCCTCGGGGATGGCGTTCTTCTTCAGCAAGTCCAGGCGCTGGCCATTTTCGCCGACGGCGCTGTGGATCGTGACGTAGTCCGCGGCGCCGGCTGCCTGCACCAGCGTCGTGATCTCATTGGCCATCGCGGAGTGATGCGTCTCGCCCGCGATATTGGTGGGCCAGGAGCTGGGATAGGCCGTCGACGGGCGCCCGATCGGCTCGATCAGGGGTACGAGCGCGAGTGCGGGGTCGTTCGAATCGATGGGCCAGGGCAGGTTGCCGGTCGACAGTTGCTTGTTGTTGAAGGGCTGGGTCGTGAGGCGCGCCGCGGCAGCCGGCGTGTTGCGCACTCCGTCGGGTTCACCCACCGACAGGCTCTGACCGGTGCCGATGATGCCCGTCCAGTCCCAGGGCGTGTGCAGAGCGCTGGCAGCCCCGTCTCCCCCCGTGCCTCCCGCAGCGGTGGTGCCAGCCGCACCTCCAGCAGGCGCACCCGCCGCGCCGCTCGTGCCGCCCGAGGCGGCGCCCGGGGTCGCGCTAGCGGTGGCACGGGAGGGACCCGAGCCGCCGCTCGTGTCATTGGAGCAGCCCGGCAAAGCTAGCAGGCTCGCCGCGAACAGCGCGCTGATGTTGCAGCGAAAAGGCAGGAAGGAACGAAAGCAAAGGAGCGAGGTCGACATCGTGACACCGGACCATAGCAAAGCGCCCAGACCTGCCGGATTGCAAATATGCCCCGTTTTTGCCGGATCCAGGGCGTTCGCCCACCCTGCGGGCCGGCGAGAAATCTGGTAAGCGTGGGCATGCCGAGCGGAGGGAAAAGGCCTGTCCCCAGCACGGGGCCAACGGGGGAAGCAGGCGCGGTGAGAGGCTTCTACTGGAGCGACGGCCCCGAGCCGCACCGGGAGCGGCGCCGGCAGATGCTGGAGCAACACCCGCAGATCCGGGAGCTCTTCGGCCCGTGCCCACGCACCAAGTACGTGTGCACGGCGCTCGTCGCTGCGCAGCTGGGCTTGGCTTTTCTGCTGCGTGATGCGCCCTGGTGGCAAATTGTAGTGGCGGGCTACCTGGTGGGCGGCGTGATCAATCATGCGCTGCTGCTGGCCATCCACGAGCTGTCGCACAACCTGGCGTTTCAGCGGCCGCTGCACAATCGCCTGTTCGGGCTGTTCGTCAACTTGCCGATCGGGCTGCCGGTTTCAGCGACCTTCCGGCACTATCACCTGCTGCATCATAGCCACCAGGGCGTCGACGGCGTCGACACCGACGTGCCGACCGCGTTCGAGGGCCAGCTGTTGAGCTCCCGTCCGCGCAAGGCGCTGTGGATGGCGGCGCAAGCGCTCTTTTACGCGCTGCGGCCGCTGCTGGTGCTGCCCAAGAAGCCCAACCGCTGGGAAGTGGTGAACTTCGTCGTGCAGCTCGCGTTCGACGCGCTGATCCTGCACTTCTGGGGGCTGCGCGCGCTCCTGTATTTGCCCATCGGCACGATCCTGGTCAGCGGTCTGCACCCGGTCGCGGGCCACTACCTGTCCGAGCATTACGTGTTTCACCCCGGGCAGGAGACGTATTCGTACTACGGCCCCTTGAACCTGCTGACCTTCAACGTGGGCTACCACAACGAGCACCACGACTTTCCGTACATCCCCGGCTCTCGGCTGCCGCGGCTGAGGCAGCTCGCGCCCGAGTTCTACGAGCCGTTGTTTTCGCACCGCTCGTGGACGCTCACAATCTGGCAATACATCATGAACCCGGGCCTGGGCGCCTTCAGCCGCGTCAAGCGGGAGAGCACTTGACGCGCCGGAGCAACAGATGTTTGTTGCCCCACAACCCGCGCGGGGCTTGGGCTCGAAGTGGGGTCCGTGATAGCAGGGCACGGCCATGGGGAGTGAGTGGCAAGAGCAGGCGAGCGGGGCCGCGCTCGGGCTGTGGATGGTGGACGTCGAGCGGGGGTTCGTGGGAACCGCCGCGCCCGAGGAGCTATCGAGGGCGATCCTCGGCCTGGCGCGCCGCGCCTCCGCCAGCGACGCCGTGCTCTCAGAGCGCGTGCTGCTGGCGCCCGAGGGCGGCTCGGAGCCGGTAACCATCCAACTGGTCGCACGCCCCGCCGGCAGCGGCGTCGTGGCGGTGGCGAGCCATCCGCTGGGAGCGCCGCGCCAGGCCGACGTCGCGCTCTCCCGTCTGGAGCTGATCCTGCGGGCCACGCACGAGGCGATGTGGGACTGGAGCGCCGCCAGCGGCGCCTGGTGGAATCTCCAGCAATACGAGCTGCTCGGCCATGACCCGCAGTCGACGCCACCGTCGCTGGAGGCCTGGCAGTGCCGGATTCACCCGGACGACCGCGAACGGGTCCAGCGGGACCTGCAGCAGAGCCTGGCGAGCGATGCGACGCTGTGGCAGTGCGAGTACCGGCTCCTGCGTGGAGGCGCGCCCGACGTCGGCGAGGTGCGGGTGGTCCTCGACCGCGGCTGCATCCAGCGGGACGAGCAAGGCCGGGTCGTGCGCATGGCGGGCGTCATCTCGGATATCACTGCGGAACGCGAGACGACCGCAGCGCTGCGCGCGAGCGAGGAACGCTTCCGCGAGATGACCGCTGCGATCGATCATTTCTTCTGGGTGTGCAATCCCGAGGGCACCAGGGCGCTCTACGTCAGCCCTGCTTACGAGAAGATCTGGGGCCGCAGCGTCGAGAGCGTGTACCGCGACGCGCGCAGCGTGATGGATGCGATCCACGAGGACGATGTCGAGCGGGTCAGGGCGCGCCAGCACCTCAAGATCGAGGGGAGCTACGACGAGACCTACCGGATCCACCGCGCAGACGGCACGATCGCCTGGATCCGGAGCCGCGCCTTTCCGATCCGTGACAGCCAGGGGAACGTCGTGCGGGTCGCGGGCATCGCCATGGACATCACCGCGCAGCGCCGGCTCGAGCAGCAGCTGGCGCAGGCGCAGCGCCTGGAGAGCATCGGGCGCCTGGCAGGCGGCATCGCGCATGACTTCAACAACCTGCTGACCGTCATTCTGGGCAGCGTCGACCTCCAGCTGCTGGATGAGCCGGGTGATGCGCTGCGCGCCGACCTGGGCGCGATCAAGGAAGCGGGCGAGCGCGCGGCCACGCTCACTTCGCAGCTGCTCTCGTTTGCCCGGCGCCAGCCGGTCGCGCCAGCGCGGCTCGACTTGGCGCAGGTGGCGCGCCAGACGGAACAGCTCCTGCGCCGCGTGATCGGGGAGCATGTCGAGCTGCACACCTCCTTCGACAGTGAACCTTGCACCGTGCTCGCCGATCGCGCCCAGCTGGAGCAGGTGCTGGTCAACCTGGTGCTCAATGCGCGTGATGCCATGCCCCAGGGGGGCCGTCTGGGTATCGAGGCACTCAACGTGAGCATCGGCCTGCCTGGCTCGGATCCGGCCTGGCGCCGGGCGGAGCTGGAGCCGGGCGAGTACGTCGCCCTGGCCATATCCGACTCGGGCATCGGCATCTCCAGCGACGTGCTGCCGCACGTCTTCGAGCCCTTCTTCACGACCAAGCCAACGGGGCGCGGCAGCGGGCTCGGGCTCGCTACCTGCTATGGCATCATCCAGCAAGCCGGGGGCGTCATCCTCGTCGATACACAGCTCGGCGCCGGCACGACCTTCACGATCCTGCTGCCGCGCGCCCAGCCGGAGCAGGCCAAACCGAGCTCGTGGCGTACGAGGGGCAGCATCAGCGGCGGCACCGAGACCCTGCTCTTCGTCGAAGATGATCCAGGCGTGCGCAGGGTCGGAATGCAGATCCTCGCGGCGCACCACTACTCGGTGCTCGTCGCGGGCAGCGGCGCCGAGGCGCTGGAGCTGGTGGCGGCAGCTCCTGCCGGCATTCAGCTGCTGGTCACCGACGTCGTGATGCCGAGCATGAGCGGCCCCGAGCTGGCGCGCCGGTTGCGCGCAACCCAGCCCCAGCTGCGCGTGCTCTACTGCTCGGGCTACACGGAGGATGCGCTCGTGCGCCAGAGCGGCAATGAATCGCGCACGGGCTTCCTGCCGAAGCCGTACACGCGCGAAACGCTGCTCGAAAAGGTGCGCGCGTTGCTGGACGCGGACGGCTGAGAGCGCGATCGGGCGCGCGTCGCCGACGTCGTCCGCGTTCCACCACCGTTCCACCGACGTGGGCGCAGGGGTCGGTGCGCCGGCGCTGACCCTTGTAGCGAGGATGGATTCGCGGCTGGCAGCGTGCGCACTCACCCCTTCGTGCTATTAACTAACGGGCTGCCGCGCGCGTGGCCTGGAATACGCAGCGCACGAGTGCACACGCGAGTCAGCGTGAGGGCCTGTGGGTGTTCCGCCGCGCGGAGCAGCGGAGATACGGATTGTAGTGAAAGGGAGCGGAGCGAGCCAGTGCTCGCCGGTCCGCAGGAGGAGGTACGCGGTGTCCAGAGAGTTGTCGTTGGCGGTGTCGTCGTCGGGGTCAGAGTCGCGCAGCAAGTTGCCGCGGCTGCGTAGGCGGCGCGTGTTGCCCGCCCTCGGGGTGCGGGGTGTCCCCGCTGCAGCGTCGCTCCTGCTGCTGAGCGCGTGTGGAGGCATGGCGGATGATGCACAGACCAGCACGGACAGCGTCTCCGAGGCGCTGAAGGGAGGGAACGGCCACGGGCACGGGCATCACCCCAGCGGCGAGGACCTGTTCCAGACGGCGTTCGCGGGCACCAACGGTCGCTCCTGCGCCACCTGCCATGTGATCGATGATCACACGTCGCTCCATCCCGAGCACGTCGCTGCGCTGCTGGAGTCAGATCCGAGCAACCCGCTCTTCAACCCGATCGACGCGGATGATCCCACGGCCGCGGTGCCGACCTACGAGCACCTGAAGAAGGGGCTCGTGCGGGTGGTCATCAACCTGCCGGACAACATGGATTTGATCGACTTCGCCGGCAACGTCGTGACTCCGCCGGACCGTACCGTGCAGGTGTGGCGCGCCGTCCCCAGCGTGGAGAACTCGGCCATCACCGCTCCCTACCAGTACGACGGCCGCAAGGGCACGCTGCAGGAACAGGCGCAGGGCGCGATCACGGCCCACAGCCAGGGCGGCGCGGTGTCGGCGCGCGATCTGGATGCGATCGCGCACTTCCAGCAGGATCTGTTCAGCTCGGATCGCGCGGAGAAGGTCGCGAAGAAGCTCGACGCCGGTGTACCGCCGGAGCACATCCAGCGGCCCGAGCTGAAGATGAAGCTGAACGCCGCGCAAAAACGCGGGCTCGCCGTCTACAATATCGCCTGCGAGGCCTGCCACGGCGGTGCCACGAACCTCGAGGTCGTCAATCGCGAGGTGCATGCCCGGGCCTTCGTCGAGCTGAAGCCGGACGGCAACGTGCTGTTCGACACCAGCGTGACGCCGCCGGTGGCGGTGTTGCGGCCGCAGCCGAACCACAACGAGTTCATGAACGTGGGCTTCGCCAACCTCTCCTACCTCGGCCAGATCTTCGGCGACCTGTTTGGGCCGCGTTTCAACGCCACGGTCGCGCTGCCGCAGTATCGGTACCGCTTCTACACCGACGCCACCAGGACCGTGACCCAGGTCGACTTGCCGCCCATCCCGCAAACGGCGAGCGGCTTTCCCTTCGATCTGCAGGCGGCCGTGGACGAGAACGGCGCGCCGATCGTGGGCCCGAACTTCCTGCCGCAGCTGTTCTCGACCGACCCCGGTCGCGCGGCGATCACGGGCGACCCCGCCGACTTCGAGGCGTTCGACGTGCCGCAATTGCGCGGCATCGCGCATACCGCGCCGTACTTCCACGACAACAGCGCCGAGACCCTGCGCGACGCGGTCGATCTGTACAGCCGCTTCATCCTGCCGTTCTTCGGGACGGCGCTGAACCTGCCGGCGAACCTGCCGCCCGAGAACGGTGGATTCTTCCCGGAGTCGCTGTCCCCGCAGCAGAAGGACGACCTGCTCGAGTTCTTGCAGGTGCTGTGAGTTGCCCCCGCGTCGAAGCCGCCTGAGCGCGCTTCGACCTCCCCAACGAGCCGGCACGCCGGAGCGGCCCCCCCAGGGCCGCTGCGCGTGCCGGCACGTCATTTGCGGGGCAATCGGCGACCGGCGGACATTTCTCCGCGCGTCGCGATTGACGCCCCGTGGCCAGAAGCTATGCCCGGCCTATGGCAGTCATCGGCGACGCACGGCAGAGCGGTCAGTTTCGCATCGGCGGCGAGCTCGCCGTGCATCGGCTCGGGTTTGGTGCCATGCGCATCACCGGCAAGGGCATCTGGGGCGAGCCGGCGGATGTGCAGGAGGCGCGGCGCGTGCTGCGCCGGCTGAGCACGCTCGGGATCGATTTCGTCGACACGGCCGACAGCTACGGGCCGGAAGTGAGCGAGCACCTGATCGCGGCGGAGCTCGCGCCGTACTCCGGCATGACCATCGCGACCAAGGCGGGCCTGACGCGCCCCGGGCCCGACGTCTGGGTGCCGAAGGGGGACCCGACGTATCTGCGCGACTGCGTCGAGCGCAGCCTGGCGCGCCTGCGCATCGAGCGCATCGATCTCTGGCAGTTGCACCGCATCGATCCCAAGGTCCCGCGCGACGAGCAGTTCGGGGTGATCGCCGACATGCTCGACGAGGGCATCATCCGCTTCGCAGGGCTCAGCGAGGTCACGGTCGAGGAGATCGAGGCGGCGCGCCAGCGCTTTCCGGTCGCCACCGTGCAGAACCTCTACAACCTGGCCAACCGCAAGAGCGAGGACGTGCTCCAGTACTGCGAGCAGCACGGCATCGGCTTCATCCCCTGGTACCCGCTGGCGGCCGGCAGCCTGGCGGAGCCGGGCGGGCCTCTCTCCAGCATCGCCCAGCGCCTCGGGGCGACGCCGGCGCAGGTCGCGCTGGCCTGGGTGCTGAAGCGCAGCCCCGTCGTGTTGCCCATTCCGGGGACGAGCTCCGTCCGTCACCTGGAGGAGAACACGGCGGCTGCCGGCATTCAGCTGTCGCACGAAGATTTCGCGGAGCTCGACCTGCAAGGTCGGCGCGCCTGGCAGGAACAGGCCCGCACCGGCAGCTGAGCAGCGCAGTCAACGAGCAGCGCAGTCAACGAGCAGCAGCCGGGCGAGGGCGGCGCTCGCTCAGCGGGACGCCACCTCGATCACTCGTTGCCAGGACTGCTTCGGGCGCAGCTCGCGATCGAAGAGCAGCGCGTAGTTGGTGCGGCCCCTCACCGGCCAGTTGTTGAGCCAGGAATACTTGTCCGACACACCCCACAGCGTGACGCTGTGCAGGTGATCGGCGTGCCGCGAGAAGACCGCGAAGATGTCCGCCCAGCGCTGCGCGGCGCGCGCCGCCACATCGCTCGGCAGGCACTCGGCGTAGGGGTTGAGCTGCGCCGAGAGCTCCGCGTTCAGGGAAAGGTCGGCGCCCTGATTCTTGTACGCCGGGGGCAGCACGTCCACATCGAGCTCGCTCACCAGCACCTCCACGCCGGCGCCGGCGAAGGCCGAGAGCGCCTGATCGATCGCCTCCAGCGTCGGCGCCTCCAGCTGGAAGTGCGATTGAGTGCCGATCGCGTCAATGCGCACGCCGCGCGCTTTGAAGTCTCGCACCAGACTCACGACCGCGTCGCGCTTGGCGGGCTTCTCCAGGCTGAAGTCATTGTACACCAGCTTGGCATCGGGGAAGTGCTCGTCAGCGAGCCGGAACACGTGCTCGAGGTAGTCGTCTCCGAGGATCTGCCGCCAGGGCGTGTCGCGCAGCGAGCCGTCGTCGTTGAAGGCCTCATTCACCACGTCCCAATATTTGATTCTGCTGCCGTAGTGCGTCGCGAGCGCCGCCATGTGCCGCTCCAGGCGCTGCAACAGTTGCTCGCGCGTGGCCGGCTCGCCCGCGTCGTTTTCAAAGACCCACTTCGGCACCTGATGGTGCCACACCAGCGCGTGGCCGTGGATCTCCATGCCGTGCTGCTCGGCGTAGGCGACGAAAGCGTCCGCCTGCGTGAAGTCGAGCAGCCCGGGCTGCTTCTCCAGCGATTGCCACTTCAGCTCGTTCTCGGGGGTGACCCGGTTGAACTGCGCCGCGACCAGCGCGGCGGCGGCGGGGTCGCGTTGCTCGTAGACGCTGCCGTTGATGGCCACTCCGATCTGAAAACGCCGGGCGTAGGCCTGCGCGAGGCGCAGCGTCGGGTCCAAGCCCTGCGCGCTCGAGGCGCACTCCGTGCCGGCGCTGGCCGCAACCGGCGCGGGCGCCTGCGCGGCGGTCGGAGCCAGCGGGCTCGGACCTGCACCGCCGGCGACCGGCTTGCCGCAGCCCGCCAGCGCAAGGAGAAACCCAAAGCCCGCTCGCCAGATCCATCGCTCCCGCATCGCGCGCAGGTTCGCATCTTTCCAGCGCTCCGGCGAGCACCCTGGAGCATGCCCGTGAGAGCCAAATTTTCCAGCAAATTGGCCCGGACGGCGCCGCGCCGCTGCCCGTATACTCCCAGCCATGACGCGCTCTCGCGCGATCGTCGGGCTGTGTGCGCTGCTGTTCTGCGCGGGCCCGTCCGCGCTCGACGCGGCCGCCGCGCCCCGGGCGCAGGCGGCGCGCCCTGGCGATCCGCTGCCGCTCCTCGCGCCCGCCGAGCTCGAACGCTTCCGTCGCGGGCGCGAGGCCTTCGAGACCGCGCACACCCCCGCGACGGGGCTCGGGCCCATCTTCAACGACAGCGCGTGCAACCGCTGTCACAACCGCAAGGGTGTGGGCGGTGCCGGCATCCAGTCGGTGCTGCTGGCAGGCCGCGCTGACGCCGGCCGCTTCGATCCGTTGCGCGAGCTCGGCGGTCCGGCGTTCGCGACGGGCAGCATCACCCTGGAGGCCGAGGGGCGCCGCCTGGCGCCGCGCTGCGCGCTGCCGCCCGATGGTGAGCCCGTGCCCGAGCAGGCGAACGTCGTCGCGCGCCGCCGCACCACGCCCCTGTTCGGCCTGGGCCTGGTGGATGCGACCCCGGAGGCCACGTTTCGCGCGCTGGCAGCCAAGCAACCTGCGGCGATCCGCGGGCGCGTGGCTCGCGTCAGCGACCTGGCCAGCGGCGCTGCCGCGATGGGCAAATTCGGCTGGAAGGCGCAGGCTCCGTCGCTGCACCAGTTTGCCGGCCTCGCGCTCTCCCAGGAGCTGGGCATCACCAACCCGGAGTTCCCCGCCGAGCCGCTGCCGCTGGGGGACGCGCGCGCGCTCGCCGACTGCGACCGGGTGCCCGAGCTCGAAGAAGACGCCCGAGGGGTGCAACACCTGGTCGACTTCCTGCTGCTGCTGGCAGCCGCGCCGACGCTGCCGCTGGACGCGCAGGCCCGGCGGGGCGATCGGCTGTTCACGGCCATCGGCTGCGACGGCTGCCACGTCCGCAGCTTGCGCTCGGGTCCGAGCTCGATCGCGGCGCTGTCGGAGCAGAGCTACGCGCCGTACTCCGATTTCTTGCTCCATGACATGGGTGCCCTCGGCGACGGCATCGCCGAGGGAGACGCAGGGCCGCGCGAGATGCGCACGGCGCCGCTCTGGGGAGGCAACCTGTACGGCGGCACGCGCCTGTTGCACGACGGTCGCGCCAGGTCCTTCGAAGCGGCGATCACCGCTCACGAGGGGCAGGGGGCGGCCGCGCGCGAGGCGTTTGGCGCGCTGGGCGAGGCGGACCGCGAGGCGCTGATCGCGTTCTTGTCGAGGCTCTGACGCGAACGTTCTCGCCGAGCCCAGGGCCTCCAGCCGAGGCACGGGCGCCTCGCCTGCAGCGAGCTGGCATCGGGTTTGCGAATGCGCCGGCGGTCCGCCGGACTTCCAAAGGGGGAACAGCCATGTCAGCCTACCAGGGCCTTCCAACGCCGATCTGGCTCGCGCTCGCGATTTTCGCGTGCGGGGGCGCGCCGCTCAATGCGGCCAAGCTCGCTGAAGCAAATGCTGCGCTGCACGCCGCCGAAACGCTCGGCGCAGAGCAGGATCCGAAAGCGAAACAGAGCCTCGACAACGCTCGCAAAGAGGTCGCGCAAGCGCAGCGCCTGGGCGCAGACGGTGAGGGCGAGAAGGGCGACCTGCACCTGCAGCGGGCGGTCGTGGACGCGGATCTCGCGTCCCAGCTGGTGCGCACGAAGCGCGAGCAAGACAAGGCCCGCGAGGCCTGGGCCCGGAGCAAGTCCGGCGCAGCCGCCAGCTCGCCGCAGTGAGCAGACCGATCCGTCCACCTCGAACCGGAGATATGAGCCGTGAACACCACAGTACCACGCATGATTGCCCTCGTCGGTCTGCCGCTCTCGCTCGCCGCTTGCGGAGCCAGCGTTCCGAGCAAGGAGTTGCTCACCGCCCGTGACGCCAACACCAGGCTCTTGCAGAGCGAGGCGGTGCAACTCAACCCGTCAGGCACGCGGGATGCGCAGGAAGCCCTGGCAGCAGCCGAAGCGGCGCACAAGGAAAGCGCCGGTTCCGACCGGGAGAAGACCGCCGCCTACGTCGCGCAGCGCAAGAGCGAGCTCGCCGTCGCCGGAGCCGATGAGGCTCGCGCCCGCCAGGAGCGGGAACGGGCGGACCAGGCCTACCAGGCTCAGCTGGAACAGCAGCTGAGCGCGAGCCGCCAACAGGTCGAGCAGCTCCAGGCGCAGCAGACCGCGTCCGAGAAGGCGTTGAAGGAACAGGTCGCCTGGCGCAAGCAGGGTGAGAACCTGGTTGTGACGCTCTCGGGCGTGGTGTTCGACACCGGCGGCCATAACCTCTCGGCCGACGCCCGAAAGCGCCTCGATGTCGTGGCGCATGCCCTGAAAGACAACCCGACCCGGGCTGTCACCATCAGCGGTTACACGGACAACCGAGGTCGCTCGGAGACCAACCGCGCGCTCAGTCAAAAGCGAGCCGACGCGGTCAAAGCCTACCTCGAAAGGCAGGGCGTTCCAGCCTCGCGCCTCGCCAGCGAAGGTCGCGGCGATGCGAACCCGGTGGCGAGCAACGACACCGAGGAGGGCCGCGCGGACAACCGTCGCGTGGAGATCACCATGCATCCGCCGGGCGAAGCGCCCGAACGTCAACTGGTCAAGGGTACCGATCGGGCGCCCAAGACGCAGTCCAAATCCAAGTAGGCGCGGCTCGAGCAGGCTCGACCCCGGCAAGCTCGGGAGCCCGACCCATGACGCTGGGCAGGCTCCCGCAGCCGGTCCCGGATCGCGGGCGAGCGGATCTGCTCAGGCGACGTCTGTCGTCGAATCGGCAGCGAGCGTGGGGTCGCTATCGATGCGCCGGCGCGCTTCGCTCTCGGGTACGCCAGCCTCGCGCAACAAAGCCAGCATCAGGGCGGCGCTGAGCCGCGGCGTGCTGATCTGATAGCGGGGCTTGGGGGAAAGTGACTGCAAGTGAGATTGCTGACTCATTTCTACTTTACTCGATGAGAGGTCTGGAACGTGCTGCAGCGGGCTTTCATTACGGTGCAGCGGGCGTCTCGAAGTGCTGAAAGACTGCCTCTTCCTTGCGCATCGTCCAGGAAAAGCCCGCACAAAACCCAGTAAAACGACTGGCGCTACCAATCGGCCTGTCACCCCCGTGGCAGCATTGCCAGACCCAGCAGGAGATGCTCCGATCACGGACGGCGCGAGGATGCGGCGAGCGCATTTTTGCAGACGCACGGTTCTCGCTGACACGCCGCGTTTGACGCAGGGTGTGGTGCGCGCGGCACCTCGAGCGATCCAATGAGCATGCGAGGGCGCTCCGGAAGGTCGCTGTGTGATCGCGGGCTCGGGCCGCTCGGCGCGCGCCGTCGCCAGGAGTGCCCCATCATCGCCTGTGCGCTGAGCCCGGCTCCTGCCCGCGCTGCAGCTCGGGCGCGATGGGCTATACTGACTTCCTTGCTCGCGAGGAATCACGGATGACACACGGCGCGACCTTCGCGAGCGCTGTTGCAGGCGCTCCCTGGGAAGACGCGGCTGCGCTCGCGCGCCTGCTCGAGGTCACGCTCTCGCCCGAGTCGGCCACGATCACCCAGGCGCACAGCAGCGCCCTGTGGAAGAAGCTTAGCTACCTCGGCTCCAACGATCTGGCGTACCTGCTGCGCGGCTTCGCGGGCGTCGACTACCCGGAGATCGTGCGGGACGTGTGCAAACACCTGAGAGTCAGGGAGGTCCAGCCCGGCGAGGAGGAGCGGGTGGTGGAGCACAACGAGCGGCTCGTGCTGGCCAAGATCTTCGCTGACGCCTGGGAGCACCTCGACCGCGACGAGCGCCGAGCGCACCTGCGCGAGATGAACCTCGACGAGAGCCACTTGCCGCTCCCCGGTGATGCCGTGGCGGCAGCCGTCCTGGCCGGGCGGGCCGGGCCGTTCGCCGTCTACAAGCTCTCGCGCATCGTGGCCAACTCGGCGTCGCGAGCGCTGCCCGCACGCCGCCTGGCGGGGGCCCGCCGCAAGACCGCGCAGGCGGTGGCGCTGGTCGCGAGCTTGCGCCAGGCTCAGCGCACCGCTCTGGCGGAGACGGCCGTCGCCGAGGGCCCAGCGCTCGCGCAGGCCTCGGCAGTCAGCCCCGCGGAGCCGAGCGGAGCCAGGCGCTCGGCTCGCAAACGGGCGCCGAAGCGCTCGCCCGTGCCCGCTCGGCCCGAGAAGAACGCCTCCCAGGCGCAGCAGAAGGCGCCGGGCCGTGCCAAGGCGGCCGCACGCAAGAAGAAGGTGCCGCGCAAGAAAACGGCACGTGGGAAGAAGACCACCCGCAAGGCGACCGGGAGGAAGCGCAGCCGCCCCGTCGCCTCGTGACGCGGGCGGGCTTCCCGCCGGCACAACCTGCGCGCTATCACCCTGCCGTGCTCCGCCCCGCTGCCGCCCTCGTGCTGATTGCCCTCTGCAACGGCTGCGGCTCGGACCGCGAACGCCACGACAACCCCCGGTACGAGGGGCCCAACTTCTACGAGTCCGAAGGCGCGGCGCGAGCCGGCGCGGAGCGCGCTCCTCCTCAGCCCGAAGCGCCGGCGGGAGACTTCTTTGCCGCGCGGCTGCAGGACGGCAGCCAGTCGGGCGCGTGCGCGTCGTCGCCCAGAGAGACCGATGACGCGGCCGCGCGGGGCGAGCTCGGCCTCGAGTGCCCGCCGGGGGCGAGCGCTGCCATCAGCGACTTTGCGTTCTCGCTCGGGGCGGGTACGACGGGCGTCAACTTCGGCGCCGACGCCGCGTTTCCGGGCGGCACGTTCTTTTACCCGGACGCCAGCCAGGGCTTGCACTCGGACATCAGCGGCGGGGACTGGCACCTGTTTGGAACAGTGACCAACCTGTCGGGCTTCGGCCTGTTCCTGCGCAACTGCCGCGAGATCGATGCCTCCGAGTACGGCGGCATCGCCTTTCGCCTGTGGGGGCGCGTCGATCCTCCGGGCAGCCTCGTCTTCTTCGTGGGTTCGGCAGTGCACCAGGTATCCTCGAGCTGGCTCAACGATCACAAGACGAGCCCGGACGACGCCGATGAGCCTCCGAACCTGGGCCGGTGCATCCCCATCGCGCAGCGCTACGACAACAGCTGCCGCGAGCCGCGCATCGGCTTGCCCGTGACCGAGGCGCCGACAGCCATCCAGGTGCAGTGGCGAGATCTGGTCGACGGCTGCCCCGCGGCCTCGGTCGATGCCAGCCAGATCACCGCCATCGCCTGGTACTTCCCGCCCGCGAATCCCGGGTACGAGGTGGACATCCACCTGGACGATCTCCGCTTCACCGAGCTCGAGCTGCGCTGACCCTGCGGATTACGGTGCCTGCGGATCACGGCACGAGACCCAGCAGCGCCAGAGCGCCGGCGGCGATCGCTCCCGTCACCCTTCCACCAAACCGCGTGGCCTCGTTCCCGCGTGTGGTCATCTCGTCTTTCCCTGCTGCGCAGCGCGCCTGCTCGAGGTACGGGGCGCACCTCGAGCTGAGCCGCATCGCACGCTGGCGATGCGGCGCCCTCGGTGCTGTTTGAACTAGCCCCCGCGCGTTGCTAGGCAACCGCGATCGCGTGCCGGCGGGCGACCCGCGGCCTGCCGTCGCGCTGCGGCCGTTGGCAGCGCGCGCGCAGCCGAGAGGAAAATGCTGCACCGTGACCGTAGCGCGCTGCACCAGCGCCGCAGACGGCTACTCCGCGGCGAACGCCTGCATGCCCGGACCGGTCACCACCTTCCAGTGGTACCCCTCCGGATCACTGAAGTAGCCCGAGTAGTAGCCGTGCGTCTTCTGCGTCGGGCGCGAGAGCGAGGCGCCGGCTCGCCGAGCTTGCTCCAGCACCTCGTCGACACGCTGTTCGGACTGCACGACATACGAGAGCGTGACGCCCCGGAACCCGCTGCCTTCCGCGCTCGCGCCCGCGTCCTGCGCGAGCGCCTCCCAGGGCGTGAACGCGAGCTCCAGCGCCTGGCCGTTCAGGCTGAAGGAGAGCCAGTAGCCCGGTGACTCGTGATGGACGACCCAGCCCAGTCCCTCGTTGTAGAACTTCTTCACCGTGGTCATGTCCCGGGCTCCCAGGGTGATGACGCTCGCGTGTGGCTTCATGATCGCTCTCTCTTTCTCCCGGCGACGGGCCGGAGTCGAGTACAACCAATAAGCGTTCGCTTATTGGTTGTCAACGGGGCGTCTTGACAAACAATAAGCAATGGCTTATGCTTTACTCATGCCGAGCGCGGCGCTGGCCCAGGACAGGATCTTTCAGGCGCTGGGGGACCGAAGCCGCCGAGCCATCTTCGAATCCTTGATGAGCGGCGAGGCGGCGGTGAAGGACCTCACGGCTCGCTTCGACATTTCGCAGCCTGCGATCTCGCAGCATCTCGCCACGCTCAAGGGCGCAGGTCTGGTCAAGGGTCGCCGCGAAGGCCGCTGCGTCTATTATCGCGTGGAGCCCCGAGGGATGAAGCCGTTGCTCGACTGGATCGAGCACTATCGCGCCTTCTGGCCCCAGCGACTGGCGCGCCTCGAGCGGCTGCTGGATGAGCTGGACGAATGACGCTCGTCGACACGACCCCGGCGGGGCAGGCTGCTGCGATCTCCTTCGAGCTCGAGCTGCGTCACGCGCCACAGAAGGTGTGGCGGGCGCTGACGGACCCTGCGCTGCTCGCCGAGTGGCTGCTGCCCGTCGCTGATTTCGCCCTGGAAAAAGGCAAGGCCTTCAGCTTTCGCCGGCCCCCGATCGGCGGCTGGGACGGCACGGTCCACTGCTGCCTGCTGGAGATCGAGGAGCACCGGAGGCTCAGCTACGTCTGGCGCGCCGGCGACTTCATCGACACCGTGTTGACCTTCACGCTCACGCCCACGCCCGCGGGCACTCGCCTGTCCCTGCTGCAGTCGGGCTTCACCCAGAAGCAGAATGCCGGCGGCGCTCGCTACGGCTGGAAGCTGATGGGCGCCCAGCTGATCGAGCTGCTCGATCGCATCCCCTGAGAGCTACGGATGACCGCGAAGCAAGCCTCCTCTTCAGCCCACGCCGCCGACTGCCACGATCTGATCCGGGTCCAGGGCGCCCGCGTCAACAACTTGAAGGACGTGAGCGTCGAGATCCCCAAGCGCCGCCTGACGGTGTTCACCGGTGTCTCCGGGTCGGGCAAGTCCTCGCTGGTGTTCGGCACGATCGCGGCCGAGTCGCAGCGGCTGATCAACGAGACGTACAGCGCGTTCGTGCAGGGGTTCATGCCCACCCTGGCGCGGCCCGAGGTGGACGTGCTGGAGGGCCTCACGACGGCCATCCTCGTGGATCAGGAGCGCATGGGCGGTGGTCCGCGCTCGACGGTCGGCACCGCCACCGACGCGAACGCGATGTTGCGTGTGCTGTTCAGCCGCCTCGGCAAGCCGCACATCGGCTCGTCCAATGCCTTCTCCTTCAACATTCCCTCGGTGCGCGCAGTGGGCGAGATCACGGTGGAGAAGGGCGCCGGCAAGACCGAGAAGCGCGTCTTCTCCCGCGCCGGCGGCATGTGCCCGCGCTGCGAGGGGCTGGGCTCGATCAGCGACATCGACCTCAGCCAGCTCTATGACGACACCAAGTCGTTGAACGAGGGCGCGCTCACCATCCCGGGCTACAGCATGGATGGCTGGTTCGGGCGCATCTTCAACGGCTGCGGCTTCTTCGACCCCGACAAGCCGATCCGCAAGTACACGAAGAAAGAGCTGCACGACCTGCTGCACAGGGAACCGACCAAGATCAAGGTCGACGGCATCAACCTGACCTACGAGGGCCTGATCCCGAAGATCCAGAAGTCGATGCTGTCGAAGGACGTCGAGAGCCTGCAGCCGCACGTCCGCGCCTTCGTCGAGCGCGCCGTCACCTTCACCAGCTGCCCCGACTGCGGCGGCACGCGGCTCAGCAAGGAAGCGCGGTCTTCCAGGATCAAGGGCATCAACATCGCCGAGGCCTGCGCGCTGCAGATCAACGAGCTCGCTGGCTGGGTCCGCAGCTTGAAAGAGCCCTCGGTAGCTCCGCTCCTGGACAAGCTGGCCCATACCCTCGACGCCTTTGTCGAGATCGGCCTCGGCTACCTCAGCCTGGATCGCGGCTCGAGCACGCTCTCGGGCGGTGAGGCGCAGCGGACCAAGATGGTCGGCCATCTCGGATCCGCGCTGACCGACGTGACCTACGTCTTCGACGAGCCGACCATCGGCCTGCACCCGCACGACATCCAGCGCATGAACGAGCTGCTCTTGCGCCTGCGCGACAAGGGCAACACCGTGCTGGTGGTCGAGCACAAGCCCGAGACGATCGCCATCGCCGACCACGTCGTGGACCTGGGCCCGCGCGCGGGCAGCGCCGGCGGCGAGCTGATGTTCCAGGGCACGGTGGAGGGGCTGCGCGCCAGCGGCACGCTCACCGGGCGCCACCTGAGCGACCGCGCCGCGCTGAAATCGCAGCTGCGCAAGCCCTCGGGGGCGCTCGAGGTGCGCGGCGCGAAGACCCACAACTTGAAGAACGTCGACGTCGACATCCCGCTGGGCGTGCTGGTGGTGGTGACCGGTGTGGCGGGCTCGGGCAAGAGCTCCTTGATCCGCGGCTCCGTCTCCGGCCGGGAAGGGGTGGTCTCGGTCGATCAGGCCCCGATCCGCGGCTCGCGCCGCAGCAACCCCGCGACCTACACCGACCTGCTGGAGCCGATCCGCAAGGCCTTCGCCAGGGCCAACAGCGTCAAGCCAGCCCTGTTCAGCGCCAACTCGCAAGGCGCTTGCCCCACCTGCAACGGCGCCGGCGTCGTCTACACCGACCTGGCCATGATGGCGGGGGTCTCCAGCGTCTGCGAGGACTGCGAGGGCAAGCGCTTCCAGGCCTCCGTGCTCGAGTACCGGCTGGGCAAGCTCAACATCGCCGAGGTGCTCGAGCTCTCGGTCAGCGACGCGCTCGCCTTCTTCGGTCCCGGCCCGACGAGCACACCGGCGGCACACGCGATCCTCGAGCGCCTCTCCGCCGTGGGCCTCGGCTACGTGCGCCTCGGGCAGCCCCTGACCACGCTCTCCGGCGGCGAGCGCCAACGCCTGAAGCTCGCGACCCACCTGGGTGAGGAGGGTGGCGTCTACGTGCTCGACGAGCCCACCACCGGCCTGCACCTCGCCGACCTCGAGCAGCTGCTTGCGCTGCTCGACAAGCTGGTCGACGCGGGCAAATCCGTGATCGTGATCGAGCACCATCCGTCGCTGATGGCGCACGCCGACTGGATCATCGATCTGGGCCCCGGCGCGGGCCACGAGGGCGGGCGGGTCGTCTTCGAGGGAACGCCCGCCGACCTGGTGGCGGCGCCATCGACGCTCACGGGGCAGCATCTGGCCGCCGTGGTCGGGGCTGGCGCGAAACCGGCGGCGCGCGCCGCCGGAAAGAAGCGCAAGCTCGCCTGAGGCCTTCAGTTCACTGCGAAGCAGTAGAGCCGCCCCGCGCCGCCGCGGGTGATGAGCCCCGCCTGGCTGCAGTTCGCGGAGACGTGCGCCGAGTTCCAGGACGGGCTGAACATCGGATTGCCGGGAATGTCGCTGTGCCCGACCTGCGGATTCTCGGTCAAGGCCTCGCTGTTGGACGTCCAGTCCATGCACGTGAGCGTGCCGGAGACCGTGCCGTCCGGTAGCGAACCCGTGAGCACATCGTGCTCGTTACCGGGCGCCGGCATGCCCTTCTCATCGAGCACGTGCTGCGGATTGCCGTTTGACAGCCCATCGCCCGTGCTGGGGTGCAGATCCGCGACGCTGTCGGCGATGCGCTCG
The DNA here is from genome assembly GCA_035760985.1 of Polyangiaceae bacterium. Lineage (GTDB taxonomy): Bacteria > Myxococcota_A > Polyangia > Polyangiales > Polyangiaceae > SZUA-265. The sequence continues at coordinate 61,591 of DASTRX010000074.1, forward strand.
CCCGCCTGATTGTACCAGGGCCCGTTGCCGATGCGGTCGCGCGCGTTCACGCTGCTCGTGCTCAGATAGGCGTGCCAGGTCTTGCTGCCCGCGCCCACCGCGGCGGCGAGCATCTGGCAGCGCGCATCCGCGCCGCTGAGCCCACCTAGATTGCCGCCGTCCGCGCCGCTGCCCACGCTGGTCACGAAGAAGCTCATCGAGGTATCGGTGCTGCCCGTCATGCCGGAGCCCGCGCTGCCCGCCGCGTTGGCGCTGCCCGCGGAACCCGCGGAGCCGCCGGCGCCCACGGAGCTCGCCGAGCCTCCCGTCGACGTCTCACCGTCGTCCGAGTCATCATCCGAGCAAGCGCCGAGCGCGAGCGAAGCGAGCGCGACGCGCGATAGAGTACGAAAAGTCAGGATTGCGTTCATGTGGCCGGTGCTAACACGGGCGGGGGCCCCGATTGCAACCGCGATGAATGCGACCGCGTTGCGCTCGAAGGCGCGTGCAAAATTCCCGTCACAAAGCGGAAATGGCCGAGCCGGCTCGTGCTAGCCGGCAAATGAACCCGCCATGCTGAAACACGACGATCGCCTGCGCTTCGGCGTCTGCTGGTATCCCGACCAATGGCCGAGCCAGCGCTGGGCGGAGGACCTGAGGCTGATGCGCGAGGCGGGGCTGGAGTGCATCCGCTGGGGCGAGGGTTCGTGGACGCTGATGCAGCCGTCGCGGGATCGCTTCGATTGGTCGCTGGTCGATCGAGTGCTCGAGCTGTGCGCGCGGCATCAGCTCGGCGTCATTCTCGGCACGCCGACCTATGCCGCGCCGGCCTGGCTCGAGGAAGCGCACCCCGAGATCATCGCGCGGCGGGAGCACGGAGCGCCTGGTACCGGCACTCGCGCCGCGACTACGATTACACCCAGCCCGCCTACCGCGGCGCCTGCGACGGCATCGTGAAGGCAATGGCGGCGCGCTACGCCGGCGACGAGCGGATCTGGGCCTGGCAGCTCGATAACGAGATGTGGTGCCACCTCGGCGAACTCTGGGGCGACTCCGTGCGCGCCGCCTTTCAGGCCTGGCTCGAGCGCCGCTACCAGCAGATCGCCGCGCTCAACGCCGCCTGGAGCCTGGCATTCTGGTCGAACCAGCTGGACCGCCATCGCGTCTTGCGTGAGCGCTCTGAGCCTGGGTCAGAGCTCGCGGGCGACCAGCTCCGACGCCTGCCCGAGCTCTCGTCGCTCGCGGCCCATGCGCAATCCCTCGATCGCCAGTCGCACGAAGAGCGGCCCCGCGAGCAGCCCCCACGCGCCGAAGATCATGATCCCGCCCAGCATGGCCACGAACAACAGATACGCCGGCAGATCCAGGTTCGCGTGCTTCGAGACCAGGGGCCGTAGGAAGTTGTCGGCGACCGAAACGACGGCGCCCAGCGCCAGCACGGCGGCGCCCTTCGCCGTCTCTCCGGCCACGAACAGCCCGATGCACAGCGGCGCCCAGACCAGGCCCGTGCCGATGGACGGAATCAGCGCCGCCAGTGCCGTGAGCAGCCCCAGCACGAGCGCCTGGGGCACCCCGATGATCAGATAGCCCACCGTGGCCACGATGCCTTGCAGCAGCGCAGTCAGGCCCACGCCGATCAGCAGGCCCCGGCCGGTCTCGTCGTAGGCGGCGGTGAAGCGCTCGGTTTGCCAGCGCTCGAGCGGCGAATGATCGACGATCCAGCTGCGCGCGCGCTCGCCCTCGACCAGGCACGTGTAAAAGCCGTAGATGAACACGAACAGCCCCACCGCCGCCGTGCTGGCGGCGCCGAAGACCAAGCTCACGGCTTGCAGGGCCTGGCCGCCATGCTGTTGCACGAGCTCGCCGAGGTGCTGGAGGTCGAAGCCCTGGCCCGCGCTCTTTGGCTGGGCGTGCAGCAGCGAGTCGAGCGCACCCCGAAGGCCATCCGCCTTCTGCGCCTGCTGCACCGCGTCCGCGGCCGTGCCCACGAGCGACAGGCCCACCACCAGCAGCGGCAGCAAGGCGGCGACCACGAGCAGCGCCGTCACCAGGCCCGCGGCGCGGTTGCGGCGGCCGATGCGCTGCGCCAATTTTGCATGCAGGGGCCGAAAAGCCACAGCCATCCAGGAGGCGAGCAACAAAGGCGCCCAGAGCGGCACGAGCGAGAGCAGCGCCGCCGCCCCGAGCAGGGCGAGGCACCAATGAAAGCTGCGGGCTCTGAACGCCCGCAGGGCCTCGCGCGGCTGCGGCTTCGACGAAGGAGGAGCCGCGGATGCCGAAGGTTCCAGGTTCTCCATGCCCGTCCCAAGCACAGGCCGTGCCGGCCCTGCGCAGCTCACGCCAGGTCGGCGAGCGAATCGTAGCTGTAGAACCGGTCGTGCTGCAGCAGGTCCTCCGGCGTGACCGTCTCATCGAAGAACGTGTACAGCGCGTCCCGGAGCCGATGGAACGCGAGCTCCTCCGGAGCGTCCGCGGGCGGCACATACGGCGACTGGGGCCAGCGCGCCTGCCACGCGGACCAGATGCGGTCGACATTGCAGTGGTGCAGATAGAACACCGGGTCGTTGGGCGAGGTGGCGAGCTGCATGTCACCGCCGATCCAGACGTGCACGCTGTTGTGCAGGTTCGCGGGGCCGATCCAGCCTTCGAGGACATTGCGAAAGCCCGGCGCGTCGCTGTTGAACTCCGCGCTGTCGTAGCTCGACTCCTGCAGCGCGGCGAGCACGTCGCTGCGCCGGGGCAGCGCTCCGGCGCCGCCCAGCGAGCGCCGCAGCGCCCGGTCGGCGCGCACCAGCGTGCCCGCGGCGTTCATCCCGATGCGCACCGGGAAATCGCTCTGCAGAAAGCGGCCCAGGCGCTCGCTCGACCACAGCGGAGACTGCACCGGATCCGTCCGCTCCGCGTCCGCGGCCCAGTCCCAGTACGGCAAACGAAAATCGTCGTCCTGCAGCGCGCTGCGCAGATACTCCTCGAACCGCAGCAGCATGTAGCGGTGCCAGGGCAGAAAGGCCGGGCCCGAGTGCGCCGCGTTGCGATCGCTCTGCGTGGGCGGCGTCAGCGTCATCATGCTCCGCGCGTGCCAGAACACGAAGAAGTCATAGATCGACAGCCCCGCCGCGGCGGGCCAGGGGAAGCGCTCCGGGTCCTTCAGCGCCAGCACGCCCTCGACATAGCGCGCGGCGGCGCGCTCATCTTGCAGAACGTTCTTCCGGATCATGCCTCCTCCCGCGCGTGCCGGCCGTGGCCGGAAGCCCCGCCTTCGGCGTGCAGCTCGCTCAGCGCCTCGGGCGCATGCGCGAGCAGGTGCGCGATCAGCTCATTCGCGTTCGCGAAGGTCACGTACGGGCACAGGTGCGACCAGAGGCGGCCATCGCTGTCCACGAGCAGGTGCACCGGCGCCGGGCGGCCGTCGATGCTCACGGAATAGGTCGTGAGGATCTCGATCTCGTGGCCCCCGGCGTGCGAGACCCGCCGCGTCGACACCGGCCCCGACACGTGGCTGCCCTGGACGTACTCGGGAAAGTCGCGCACCACCCAGGCGGGCTGAGGCGGCATCACCGCAAACGGATCGAGATCGGGCAGCGCGCGCAGGTTGCCGCCCTGCGCGCGCGCTGGACGGGGGCGCACTTTCCTGCGTTTCTTCTTTCCGACTGCCATGAGGCGAACCTAGAGACCTGGTGGGCCACGGCCATGGCCGCATGGACGCTGCTGCAAAGAGCATCCGTCCAGCGTGCGAAGGGCTCGCCGCCCTCGCGACAGCGCGCAACCCCAGGATGTGCCCACCGAGCGGCGCCGCCGAGCGGGCTCATCCTGGAGTCGGCAGGGCGAGTCCCGGCGCCGAGCCACTCTCCCGCGAACTGCAGAGTCGAGGATGTGTGCCGCGGTGAGCCAGCAGGCGCCGGTGGGTGCCTGGGACCTGGGCTCTCTCGGGGCCAGCCCGCTTGCCGCGAAGCGTCGCCCCCTGGGGGGCCGCGGTTGTTGCGCGGCTCTCTTTTTCTGCCGACGGACGAGCGCAGCGCCGGCAGCCCATGGCGGCGGACACGGGACTGGCACCTTGCAGGACACCAGAGTGTGCTATGTTCCGAAATGGCGAGCGCGCTGTTTCACGCGGCTCGAGCCGGGAAGTATCGAACGTGCACAGAGTCGCTGCGGTTCGGGGGAGTGTGAGGGGTCAGCCCAGTTCGGCGCGTGTTCGGTGGCTCCGTCGCTCGTGTTTCAGCTTCCGGTGTTTCACGGCGCCCGGGCTGCTGGTCAGCGTGATCGGGGCAGCGGCAGGCTGCACCCTGACCGACGAGTCCTTCGACCCGATCCCGATCGACGGCACGGAGACGAAGAGCGAGCCCACGCTGCCCGCGGGCCCCGTGTCGTCGAACAGCGCACCCGCAACGCAAGCGGAGGGCGGGCTACCGACGCCCGCCGGCAACACGGAGGGGGTGCCCGACGTGCGCGCCCCGGCGTCTCAGGCCTCGATGCTCGAGCCGGGCAGCGCGAGCGACGCGACAGAGCCCGACGCGGGAGCTCCGCCCGCGGCTGACGAACGGCCAACGGATCCCGGCGCCGATGCAGGGCCGGCGATCGTCGAGCCACCCGTCGTCGAGCCGCCCGTCGTGGAGCCGCCCGTCGTGGAGCCGCCCGTCGTGGAGCCACCCGTCGTCGAGCCGCCCGTCGTCGAGCCGCCCGTCGTGGAACCGCCGAGCGATCCCTGCACCAGCCTCTCCTTCGGGGGCAGCTGCTACGAGCTCTTCGACTCCTTCCTGCCCTGGGCCGCCGCCGAGCAGCGCTGCGTCGACTGGGGCGGGCACCTGGCCAGCATCGAGTCAGCGGAGGAGAACACCTTCGTCGATGGCTGGCACGCGCAGCTCGGACTGAGCAACGGCGATGGCTCCGGCATCTGGATCGGCGGCACCGATGCGCAGCAGGATGGCCTGTTCCGCTGGGTCGCCGGCAGCCCGTTCTCGTTCGCCGGCTGGGCCCCGGGGCAGCCCAATGATGGCGCTGGAGTCGACTGCATCGAGAAGCGCAACGACGGCGCGGGGCAGTGGTACGATCGCTACTGCGTCGATTCGCTGCGTTACCTCTGCGAACGGCCGCTGTAAGACCCGGCTGCACTCGCCAGCGCGCCACGCCACGCGCCGTTGCGGCTTCGGACAGGGACGACCTCGCTCGGAAGCGGGACGTGTCGAGCCGGCGCAGAGCGATCGTTCCAGGCGAGGGGACCGAGTTGCGGACGCGAGGAGCGGCAGAAGACGCCAGGACGGGCGCGCAAGGGCCGCTCGAGTGAGTCGCCGACGCAGGCTTTGAGTTGCCGCACGAGCGACAGTGCTTCAGGGCGATGCGCAACCGGGGACATCACTGACACTTCAATCCGAGGAAATTCCTGACAGCTTCCGAGAGAGCTCCTTCTCCACCTGATCAGCCATCCTGCCTTTTGGTCGGTGTGAAGCGAAGCGTGGGTGGGTGACAGATCCAGTCTGAGTCGGGTTTGGCCTACCGATAGCGACGAAGCCATACATAGCCGACTTGCCGACTGATCCCGAACCCGCGACAGAGTTCGGCGAAGTTGAGCAGGCCGTGGCCTGCATTCCAGCGCTTCTCCCATTCCAAGACCAACTTCACGCGCTCCTTCTTCGAATCCGTTTCCTTCCAGGGCATGAGTGCCACCGTCAGGGATGTCCTCGGATGGCGAGAACACAGCGTCCGGGATGTCCATGGATCAACTTGTCAGGTATGTATCCGGATCCACCCTTCGGACCCTTCATGAAGGGACGGGACATCCTTGCGCGCTCAAAAATTAGTGCCAAAACCAGGATGGTGAAGACTCGCCGTCAGCTCGCCTTCCGCTTCCGGACGTGGGGCGGAGCCCGCAAGGGGGCAGGGCGCCCCCCGAAGGGCGACGCGGGCGTCTCTCATCTGCGCCGTCCGGCGCTATCCCGGCACCATCCGGTGCACGTCACGTTGCGCATCGTCGCGGGCTTGCCGTCGCTGCGTGGCGCCATTTTCGGCACGGTGCGCCGCGCTCTGGCGGAGGGGCAGGAGCGCTTTGGGTTTCGGCTCGTGCACTTTTCCGTGCAGAGTAATCATGTGCATCTGATCGCGGAGGCGGCGGATCGGCGCGCGCTGTCGCGGGGGATGCAGGGGCTTTCGATCCGGGTGGCGCGCGCCGTGAATGGGGTGCTCTCGCGCGCGGGGAAGGTGTTCGCCGATCGCTATCATGCGCGGGCGTTGACCACGCCGCGGGCCACGTACTTCGCCCTGCGCTATGTGCTGCTCAACGCGCGCAAGCACCAGCGATCGCCAGGGCCGCCGCGAGCGGCGGCCCTGGCGGAGCTGCCCACCGGCTTTGTCGATTCCTGTTCGTCCGCGCCCTGGTTCGACGGTTTCAGCCGCCCGGCGGAGCTGGCGTTCGGCGCCGCCAGCGCGCGGCGGCGCTGGCGAGCCTCCTCCGAGCGGGAAGCGCCGGTCGTGCCGGCGAGGACCTGGCTGCTGCGGCGGGGCGCGCGCCGCTACGCCGCTTTCGACGTCGATGATGCGCCCGCGTGAAGCTCCTGGCAGCGGCATACGCGCGAGGGGTCAGCTCGAGTCGGGGCGGCGGAGCGCCGGGGTCGGAAAGCGGGCAGTCCTGGCGTCGCGCGGTGTCGTGGAGGGCCGAGCCCTGGACCCTCGCGCTCGCAAACACACGCTCAGTGGTGTTCGGCCACGTCGCGGGGCGTCCGCGTCTGGAATTGCGAAGGCAGCCCTCGAAGCGGCCAGGCTGGAGTCGACGGTGGGCGTGGATTCTGTCTTGCGGTGGCGTACCGCGAGGAGCGAAGCCGCGGCGTGATGGAGCCCTGTGCTTGCGGATCCGCCGGGGGGGGTATCGCCGCACGGTTCCGGGCCATCCAGTTTCTCGCGCGCCGCGGCTCGCGAGGCACTCAGCCGCGGAGCCGCGCGGCGGCGGCGAACAGCAGCGCGTCTTCCAGCAAGCCGCCCACGAAGGTGGGGAGGCGCAGGCGCCGCGTGAGGGCGCGGCGCAGGGAGTAGGCCGCTCCAGCGCTCGCGACCGCGGCCAGCGCCGCCACCAGTGCGGGCGCCAGCTCGTCGATGAGCCGGGCTCGCCGCCAGCGCCGGCGCGGTGGCGCCGCCAGCGCCGTCACGGCGCCGCTCGTCGCTCGCGCGATGAGCGACGGCAGCTGGATGCGCGCTGGGACGAACGGGAGCTTGTCCGCGATCAACTCCGCCACTGCCAGCGCCTGCAGCGTGCGCGCCACCGCCGGTCTCGCCAGCTGTCGCTGCAGGGGGCCGCGAGCGAAGCGCCGCGGCCGGTGATCGGCGAGGACGGGGCCCGACATCGATCGCAGCCCGCAGAGCGCGCCCCAGGCCAGGGCAGTGGAGTAGCGGTGCTTCAGTTCCTGCGTGTTCATGTGACCTCTCGGGTGGGGGACGAAATTTGCTCCTGCAGCTCGGCGGGGGCGGCCGCGCTGGCGGCGCTCACGCGCCCCACGTCAGCGGGCATGCCGGAGTGCAAGATGCTGCGGCGCGACGGCAGGGGCGGCAATGGACCAGAGCCGAGCAGGTGCCTCAGGCGCGCGTATGCCAGGCGGTGCCAGGCGCGCTGGTAGCGGCGGGCCAGGCAATCGAAGCCGATGCGCATCCAGGCGTTGGGGAACTCGCCGGGCCGCCAGCGCGCCTCGATCTGGAACAGGACCTCGCCGCTGGCGTGGCGCTGCAGAACCCGGAACCACTCCGAGCCGAACTCCACGTGCCCGGGCAGCGTGTCATAGCGCCAGACGAACGAGCTCACCCCGTCCCCGTCGCTGCGCGTGCTCACTTCGCTGATGCGCACGCCGGCGAGGATGTGCAGGCCCAGCACCTGCAGCTCGAGCAACAATGGGCGACCGAGCAGCGGGCGCAGAGGGTCGAAATGACCGATCACGATCCGCGGATCGGAGAACTCGTAGCGGGCCGAGAGCTCGCAGGCGCGCTCGAAGGCGCCGCCCGGCCGCGGCACACCCGGCGCCTCGCGGGCGATGATCGCTTCGGAGTGGTAGTGCTCGAGCCCGGGCTCGTTCCCTGCCGCGCGGTCCACCGGCGACCGCAGGCCGTCCAGAAGCTGCAGGCGTCGTTCGATCTCCTGGGGCGAAAACGCGCGACCCCAACGCCACGCGGGATCAGCCCTGACCGGCATGGTCGCCTCGCGCGAGGAAGGTCGGAGAACACTCCTCTGCGGCGGCCTGTGGCCCGTTCGGGATGCGCTGCGTCTCCGAATGGATGAACCCGATCACGCCGCTGCCAAAGCTGTGAGCGACGGCCGAGATGAAATCCGTCCAGGTGTTGGTCTGCATGGCCTCGCCGGCAGCCAGGAAGCCAGCGTACATCACGCGGGAGCCGGAGCGGGCCCGGCTGCGGATGTGGAAGATCACGTCGTCGCGCGCGTTGCAGTAGGCGCCGAAGGTGATTCTACCGGCTTCGGGATGACCCTGTAACGTGCCCAGCGTCAGGCTCTGCTCGTCCGTGTGCACCACGCGCACGAAGCAGGTGCCCGCCGCGGCGATTCGCACCTCCAGCTCGTCGTCGACCTCGAGCGGACCCGTCGCGGCCTCGACGCGCCGGAACGAGGCCAGCTCCGCCGGCGCGAACTCGGTGAAGCGTTCGCGCACGGCGCGCATCAACTCGCTCGGGCGCGGCCGGCACTCGCGGATCACCGCCCAGTAGTCGCGCTGCAGGTACTGGCCGGCGCCCAAGCGCGCGGGCAGCAGCGGCCGCCGATCGGAAAAGAACTCGGACGACATGGGGCCGACGATCGGTGTGCAAGATGGGTGCCGCGCGCTCGCAGCAGCATCCGCCCGCTGCGATCGTGGCGCAGCGGGCGCAGGAGCCAGACCGCCCCGCCACAGTCAAGAGGCTGCGCCAGCAGCCGCTTCGCGCGCCGGCACGGCGGTTGCTCGCGCAGCCAGCATGTCCAACACCGATCTGAACCCCGCTGCGGAGGCCTCTCTCCTCAGCTATCAGGAGACGCCCGTGCTGCGCGCCGAGCATCGCGAAGACCCGGTGACGCGCATCATCGAGCAGCAGGCAGCGAAGGTGCCCTCCAACTACTTTCTGAGCCTGGCGCTGCTGGCCATGCTGGCGGCCTTTGGCCTCGAGCTCACGGGTCGCCGGCGCGCCAGTCGCTTCGTCGGCATGTGGCCCGCTCCGCTGCTGGTCATGGGAGTCTACAACAAGCTGGTGAAGGTGCTCGGGGCGCGCTAGACCCGACGCCCGATCATGAGCTCCTTCGCCGACCGCGTCTCCAACATCCGACCCGAGGGCGCCTATCAGGTGCTGGCCCAAGCCCAGGAGCTGGAGCGGCAAGGCCGGGACATCATCCACCTGGAGATCGGCCAGCCCGACTTTCAGACCTTCGATCCGATCTGCGAGAGCGGCCGGCGGGCGATCGAGGAGGGCCACACGCGCTACACGCCCTCGGCGGGGATGCGCGAGCTGCGCGAGGCGCTCGCCGAGCACATCTCGGCGACCAAGGGCCCGTGCGCCCCGAGTGAGGTGGTGGTCGGGCCTGGCGCGAAGCCGGGCATTCTGTTTCCGATCCTGGCGCTCGTGAACCCCGGTGACGAGGTGCTGTATCCGGATCCGGGCTTCCCCAGCTACCGTGCTGATATCGAGCTCGCCGGCGGGGTGCCCGTGCCGGCGCCGCTGCTGGAGCGGCGCAACTTCTCCTTCGATCTGGATTTTCTCGCCGACCACATGGGCGACAGGACCAAGCTGATCATCCTCAACTCGCCCTCGAACCCCACCGGCGGCACCATCCCGCGCGAGGATCTGGAGGCGATCGCGAAGCTCGCCATCGAGCGCGACGTGTGGGTGATGACGGACGAGATCTACGGCGATCTCGTCTACGACGATCAGACGGCGCCCAGCTTCTGGTCGATCGAGGCGGCGCGGCACCGCACCATCCTGGTCGACGGGTTCTCCAAATCCTTCGCCATGACGGGCTGGCGGCTCGGCTATGCGGCGATGCCGAAGGCGCTCGCGGACAAGGTGGCGCTGCTGACCATGCACGCGGTGGGCTGCACGGCAGGGTTCACGCAAGTCGCCGGAGTCACGGCGCTCGAGCAGTGCCGCGCGGCGGTGAACGCGCAGCGAGCGATCTACCAGCAACGGCGCGATCGGATCGTGGCCGGGCTCGCGTCGCTGCCCGGGGTCTCGTGCGTGAAACCGAGCGGTGCCTTCTACGCCTTCCCGAACGTGACCGGCCTCGGTATCCCGTCCGCGGAGCTGGCGCGCCGGCTGCTGAACGATGCCGGCGTCGCCTGCCTCCCGGGAACGGACTTCGGCGAGCACGGCGAAGGCTACCTGCGCTTCAGCTACGCGGCGTCGCTCGAGGCGATCGGCGAGGCGGTCGAACGGATCGCTGCCTTCATCGCCAAGCACCCCCGGCCCTCCAGACCCTAGTGGACGAGCTCTTCACCAAGGACACGGTGAGCGTCGAAGCCGGCGCGCCGCCGGGGCAGGACCGCACCGCGAAGGGGCTGGACGCCATCCGCGCCAAGAGCAAGATCGTCAAGGAAGAGTTCTTTTATACGATGGGTTGAGCCGCGCTGCTCCGGCCGCTGCCGCGCCCGGCGTGCCGGGCGCGGACGGCGCGCCGTCGTTCGGCGCGCCGTCGTCAGCGTTCCGGGATGGCCGCCACCACGAAGCTCGCGCGCGCCGACACGGTCGCGTGATTCGTGCTCGCGATCAGCCCCAGGCTGAAGCGCAGCGGCAGACTCGTGAGCTGTCCGTTGCCGAAGGTGAAGAAGGCGCTGTCGTTGTCGCGCACCTGGTAGCGCTCGGCCAGCGCATCGTCTCGGTGCTGGATCAGGAAGAGCGAGCGGCCCAGGGTGGTGTCGGCGAGATACGCCCACTCGCCGGGGCCCGGCAGATCGCCGCTGAACGAGTTGCGCGCGCCCTGCGCGGTGCCATCGCTCAGCACCAGCTGATCTTCCGTCCCCAGGCTGCCGCCGGGCACGCCGCGGTAGTTGAAGCCGATCGGCCCCGGCGCACGGTTGATCGTGAAGGTCGCGTGCGTGATGTAGAAGTCCCACACCCACTGCCAGGCTCCATCGAGCGACACGCTGGTCAGCCGCACGTGCGTCGGCGTCGTGCTCTCTTCGTCGCGCACGGTGGTCACGCGCGTCGCCGGAGGCTCGGCGAAGGCCGGCACACCGCGCAGCGGGCGGAAGCCGCTGCTGAAGGCGATCCATTGCCCGGGAGTGGCGGCACGATCCTCCAGCGAGACCATCGTGCCGAGCGGCTTGACGATCCAGTAGCTGGCCGTGGGCGTGCGGATCTCGAACGTGGGCTCGAACACCCCATCCACCTCCCACTCGGCCTCGTCCGAGAACACGATCTCGCCGCTCACCGGCGCGTTGCGCAAGTCATCCGGCAGGTCCGCGGCGAACGGCGGCGGCTCCGCGGCGGGCGGTGGCTCCTCGACCACGCTGCCCGGAGGCACCGCGCCGGCGTCGGCCAGGGGCGAGCTGCCGGCGTCCGCGGACTCCTGACTCACGGGCTCCGCGGCGGGCTGCTGTTCCGTCATCGCGAGCGGCCCCAGCGCGGGCGTGCTCTCGGTGGCTGGCGCGCCGTTGCCCGAGGGCTGCGGCGCGGAGCTCTCCGCCGGAGCCGCGCTCGTCTCGGCACTGCTCGGCAGACTCTCGGTGTTGCTCGATGGCGGGCGTTCGGCGCTGCCGCGAGCGTGGCGATCGAGGTCGCTCGAAGGCAGGCAGCTCGAGAGAGCGAACGCCAGAAGTCCCCAGCTCATGCCGTGCGGGTGGCCCATGCTCAGAACCTCACCACGCCGAGGGCCGAGCCGGTGGCGGGCGCGCTCGCGCCGGAGCCGCTGTTCGCGCTCGGCGCGCCGTCGTCGTCCAGCAGCAACATCAACCCGGCGCCGATCAGCGCGGCGACGCCGACACCCAGCGAAAGATTGGCCATCAGATAGTCCCGCTTCACCGCGTCGACGCTGCCCTGACTGCAGTCGGGCGTGCAGCGATCGAGCGCGCGCTCGCCGCTCTTGGCGGAGGACCCGAAATAGGCGAGCCCCACGCCGCCCAGCGCCGCGACCGCGCCGGCCGCGACCGGCCCCGTCCAGCTGCGGTGCGCCCGCGGGGTTGCCGGCGCCGGCTCCAGAGGCAGCGCGGGCAAGGGCGCGAGCGGCGCGCGCCCCACCTCCGACAGAGCCGTCAGCGTCACGTCGTGCGGCTCCAGCTTCTCGCCCTCGGTGATGAACACCGGAGTGCGCAGCGGCAGGTAGCCCGGATGCTCGAACACGACCAGGTGCTGGCCGGGGTTCATGTGCAGCGCGCGCCCGTCGAGCGGCTGCGGGGCGCCGCCGTCGATCGTGATGCTGGCGCCGGGCAGGTTCGCGTGATCGGCCCCGCGCACCCGGAACACGACCGCCGGCAGAGAGCGCTGCACCTCATCCGACCAGCGCTGGCAATCGCGCTGCATGCGCACGGGGCAGGCGGGCCCGCCGCAGACGAGCAGCTGCTGCGCTGCGCCCAGCAGATCGCCCTGACGGCGCAGCCGCTGGCCGTCTTCGTACGCTTGCAGGCACTGCGCCGGCCCTTCCTCGGCGCTCGCCCGCGCCGAGAGCGCCAGCAACGACGAGCCCGCCAGCAACGCAGAGGCGGCAGTTCTTCCCAGGGAAAATTGGCATCTCATAGACAGCTCAGCTTGAAGTGACGAATTCCATCCTGGCCCACGTAGGTGGGCGGATCGCAGCTCTCGGGGCGCGCCGCCGCCGGGTCGCGGGAAATGTTCCGCGCCGCGCGGCGAGCACGGGGCGCAGCGATGCGCGCGCGCGGCGCCGGCTCACGCGCTGCTGGCTCGCGCGCTGCCGGCTCGGGCTGGCGCGCTGGAGCAGACGCGGGCTCGCCGGCGCCGGGCGGCGTCGGCGCAGCGGCGGGCGCTGGCTCCAGCGCGAGCGCGCGGTACGAGCGTTCCGCAGTGGGCGCGGCGAGCACGCCGTTCCGCTCTGCGGGCGGCTCGCGCGGCGCGCCCGAGGGCGCACGCCCGAACCATGCCCAGCACGCCGCTGCTGCCAGGGCCAGGGTCGTGGCACCGGTGAACCAGCGCCAGCGTGCGAGCGCGCTGCGCGGGCGCACCGGCCGCACCGCGCGCGTCGTCACCGACACGAGCTGGGCCGGCTCGAGCAGCTCCACGCGCGGTGCGAGCGGCACGAGCGCCGTCAGCGCCTGTTGCCGGGCGCGCTGGATCAGCGCGTCGCGCGTGAGCAGCCGCGCCCCGCTGACGCGGGTCAGCAGCGCCGCCAGCGCGGACGGTGGCGCGAGCGGCGCCGCGCCCTCCAGCGCCCGGGCAAACTCGTCCGCGCTCTGGAAGCGCTGCTCCGGCTTGCGCTCCAGCGCCCGCGCCAGCGCCGCATCGAGCGCTGCCGGCACCTCCGCGCGCTGCGAGCGCACGCGCGGGATGTTCTGCGAGAGCAGGCTGTAAATCAGCTCGCCCTCGCTGCCCTCGCCGCGCAGGAACAGCCGCTTGCCGGCCAGGCACTCCCAGAGCACCACACCGACCGAGAACACATCGGTGCACGGACTGGAGCTGGAGCCCTCGAGCTGCTCGGGTGCCATGTAGGCGATGCGCCCGAGCATCGTGCCCACCGCCGTGTGCTGCGACTGCTCCAGCACCTTGGCCACCCCGAAGTCCAGCAGCTGCACGTGCCCGTTGCGCCCGATCATGATGTTTTGCGGTGAAACATCGCGGTGCACGATGTGCAACGGCCGCCCTGTCTCATCGCGCGCGTCGTGCGCGGCGTGCAGCCCCCGCAGCACCGACGCCACGATGGCGAGCGCGTGGCTGGGCGCGAGCAGCTCGTTCTGCCGGTGCAGGTCGGAGAGCAGCGCCGCCAGCGTGACCCCGTCGGCATAGTCCATGACCAGGAACAGCTCGCCGTCGCTCTCCACGACGTCCAGCGTCTGCACCACGTTCGGGTGCAACACCCGGGCGCTCAGCTGGATCTCCTTCTTGAAGCGATCGACCAGCCGCGCATCGTCCAGCCAGCGCGTGTGGACGCACTTGATGGCGACGAGCCGCGAAAAATCCGCCGGACCTCGCATCAACGCCACGTAGACCGACCCCATGCCGCCCTCGGCGATCTGCGCGAGCAGCGTGTAGCGCCCGATCCGCTCGCCGACGCGATCGCCGTAGCGGCGCCGTCCCAGCGACGCCTCCGGCAGCGCCGGACGCGCGGGGCTCAAAATTTCCGCGTCCGCCATCTTCGCGGCGTCGGACGAACGTTTTGGTGATCCAGCGGGCGAGGGTGACCTCTCGGTCGAGTGAGATCTCATGTGGCTACGCGTCGTTCTCGATGGCCCCCCTCAGGCTCGAGCACTCGTGCCCTGCTTCTTACATGCGAGAACCCACCCCGACCGATCAGCGCTTTTGACAACTTCGAGCGACTTCGCGAGCCGGCCCCGGACCGGACCAGAACAGGGCAGCACGCGCGGACAACCAAAAGAACTTGCGACAGGGCTCGGGACCGCCCGTCACCGGCGCCCACCAGGATGAGCCCACCGCGCGCGGCGGATCTGGGAGACAATCGCCCCCTCATGAGAGCTCACCACTCCGCTCTGGTGCTGGCCGCGCTGGCCACCACAGCGGCTCCCGCCTCCGAGGCGCCGGGCGCCGCCCCGAGCTCGTACCGCAACCTCCCGCTCTGGGAGGCTGCGCACGTGCCCCGGGCCCGGGGCGATGGCCCCCTGGATGCTCCGTTTCTGACCGTGTTCCAGCCTCCGGAGGGCAAGGCCAACGGCAGCGCCATCGTGATCGCGCCGGGCGGAGGCAACATCATGCTCATGTACGGCGGCGAGGGCGCGGACGTCGCCGAGGTCTTCAACGACTGGGGCGTGACGGCCTTCGTGCTGACCTACCGGCTCTCGCCGCGCTACGACAACGACACGCGCACGCTCGACGGCCAGCGCGCCATTCGACTGGTGCGCGCGCACGCTGCCGAGTGGCGGCTCGATCCCGCGCGCATCGGCTTCATCGGCTTTTCCGCCGGCGGCCACCTGGGGCGCTCCCTCCTCGCCAGCTCTACGGCGGGCGATGCGAAGGCGGCGGACGCGATCGAACGCGTGAGCGCGCGCCCGGACTACGCGGCGCTGATCTATGGGGCAGGGCAGGCGAGGCCGGGCGAGTCATGGAAGGACTTCCCGCCGACGTTCCTGCTCTCGGCGGCGGCTGATCAGGGCCCCTCGCTCGCCAACGCCCAGCTCTTCAGCGAGCTGACCCGCGCCGGCGCCACCGCCGAGCTCCACGTGTATCAGCGCGGGCGGCATGGCTTCGGCAGCGCGTACGCCAGCCCTGAATTCGCTGACTGGATGCCCACGCTCGAGCATTTTCTGCGCATCGCAGGCTTCTTGCCGCCGGCGGGACCAGCGCCGCGGGAGGCCCGCCCCCGACCCACGCCGAGCGCGCCGCAACCCACCCAGCCCGGGCGGGCAGTATCCGCCGCTCCACCCGTCAACGACGGTTACGGCGACTACGTGTACGTCCCTGCCGGCCCCTTCGAGATGGGTGACAGCGAGGGCGACGGCCTGACGCGCGAGGGGCCGGCACACCGGGTCGAGCTGGATGCGTTCTACATCGGCAAGTTCGAGGTCACAAACCGCGAGTGGAAGAAGTTCCGCGACGATCCCGGCTACGACGACGCGCGGTTCTGGCCCAACCGACGCGTCGTGCCGCGCGATCAGATCCCGTACTGGAGCCAGCCCCAGAACCATGGCGGCGGCACCCCCGGTACGGACGCGTACCCGGCGCTGGGCGTCAACTGGGACGCGGCGAGCGCGTACACGGCCTGGCTCAGCGCGCGCACCGGCCAGCGCTATCGGTTGCCGACCGAAGCGGAGTGGGAGAAAGCCGCGCGCGGCAGCGATCGCCGCCGTTACCCCTGGGGCGGCGCGATCGATCGCAGCTACGCCAACTTCGTCGGCGCGCAGTCCTTCGATACGGTGCTGCCTGTCGGCTTCTACGATGGCAGCCTGCGCGGCGCGCTCCAGACGCACAGCAACGCTTCGCCCTACGGCGCGTTCGACATGGCCGGGAACGTCATGGAATGGTGCCAGGACTGGTACGCTCGCGACTACTACGCCGCGTCGCCGCGCAAGAACCCGAAGGGACCGGAGACCGGGGCGTACCGCGTGCTGCGGGGCGGGAGCTTCTTCGTCGAGGCCTTCGATCTGCGGACCTACGCTCGCTCCGCGGCCTGGCCCTCCCTGCAAGGGCACCGCATGGTCGGCTTTCGCGCGCTGCGCGAGCCCTGAGCGCGAGCAGGCGCGGATTCAGGCTCGGCTCGCGCTGCCGAGCAGGTGCTTCAGCCGGGCCTCCAGCGCGCAGCGCGTGTAGGGCTTCTGCAGAAAGCCGGCCATGTCCTGGCTGCTGAAGCGCTCCTGCATCTCCTCCTCGGCGTAGCCGCTGCACAGGAGCACCTGCAGATCGGGGCGGCGCTGGCGTAGCTCTTCCAACACCTGATCGCCGCTCAGATCCGGCATGGTCACGTCGAGCAGCACCACGCGGATCTCGTCGGCGTGCAGCTCGAACTGGCGGATGGCGTCTCGCCCGCTCGCCGCCGGGAGCACGTCGAAGCCGAGATCGCGCAGCAGCAGCTCCGTCACGGACCGCACGCGCGCGTCGTCGTCGACCATCAGCACCAGCCCGGAGCCCGTCCACGAGGAGACGGGCTCGCTGAGCGGGGGCCATGCCGGCGCGCAGGGCTGATCCGTGCAGGGCAGCAGCACCTTGATCGTGGTGCCCTGGCCGAGCGCGGTCCGGAGCACGATCCCGCCGCCGTGGCCGCGCACGATGCCCTGCACCGCGGACAGGCCCAGGCCGCGGCCGGTGAATTTGGTCGTGAAGAAGGGTTCGAACAGGCGCGCGCGCGTCTCCTCGCTCATGCCGCAGCCGTCGTCCGTGACCTCCAGAAAGGCGTAGCTGGCCGGCGCGAGCGGGATCGGGCCGTAGAGGTCGGTGAGCGTCGTGCACACCTGCTCGGTGCCCGTGCGCACCACGATCACTCCGGAGCGCCCGCCCAGCGCGTCGGAGGCGTTGGTGATCAGGTTCATGATCACCTGGCGCAGCTGCGCGATATCCGCCTGCACGGCGGGTAGATCGGGCATCAGCTCGTAGTTGACCTGGGCCTTCTTGGAGAGCGAGGCGCCGAGCAGGTGCGTCATGTCGAGCACGAGCTCCGTCAAGGAGACGGGGCGCACGTCGAAGTGCCCGCGCCCGGAGTAGGCGAGCATCTGATTGGTCAGCTCGGCCGCGTGCAGCGCGGCGTTGCGGATGTCCACGACCCGCTCCGCGACGTCTGTCTCGTGCGCGTGCCCCGACAGGGCGCGCAGCGCGAGCTCGGCGTTGCTGAGCATGCTCACCAGCAGGTTGTTGAAGTCGTGCGCGATGCCGCCCGCGAGCACGCCCAAGCTCTCCAGCTTCTGCGTCTCCTGCATGCGCCGCTCCAGGAGCTGCCGCTGCTCTTCCGCTTGCTTGCGCTCGGTGATGTCCCGCGCGAGCCCCACCGTGCCGATCACGATGCCGCGCGCGTCGCGGATGGGCGTCTTGAGCGTCTCGAACCATTTGCTGTCCCCGCCCTCGGCGATGCGCTCCTCGACGAAGAACTTCTCGCCGCTCGCCATCACGCGCTGATCGTCCAGCATGTACTTCTCGGCGTGCTCGAGCGGCCAGATGTCGCGATCCGTCTTGCCGAGGATGGCCGCCTTCGGATAGCCGCAGGCCCGGGCGAAGCCCTCGTTCACGGCCAGGAACACCCCGCGCCGGTTCTTCATCCAGGCCATGTGGGGAATGTTGTCGAGCAATGCCTGTGCTTGCGCTCGTGCGCCCAGCACCTGCTCCTCGGCCTCGGCGAGCCGGTCGAGGATCCCTTCCAGCTCCGCCGTCCGCGCGCGCAGCGCCAGCACCTCGCGCTCCAGAGCTTCACGCGCCATTACCTCCCGCTGCAGCGCGTCGCGCTGCAGTGTCTCGGTGCTCGGCACCTGACCCGTCCCCACCGGCGTTGTCATCTCCCGGCGCACTCTGCCCGGGCGCGGGGCGCTGAGCAAGGCCGAGCAGTTGCGCCTGAACGCCCGACGAGACCCGCTGTTGCACCGAGTTTATCCGCGCGCTGGCGCGGCTCGCCGCCAGCTGCGGGAGCCCACAGCGTGCAGCGGGCACATCCTGGCGACGCGCGCGTCGCGCGGGTGGCGAGCCCACCTGCGCGAGCGCAAGTCTCCTACCGATCGGTCATAGGTAGGAGCTTTGCGAGCAGGCTTTCGGAAGCGCCGGCGAGCGCACCGAGCGTCGCGCGACGCCCTACGCCGCACCCTTCAGGGGAATCGAGCTCGGGTTCCCTGGGAAATTGCGCCAGGCCAAGCCGGGAGAAGAGGATGCCATGAAGTGAATGGTTGAAACTTCGATGGAGCCCTGCGGGCAACCAATCCCGTGCAGCGAAAGGTTGGCCACCGGCTGCAAGCGAGTCTTGCGTGGGCCGTCGCGAGGCGGACTCCCCAGGGAACCTCAACTCGATTTGCTCGAAGGGGGGCGCCGTCCACGGCGGACGCGCGGCGTTCGGCACGCGGGGGGGCGCGCGCCGGGACGACAGGTTCCCCAGGGAACCTCAACTCGATTTGCTCGAAGGGGGGCGCCGTCCACGGCGGACGCGCGGCGCTCGGCACGCGGGGGGCGCGCGCCGGGACGACGGGTTCCCCGGGAAACCTCAACTCGATTTGCTCGAAGGGGGGCGCCGCCCACGGCAGACGCGCGGCGCTCGCCGGCGCTACGAAAGCCTGCCCGCAAAGATCCTACCTATGACCGATCGGTAGGAGCCGTTACCGATCGGTAGGAGCCGTTTCAGCGTGCCGACTCCGCCGCCCGCGAACGGGGCGCGCGAGCAATCGGAGCCGCTACCGATTGTTGGGAGCCGTTACCGATCGGTAGGAGCTGTTACCGATCGGTAGGAGGATTTCGAGTTGCGCAGGGGCACCGATGGCGGGTCTGGCCGTTCAGCGGCGGTCCGGGTGGGCTTCGCCTGGGTGATCTCAGGCGGACGCGCCGAAGTAGTGGCCGGCGGCGATGTCGGCGAGCAGATCCGGATGGTTCGGGGCCCAGCCGAGCAGCTCGCGCGTGCGCGCGCTCGAGGTGGGATTGTCGAGCTGCGCGACCAGGCCGATGAAGCCGCCGAGCAGGTCGCCTGCCTGCTCGGGAGCGACGCTCTTCGCCGGCACGCCGAGCCCGCGCGCGATCGCCTCGGCGATCGACCGGAACGCCACGGCGCTCTCGGCGGCCGCGTGCAGGCGCGCTCCCGCCGGCGCCGACTCCAGCGCGAGCCGATACAGACGCGCGGCGTCCAGCGTGTGCACGGCGGGCCAGCGCGCGGAGCCGTCCCCCACGTAGGCGGCGAAGCCGTTTCTGCGCGCGGCCCCGACCAGCATCGGGAGGAAGCCGTGATGATCGAGCGAGCTGTGCACGGTCGGCGCGAGCCGCACGATCGATGCGCGCACGCCGCGCCCCGCCAGGGCGAGGGAGAGCTGCTCCGATGCAGCTCGCGGGTTTCCACCGGGCTCGGCGCCGTCCTGCTCCGTGCCCGCGCGGCCGCGCACGCTGTGCGCCAACAGCATCGTGCCGGTCGTGTTCACGAACGGCTTGTGCGAGCCGGCGAGCGCCTCGCCGATCGCCTCGACCGCGCGCAGATCGGCCGCTAGCGCGCCCGCGAAGTCGCCGCGGGCCAGGGCCAGGTCGTGCTTGAAGGCGAGGTGGATCACGCCGTCGGCGCTCTGCGCCGCGAGCTTCAGCGCCGCCACCTCATCGAGGCTGGCGCGCAGCACCCGCGCGCCGGCGGCCGTGATCTTCTCGGCAGCCGCGTCCGAGCGCGCCAGACCGACCACCTGGTGCCCCGCGCCGAGCAGATCGCGCACCACGGGTAGACCGATGTGACCGGACGCGCCGGTGACAAAAACGAGCATGACGGACCTCCTGATGTCAGAAACTGACATGGATTTATCACGTGATGTCAGTCACTGCAATCAACTAAACTGAGGGGCGATGGCGCGCTGGGAGCCCGATGCACGTGGTCGCCTCGAACAGGCCGCGCTGGAGCTGTTTCGAGAGCGCGGGTACGACCGCACGACCGTGGAGGACATTGCCCGGCGTGCCGGCCTCACGGAACGAACCTTCTTCCGCTACTTCGCGGACAAGCGCGAGGTGCTCTTTTCCGGAGCGAAGGAGCTGGAGCAGCGGATCGTCGAGGGCGTCGCTGGCGCTCCGGTGCAGGCGGGCCCGCTCGCCGCGGTCGCGAGCGCGATCGAAGCGGCCTGCGCTCACCTCGAGGAGCGTCGCGACATCGAGTACGCGCGCGCGCGCTACGACCTGATCGTCCGGCACCCCGAGCTGCAGGAACGCGAGCTGATCAAGCTGGCTGCCCTCGCGGCGGCGATCACCGGCGCGCTGCGCGAGCGGGGCGTCGAAGAGGCGGCGGCCGCGCTCGCTGCCGAGGCGGGTATGGCGATCTTCAGGGTCGCCTTCGAGCGCTGGATCACGGCGAAGAAGCCGCAGAGCCTCGCCGCGCAGGTGCGCCCGACGCTGGCCACGTTGCGCGCCGTGGCCGCGCAGGGCGAACCCGCGTCAGAGAGTGAACGCGGCTCGCCTCCCGGGAAGCGCAAGCCGAACCGGCGCTGACAGAAAATCCGCGCCCTGAGGGCTAAGGCCGGCAGGGGCGCCGCCGTAGGGCGAGCGAGGGGCGTGCGCGTCACTAGCTACATTCCGGAGGACGCCGCGCGCGAGGACTGGGACGTCGTCGTGGTCGGCACGGGCATGGGCGGCAGCACGCTGGGCTACGAGCTCGCGCGGCGGGGGCGGCGGGTGTTGTTCGTGGAGAAGGGGCGCTTTCTGCACGGTGACCCGAGGTTGAATGCCGCGCCCGCCGGCGGCTGCCGCGAGTCCGAGGCGCGGCTGCGGGTCGGTCGCTGGCCGGAGCGGATCCAGGGCTGGACGAGCTTTGGTCCGGTGGAGTTCTTCGCGCCGCTGGGCTGCGGCACGGGCGGCTCGACGACGCTGTACGGCGCGCAGCTGGAGCGCTTCACGCCAGGCGATCTGCAGCCGCGGGCGCAGTTTCCCGAAGTGCAGGAGGCGAACCTGCCCGAGCGCTGGCCGATCTCCTACGAGGAGCTGCTGCCGTTCTATCGCCGCGCGGAGGAGCACTACTCGGTCTGCGGTACGCAGGATGCGTTGAACCCCGATGGGCAGGCGCGCCTGCGAACGCCGCCGCCGCTCAGCGAGCGCGATCAGCTGATCCACGACGCCTTCACCGCCCAGGGGCTGCACCCGTATCGCTCGCACGTGGGCTATCACCAGCTGCAGGATTGCTGGGAGTGCATCGATCTGTGCCCGCGGCGCTGCAAGGGGGACGCGGGCTCGCGCTCGCTGTTGCCGGCGCTGCAGCGGCACGGCGCCAGTCTGCTGCCGGAGTGCGAGGTGCTGGAGCTGCTGGCGGAGCGCCGGCGAGTGACGGCGATCCGCGCCCGTCAGGGCGGGCGGGAGCTGCGCATCCGGGCTCGGGTGTTCGTGCTGGCCTGCGGCGCGCTGAGCACGCCCGCGCTCTTGCTGCGCTCGCGCTCGGCGGATTGGCCCGAGGGGCTCGCGAACTCGTCCGGCGCCGTGGGCCGCAACCTGATGCTGCACACCAGCGATTTTCTGCTGATCGATCCGCGCGAGGAGCGCTCCGCCGCGGGACCGGTCAAGTCGCTCTCTCTGAATGACTTTTACTGCGGCGAGCGCGGCAAGCTGGGCACGCTGCAGTCCGTGGGCTTGCGGCCGCAGGCTCCATTCATCCTGGCGTACCTGCGCTATCTGGAGGAGAAGGATCCGCGCTGGTGGCGGCGCCCGCTGAGCCGTCACCTGCCGCGCCTCGCCGAGCTCGCCGGCCGCCGCTTCCGGCGCGGGTCGGTGTTCAGCACGATCGTCGAGGATCTGCCGTATGCGGACAACCGCGTGCTGCTCGATCCCGGCGTGCCGGGCGGCTTTCGCTTCGTGTATGCGTACTCGGGCGAGCTGCGCCGGCGCAATCAGCTGTTCCGGCGCGAGCTGCGGCGCCGGCTCGCGCCGCGGCTGCGGCTGCGCGTGGTCACCGGCGGCACCAACAACATCAACTATGGCCATGCCTGCGGCACGTGCCGCTTCGGCGAGGATCCGGCCACCAGCGTCCTGGACCGCGACAACCGCGCCCATGATCTGGACAACCTGTACGTGAGCGACGGCTCGTTCTTTCCGTCCAGCGGCGGCACGAACCCGAGCCTGACCATCGCGGCCAACGCGCTGCGCGTCGCCGGGATCATCGCCGGAACGCTGGGCGGCTCGGCCGAGCCGGGCGGGAAGTGAGGGCAACGTGAAGCTCGAGGGGGCGCTGGCGAGGGAGTTCGATCGGGCGCGCGGTGCGACCCGCGGCGAGAGCGCGTGCCCGGCGCCGCTGATCAATCTGCACTTTTCCCAGCTGGGGGTGGTCACGGCCTGCTGCTTCAACCGCAGCTTCGTGCTGGGGGTCTATCCGGACCGCTCGGTCGCGGAGATCTGGAACGGCAGCGCGGCGCAGGGGCTGCGCGCGGCGCTCGCGCAGGGTGACTTCTCGAAAGGCTGCGGCCAGTGCTGGCAGCAGCTGCAGGCGCGGGACTTCGGCGGCTCGCACGCGGTGTTCTACACCCGCCAGGCGGGCCTGCTCGCGGAGCGCCGGCGCCAGCTCGAGCTGCCGCTGGCGAGCGAGCCGCTGCCCTTGAAGCTGGAGTTCAACGTGCACAACGCCTGCAATCTGCAGTGCATCATGTGCCACGGCCTGGCGTCCTCCGCGATCCGCACCCGGCGCGAGGGGCTCAGCGCGCAGCCGAATCCCTATGATGCCACCTTCGCCCAGCAGCTCGAGCCGTACCTGCCGCAGGTGGTCGAGACCGACTTCATCGGCGGCGAGCCGTTCCTGGTGCCGGTGTATCGCACGATCTGGGAGCTGCTCCGGCGCGTCAATCCGCGCGCCCGGGTCTGCATCTTGACCAACGGCACGATCCTGGACGCGGGCTTGCAGGAGCTGCTCGAGCACATCAACTGCGAGATCCACGTCTCGATCGACTCGTTCCGCAAGCAGACCTACGAGCGCATCCGGCGCGGGGCCTCGCTGGATCAGGTGCTGGCGCACAGCCGCTACTTCCAGGAGCTGATGGCCCGGCGCGGGCTGCCGCTGACCTGGCGCTACTGCCCGCTGCGGCTGAACTGGCACGAGATCCCCGAGACGCTGAGCTACTGCACGGAGCACAACATCCTGCTGTTCTTCAATCAGGTGGAGTCGCCCATCGGCCTGGCGCTCACCACCTTGCCCCCGGCGGAGCTGGCCCGGGTGATCGAGACGCTGCAGGCGCAGGAGCCGCGCCTCGCGCCGAGCCCGGTCGCGCTCGAGAACCTGCAACACTACCGGGAGCTGGTGTCGCGCCTGCAGGCGTTCCTGCGTCCGGAGGTGCGCGCGGACGCGCTGCGTTCGCGGCTCGACACGGCCCGCGCCGTCGTCAGCCAGTACTCACGGGGCAGGGAGGACGCGCTGCGCGCGCGCGGCGATGGAGCCCGGCAAGACGCGCTGACGCAGGCCATCAAGAACCTGCTGATCGCGCGCCTGAACATCGAGCAGGCCGCGGCGGACTCCGGCGTGAGCAGCGACGCGCGCGCCCAGCTGGAGGCGGCCGAGCGAGCGCTGCTCGAGCTGCGCGCCGAGGTGAAGTACGGCGAGTTCGTCGGCACCTACCTGAAGGAGCTGATCCGGACCTACTCCGGCGTCTTCGGCGTCGTGGAGGTGCATGAGCCCGCCGTGTTTGCGCACGTCGACGCCTTCGCGGCGGGCCTGGGAGCGGCGGGCCCGGGAGAGGGGGCGGGCGACGCCGACTGGTCGCGCGTGCTACGGCCCGAGCCGGGCGCCGTGTATGCCGCCACGGCGCTGGGCTCGTCCGTACGGCGCCTGGAGCAGTGGTTCGCCAGCCTGTGAGCGGGGGCATGCGCGTCTCGATCGAGGTCCCGGTCTTCAAGGGGCGCTTTCTCCAGGAGTGCATCGACTCCGTGCTGGCGCAGACCTCCGAGGCCTGGACCCTGTCGCTGGTCTGGGATGGCGGCGATGAGCTGTCGCGGCGGCTGCTGCAGGCGCTGGAGCAGCGCCGGCACCCCCGGATCCGGGTCTACTTCACGGAGAATCGCGGCATCGCCTGCGCGCGCAAGTTTCTGAGCGATCGCAGCGACGAGGCCTACATTCTGCCGCTGGACGACGACGATCTGCTCGCTCCGCGGGCGGTCGAACGCTTTCTGCAGGCCGCGCGCGAGTACCCCTGGGCGAGCCTGATCCGGGCGCGCCGCGAGCTCGTGCAGCAGGACGGCCAGGGCGCGCAGCAGGACCCCTGGTTTCCGTTCGGGCCGCGCCACTATCAGCGCGGCATGGTGACGGACGTGTTCAACCAGGCGCAACCGTACCTGATCCGCAGGTCTGCTTATGCTTCCACCTGCGGCTGGCGCGGCTTCGCCGATTTCCTGGGCGCGGGAGAGGACTGCGACATCTTTCTGCAGCTGGAGGAGCTGGCGCACTTCGAGCTCGTCGATGAGGTCCTGTATCGCTATCGGTTGCACGAGACCCGGGCGAGCCACAGCCTCACGCCCCCCGCCGCCTTCGAGATGTGGCGGCGCCTCGCCGATCAGGCGATCGCGCGCATGGGCTTGCCGCTCGCACGAGCCAGCGAGCGGCCCCCGTTCGTGTATCGGCGCGTGGCGCCCGCGGCGGCGACGCTCGACGACGTCGAGTTCGTGCTGCGCGCCGACTCCTGCGCGGCGGCGGCGTTGCAGCGCTGCGGTGTGGCGGAGAGCGCGCTGCTGCGCGTGCCGGCGAGCGTCAGCGGCCGCGACTGGAAAATGACCGGCTTTCGCGCGGCGCGGCGCCCGCTGGTGTGCTTCCTGGAGGACGACGTCTGTTTTCCGGAGCGCTCCGCGCTGGAGGCGCTGCTGCGGGCCCTGTCAGAGGCCGACGCGGATCTGCTCTCCGCGCCGGCGCCGGGGGAGTGCTTGCTGCTGCGGCGCGAGGTGATCGCGGCCACGGGCGGCTTCGACGCCAGCCACGTGGCGCCCTCGCTGCAGAATGCCGATCTCTGGCTCCAGGCCTGCCGCCGGGACTTCCGTTGCGTGCGCGCTCCGCTCGCGGGCGCGTCGTCGAGCGCGCGGCAGGGCCTCGCCGCGACGCTAGCCGAGCTCAGTCAGCTGCGCGCGAAATGGCGGACTCACCCCGCGCTGCTCGACAGCGCGGGGCTGGGCAGCTGAGCGCGCGCGCCCGGAGTGCCCTCGGCCTGGGCCAGCCAGGAGCGCAACAGCTCCTCCGGCTCGGGCGCGCGGCGCAGCCGCTGGAGCAGCTCCGCGTGAGGGCCGGCGTGGGCGCTCTTCCGCTCTGCCAGGAGCTCCAGCGACAGCTCCGCTTCCGGGTCCAGGTACGGCGGCGCCCAGCCCTGATAGTACCAGGCGATCACCCGCGGGGCGATCTCGGGCACGGCCCGCGCCAGGTGCCCGCGGTCCAGCAAGATCGGCGGCCGCCCGTTGGCGAGCTGCATCAGGATCGTGTGCGAGACCACGTTCCAGTAGAAGCAGTGCTCCGCCGTCAAGAGCAGCGACAGGGCGCGGCGAAAGGCACAGAAGCTCAGCAGCTGGATCGGCTCGCTCTCCGGCAAGAGCGGGCGCAGCAGCTGGCACAGCGCGTCCGGCGCCAGCAAGATCGCCCGGCGGCCGAGCTCGGTCGCCCGGGTCAGCAGTCGCCTCACGATGCCGGCGAAGCGCACGGGGCCGTGAAACATCACCTGCGTCTGGAAGTCCACCAGCGAGAGCACGAACATCCAGTGCGGAGCTGCCTCCGACGGAGCGCTCAGCTCCGGCGGCAGCAGCAGCGCCGGGTTGAAGAAGCCCACGTTGCGGCCATCGGTCACGGCCGGCGTGAGCGCCGCCAGGTCCGGGTAGGAGGGATACAGGTGAGGCAGCGGACGCAGCAGCCTCTCCACCGCGCCGAGCTCGCGGTGCAGGAGCGCGTCCGCGCCGCGCTTCGCCGCCAGCAGCCGCGCATCCGCGCTGGCCGGGATGTCGATCGAGATCAGCTGCTCGAGGCCCTGGCTCGCCCACTGCGAAATCAGGCCCAGGAAGGGATCGGCCGTCAGCACGAGCGCGCGCTGCCGCCGCGCCGCCTCCAGCACCCGCCCGAGCGCGTCCACGCTCAGCAGGCCATGCACCGGCAGCAGGTAGCCGGAGGCGAGCACGAGCACCCGCGGCTGCAGGCGCGAGATGGCCTCGACGAGCTCCTGCTCGCTGGTCCACAGCGCCACCTGACCCGGCAGTGCCTCGCGGTTCTGCTCGTACAGCCTGGGCGGGAGCAGCAGGCGCGCGCCCCGGAAGCAGCGCTGACCGAGCAGCAAGGAGAGCACGGTCGTGAGCTCCCCGAAGTCGTTATCCAGGATGAAGAGGACGGGCTCCGCATCCCCAGCGGAGTCCGGGCTCTGCAGACCCGGGCTGAGCCCTTCGAGCCAGCGCTCCACGGCCTCGATCCTCGGCGAGCTCACCGTTCACTCCTTGCGCCAGAACGCGCCGCAGCCATCCACCCTCACGATCGGCTCGCGGATCGCGTGCCGCGCCCGAAAGTCGTCCACCGCCTGCCGGCAGGGCGGCGCGCTGTAATAGTCATCCACGATCACGAAGCCCCCCGGCGACACCTTGGGGTACAAGGGGACGAGCGTCTCCTCGGTCGACTGATAGAGGTCCCCGTCCAGCCGCAGCACGGCCAGGCGCGAGATGGGCGCGGCCGGGAGCGTGGCGCTGAACCAGCCCTCCAGGAACGCGACCTGCTCGTCCAGCAGCTGGAAGCGACGGAAGTTCTCGCGCACCTCCTCCAGCGAAACGGCCAGCGAGCGCCAGGAGGACAGGGGGTAGCCGCGATCGGCCGGGTAGCGCCGGGCATCGGGGCGCGGCACTCCGCGGAACGAATCCGCGACCCACACCTTGCGGCGCGTGTCGCCGTAGGCGCGCAGGATCGCGCGCAGGAAGATCGTGGTGCCGCCCCTCCACACACCCGCCTCCAGCAGGTCTCCCGGGACCTGCTCGGCCAGCGCCTGCTCCACGCACCATTGCACATTGTCGAGCCGCTGCCGCCCGACCATGGTCAGCGCGCGGGCAGGCCAGTCCATGCCGGTCTCGCGCAAGCTGGGTTGCGGCTTCCGCCACTGGGCGATGCGCCGCGCCATGCGTGCCAGGCTGACGATCGGCTGCCGCGCATTGAGCTCGACCAGGCTGCCGTCGCTGGCCTCCCAGAGCAGGAAGGTCAGGCAGTCCTTGATCAGCTCGAGATACGCCGCGGCCGCCGCGGGGCTGCCCGCGAGCGGTGGGTCGCCGCGCCGGCTCGCGCTGCGCCGCGCGAGCTCGCTCGCCCGGCGGTAGGACTGCGCGGCGCCCAGCTCGTCGCGGCAGCGCAGCTGCAGATCGCCGAGCTTCAGGAACAGCCCCGCGCTCTCGGGCTCGCGCTCGAGTGCGGCCACGTAGCTGCGCGCCGCGCGCTCCCAGCTGCCGAGCTCGACCAGCGCGTCGCCGAGCAGCTCGAGGGTGTCAGCGCAGTCCGGCGCCAGGCGCAGTACGGCCTCGCACGTGTCGATCGCTCGCGCCCACTGCGCGCGCGCCGCGAGCTGCCGCGCCCGACCGAGCAGCTCCGCGGCTGCGCTCGTGCTGGGCGGCGCCGGCTGCGGATCGTTGCTGAGCTGCACCTCTCACTGTGCGGCACGTGCGCGCAGCAGCAGAAGAGCAACGCGCCATCTTTCATTTGCGAGTGAAAGGTCCGTATCGTTGCGCAGCCCGGATCTCGCGGCTACTCTTTCAGACCCAACGCGAGCCGCGTTCGAGGGGCCTTGCCCGCGGCTCGCCAGCGCGAAGAGGTTTTCATGGCGGATATGGCGCCAACCAATCAGTTCATTCAAACGCTCGGGCAAACTCCCGGGCTGGCGACGCAGCTGCAGGGCAACCTGCAAAAGCTGAAGGACGATCTCGACGAGATCATCAAGGTCCTCGGCTACACCAAGACCGTCGCGGACGACCTCGACGAGCTCGTGAGCGCGCTGACGACCACGTCCGAGCTGCTCAGCTTCGTGGCCGTGATCCCGGAGGTGGGCGAGGCGGTCGCGCCCGTCAAGGAGGCGGTGGACGCGCTGCTCGCGGAAGTGAAACCCGCGAAGGACGCCGCCGACAAGCTGGAGGCCATGGTCAAGCCCTTCCGCGAGGCGCTGCAGAAGCTCGACCCCGTGCTCAACGACATGATCAAGGCCTGCGGCGAGATCAGCTCCACGGCGCAGAGCTTCCTGAACACCTTCACCTGCGTGACCAACTGCATCAACAGCCTGCCCGACGGGCAGTACAAGAGCGACGCGCAGAACTATCTCAACCAGTTCTCCAGCGGCGCTCAGCCCTACGTCGACGCGCTCAACACCGCGCTGAAGGCGACCAACGACGTCATCACCAGCTTCTACGCGGCGCTGAAGGCCGTGGAGGACGCGCTGAACCCGCTGGCGGCGCTGGCGCAGGCGATCGAGGCGGTGATGAGCACGCTGCAGCCGCTGCTCGATCTGCTCAACCAGCTGAGCGACGCGCTCAAATCGATCAAGATCCCCACGCTGCTGCCGTACCCGACGGAGATCTCGCTGTACGACGCCTTCAAGTACTTCGGCGATTTGATCGACGAGGCGATGAAGCCGATCCAGGGCCTGGTGGACGATCTGCTGAAGGCGCTGAACATCCAGCTGCCCTCGATCCCCGGCCTCGACCAGCTCTTCCAGCTGCTCAACCTCCAGCTCCCGAGCATTCCCGACCTCAGCGCGCTGCTGAACACCCTCCTGCAACCGTTCCAGCAGCTGCAGGCCTGGATCGCCAAGTTCAGCCTGAAGTGCCCGCCGGATCCGGGCGACACCGTGCCTCAGCTCTGACGGGCGGGGCAGTGCAGCGGACCCGTGCCCGGCGCATCCTGTTCTTCCCGCTCAGCAACGTGCTCGGCCATCTGAGCCGAACCCTGGCGCTGGCGGAAGAGCTCGACGCGCGGGGACACGACGTCCACGTCGTGCTCGACGGCAGCTACCGGCAGCTCAGCTCGGCGCTGCCGTCGAGCATCCGCGTCCATCACAGCCCGGAGATGGATCCGGAGACCACGCGCAGCTTCGGCCCCATCGCGAGCTACGACGACCACCTCGCTGCCGACCGCGCCAACCTGGAGCGCGCCGAGCGCCTGGACGGCGAGGAGCTCCGCCGCAGGGCAGCGCGCCTCGCCGAGATGGTGCAACGCGACGCCGCGATCCTGGCGGAGCTGCGCCCCGACGCCGTGATCACCGACTACCGCTACACGGTCGAGCGGCTGCGCGCGGCCCGCCCGCGGCACGTCTTCCACATCTCCCATCTGCTCGGCTACCCCTCGCTTTACCAGCGCCTGAGAGGAGCTCCCTTTGCTCCGCTGGATACCGGTCGCATCCTGGTGCCGGGGATCGAGGCCATCGAAGGCATGCGACTCGGCGCCGCTGCTGCCTCGCAGGGCCGCATCAGCTGGTGCGGCCCATTCCGCTGGGGCGGCTGGGCGCGCCTCTCCCGAGCTCGGGCGTTGCCGCCGCCCTGCGACGTCCTCGTGTGCTTCGGCAGCACCGGCCGCGCCGAGCAGGTCGTGCCCGCGCTCCAGCGGGCGCTCGCGGACCGCTGCCGCGTCGCCGCCATCCCCTCCGAACCCAGCGCGCTGCAACCCTACCTCGAGCGCTCCCGGGTGGTCTTCTGCCACGGCGGCCACGGCACGGTGCTCGAGTGCATCCGCCACTGCATTCCGATGGCCCTCTTCCCCCAGAACATCGAACAACTGGAGATCGCCCACGCCGTCGAGAACCTCGGCCTCGGCATCCTGGTCAGGCAACCCCCCGCCGAGCTACGCGGCGATCCGCTCGACGCGCTGATCGAGCGCCTGAAGACGGACGCGGCGATCCAGAGCAACCTGCGCCGCTACTCGGCGCTGCTGCGCGCCCAGAACGGCCCGGCCCGCGCCGCGGCCGTCGTGCTGGAGCAACTCTAGCCAAGAGCTGGCCGGCGCGCGCTGGGTCGCACCCTTCACTGAGCGGAGCGCAGACTCGGCCGGGGATACGGCGGCTCGGGACCAGCCTGCCCGCGCTCGGAACTGCCGTCGCCGCCCGCGCGACGCCCGAGCTCGCGCAGAGCGGGCAAGCTGGGCGCAAAAAAGTAGCCGCCGCCGCTGGGGGTCACGAACGGATCGAGCGGCATCGGAGCACCATCGAGATTGACGGGACGGGGCGCGTTGGGGTCAGTGCGCGGCAGCGCTCCGATCAGCGCGTCGACGCCGCTGCCAGGCTCGGGAAAGTCAGG
This sequence comes from Polyangiaceae bacterium, assembly GCA_035760985.1. Classification (GTDB taxonomy): domain Bacteria; phylum Myxococcota_A; class Polyangia; order Polyangiales; family Polyangiaceae; genus SZUA-265. The sequence continues at coordinate 92,011 of DASTRX010000074.1, forward strand.
GCTGTTCACGCACTGCCGAATGATGAATTCGTACTGCCGCTCGATGGAACGTTGATAACACAGGAAGTGGAGTCCCCGTTCCACGCTGGAGGCCAGCGGGCGCTGTTGCACCAGCTCCGGCGGCGTCATGGCCACGCGCGGCCCGAAGGCGACCCCTCTGCGATAGATCACCGGGAAGCTGTCGAGATTGTAGAGCTCTCGTAGCTGTCGGCGAGAGAGGCGGGGATTGCACTTGCGCACGTGCGCGGCGACGGGGCAGGCCCCGCTCGAATAGTCGAACGCTTCCTTGTCTCCCGTCGTCGCGAGCTCCCTGGCGGAGAGGGCCAGTGCAGAGCCGTCCTTTCGTCGACCGATCACGCGCTCGGCGGCTCGCTCGGGCTCGACCTTGCCGCGGCGGGTGCGCAACGCCGCGTAGCGATCCATCGCGGCTCGAAACGCCTCGACGTCTTGGACCAGCCGCCGATACACGAGAAACGAGCCGCCGCTCGCCCAAGTGGGGCCGTCTTCGGGCGCCAGAGTCGGTGGGCTCGGCAGCGCGCGACCCCGACCGACGCCAGGATGAGCCCACTCCGCGACGCCGGGCTCCGCGAGAGCGCGCAGTGGGCACATACTGGCGCCGCGCGCTGGCGTACGGGTCCGAGCCCTTCCCGAAAACGCCGTGGAGCAGCTCAGCTGCCGCTGTTCAGGGCCGAACCCTGAACGGGAAGCAGCCAGCTGCTCCGTGCGAGCGCGGGACCCTGAACGGGAAGCAGCCAGCTGCCCCGCGGAAGCACGGGACCCTGAACAGGAAGCAGCCAGCTGCTCGCTGCGCTCCCGACAGAGCGGGGATTGAGGCAGCTCGCTGCGGTTTGTTCAGGGGTGGCCGGGGCTCGGCGAGCAGCTGGCTGCATTGGGGCAGGGGGTGGGCCTCACCAGGAGGCAGCCAGCTGCTCCTCGTTCAGGGGTGCCCCTTCGGATCGAAGCAGCCCGCTGCCTTCGTTCAGGGGCCGGCTCTGAACGAGAGCAGCCCGCTGCGGGAGGCGCGCGCACCATGGTCGACGGCTGGTAAGAACAGAAAAGATTCCCGGCAGGCCGATGGGGCGCTGCGTTCTGATGGACGGCAATGCAGCGCGAACTTGACACGCAGGTTCATTCGTTACTTGAAATCGGAGAAGCGTCATGATCCGCAACGAGGGCGAGTACCAGGAGGCTGTGAAGCGCCTGAAGGAGGAGCGGGCGCGTCACAACCAGCACGAGCAAGAGCTCGTCCGAATGGGATTGAAAGCGGACGAAGTGAGCGCGCGTCACTGAGCGGGGGTGGGGCTGCGCAACTTCTGGTAGGCCTCGAGCCGGCCGCGCAGGACGCCCTCCAGGAGGCCCTGAGCCTCCTTTTGGCGACCGTGTTGCAAGGCGGCGTTGCCCGCGATCAGGTTCATCTCGGTGTCGTCGTCGAGACCGGGCGATTGATAGCGATCGCCGAGGGCGTGGATGCCGAGCAGGGTCGCTTCGATCGATTCGTTGACCTGGCCCTTTGCGGCCAGCGCTTGCGCCCACTTTTGCGCCGTCAGGGCCTGGGTGTAGTGGAGGTGGGAGGCGTTGCTGAGCGCGTCGCGAGCGGAGAGCTCGAGCGGGTCGCTCTCCTTTTCACCCGTGCCCGTGGAGAGCTGGACCGGGCCCTGTTGGGGGCCGCCGCGCTTGGCCACCAGCTGGGCGAGCGTGGCCTGCGCCGCGTCGGCAGGCTCTTTTGCGACCTTCCAGAGGTAGTCCGCGGCTTGCTGTTGGCCGCCTTTTTCGATCTGGACCTGGACTTTGAGTTGGTCGGCGACCGACCAGGTGACGCTGGAGTGGACGAGCGCCGCGCCGTACGTCGCCCGGGATTGCAGATGGGAGGCGATCCAACCGGATTTGCTGGCTGCGCTGCTGCCGACGCTGCAGCAGACCATGGCGGTCAGCAGCACGATCGAGCTAGGGAACGACGCGTGTAAAAGTCCCATTGGTACCCTCGTAATAGGCCATGTTGTACTTCTTGGCGACCGCTCTGGTGGCCGCTCCGCTGGCATCCTGGATGCTCGCTCCGGCCTTCAGCTGCTTCGCGTACTCGGCGTTCCAGTCGCTCTTGATGGCCGCCGACGTGCCGGTCGTCGCCTGCGTCGGCGTGAGCAGGAATTGCTTGCTGCCGGCGTCGACCAGCTTGGGCTCTTTCATGGTCGCGGAGTTGGCGATGTCCGCGCCGCTGAACGTCACGCCCAGGTGCCCGCCTTCCGATTGGTCATAGGGATGCGTGTGATACGTTCCGACGAGCTGGTCCGTCGGCCCAACATTGCGGTTGGGGGTGAAGGTGCCGCCGGTTCCCGTGCCTTCGTTGACCACCCGGATCTGTCCGTCCGCCCCTCGGACGATCGTTCCTCCGCGCTCCTGACTCTTTCCGCCGGGAAAGCTGTTGGCGTAGGAGGTCTTCATCGCCTGGATGACAACCGGCGGATACGTCATGGTCTTCGGTGCGGCGCTGCCCGTGGCGGGCAGCGCCGCCGGGTCGAACACCGAGGGCGCGGGCGTGGGGGTCGGCGACGGCGACGGCGTCGGGCTGGGCGCCGGGGCAGGGGTCGGCCCACCCTGGCAGCCCCGGCTGGCGCTCGCCTTCGCATCTTGCGGCCCGCCCGGCGCGCTACCGTCCAGGCTCTCGTTTTGCGTCAGCGCGTCCAGCCGCCGGGTGCCCGAGTCCGTGATCAGGATCACGCGGCGACCGAAGGTGCGCCAGGCACCGATGCCGATGGCCGCGATCAGGACGAGCAGGATGACGTACTCGACGGTCGTCAAGCCACGCTGGCGGATGCGCCTCAGAGCGCCTCGCACGCGCACGGGTGGGTGGGTCGACACTGGCTCGCACTCCCAGAGGAGGCACTCGGTCGACGCTGCCGCTCAGTTGCTGGATTTGTTGTCGAGGGGCATCACCTGGGGCCCCCTCTGCGGCAGCGCGACCGCCCCGCGCGGCCGTCGTGGACTGAAGGCCCGACCCCGCTCAGCTTCCGGCCTCGCCCAGGGTGAAGAAGAACGTGGCGCCGCGCTGGGGCTCGGCTTCGGCCCAGACGCGCCCGCCGTGCCGGTGAATGATGCGCTGCACGGTGGCCAGGCCGACCCCGGTGCCCTGGAATTCCGCGTTCGAGTGCAGGCGCTGGAAGGGCGCGAACAGCTTCTCCGCGTGGGCCATGTCGAAGCCGGCGCCGTTGTCGCGCACGAAATAGATGGGCTCGTTGTCGGGCCCGGGGGGCTCGCTGCCGATCTCGATGCAAGCGCGGGGGGCCTTGCGCGTGAATTTCCAGGCGTTACCCAGCAGGTTCTCCAGCACGATGCGCAGCAGGCTGGGGTCGCCGTCCGCCGGGAGCTGGGCGGGGATCACCCACGTCACCTCGCGACCGGGCTCGCTGTTCGCCAGCACCTCGGCGCAGGCACGAGCCAGCTCGTCGAGCCGCACCGGGCTGCGGCGGAGCTGGGCGCGCGATACGTGCGCGAGCGCGAGCAGGTCGTCGATCAGCTGGGCCATGCGGGTGACGGCGCTGCGGATGTGCTTCAGGTAGCCGATGCCCTCATCGCCCAGGCTGTCCGCGCATTCGCTCGCCAGCGCGTGGCTGAAGCCGTCGATGGCGCGCAGGGGCGCTCGCAGGTCGTGAGACACGGAATAACTGAACGCCTCCAGCTCCTGGTTGGCCCGGGCCAGAGCATTTTTGCTCTGCTGAAGCTCGCGGTTGGTGCGGACGATGTCCTCGAAGGTGCACAGCAAGAGATCGAGGATCTGCTCCTTCTCGGAGGTGATGACGAAGGGCTTTCCCAGAAAGAAGATCTCGATGCCCATCTGCAGCTTGCGGTTCTGGCGCAGCCTGCGGCTGGTCAGCAGCGCGTGGATGCGCGCCACCAGGTAGCTGGGATCGTAGGGTTTGGTGATGAAGTTGTCGGCGCCGGACTCGAGCCCCTGGATGATGTCCAGCGGGTCGCTCAACGTGGTCAACAGGACCACCGGGATGTCTTTCGTGGCGTGATGGCTCTTCAGCCGCCGGCACAGCTCGTAGCCGGAGATGCCGGGCATGACGATGTCCGAGACGATCAAGTCGACGTGCTGCGTGGCCAGGAGCGCCAGCGCGGCCTCGCCGTCGCTGGCCAGCTCGACCTCGAAGCCCTCGGACGTGAGCACGATCTCCAGTGCGTGCGCCTGGGTGGCGCTGTCCTCGACGATCAAGACCCGGGTGTGTTGCGCCGTTTCGCGCTCGCGACCTGCTGCCCGCCGAACCTGTTCGCCGCCTGCGCCCATGCCACCCCTTCCAGCGACGCCGACTCGCTGGCGGCGCTGACTACGACCCGCAATGATTCTACCCGCGCGCGGCGCGAGCGGCAGCCCAAAGCGCAAAGACCGCGGGCGCGCGTTGAAATGGCGCTCGGGTTTTTGAAATGTCGGCCCGCCGCGCTGAATGCAGCGCAGGTCGCGCAGGGCCCGTTGTAGAGTTCTTGCCGGTGGCGGATTGCGCCTGGGCAATCTCGAAGCGGTCGCCACGATCAGCGGCCGCGCAGGTGAGGGGGAGTGCGCGTGACGAGTCCCAGTTCGAGCGAGGCAGCGCTCCGTGCAGGGGTCAGGTCCAGGACCGAGGTCTGCGCGTGAGCTGGTCGGACCCTGCCTGGGCCGAGCTGGCTCGGCTCGTGACCGACACGACGGGCCTCGCCTTTCCCGGCTCCCGCCAGGCCGCGGCGGAGAGCGCGATGACGGCCGCGGGGCAGCGCGCTGGAGCAGCCAGCGCGTCGGACTATCTGGCGATGCTGCGCGCGGGCAGCGCGTCCCTTCAGGAGCTCGTGGGCGAGTTGGTGAACGGTGAGACCTACTTCTTCCGGCACCGCGAGCAGTTCGAGCTGCTTCGCAGCGAAATCTTGCCGGAGCTTCGCGCGCGGCTGAAGCGAGAGCTGTACATCTGGTGCGCCGGCTGCGCCTCGGGAGAGGAGGCCTATTCGCTGGCCTTCGCCGCCGCCCGCTCGGCCCGCGTCGATGCGGAAGATTACGTGCTCGCCACGGACCTGTCGAACCAGGCCCTCGCGAGCGCGCGGGCAGCCGTCTACGGGCAATGGTCGATGCGCGGGCTCGAGCAGGAGCTGATCGATCAGCTCTGCGAGCGCCAGCAAGACTCGTACGTGGTGCGGGAGCAGTGGCGGCGCTGGGTGACGTTCTCCCAGCTCAACCTGAACGACGCCCCGCAGTTGCCGTTTCCGCTCAGCGTCTGCTCGATGGATCTGATCTTTTGCCGCAACCTGCTCATCTATCTGGAGGAGCCGGTGGTGCAGCGCGTGGCGCGCTGTCTTCACGACGCGCTGAGCCCCGGCGGATATCTGCTGACGTCGCCGACGGACCCCCCGCTCTGGGAGCTGGCGCCGTTTGCCGTGGACAAGACCAGCGCGGGCATCGTGTACCGGCGCTCCCCGCAGGGGCCGGTGCGGCGCAGCTCCGTTCGGCGCGCGGCCGCACCATCCGCGCAGCGGCGCGCGCCAGTGTCCCCGCCGGCGCTTTCTGGGCTCCCGCGCCAGGGAGTCGAGGGGCGCAGCGGGCTCGCAGCGGCGGATCGCGCTGCGCTCGCGCTGGCGGCAGGGGACTGGGCGCAGGCCGCCGCGCTGACGGAGGCTCTGCACGACGAGCGCTCGGCGGTGATTCACGTGCGCGCGCTGGCGAACCTGAGAGGAACCGCCGAGGCCGAGCTCGTCTGCGCCCGAGCGACGAACCAGTACACGACCAGCGTGGAGCTGCACCACTTGCACGCCTTGCTGCTGCTCGACCTGGGGCGGCTCGAGCAGGCCGCGGCTGCCGAGCGGCGCGTGCTCTTTCTGGACGCGACGGTGGTCATGGCGCACCTCGTGCTGGGCAACATCGCGCGCCGCTAGCAACTGCTGGCCGTGCCGGACTCGATCGCACCGGTGGCGCGCGCGCTCTTGCGCGGTGTGTGCGCGGACGGCCTGATCTTGCTCGAGGGCGCGAACTTGCTGACGGACGCGCGGCTCGTGATCGCGCGTCCAGAGTCAGCCTGACGTCGACAGAGGTGATTCGGAGCAGCATGGGAAACCTCAGAACCAGCAACCACACTCCAAAAAAGGCCAGCAAGGGCTCGGCCCCGCGCCGCCCGCGCGCGGGCCGTCTCGAAGGAGGCCGGCATGCGCAGGATGATCGCTATCAGCGCATGGTCGACTCGATCGTCGACTATGCGATCCTGATGCTCGACTCGGACGGGATCGTCATGACCTGGAATCGCGGCGCCGAGAACCTGAAGCAGTACCGCCCCGGGGAGATCATCGGTCAGCACTTTTCCTTGTTCTACACGCGCGAGGACATCGATCGCGGCAAGCCACGGCGGGAGCTGCAGCAGGCCGCCGCCTCGGGCCGCTTCGAAGATGAGGGCTGGCGGGTGCGCAAGGACGGCTCGCGCTTCTGGGCCAACGTGGTGCTCGCGGCGCAGCGCGACGCGCGCGGCAAGCTGCTCGGCTTCTCCAAGGTGACTCGCGACCTGAGCGAGCGCAAGCAGGCGGAGGAGATGCAGCTGCGCTACCGCCAGATGGTGGACGCGGTCTCCGACTACGAGATCATCCTGCTCGATCCGGGGGGCAAGGTGCTGACCTGGAACTCCGGTGCCGAGAAGCTCAAAGGATACCGCGCGGAGGAGGTCATCGGCACGTCCTTCTCGCGCTTCTACACGCCGGAGGATCTGCTCGCCGGGCGCCCCGATCACGAGCTGCGCACCGCGGCCGCGCAGGGCCGGATCGAGGATAAAGGCTGGCGGGTGCGCAAGGACGGCTCGCGTTTCTGGGCCAACGCGATCGTCACCGCGCTGCGCGACGGGCAAGGTCAGCTGATCGGCTTTGCGAAGGTGGCGCGCGATCTCACCGAGCGGCAGCAGATCGAGAACCAGATGGTGGCCACGGTGCGCGAGGCGTTGCTGCAGCTCGCCACGGGCGTCTCGCAAATCCTGACCTCCTCGACGGAGCAGGCCGCGAGCGCCAACGAGCAATCCGCAGCGGTGCGGCAGACCGTCGCCACCGTCGATCAGCTGTTGCAGACCGCGGAGCAGGCGGCCAGCCGCGCGCGCGCGGTCGGAGAGATGGCGCAGGAGACCCTGGAGATTGGCCGCTCGGGGCGGCGCGCGCTGGAGGAGAGCACGTCCGGCATGGAGCTGGTCAGGGAGCAGGTGGAGGCGCTCGCCGAGAGCATCCTCGCGCTCGCCGAGCAGGCCCAGGCGATCGGGGAGATCATCGCCTCCGTCAACGAGATCGCCGAGCAGACGAACCTGCTGGCGCTGAACGCCGCCATCGAGGCGGCGCGCGCCGGCGAGCACGGGCGAGGCTTTGCCGTGGTCGCCAGCGAGGTGAAGGCGCTCGCCGAGCAGTCCAAGAAGGCGACCGCGCAGGTGCGGCAGATCCTCGGCGAGATCCAGAAGGCCACGAACTCGGCGGTGATGGCGACCGAGGACGGCACGAAGAGCGTGTCGTCCGCGATGAAGGTCATGACCCAGGCCGGGGAGGACGTCCGGGTCCTGGCCGAGGCGCTGGAGGCGTCCGCCCAGGCCGCGACCCAGATCGTGGCGTCCGCCGGACAGCAGTCGGTCGGCGTCGCCCAGATCCACCAGGCCATGAAGAACATCGATGCCGCGGCGACCCAGACCGCGCAGGCGACGAGAGCGACGGAGAAGGTCGCGGCCAGCATGAACACCATGGCCACTCAACTCAAGGAGAGCTTGAAGTCCTTCGCACAGTGAGGCCGAGGCCACCCGCGGCGCGAGGCGTGTGGCGAGGCCAGCCGAGAGCGCGAGAGCACATGGATAGAGAAGAGCTGCAGCGGCGCTTGATGGTCACCTACCTCGAGGAGGTGGAGGAGCACGTCCGCGCACTGGACGAGAGCCTGCTGCAGCTGGAGCAGGCCCCGGAGGGGGCAGACCAGAAGCAGCTGGTGCAGGTGCTGTTTCGCTCCGTGCACAGCCTGAAGGGGGCATCGCGCGCGGTGAGCGTCGAGCCCGTCGAGCAGCTGTGCCATTCGCTCGAGAGCGAGCTGCATCCCATCCGTGAGGGCCAAGGGCAGGTTCCGCCCGCTCTCGTGCAGCGGCTCTTCGCGGCCGTCGACGCGATCCGCGACGCGGGTGCGCGGCTGCGTGCCGGCGAGACGCTGTCGGGCGCGCCCATCGAGGCCTTGCGGGCGCGCGCGGCGGGTGCGGTCCGGGCGGCGGCGGACGAGCGCTGGGCGGCGGAGCCCGTGGAGCCGGAGGCGCCGGCACAGCCGCGGGGAGGCTTGCGCGCTGGAGAGCCGACGGTGCGCGTGCGCGCGGAGAAGCTCGACGTGCTGCTGGCGCGCATGACCGAGCTGCTGGTCGCTCGCGGTCGGCTGGAGGCGCGCGCGGGAGAACTCGAAGGACTCCTGGAGCTCGCGGAAGAGCTGGAGACGGATGGACGCCGGATCGAGAAGCTCCTGCTGCGGCGCCACGGCTCGACGTCGCCCTCACCGGAGGCTCGCGGAGCGCCTGGAGCGCCGGGCCTGGCGGGAGCCGGGCGAGCCTACTCGGCGGCGCGCCGCGGGGAGCTCGCGCTGTCGCGCCTGCGCTCCAACGCGCACGAGCTGCGAAAGAAGCTGGAGCGCGTGGCCGCTGCGCAGGTCGGTGATGCGCGGCTGTTGAGGCAGACCGCCGCGCCGCTGGACGAGGCAGTGCACCGGCTACGCATGTTCCCGTTCGGCGAGGCGTGCGAGGGGCTCCAGCGCGCGGCGCGAGATGTCGCGCGGGCATCGGGCAAGCAAGCCGAGTTGATCGTGAGCGGCGGGGACGTCGAGCTGGACCGGGCCATCCTGCAGGGGCTGCGCGATCCGCTCCTGCAGCTCGTGCGCAACGCCGTTCATCACGGGATCGAGGCGCCCGAGCAGCGCGCGCGCGCGGGCAAGCCGCCGCGAGGGCGGATCACGGTGGCGGCGCAGCTGCGCGGCTCGCAGGTGGACGTGAGCGTCGAAGACGACGGTGCGGGGCTCGACCTCGACGCGATCCGTGAACAGCTCGCGCGCCGCCAGCTGCCGGTGCCCGCCGAGCCGCAGGAGCTCGCGCGCAGCATCTTCCAGCCCGGCCTTTCCACGGCCCCGCTGATCACCGACATCTCGGGTCGCGGTGTCGGTCTGGATGTCGTTCGCTCGCACGCGATGGCCTTGCACGGCAGCGTCGACGTGGCCTGGCGCGCCGGGCAGGGTACGATCCTGACGCTGACCGTGCCGCTGACGCTGACCACCATCCGGGCGCTGCTCGTGGTGGCAGGCGGCCAGAGCTTCGCCATCCCGGGCGCGAACGTGCAGAAGCTGCTCGAGCTGCGCCGTACGGAGCTGCTCTCGATCGACGGCGCCGCGATGCTCGTGCTCGACGAACGACATGTGCCGGTGGTTGTGCTGGCGGACGTGCTCGGGCTGCCCGTCGCCCCCGGCGATGGCGCAGCGGTCGCGCGCGCCGCGGTCGTGAGCTCCGGGGACAAGAGCGTGGCGCTCCTGGTGGACGAGCTCATCGCGGAGCAGGAATTGGTGGTCAAGACGCTCGGCCAGCGCGTGGCGGGCGTCGAGCTGGTCGCCGGTGCGACCCTCTTGCCCTCCGGCGCGCTGGCGCTGATCCTGAACGTGGCGGCTGTCGTCCGCCGCGCGCTCGCGCCGGGGCGCGCGCGCGCGAGCTCCCCGCTGAGCGGCGGCGAACGCGAGCCAGCCCGCAGGCGCCTGCTCGTGGTGGATGACGTCGTCACCACGCGCAGCCTGGTCAAGAGCGTGCTCGCGGCTGCGGGCTACGACGTGCTGACCGCCGTCGATGGCGTGGATGCCTGGCGCGTGCTGCAAGAGCAAGGCGCCGACGTCGTGGTCACCGACATCGAGATGCCGCGCATGGACGGCTTCGAACTGACACGCCAGATCCGCGCGTCGGAACGGTTTCGCGAGCTGCCCGTGGTGCTCGTCACCGGGCTGGAGAATCAGCTGGACAAGCAGCGCGGCGTACAGGTCGGCGCCAACGCCTACCTGATCAAGAGCGCCTTCGACCAGCGCAGCCTGTGCGAGACGATCGGACGGCTGCTTTGAAGGGCCGATTTCGAGTGCTGGTGGCGGACGACTCGCCCACCGCGCGCGAGCTGCTGGTCGCCATCGTCTCCGGCGACAGCCGATTCCACGTGGTGGGTGCCGCGCGCAACGGCAACGAAGCCGTGGCGATGGCCAAGAGCCTGAGCCCGGATATCGCTCTGCTCGACATCCACATGCCCGGCATGGACGGAGTGGAGGCGACCCGCCACATCATGGCGGAGGCGCCGACACCCGTGATCGTGGTCTCGGCCTCGGTCGACGTTCGTGATCTGGCCGTTGCGTTCGAAGCGGAACGCGCCGGCGCGGTCGCTGCGCGGCCCAAGCCCATGGGGCCGCACTCACCGAGCTTCGCGCGCGACTCGGCCGAGCTGCTCTCGACCCTGCACTTGATGGTGGGCATGAAGGTCGTGCGCCGCCACCGCCCGCCGTCTCCACGCTCCGCGCCGATCGAGGCCCAGGCGGCGAGCGTGGTGGCGCTGGTGTGCTCGACCGGAGGCCCTCCGGCGCTCGCGGCCATCGTCGCCAGCCTCCCTGCCGACTTTCCGCTGCCGCTGTTGTGCGTGCAGCACATGTCCAAGGGTTGGATGGCAGGCCTCGTCAAATGGCTCGACGAGATCTCGAAGATCCGGGTCAAGCTCGCGGAAGACGCCGAGCCGCTGCGCCCGGGCACCCTGTACTTTGCTCCGGAGGATCGACACCTGGCCCTGGCGGGGCGCCACTTCCTGCGCCTGCTGGATGGACCGCCCGTCGCCGGCTTCCGCCCTTCGGGCACGACGCTGTTCGAATCCGTTGCTCACGCCTTCGGGCGCGAGGCTTTGGGCATCATCTTGACGGGCATGGGTGAGGACGGCGTCGCGGGCCTGCGCGTCCTGCGCGAGAGCGGAGGCGCCTGCATCGCCCAGGATCGCGAGAGCTCGGTGGTGTGGGGGATGCCGGGAGCCGCGGTGGCCGCGGGCCTCGCAAACGACGTGCGATCGCTGGACGGCATGGTCCGGTTGTTGAACGAGGTGGGCAGGGCGCGGCGGAGCGGGGGCGGCTGAGAACCTCCGCGACGGCTTCGCGGAGGGTCCTCCCGGCGTTGTCGCCAGCCCTGCTCCTCCACACGAGCCAACCAACACACGCCGGGTTTCGGCGTCGCTTTCGGCTTTCCACCCCTGGGAGTCGGCCCGGGACATGCTTTTGAGCCCTGCACCCGACGCTGGCATCTTTTCAGCGCGGCCGGCTCGAGGTACCGGGGGAGCTCGGAATTTCCATCGATACAACGGGAGGGACAACCAAGATGTCGCATACGAAGCTCGTCACCGTCGCTGCGCTCGCTCTGCTGGCCTGCAACAAGGATCGCCCCACCGACACGGGCGCTCCCGGGGCCACCGCCGCTGCCACAGGTACGCCGACGGCGCCCGCTGCGAGCCCGACGGCGCCCGCTGCGAGCCCGACGGCGGCTGCAGCACCCAACCTGGCGGCCCCGCCAGCAGCGGTTACCGTCGCCGTGCAAGGCAAGCCCGCCGGGCCCGTGATCGAAGCGGGCTGCAGTTTCGATGGGCGGCAGCTGAAGGGCAACGAGGGCGATCTGTTCCAGGTGTCGTGTCCGGCAGGCTGCGACAAGCAGGACACGACCTAGGGTACGGGCGTGTATAGCGCCAACTCGCCCATCTGCCGGTCGGGCATTCACGCCGGAGCGATCCCGAGCACGGGTGGAACCATGACCGTGAAGCTGGAGGCGGGGCGCCCGGCGTACCGTGGCAGCGAGCAGAACGGCATCGAGTCGCGCGACTTCAACGAGTACAACCGCAGCTTCGCGGTGGTCGTGGCGGGGGCTGTCCCCGCGCCACCGGCCATCGCGAATGGCAAGGCGGTGATCGAGGCGGGCTGCGGCTTCGACGGGCGCCAGCTGAAGGGCAACGATGGCGATACCTTTCAGGTGTTGTGTCCGGCGGGCTGCGACAAGCGGGATACGACCTGGGGTACGGGCGTGTACAGCGCCAACTCGCCGATCTGTCGGTCGGGCATTCACGCTGGAGCGATCCCGAGCACGGGTGGAACAGTGACCGTGAAGCTGGAGGCGGGGCGCCCGGCGTACCGTGGCAGCGAGCAGCACGGCATCGAGTCGCGCGACTTCAACGAGTACAACCGCAGCTTTGCGGTGGTCGTGGCGGGGGCTGCACCCGCGGCACCGGCCACTGCGAACGGCAAGCCGGTGATCGAGGCGGGCTGCAGCTTCGACGGGCGCCAGCTGAAGGGCAACGATGGCGACACCTTTCAGGTGTCGTGTCCGGCAGGCTGCGACAAGCGGGACACGACCTGGGGCACGGGCGTGTACAGCGCCAACTCGCCCATCTGCCGGTCGGGCATTCACGCTGGAGCGATCCCGAACACGGGTGGAACAGTGACGGTGAAGCTGGAGGCGGGGCGCCCGGCGTACCGTGGCAGCGAGCAGCACGGCATCGAGTCGCGCGACTTCAACGAGTACAACCGCAGCTATGCGGTGGTCGTGGCAGGGGCTGCACCCGCGGCACCGGCCACCGCGAACGGCAAGGCGGTGATCGAGGCGGGCTGCAGCTTCGACGGGCGCCAGCTGAAGGGCAACGACGGCGACACCTTTCAGGTGTCGTGTCCGGCAGGCTGCGACAAGCGGGACGCCACCTGGGGCACGGGCGTGTACAGCGCCCACTCGCCGATCTGTCGGTCGGGCATTCACGCCGGAGCGATCCCGAGCACGGGTGGAACCGTGACGGTGAAGCTGGAGGCGGGGCGCCCAGCGTACCGTGGCAGCAAGCAGAACGGCATCGAGTCGCGCGACTTCAACGAGTACAACCGCAGCTATTCCGTCGTTACCGAGTAGCCAGCGCTGAGCGAGCGGTTCGGACCCCATGTCCGAGCCGAAGGCCCCGGGCGCAGCGGGCAGCCTCGCTGGCGCGGGCGCTGCGAGCAAACCGCCCGCGCGAAGCGTCCAGCCCAGCCAGCTCGCGCTGGACGTTTGGAGTTCAGCGCCCGCGCGCTAGCTCAGCCAGTTCTGGATGAGCAGGCCCGGTAGTTGCAGCGGCCTTCCGGAAACTGGCTGCTCGATTGAAAGGTTCGAATTGATTGCACTGGTGGGGGCAGCGAGCCGTCGCTCTTCTCGACGCACGCTCAAACAGAGCAATTTCCGTCGGATAGGGTCGAGCCCCCGGCTTGAAACGGTGCGGCTGTGCCGCTTCCGAGCACGACCATGCCAGCCGGTGCCGGCGCGCGCGCCCGTGAAGCGGAAGCCAAAGGGAGGTATAGTGGCGGCGGAGGCGACGGCAGTGCAGCCCCTCGAGGCGAGCGAGTTGGTGGAGCTGGCGGAGCTCGGCTCCGCTGATACGTCGCTGGCCGATTTCGAGCAGGGGGTGTTCCGCCTGGTTCAGCGCCATGTGGGCTTCGACCTCGGGTTCTTTCGGCGCAACCGCGACTACGGCGCGCTCTCGGCAGGAACGGATCTGGCGTTGATGCAGGAGATCCGGCCGCTCTGGCCCACGTTCATCACCGAAGGGCATGCCCTGTGCGCGGCGTGTAGCGCGCAGCGCGGCGTGGCGGTGGACGCGGAGGTCTACGGGGCACGGCTGGAACGTTTGACCGCGTACCAGCGGCTGACCAAACCGAGCGGGATGAGGACGGGGGCCATGTTGGTCTCCCAGGCAGGAGGCCGCTTCATCGCCGCGCTGCTCCTGGGGCGGCGCTCGTCCGAGTTCCGCCCGGCGGAGCTGGAACGCTTGCGCCAGTTCGCAGCGTTCATCCGTTTGGCAGAGACCTGGCGCTGGGTGGAGCGGCGCGCGGCGCGGGCGTCAGCCGCGCTCGTGGTGCCGGAAAGCGTCGGGCTCACGGAGCGCGAACGCGAGCTGCTCTCGTACCTGGGCCTCGGCTACACCAACGAACAGATCGCGAGCGCCTGCGGCGTGAGCCCGTATACGGTGCGCAACCAGCTGAGCCGCGCCTACTCGAAGCTGGGCGTGGCCACGCGCGCTGAAGCCGTGGCGGCGCTCCGCGGCAGCGGCTTGGCAGATTGAACCAGCAAGAGCGCCCTGGCGATGGACGCGGTGATTCCGCGGCCGTCGCGCAGAAATCGGGCGCCGGTGGAGGGACGATCGTACCATTGGGGTTTGCCGACCGCGGCGTAAGCTCTCGAGGACCTGCGCAGGCGGGAGGAGGGAAGCGTCGTGGTTCTGAAGAATGACCAAACGGTGGTGTGCGCATTTCGCCGGCAGGCCGCCGCGCGCGCCGAGAGCGTTGCGCTGTGGGGCCGCGGGCGCGCTGGCTGGCGCAGCTGGTCCTGGAAGCAGTGGGAAGAACGTGCGCGCCAAGTCGCGGCGGCGTTCGTGCAGCTCGGCGTGGAGTCGGGCGATCGCGTGGCGCTGCTGCTCGGTACGCGGCCCGAGTGGGCAGTGCTGGAGCAAGGCATCCTGCAAGCGGGCGGTATCGTCTGCTCGCTGTACCCTGCCAATCCTCTCGAGCGGACCTGCTTCATGCTCGAAGACGCGGGGGCCCGCGTGGCGGTGTGCGAGGGCGCTCGCCGCGCGCGGGAGCTGCTGCAGCAGCGCGCCCGACTGCCGCGCCTGGAGCACGTGATCTGCTTCGAGCCGGAGCCAGAGCCCGGCGAGCGCAGCGAGGATGCGATGCTCGCAGCCGCCTGCTGGCGCGAGGAGTCGAGCGTCCTGCCTTCGCTGCCGCAGCTGTTTGCGCTCGGCGAGCAGCGGCTGCCGGAGCTGCGCCCGGAGTTGGAGCGGCGCGAGCGAGACCTGCACCCCGCTGGCTGGGCGAGCCTCTACTACACCTCGGGCACGACACGCGTTCCGAAGGGCGTACGGCTCAGCCACACCAACCTTCTGTATGCCAGCCAGGCCTGCGCCGATGCCATGCGCCGCGAATGCGCGATCTTGGAGCCCGGTTCGGTCCTGCTCGTCGCGGCGCCGCTCGCGCACCTCTTGGGGCGCATGAACCTCGGCCTCATCTATCAAGGTGGCGCTTCCGCGGCGCTGGAGAGCGACCCGGCGCGCCTGATACAGAGCTGTGCCGAAGTCGGCGCCAGCTTCTTCGCCGCCCCGCCCCTGGTGTACGAGCGCCTGCACGCGCGGCTCGCCGGCGCGGGCCCTTGTGCGCTGCACGCGGAGCTCGGCGGCAGTGCTCGTTGGCTCGGCTGTGCGGGCGCGGGCCTCGCCCCGCACATCACCCAGTGGTTCTGGGACGCGGGGCTCCCTCTGATCGAGAGCTATGGCGCGACCGAGGTGGGCGTCGCGAGCATGGGTCAGCTCGAAGGCATGCGGATCGGCAGCGTGGGGCGCCCCCAGCCGGGGACCCGCCTGCGCGTCGCGCCAGACGGCGAACTATGGATCAACGGGCCTGGCGTGATGCTCGGCTATCACAATCGACCGGAGGACGACGCGGCGGCTTTCGAGCTCCGGCAGGGAGAGCGCTGGTTTCGCAGCGGCGACATCGGCCACATCGACGCGGACGGATACGTCTGGATCATGGGCCGCAAGAACGAGCTGTTCAAGTCGTCGTCCGCCGGTTGGATCTCGCCGAGTCATCTGGAGGCGCAGCTGAAGCAAGCCTGCCCGCTGATCGCCCATGCGTTCGCGATCGGCGCGGGCCGCCCGCACGTGGTCGCGCTGCTCGCGCTCGAGCCCGGCCAGCTCGCGTCCGACGAGCGCGCCGTGCTCGCCGAGCTGCGGCGCGACATCGCTGCGCTCAATGCCCGGCTCTCCCCGCACGAGCGCATCCAGCGCTTCAGCGTGCTCGAGGCCGGCTTCGAAAAGGATGAATTCACGGAGCTCGGCAAGCCCCGGCGCGCCGTGACCCTGGAGCGGCATGCCGCCCGCATCGACGCCCTGTACGCCGAGCACGACGGCTGCGCGCCGCAAGCCGTCGAACCCGCCCCGTAGAGCGCGACCGCGGCGGATGCGCCGCCAGCGAGCGGAGTCGTCGTCGTGCTCATGGCGTGCGTCATCGTCGCTGCCAAGCCGCTCTCGAGCGACCGCGGAAGCAGTTCGCTGAGCAACCTTCGCGTGCTCGAACATGAGACAGTCCGGCAGGCGTCTCGGCGACGAAGCCAGTGTCGTTCTGTTTTGCGTCGCAACGATCTGCGGATTCGCGTCATGCACCGCGCTGCGCTCGGGCTTAAACGCTGCGGTTTGCGCTTGAACGCGGCGCCCTGAGAATGAGGATTATAGGCACGCTGCCTGTCGTGCAGCGCAGCGCTCGAAGGCGCCGCCGCGCGCGCGCAGAACGCCATTGCGACGAAGGGAAAGCGACGTTAGTCTGCTGGAATCGTTTCCAGGTTCTTCTGTTCACATCCAGGAGTTGGGGACGCTTCTCGATGTGTCGAACTGCTCTCGACGCTCGGCTCATCTGCACCTGGCGCTCCGACTTGGCTCGCATCGAAAGGTTTTCCATCATGAAGCTTCGACGTACCTCACGGTCTGCTCCCCGCGGCCTTCGCCGAACGATCTCTGTTTACCGCCTCGTGGGTGCCGCGCTGCCGCTCGCGCTGAGTGGCTGCTCGAGCGACGATCCTGCGTCGACGACGCAGGCGTCGCCAGACGTCTCGATGTTGGCGCCCGCGCCGAACGCTCCCGCTGAAGCGCCTGCGGCCGAGGGCTCCAACGAAGCGAGTGCTCCGGTCATGGACGCCGTCACTCCCGTCGCCACGCCCGGAGAGGGCCAGCAAGTCACGGAGCTGGCCATGCCCCAATCGGAGCCTGGTGGAGCCGCGGAGCCCAGCGGCGACCCAGCCGCGGTGGATCCGCCCAGCGTTTCGCCGACAGGCTGTGTCGGTCAAGCCTGGCCCACGGCCGATCCCACGCAGCCGGGGCCGTTCCAGGTGACCGCCGACAAGGGCGTGGGTCCCCTGGCGGGTATTGTCCCGGATCGGATCTTTGGCGAGCAGCAGCGCTTTAACATCTATCGCCCGAGCAATCTCGCGACCAGCGGGTTTTGCCACCCCATCTTGATCTGGGCGAATGGTACCGGCGACAATCCCGAACAACGTCCGCCACAATGCATCGTCGAGCCCTCCACCAATACCTGGTGCGGCACCTATCCGGGGTTGATGAATCAGCTCGCCTCGCACGGCTTCGTGGTGATTGCTTCGCTCAGTACCGATACCGCGGCCGGCAATCCGCTGCCGACCATCACCGGCTTGGACTGGTTGCTCCAGCAGGCGGAAGACCCCTCGAGTCCGTACTACCATCATCTGGACACGGCGCATATCGGAGCGCTCGGTCACTCGCAGGGTGGAGCGTCGACGAGCATTGCTGCTGCGGACCCGCGCATCAGCGCGATCGCGCCCATCCACGGTACCCGCGCACTCACCGGCCTCAACGGCCCAGCGCTGTTCATCTGCGGCGGAGCGGACACGGTCGTTCCTTGTACCGGCGTGGCGAATACGTTTCGCACGGTGACGGCCCAACCGGCGGTGTTCTTGAACAATCTGGCGGCAGACCATGGCAGCTGGCTGGGTATGGGCGGCAGCCAGGGCCCCACCTTCTTCGCGCTCACCGCCTGGTTCAGGGTGTTCCTGATGGACGACGTGGCCAATCGCCGGTTCTTCTTCGGTGAAGATTGCGCGCTGTGCACGGACAGCCGCGTGGCGATCGAGCGCAACAGCCTCATGAATCAGTAGTCGGGCGCTCACGTTCTAAGGCGACCTGACGTGCGCCGAGAGACGCCCGCCGTCAGGGCTTATGCCCGCCACGAGTCAGCAAAGGGGGCGGAGCACAGGCATACCTGAGCTCCGCCGCGCTCTCCGCGGCAGCACCCCCCGGCGTGCTGCTCGCGACGTTGGATCGCGGGGAGGCAGCGGCCATACCTCTCGCTGAACGTCTCGGAGCTACGTTACTCGCGGACGACGCGCGGGCGAGGGAAGTGGCAAGGGATCGAGGCTTGGTTGTCATCGGAACACTCGGCGTACTGCTGGTGGCGAAGAAGAAGGGGCTGCTGGGGGCCATCCGTCCAATCGTCCTCCGCATGGAAGCTATGGGCATGTTTGTGTCGGCACAGCTCCGCGAAGCAGTTCTCGCGGCAGCGGCTGAACCCGACTGCTGAAGCTCGAGCATCTGTTCGGTTTGAGCAGCAGTCGTCGATCAACGCCAGCAAAGCGATCGCGCTGAGGGACAGCGAATGACGATCGCGCACCGGAGACGGCAACAGTTGATCCCTTCCAGGAAGGGCCAGGGGCCCTCTACGGCAATGCGACTTCTGATATGACTTGATCCATGCCGATGCCCCGCCGCCCGCACCGGGCTTCCCCGGATGAGCTCAGGATTACCCGCGACGGAGATGACGTCATTATCGCGTACGCGGACGAATCGGTGGCAACGACCCATTTCAAGCTCGGACGCGAGCGGATCGTTGCGATGACGGACGACGAGCTCATCGACTTGTGGAACGACCACCTCGATGCTCGTGAGGCCGCGGCAGCCGAATACGAGCACGTGGCCGTAGAGGTCCCGCTGGGTAGACCGCAGTTGGAGTTCTTCGAGCAGAGTGACCAGTGGGTACCGCGCGGCCACGTGCTCCGGTGTGTCGTCATGGGCTCCAACGGTGAGCCTGACGAGCCATTCCTCACGATCGATGACCGCGACTTCACGCCGCGAGAGTTCGCTCGGATGGTGGGAACATTTGGAGGCTGGGGGATGCGGATCGTTTTCGTTCCGGACGACGATGTTTACGACGAGCCCGTTGTTGAAGTGCGAGAACCAGATCCGAAACGTTGACGGCTGAAGCGACGTGGGTTCGGCCGAACCGCAATTGTCGGGTCAAAAGCAGATCAGACGCCTCTCGCTGCTCGCGGAGGACGGTTCGAGTTCATTGCAATCGTGGGGGGGGGTGGCGCCGCGCCCGCCTGGGCGGGCGCGCAAACGGAATGATTCCCGTCCGATGGCGATCGTGCCCACGCCGCTGGGGCACGAATTTGGTGGAGGCGCCGCGTGCGACTCGCACGCGCGGGGTTCGGTGACGCGTCATCCTCGACTACCACCGACCCAATACGTACAGCTCCGATCCGATCTCGTGGGTCACGGAGCGACCCGTGACCGAGCCAATTCGTAGAGCTCCGACCGGAAAGCTTCGAATTCGTTGTTGTCAGCCATCATGCGAGCGTGGTCGTCGGAGTGCAAGACGAGGTCGTTGAGCGACCCGGCACCACCGTAGAGGCGGAGGATATCGCCACGCACGTCTTCGTCCACTTGCCGCGCACCGATGTCGCTCAGAGCATCCGCCCAGTCGTGCTTGCCATAGGCTCTGAGGAGGTCGCACATGCGCCCGAGCACCTGGAGCAGTCTGGCGGTATCCCGCGAACTTAGCTGTGTCATTTGAGGGGTCCCGATCCTACCACCTGCACGTCCTGGATGGTCCAGGGTTGCACCACGACAATCTGCTGTGTGCCACCAACGAAAGCCCCGCCTTGGGAGCTCACCTCTCCAACGTAGACCTTGGTGCCAGCCGGGATTTTCACTTCGAATGCCGTGTCGATGGGAGAGCGCCCGCCCCCAGGCCACTGAGGCAGGACCGCCTTGTCGATGCGCGTCTGGATGACGCCCTGGGGCGCCTCCTTGGAGAAGAACTGCCCGAGCGGCTCGCCTTGGGTGCCTGCTCGGTGCAACACCGTATCGGCTTCGAGTACCACCTCTCGATAGCGACCGCCTGCAAAGGTCTCGGCGAGTTTATCGGCAAGCGGCCCCGGCTTGACGGCGGTGAACTCCTCGGAGGCCTTGCCGAGTCCACGAATGTACGTTGCGCGGGCGCCTGCCCCGGCGGCCTCTTTGGCCGCCCGCTCCCCGACCTGTTTCGTGATTTGCTTTTCTGCTTGCCGCTCTAGCTCCTGGGCGGCCGCGCGCTCGGCTGCTTTGGCGAGCTTGCCGGCGGCGCGCGCAGCCTCGACCGCCTCATAGGCGGCCTTGCCGCCCTTGAGCATATATTTGCCACCTTTACCGACGTACTTGAGCAGGTTGCCGGCGGCCGGGATGGCGAACACGCCGGCCATGACGCGGCCGACGGTGCCGACCTTTTCCCCTGTGACCGGGTTGATGCCGGTCA
Source organism: Polyangiaceae bacterium (assembly GCA_035760985.1). Taxonomy (GTDB): domain Bacteria; phylum Myxococcota_A; class Polyangia; order Polyangiales; family Polyangiaceae; genus SZUA-265. Next base: position 112,139 of record DASTRX010000074.1, read on the forward strand.
TCGCGGTCGCCGCGTCTTTCGCATTGCTCACCCAGGGGACGAAGTCGGTCAGGACGTCCGTGCCGCGCAGGAGCAGCGACGGCTCCTGCGCACCGCTCGCCGCGACTCTGCCCGCATTGGTGGGCAGCTCGGGGCGTGCCACCGGCGGTAGCACGCGCCCGGGTTGCAAGCCTTGCTGCGCGCCCGCTGCAGCACCCTGTGCGACACTGCCGCGCGGATCCGGCGCGCCCCTGCCGTTGTTCCACGCGCTCGAGGCCGAATTGCTGCGCAACGGCCCGCTCCGCGCCGTCGAGCCTGAATTGCTGCCGCGGCTGTTGCTGCGTTGCTGCCGCTCTGCTCCTCCGGTGCTGGATCCCGGCCTCCTTCCGAGTCACGCGGCGAGTCACCCGTGCTCTTGCCGCCGTCGTCGAGCCGAAGCTTTGCCAGGCCGTCGAGCTGCTGGTTGGTGTTGGTGAGGGCGCCGCGCACCGATTCTCCGAACAATCGCCATGCCCCGATCCCGACAGCGGCGACGAGCACGAGCACGATCACGTACTCGACGGTGGAGACTCCGCGCGCCCCGCGCAGCGAGCGGGCGCGGCGCAGCTGCGAGCCTCCGCCATTACTCGACGAGAGCCAGCGCACGAGCGGACGAAACCCGAGCGCGCCCCCGAGCAGGTAGCTGGCGAGCGGAAAGCTCCCCTCGAGGTGGAGCAATCCCGCACGCACCAGGCCGCTCAACGACAGCGCACACAGGAGCCCCAGCGCGCTGCCGGCCGCGAGGGGGCACGCACGCCGAGCCGCACCAGCAACCAGGAGAGCCCGCCGCCCAGCGCGAGCACTCCCAGCACGGAGCCGAGCACGATGCCCGTGAGCTGCGCGATGAGAAACCAGTCGATGCTGGATTCCACCGGCAGTCGCACGTCGTTTGCCACCTCAGTCTCGCGGAACACGAGCTCCGCCGCTCGGTCGACGGCGGACTGACGATCGGCGGGTGCCATCACCAGCGTACCGATCCTGCCCAGGCGGGTGAAGAAGGCCAGATATGTCACTGTCGTGAACGAACGCGCAAACTCGTCCGCTCCGAGTTGCTGCAGGTACGTGCCGACCATCGCCTCCGGCAGGCTGCAGGCCTGCGACGCGGCCGGTATGCGTTCCTGGAGCTCGGGCTCCGAAGCCGACGCCTGCCCGGCGAGTAGCGCATCGAGCAGGCACTTGGCGTTCGCCGGGTCCTCGCCGGCTTCGCGCGTCGGATCCCAGAGAGGGTGATCCTCCGGCAAGCGCTGCATCAGGCGCGCGAACGAAGGACCAGTGACCTTGTAACTGGACACTGAGCGCACCGCGCTCGGGGTCATAGAGACCCGGCTTGAAATCATACGCCTCCGGCAGCTGGAGCTCCGCCGCGAAGCGTTGTGTCCAATCGGCGGCCAGCGAGGAATTGGCGGCCGGCAGGCTCTTCCAATTGTGCGGCGCGCCCTTGCGCACTTGAATGTTCAGCGGTTCGTCGCGGTCGTCCGTGAAGGTGGTGATGCCTTCCACATGCAGCGGTAGATCAGGCATGGCCGCGAGCCCGGGAGCGCTGCGCAGGCCCGCCGGTACCGCCACGGTGACGCCTGCTTCCGTCGCGACCTGCTGCAGCATCGACTGCGCCGCAACCCGGTGCCGCCCAGCCAACATCACCACTACGGCGAGCAGCAGAGGCTGAATCCACCGAGCACAGCGGGCGCGCCGCGCGATCCCGGTCAGCCCACGCCCTGGTACCCGGCTCATCCGGAGACTATCGCGCGATCGGCAGCCGCCGTTGCGAGGAAAGATCGCGCTGCTCAGCGCCGCCTAGAAAAAGTATTCAAGAACGGGCATCTTCCTTGTTCGATCGCCCCGAGCAGCACCTCGCGCTCCCGCGCCGCCGTGTCTTCATGTCCGGCGCGCTCTGCCCGATGGCGGTATTCAGCACGTGACAGCTAAGCACGGGATGGACGTGCAAGGGACGCTGAGGTTATGCCGCACATGGGGCTCATCCTAGCGCTGCTCCGGGAGCGCGTGTCCAGCCCTGCCCGACGTAGGCGCAATCGCCCTTTCCCAGCGGGAAGAGCCTGACTTCGCTAGCCGCGTGCACTCCTGCCTGCTCGGTGGCGGAGAAAGACGGGGTCGTGGCCCTGCAAGTAGGTAGACTTTCTACGTGAGAGACCTTTGTAAATGCTTACGCTTGCGCCGAGTGCTCGCGAACGGGCTCGGCGCCGGTCGCGGGGCAACTGCAGAATGTTGGCTGCGAGTGGAGGCGACGCTTCGCCCATTGGCCGTCATCGTCGATACCGGGCTCGTGATGCCAGCGCTCGGTTCCCGGGACGTTGCTAGCGTTGAGACCGATAAGCCCTGCCATTGAGCTGCAAGTTCGACAGCATCTGTCCTTGCGGAGGAGGGTCAAAATCTATTGCATTGGTGGGCGGGATTGCGACCAATTCGGACCGTGGGGGAGGTGGAGCTGGACTTCGTCGTCTCCCGGAACTGAGCCTGGGGAACCCCCTGAGCTTCCGGGCTCGCACGATCGTGAGTGGCGCGCGCGTTGCGTGCCCCATCGAGTGGCTCGAAGCAGCTCGGCACCCCCCGTCACCAGGAGTGCCCACCCGACCGCTCCGAGTTGCTCGCGCGCGAGCCTGCCAATATGCCCGCTACCCGGCGGGCGCCCTGGAACACTCGGACTCAGCCGGCTCGCCTGTGTGCCTTTAGCGGCTGGTTCTGGCCCGGCGAGAGGGACCATTGCCAGGCGGGCAAGAGCGCGGTATGATAAAAGTATGACTTCAGCAAAGGTGGCACTGAGTCTCCCCGCGGACTTGCTCGAGCAGGCCAAGGTGGAAGTTGCCACCGGCCGAGCAAAGAATCTGAGCGCATTTGTCGCTGAGGCGCTGGATCAGAGATTGAGACGAGACGAACTGAACGCGATTCTGGACGCGATGGATGAGGAACATGGAGCTCCGAACAAGGCGGCTGTCGCGTGGGCAAAGCGCGTCCTCGGGTCGTAGGTGTCAAGGGTAGAGCAGCTCCCCGGACCGTTGTTCTTGATGCCGGAGCGCTGATCGCGTTCGAGCGAGGAGACGCACGCATGCGGGCATTGCTCAGAGCAGCGCTCGATGCGGATGCTCGTATGATCATTCCGGCTGGTGTTCTGGCTCAGGCTTGGCGAGAGCCCATCAAGCAAGTCGTATTGGGCGCCCTATCGAGAGCAACCACGACAACAATCGCATCGTTGGATCGGGTGTTGGCCGAGGCTGCTGGGGTTTTGTGCGGTAAGCGAAAGACATCGGACGTCATCGACGCTTCGGTAGTTCTCATTGCCCGTCGCGAACGCGCCGTGGTCGTCACCAGCGACGTCGAAGACTTGCACCATCTCGACCCAAGCCTCGTGCTCCACCGCATTTGATTCTGGGCAGCGGTTGCGCGGTTCCCAATCGGAGCCGATGCAGGCCGGCGCTGTCTACAAGTGCACCACAGCGCTGTAGGAGCGCACACAAATCGATGGGCCGGCGCAACTCCCAACCAGCGTCAGGAGCGCTCCGCGAAGTAGATCACCTCGTCCCGTTGTCCGCCTTCATCAGCGATTCCGGGACGGCGGCCAGGCGGAAAAGGAGGGGAGCGACGTTCAGCGGAGACTAGGCGAGAAGCTCATCCTCGAAGTAGCGTGCCGCATGGCCACTCTTCGTTTTGAGCCCATCGCCAGTCAACTGGCCAAAGACCTATCTCCAGCGTTGCTGTTTCCGCGCGAAGCCCTCGAGCGCATCGCACAGCAACAGCTAGAAGGCTTGGACGCCTGGACCCCGGAGTTGAGAGACTTCATGGGTCATTATACGGAGCTGGTTCGAGCGGCGCATTCGTTGCTCGATGCGCCTCAGTTCGAGCGGCTTGCGTGGCTGAGCGAGGAGCTGGACGACGAGTATTCGCCGGGAGGACCGCCGCTAAGCCCCATTTACGACTCTTACTCCGTGCAACACGTGCTGGCCGAAGTGCCGCAAGGCCTTGCACGCGAGACGCCATACTCGGTGCTGGCGCGGCTACTGAGCGGAGACACCGCCCGAACTCGCTTGTGTGATCTCGCTCGCTGCTTGGCGGATTCTCACCTGGATCTGTATCAAGTGCTGCGAGCGAGCGAGCTGGAGTCAGAGCTCCAGCCAGTTCGCGGTGGACCGGCGTTCTCGGCGCAGCTTACCGGGCCCTTTCTGCGCACTGGAGACCTGATCCTGGCCCGGGTGCTGGCGTTTGGCGACAGCCGAGTCATCGCGGACTCACCGTATCTGCTCGAAGCGACGCAGCGAGACTGGCTGGACTACCTGGACCGCGTTCAGCGGCGCAGCCAATTGCAGCAAGCTACGCCAGAGAGCAGCTCGCCCGGCTCGAGCCGGGCGAAGCTGAGCTCGAAGCAGGCCGCTCGCCGCCGTAAGCAACAGAAGCTCACTGCAGCTCGCCGCACACCTGACGAGGTGGTCGCGGCCCATCTGAAATATGGTGCTGACGAGCGCTTCTGGCCCGAGTTCATCATGGATGGGTACGCGGGGGAGCGTAACGGCATCGTGCGCCTCGCGGGAGTACCGGATCGGGCGGAATCGCTCCCGCATGGCCAGCACTTCACCGGCGTGGAGGAAGAGGACGAGGTGCCGGCCATGCACCGCGTACGGCTGCGCGTCACGGCCATCGCACGAGAACAGGGCATCCTTGAGCGAGAGAAGCGGGCACTCGCCGAGGCAGCGCGGAAGCTCGGCGTGGACCAACTCCAGCTGCACGCGGGCGACGAATTTCTATTGAGAGCATACTGTACGCTCGGCGCGCGTTCGGACCATGGAGCGACCGCACTGGAGCTCGTGGGTCAGGAACATGACTTGGCTCCCGACGAGCGCATGGCCATTGCTTCGATTCAAGGCGGCCGCTTTGCAGTATTGCACGTGCGGCACATCCAACTCGATGAAGGTATCGACGCCGTGGATGTGTTGCGCTCGCGCAAGGTGCACATTCGGGAGCGCTCCGCGACGCGCCAGCTGGGGCTCGGTGATTTAGTCCTCGGCTGGATCTGCGACGAGGGTACAGGCGACTGCACCCTGGAGGGCGGCGTTCTACATGTGCCCGCGCTCGTGGCACAGTGGGTCAGCGATACGGCTCTACGCTTGTGGAATGAGCGTCGAGCCGAGGTCCCGCGCGAGGCGCCCGAGCAGCGGGCCATCGAGATCGTGATCCCATTGCTCGCTCACATTCAGTGGTTGAGAAAGAATCCACCACTGCCTGCCCTTTACAATACGCATGGTGAGCCACTGCAGCTCGCGACCGCACGCTACGCGGTGCTCGATCTCGGGCGAGCGCGAACCGGTCTGCAAAAGATCTTCCACCCGCGGGATGAAGATCGGTTTACCTGGCTGGATCACGGAGACGTTTCGCTTGCCGAGATCGAACTCTCGAATTCGAACCTCACTGTGCGTGTCAACTCGCTCGAACGTTTGGGCGCCGCGAAGGAGCGGATCGAGGCGGAGCTCGGTGACGCCGTCCGAGCCACCCTTGGCACCCTCGACGGCGACTCTGATGCGCTGCATGCTCGCGCCCGAGAAGCCGGCGCAATAGAGCCGCCGCTCGACCTCGCTAGCCAGCCTGCAGAGGTTGTCGAGCAGCTCCACGGAATGCTGCTCGAACAGATCAAGCGCAACTTCGATACTCCGATTCCAGCCTTCAAGGGCAGGAGTCTACGCCAAGTGGCGCGTAGCAAGTTCAGCGCCGACGCCGTCAGCTGGCTGCGCGAACAGGAGCGCATTCTGAAAACCAACCCGCAACTGAAGGCGCTCGACATGCGGCCGCTCTGGCAGGATCTCGGGTTGGAGTACCGTGGCCTGCAGAGTGACCCCTGAGCATCGCGCCCGCCGCCGGAGAGGCGCTGACAAGCTCGACTATCGGATCAATGGTGCCTTCGACCGCCTCAGGCTGTTCATGGAGGACGGTTCGAATTCATTGCATTGGTTCAGGCGCGAAGCCGCGCTCCGGCGCGGATGCCGAAAATGTAATAATTCCCAAAGGATGGTGTGGAGCCCCCGCGGTCGGGGGCTCAGACTGAGTGGACGGGATTGCGAGCAATTCGAACCGTGACGATGGTGGAACTGGAGTTTGCGCTCACCCGCAAACTGTCGTGATTTCCAGAGCTTGCATCGTCGCTTTCCGGTCGCGCTCGCCCGGCGTGCCTGCGTGCGATACCCTGCCTACATGGCGCAATCAAAACTCCCGGAGGATCTCGAACAGCGCCTTCTCGCGTTGGCCCCAGCGGACCGCTTGGCGCTAGCTACCCGGCTGCTCGCCAGTGTCGAGGGGGCCGACCCCGATCGCGACGAGGCTTGGAGCGCTGAGCTGGACCGTCGCGACGCCCAGTTTGATTCTGCCAGCGTGGTTGGTATCCCGGCCGCTGAGGTTCATGCGAGCGCCCGAGCACGCCTGCGAGGGCGCTCCGCGAAGCCGTGAAGCCAGTCATCTACCACCCCGAAGCGAGCGCCGAGTTCGACGCCGCTGCCGAGCGGTACGAGTCACTCTCCGTCGGCCTAGGCGAGTCATTCGTCGACGAGGTGGAGGCGATCGTCGCTCGCATTGAGGAGTCCCCCGCTCAATTCCCGGTCTGGCGAGGCAACCCACGCTTTCGAAAGGCGGTTCTCCCTGAGACGTTCCCCTTCGTCGTGTTTTTTCGCGAGCTGGACGACTGCATCCGCATCCTTGCGGTCGCTCACGGTGCTCGCAAGCCCGGTTATTGGGCGCGTCGTAAGTGAGCCCTTTCCCGATCGCTTCGCCGCTGCTTGATTTCACTCCGAGCTCCGGACGACCTGAGCAGCGGTGCCTGAGGCCATATCAGGAGCGCGTCGTACGTGACTTCCTGACGTTTGCGGACGACGCCCGGGTGCACTCGGCCGAACGCTTCGGGCGTATCATATTGCCGCCGCGCACCGGAAAGACGGCGATCGCGGCCTGCATCGCTCGACAGTTGCGGCTGCCGGCCACGTTCCTGGTCCCGACCAAGACGCTCGTCGAGCAGACGGCGAGCGAAGTTGAAAGCTGGCTGGGAGAGCCGGTGGGTGTGCTGTATTCGGATCGCAAGGAGCCGTTGCCAGGCAGAACAAACGTCACCACGTATGCTCAGCTCGAACGTTGCCCGCCCGCGATGTGGAGCGGCCTCGCTCGAGCTCCCCTGATCTTCGCGGACGAGGCGCACCACACGCTCACCATCGAGCGATTTCGCCTGCTCGAGAACCGCTTTTTGCCCGAGGCTCTGCGCGTCGCGCTGACCGCCACGCCTGACTACGACGAGGTGCGCGCGCTGTGCCGATTCTTTCCTCGGCTCATACATGAGCTTCCTCTCGAGGATGCACTCGAGCTCGGGCTCATGGCGCCGCTTCGGGTTTGGGTGCTGGAGGTGGATGCCGATGCGAGCGGTGTACGCGTGGTGGCTGGCGACTACGATGACGCCACGCTCGGTTCGGTCATGGGCTCGCAGCTGTTCCTGGATGCGGCGGTGCGGCTCCGCTATGCGCCAGCCAACCGCCACGCCCGAGCGCTCGTCACCTGCCGCACTCGCGCCCAGGCGCACCAGCTGGCCCGCTTCTTCGAGCGCCACCGGCCCGCAGGAGCGCCTCGGGTCGGACTGATCCTGGGAGATACCAAGACCGATCAGAGAAAGCAGATCCTCACCGACTTTGAGGCTGGCGCGGTCGACACATTGGTGCAGGTGGGCGTGCTGATCGAGGGCTGGGACAGTGCGGTTTGCAAGGTCTTGATCGACCTCTCCCCGTCCTTGTCCCTGGTGCGCTCGTCGCAGAAGTACTTTCGCGTCCTGACGCCACACGCCGAGCGCGAAGCACGCATCTATGTGCTGTTGCCGACGGGCCTCTCGGGTCTACCGATGCTGCCTAACGACCTGTTTGGTGCTTCGATTCGGCACTACGAGTGCGGCGCGCTCCTAGGGCCGCAAGGCTCGAGCGGCTCCACGAGCAGCGCGCTCGATCTGCCCCCGCTGGTGCGGGTTCGGGCGCGGCCGAAGCTGGTGCACCACGCTCGGCTCGAGCGCCCGCTGTTACCACGAGGCGACCGCGCAGCCGTGCTGGACGTGATTGCACCCTGGCTCGGGGGAGACGCTCCACGCACGATCTCGCAGCTGCTGCGCCATCGCTTCGACCATCCATTGTTCGTGGGCAGCGGCTACGCGCTGTTGCGCTGGCTAGGATACTCGCCGTCGGTTCGCGGTATTGAGTCCCTCGTTGCGTGGCTCGAGAGCGGTTCCTCCGGCGACGGCCTGGCGCCCAACGACCAGGCGCTGGATTCCGTGTGGAGCGTGTGCCGCTTCCCTCGCGCGGTTCGGGACGTGGACGGTTGCGAGCTTGATCGGGCGCGCCTGCGAGCCGCGTGGCGCCGATCTCCATCGACGGATAGACAGACGGCCGAGGGCGAGGCCGCCGAGTGCGACGCGGCCCGAGCCGGGTTTCGCGCCGCCACGGGCAGGAGCCTCGAGCCCGTGAGCGACCCCGAGGCCATGCTCATCCAGCGGGAGTTGGAACAACACGCGGTGCGGCTGCTCTGGACACTGTCGCCACGCGAGCGTCGCCTTTTGGCTCGCCAGTACGGCCTGCTCGAGCAGCCACCGCTTTCGACAGCGCGCATGGCGGAGCTCGAGAGCGTGAGCCGAGGCCGGATCCTTCAGATCATCAAGATCGCGCATCGAAAGATTCAGGCTCGGTGTCATGCCGCCTTCTCGCGCTCTCCCGCGAGCGTGGCTGCCGGGGCGGCTGCTCCGCGTCTCTGCAGTTCGCCGGAGCTGGAGGTGCCGGTGCACGAGCGTGCATCGCCTCGGGCGGTCATCGATGCGCCTTACTTGGCAGAGCTCATCGAATGGTTCGCCAGGGTTCGAGAAGTGGCCGCTTCGACGTGGAGCGAGCGCCCGCCGATGTACTCTCCCTACCGTCTGCCTCGGCGCGACGAATGCGGCCTCGCCTGGCGCAAGCTACCGCGGCCGCTGCTTCTGGCGGCGTTGCGCGACAACGTCGATCGATTGATCCTGCTTCTCGAAGACGGCTCGCACCGCGCGCGCGGCCAGCGCCTCTCACCCGTGCAGCTCACCTTCCCCACCACGCGCGGCGCATCCCTGACCGCACGCGCCACGGCGGGAGAGACCATCCTGGAGCTACTGCTCGAAGAGCAGCATGGTGCTGATTCCTTCGGGAACGAGCACCGGACGTTCGCGGCTCACATCAAACTGCAGGAGATCTTACCCGGCGTCGCCCTGCAGTTCATGGGCCACGCGCCACCGGGCGTGTGCTGCTCAGAGCTGCAGCTCGAGGTGATGGCCATCGAGTGCTCCCCAGCGAGTCAGTCGCGCGCGCCACGTGCCGTGGTCCGCGCGTTGGAACGCGTCTGCGAAGAAGCGCAGAACGCAAGCGGTGCCGGCTCCGGGTAGACGCCGTCGAGTTTCCTCGTGGAAAGCCCAGGTGCGAATTCATCGCATTGGGCGTGGCGCCGAACTCGCTCGTGCTAGCAGCAGGGCAAACAATTGATTTAACTAGCAAACTCGCGAAACGGGAGAGAGCATTGGTGGAGGCGCCGGGAATCGAATCGCCTGTCACGTCCGCGCTGATCGTCGCTCAGAGTAGCGGAAACAACGCGGAGGACGCGACTCGAAACGACGCGAAGCGGCCAAAGGTTTCGGCCTCCCCGGTACCGAAAGTCGGCTCCGCCGCATCCGCCCTAGACCCTGACGACGCGCTCAAGTTGGCGATCATTGCGGCTGTGCGGGTAGGCGACACATGGCGCGCTCGAGCGCTACTCGACGTGCTCGAGCAGAGCACAAGACCCGTCACGGTGACCCAACTCACCGCAGTGCGCGAACGGAAGGCGTAGGCCGCGGGCGTCGGGCCGCGGACTGCACCGGGCCCACTAGTAACGCCTCCCGCGTCCGACGACGTGCGCCGCCGCTCATTTGCGATCCCGCTGCGGTGAGGGGCCACTCACCACACGCCTTGGCGAATGAACTTCAGATCAAAGCGCGGGATGTCGTCAGGTAGAGCGATGCCTCCCACTGAGCTTGGCTTTGCCGTCGTTGATTTTGAAACCACGGGCTTGTTTCCAGCTAGGGGAGATCGGATCGTCGAGGTTGCCGTCGTACAACTGGCGCCGGACGGCGGCATCGTGAATGAATGGACTTCCTTGGTCAATCCTGGGCGGTCGATGTCAGCTAGTAGAATCCATGGCCTTACTGACGCCGATGTTCGCCGCGCCCCCACATTTGGCAGCATAGCCGGTGAGCTTAACGCGCGCATAGGCGGCCGCGCCCTGGTAGCCCACAATGCGCCGTTTGACTGGCGTTCCTTGAATTGGAGTATGCGCGTGCAGGGTGGAGCATGCCGAAGGTGCCGCACCTCTGCACGCTCCATGCAAGTCACTATTACTTGCCCGAGATTTCGCGCCGACGACTCCAGGCGTGCTGTGCCGCAGCCCGCATTTCTATTACAGGAGCACACACAGCGCTTGGCGATGCCCAGGCCACAGCCGCACTACTGAGATACTACATCAGCCCAAGCGGCGCGCATCCGGCGAGAGTCGAGCATCTTGATTTGCCGAGTCTGGCAGCAAACATTACTTGGCCAGCGATCCCCCGATGCTCGGGGCTAGAGATACGGCGCCCGGTGGGTGAACCGAGGAACGTGATCCCTGCGGAAAGGGGCACTCTCGCGCGGCTACTCGACGAACTGCCATCCTTCGGAACTCCCGAGACCGGAGCGATACCCGAGGCGAGTGGGTACATCGAGTTGCTAGCGGAAATGCTAGAAGACGGAATCTTGACCGATGCTGAAGTCGGCAGCTTGGTCGAGTTCGCAAAGAGCTACTCGTTGACTCGTTTCCAGGTGCAAGCGGCCCATCAGGCCTTCCTGTTGGCTCTCGCTCAGAAGGCCGTCGAAGATGGCAAGGTCACGCGGGATGAGCGCCGGGAGCTCGCTGCAGTGGCCGAGGCGCTAGGTCTTGGCACCGAGGCTCCAAAGTACGTCGTAGTTGAGGCGCGCGCCGCTCTTGCTGATCGCGTCGGGGCCACATGCCAACCACTTCCGGAGACCTGGCAGTTGGGCGACCCGTTGCGGGTGGGTGATGGTGTAGCCTTCACTGGTTGCGATGACTTGGAGCGCGCCCGGCTTGAGGGATGCGCACAGGCGGCGGGCCTGCGTGTTACTGGCGCGGTCTCGCGCAAGACGGCGGTTCTCGTCACCGACGGTGTGGACGACACCACGAGCAAAGCACGAAAAGCTGAGGAACTCGGCACTCGGATCGTTAGCCCAGAAGCTTTCGCGGTCATGGTGCAGTACGTCCAGCCCGCAGACGCATAGTCGGGCGAAGAGCCTTGAGCAACCATTACGGCCTGCCGACAAGAGGAGCATCAGTCGAGATGGCGATGCGAGACATGTGGAGTCCAGGGGAGATTCCCGCGGCTGAGCCGCTGTGGCGTTATTTCAAAACCGAGCGTTTTTTGGAATCGCTGGCGCGAGGCGAATTGTATTTCCCGGCTGCGCGACAGTTCGAGGACAAGTTCGAAGGTGCCGTGGCCGTCGAGCGACACGACTCGCCGTTGGAACAGCGCGACCACGAATTATGCGATGTTGATTCGGCGTTTGAGGAGCTTCGGCGCTTGACGAAAGTCAGCTGCTGGCATCGCGCGGACTTTGAAAGCGATGCGATGTGGAAGATCTACGCCGAGGAGCGCAAGGGATTGGCGATTCGGACCACAGCAGAGCGGTTGAAAGCGGGACTGCGGCCGTTTCGGCTGGCACCCAACTACGGGGAGGAAATTCCGTATTGGGGCCTAGTGCGGTACGTCGACTTGTTCGCTGACAGGCTCCGGGTTGGAGCCGAGGCGCGATTCTTTTACAAGCATCGCGCCTTCGAGTGGGAGCGCGAGCTCCGAGTGATCTTCTCGGTCAGGATGGCGGAAGAGTTCGCGGTTCCGGTACCCGAACTCGGTATCAACGTAGCATTCGACGCGCCGACGCTCATCGAATCCATTTACCTAGGCCCCCATCTTCACGCGGTTGATCGACACCGAATCCTTGATGCTTGCGAGGCTGCCGGAGTTGGACGAAGCGTTGTCACTTCCAGCCTTCTCGGGCGGCCACGCTACCACTGATGGCGATTCGCCCAGCGTCTCACAACGCCGACGGGATAGCGTACGGCAGACGCGAGGTTGGTGTGGCGAATCCGAGCTCGCGAGTTGCCCGTGGCGTCTCAGGCGACAGTGGATCGAGCCGGCATCGGCCCGCGGCGCGCTTACTGGAGAACTGCCCCAGGCGGTGTGGAAAGCTCAGGGGTCGGTTGGCGGCTGGTGGCGCTGCGCAAAGTGGGCGATCCGCGCGTGTCGATCGCGATCTTGTGATCGCCTCGACCAAGGTCTTTGCGCAACACCTTCACGAAGGCATCGGAAGCGGCGTCGTAGACTTGGATCCAGAGATCGTTGCCGATCCGGCCTTGCAGCACGGAGCACGAGGGCGTGTTCATGTTGAGAGTGTCATCGGTACCGCGGTCCCGATTGACCAGAGCATAGGGGGTAACGGAAAGTGCACTGCGCCGCGTCGCTGAACCAGGACTGAATTCGCCCAGGTCAAGGTCAAGTAGAGGCTGCAGCTCGCTCACCCAGTTCGAGTCGAGCGTCTCTCCCGGAACCCGCCTTGCAATCGTCTGGACGCCGGCGGCAGTAGGTTCTGGCGTGGGGGCGCTGACCAAAAATTGCGTCTCGGGGCCGCGCCTGCGGTCGATGGTGATCTGCCTCTGCTCACCGTCTTGTAGGTCAACGGCCATCAGCGTTTGGCGCGGGCCAGCGTAGGTGAAGAGGCAGTCCCCCGTCGAAATGGTGTAGCTCTCGAGCGCCTGGGTGACGCTGTAGTTTACGGTGGCGAAATCGTCGACGAGGTCAGCAAGCTTACCTTCCCACGCCCACTTGTCTGCGGAATACCCCTTGGACGTCCACTTCATGACCCGAGGCGTGCTCCGGGCAGGCGTCTTCAGCATGCCGACCGATTTGTAGGCACTCATCTTTTGCATGACGCGAGCGAGGTCATTCCTTGCCTCCGTCTTCAGTCGCAGTTCGCCGTCTGGTGTGGAGCGTATGAAGGAAACGAGCGGCAACTCACGGTCCTGCCGGGAAAGAGCTGCGTTTCGAACCTCGAGCAGCACGCGCGCGCCAATTGCGCCTTGGTAGCGAATTGAGCATCCAGGCGCGGAGACGGAGAAGGTTTCGTATTGCGACGTCTTGGTCTGCAACACGGTGATGAAGGATCCGACGCGCGCGATGCGAGCAGAAAATGTAGGCGTTTGCTGCCCGTGGTCGTTCCAAACCAGAGGCACCGGAGTGTCCATGCCCCAGCTGGAGGTACCCTCCGCCAAGGCCGGCGCTGGCGCCGACAGTACCGCTGCCAAGCAGGCGGCAGAGATCGATGTCCAAGCAGCGCTCTTCATCATCTCGTGCGCAAACGGCCATCAGAGGTCGAGCGTTTATGTCGGCCGCAGGCTTCGATGCGAGGGTGCTCAGATGTAACGTGTGCCTTCGGCACACGTGCGTGACGTTGATGCCAGCGCGGGCTACCGTGACCCGGGTGAAAGCCGGGCCAGCCGGCGCCGGGGGCAGTTTTCTGCGAGCAACAACAGCGCCAGGGCGGCGCCTGTGGCGTGCCATCG
>DASTRX010000075.1:0-81382 GCA_035760985.1 Polyangiaceae bacterium
ATCACGAGCTCCAGCGGGCGGGCGGGGCGCAGCGCCCGCGGCGGCTGACCTCTGCGAAAGGAGAGGCAGCCGCCTTGCTCCGCGGCCGCCGTGTCGACGCCCGAGGCATTCCCGTGGAACACATTTTCCCAGGCCAGAGCCGCGCTCGCCACGCTCGAGCTGGCGGGGCCCGATGCGCTGATCAGCGCGCTGACCGCGCGCGCCAGCGCTACACCGATCGCCGCGGATGCGCCCAGGCCGGCCCCCGCCGGGATGGCGAGCGTGGCTTCCGCGGCCACGCTGGGCGCCCCGAGCGCGGCCAGCAAGGCGCGAAAGGCGCGCGCGGTCAGCGGCTCTTCGCCAGCAGCGGCGGGGCCGATCAAATAGCGGTCCGCTCCGAGCACCAGCTCTGAAGAGTGCGCGGCACGGACGGCCGCATCGGCCCCACCGTCCAGCCCGACCACCAGAGCCGCGCTGCCGTAGACCACCGCGTGCTCGCCCAGCAGGATCACCTTGCCCGCGGCGCTGCCGCGGTACAGCGCCGCCGGGTCGGCCATCACACGCCTCGATCGAGCAAGGCTCGCAAGACGCCGCCGAGCAGCGCGCGCCCGCCTGCATCGAAGCGACCGCTGTCGAGCACCTCGAGAGAGCGCTGCGTCAGTTCCACGATGCGCGCCTCGACGCGGTCGCGCGCGCCGCAGGCTTGTATGGCGTCCAGCGCGGCTTCCACGTCGGCCGCGGGCGCGCCCGGCTGACCCAGCACCGCGTTGATGCGGTGGCTGGCCCGCGCGTCCGTGAGCGCGGCCTGCAGCAGCAGCGTTCGTTTGCCCGCGATCAAATCGCTGCCGCGTGGTTTGCCCGTTTGCGCGGAAGCACCGAAGGCTCCCAGCAGGTCGTCGCGCAATTGGAAGGCGATCCCGAGCGGCACGGCGAACTGTTCGAGCGCCGCTCGTAGCTCGGCGGAGACGTCGCACAGCGCTGCGCCCAGCTCCAGGGGCCCGAGCACGGTGTAGCTGCCGGTCTTGAGCCGGTAGACGTCGTCCAGCTGGGGCTCGGCGCCGGGCAGCCCGCCCAGCACATCGAGTTGCTGACCGGCGACCACATCGAGCTGCATGGCGGCGAAGCGATCGAGCACGTGAGCGCGGCGCTCGGGCGGCAGATCCGCTCGCGTGAGCTCGCGCGTCGCCAGCGCCAGCGTGTAATCACCGGCCAGCACCGCGGCGGCAGCCCCCAGGTGTACCGAGCCGAATTGGCGTGCGAGCTCCGCGTGCACCGCCGGGCCGCCTCGGCGAAGCTCGTCTTGATCCATCCAGTCGTCGTGGATCAAGAAATAGGAGTGCAACAGTTCCACCGCGCAACACACGGGCAGGCAGGGCTCGATCAGCGAGCGCCCGCTGGCGATCTGATAGCCCACGGCCACGAGCGCTGCACGCAGGCGCTTTCCGCCGCGCAGGCACAGCTCGCGCGCGGCGCTGAGCGGAGCCTCCACCGCCGGCCCCAGATCACCGTGCTGGCGCAACGCCGCTTCCCAGCTGCGCTGCAGCGCCTCTTCGACGCGAGGACGCACGTCTTCCAGCAGGCGCACAAACGGCAGCGGATCGATGGCGTCGGTGCGCGCCTCGAGAGGGCTGCCTGCCCCGCCATCCGGCGGACCTCGGCGCGCCGCCAGGGCGGGATCGGTGCGAAGATCAGGCGGCGCATCCCCGCGAAAGGAGCTGGATCCGCTCATGAAGCTACCCGACGAGCGCTTCACGGCCCACGGGACGCCTGCGACCTGGACGGCGGTGGCATTTCATGCTTCTGTTCGGGCGGATCACGCGCTCGGACCGTAGGTAACGCGACCTGGCGTGTCAACCGCGCAGGCGCTCCCCGTGACCGAGATCTCAAAACGCAAGGACGAACACCTGGAGCTCGCCGCTCACGGTGAAGTGGGTTTTCGCGGCAAGACGACGCTGCTGGAATGCGTGCAGCTCGTGCACGACGCGTTACCCGAGCTGGACGTGGACGCAATCGATCTCGGCGTGCACGTGCTCGGGCGCAAGTTGCGCGCCCCGTTGCTCCTGGCCGGTATGACGGGCGGCACCGAGCGCGCGCGCCGGATCAATCTCGAGCTCGCGTCCATCGCCGAGGAGTGCGGCTACGGGTTCGGCCTCGGCAGCCAGCGCGCGCTGCTGAAGGATCGCAGCGCACTCGCGAGCTATCAGGTGCGCGGCGTCGCTCCCTCCGTGCTCTTGCTGGGCAATATCGGCGGTGTGCAAGCGGCGAAGATGTCGAGCGAGCAGGTCGCTACGCTGGTTGATGACGTCGGCGCGGACGCGCTCTGCGTGCATTTGAACCCGGCCATGGAAGTTGCGCAGAGCGAAGGTGATCGCGACTTCCGCGGCGTGGAGGCGGCTTATCGCCGCCTGGTGACCGAGCTGCCCTGCCCGGTGATCGCCAAGGAGACCGGCTGCGGCATCTCGGCGAATGTGGCGCGGCGGTTGGCCTCGGCGGGCGTGCGCGACGTGGATGTCTCCGGCGCCGGTGGCACCTCGTGGGTAGCGGTGGAAGCGCAGCGCGCTCGCGCCGAGGATCGCGAGCTCGGGCAGCGTTTCTGGGACTGGGGCATTCCCACGGCAGCCAGCCTGCTGTTCGTGGCTCCACAGCGCTTTCGCACGGTGATCGCCACGGGGGGTATCGGCAACGGCCTCGACGCGGCGCGCGCGCTGGCTCTCGGCGCACACGCCGTCGGCATCGCTCGGCCGGTCCTGCAAGCGTTCGAGCGCGGTGGGCGAGCGGAGGCGCTGGCGTTCCTGCGCGGGGTGGAGCGCGAGCTGCGCGCAGCTCTGCTGTTGATGGGGGCAGCGGACGTCGCCTCGGCTCGCTGCAGCCCGCGCGTGCTCACGGGCGAGCTGCGCGACTGGGCCCTGTCTGCCCAGGACCAGCGCAGGCCCGGCACGAGCTCCGCCGGCGAGTGAGCTTCAGCGCGTGCGCAGCGGCGGCGGTGGATGAGAATGCGAGAACGACGAATGGCCCGACGAGTACTGCAGCATCGAAAGCTCCCGGTAGAGCTCGAGCGCGGTGGGGTGCTGTGGATCGGCCATCAGAAACGTGAGCACGCTCTCCAGCGCGCTCGAGGGATCCAGGGTGTGCTCGGCCACGCTCAGCTTGAGCCGCATCAACTCCAGCAAGTCGGCGGGTTGATCGAAGCTTTGATCGAGCCGTTCACGCGCCTCTCCGAAGCGGCCGGCCTCGATCAGCTGAGCGACGCCCCGGAGCTGCGGTGGGAGCGTCCACGGCGCGCCCGGGTTCGTCGAGTTTTCTGTAGCCACTCTGGCATTTTAGCGCAACGCTCGCGCTCGTCCCGCGCCAGCGGCGAATTCACGGCGTGCGGCGCGGGTAGCCTCTGACATGTACGTGAAGGTCTGCGGAATCACGCAACTGGAGGACGCAGAGGCGGCGATCGCCGCCGGTGCGGACGTGCTCGGTTTCAATCTCGTCCCGGACTCCAAGCGTCGAGTGGAGCTCGCGGCTGCGCGCGAGATCATCTCGGCCGTCCGGGGGCGCGCGCTATCGGTCGCGGTCGTAGCCGACTTGCCCACTCGAGAGGCCCTCGAGCTGTTGTCTGCGCTCGGTGCCGACCGCCTGCAGCTGCATGGGGAGGAGTCGCACGATCAGCTCCGGGAGCTGTCGCCGCGCGCTTTCAAGGCAGTTCGCGTCGGCGACGCCACCGATGTGGAACGGGCGCGCAAGTTTCCGGGGCACCCGCTCCTGGTGGATGCCAAGGTTGCAGGCCAGCTGGGGGGCACGGGTCATCGCATCGATTGGCCGCTGGTGGTCGAGCTGGCGCGCGCGCGGGCCCTGATGCTCGCCGGCGGGCTCACCCCCGAGAACGTGGAGCACGCCGTGCGCGTCGTGCAGCCCTGGGGCGTGGATACGGCCAGCGGCGTCGAGGGCAGCGATCCGCGGCGCAAGGACTTCGTCAAGATGCAGCTGTTCGTCGCGGCCGCGCGCCGTGCCGCCCCCCGGCGCGAAGAGCTTGCCTTCTGAGCTTCGTCCGCCCGGAGGGCGGGCTCACAGCTCGATGTCGAACTGCTCGATCGAAATTCCGACCGACGAAGCGTCGATGATGGTCGCGTGCGCATAGCCGTCTGCAGGCGACTCGCCCACGGAACCGACGCTCACGATGCGGACGTCGCCGATGGAGCGACAGAACGGAACGTGACTCGCGCCGCACACCACGACGTCCGCGGGGTCGTCTCCCAGCAGCGCGGAGAGCTCTGCGTCGTCCATGTCCGCGGACATCGCTTCGGTGGGATCGAGCGGGGAGCCGTGCACCACCACCATCTCCTGCCCAGACTCGAGCGGCAGGCGCGCGGAGGTCGGCAGCTTGCCGAGGCGCGCGATGATCAGCTCGCCCACCTCACGCTGGACCTCACGCAGCCGGCGCAGACGCCCTTGCTCCTCGGGCGTGGTGGCCGTGAGCTTGACTGGATCAATCTCGTACAGAGCGCGATCGGAGAGGCCCTGCACACATACGGCATGCCGATCCATCAGGATTTTCCAGGTCTCCAGCGGCGCTGGCCCGGGAAACAGCGAATCACCACAGACCACCAGCTGGTGAAATTCGCGCTGCTGCGCGTCCTCCAGCACGCGCTTCAGCGCACTAGCGTGGCCATGGATGTCCGAAATGCAGAGGAACCGCATGCGCGGTCCATATCACGCCCGGCACGGGGGGAGGGGACCGGCCCGGCGACCCTGCGAGCCTTTTCGTCGGCGATGGCCCGGGCTCGCTGTCAGCGCTTGCGGGCGGAATTCGCGCGGATTTGCCGGATCGCATCCGAGAACTCGTGAAATTGCTGGCTGCAACGGGACCGGCAGGGGTTGCGGCGCGTCTTGCGGCAGCCCTGGGGTCTGCGGATCAGCGAGGCCAGGACCTGCGCGCTGCGCTCATCGCCGTACTCGCGGGCGCGTGGCAGCAAGCTCACCCGCGAGGCGCAGCTGAGCGCGAAGCGCAAATCGTAGGCAATGGCCAGGGCCGGCGAGAACTGGCTGCTGCCACGCAAGCTCTCCAGCGCCATCTTGGCCCGCGTCTCCAGCTCCGGGCGGCGCAGCATCATGTCGTACAACAGATCGGCACCGTCTTTGCCCATGTGTTGGCTCATCACCACGAACGCCAACTCCGAGGCCTTGCCTCGATCGTTGGCGGCGCGTGAGACGATGTAGCGCACATCAGTGTCTGACTGTTTCTCTGGTGCAACGAGCAGCAGGCGACGTGTCGCCTCCATCGCCTCGAGCAGCTTCTCCGATTTGCTCGCGAACGCCAGCACCAGCGCCTTGAGCACCGCTGGATCGCGCGGATATTGTTCCGACAGGACCCGCAGGCCGTCCGCACCCTCGGCGACCGCCGCGACCAGCGCGGCCCTCGGAGCGAGCTGCTGCTCGGCAGCCTGTGGGCCGTCCGCGGGAGCCGCTGCCGGTTCGTCGCTTGCCGCCTCCGGCGCCGCGGCTGCCTCCGGCGCCGCTGGCTCTGCCGCGTTTTCGGGGGCAGCAGGCATCAGGTCCGGGCGCGGCGTACGCGCGGGCACGGGGGCGCTCCCAGGCGCCACTTCGGCAACGTGGCTCGGCGGGTGCGCCGCACGCAGCTGCAACGTCTGATAGATCATCGCCGAGCACAGCAGGCTCGTCCCGAGCCCGAGCACCGGCCCAGCCAGCCAGCGGCGCAACCGCCCGCGACCGCTCCACCAGCGCCGGTGCAGGTACATCCCCACGGCGCTCACCACGCCGACCAGCGGCAGCACGATGCTGTAGCCACGATAGGCAACCCCTGGTGCCCGGCCAAACAAGGTCAGGCCCGGGCGTGCCAGGTGCTCATCTCCAAAGCGCGTGAGAAACGCGGCGAGCCCATAGACACAGAGCCCGGTGATCACCGGCGTGCGCAGCGTCTGCAACCAGGAGACCACCTTGGCGCTGTTCACCCACACGTGCTGCCGCACCTGGCGGATGGCCATGGAGGCGGGAAATGCCGACATCGCCGCCAGCGCGCCGAGCAGCGCCAGCTCGGTCGTGGTCGGATCCACGGTGGTCCCGTTCAGCGCGAGCAAGCCGGTCACCGCGGCCATGACGGACATGACCAGGAGCGCGAAGGCGAACAGCGCCCAGAAGGACAGCTTCAGGCGGGCTCCGCGGCTCTCCTCCTCGGCGCTGGCGTGCTCGGAGGCGGGCGGCGGCCGCAGTGAGCCGAGCGCCAGGCTGCGCTCCAGCGCGGCCAGCGCGTTGTGCATCTCGCGCAGGCTGGCGTAGCGGTGCGCCGGATCCTTGGCCATGGCGCGCTGGATCACCACCTCCAGGCCCTCGGAGACGGTCGGCTCCAGCGCGCGCGGTCGCTCTGGCTCGCGGCTCATCACGGCCAGCACCGTCATCTGGGGAGTCTCCTCCACGAACGGCGCGCGGCCCGTCGCCGCCGCATACAGGATCGCTCCGACGCCATAAATGTCGGTGCGATGATCCGTATCATGGCTGTGGGCTTGCTCGGGTGACATGTAGCCGGGCGTGCCCATGATCACGCCGGTCTTGGTGAGCTGGCTGTCTCGGTCCACGAAGCGAGAGAGGCCGAAGTCGAGAACCTTCAGGTTGGGTCTCTCGGGCACCCCGAGCGCGAAGTCCCCGACCAGGAAGACATTGTGCGGCTTGAGGTCGCGATGGATCACGCCCTTGTCGTGGGCCGCGGCGACGGCTTCGCACAGTTTCTTGCCGATGTGGATCACGGTCTGATCCCGCAGCGGCCCGGAGCGATCGATGTGAGTGTGCAGATCGAGCCCCGTCAGGTGCTCGCACACCATGTACTGCCAGCCTTGCGGGGTGCGCCCGATATCGTACGTCCCGACGACGCTGGGGTGCTCGACGGAGGCCGCGGTCTCCGCCTCGCGCTGGAAGCGGACCTGCAGGTCCGAGTTCATCGCCAGGTCCGAGTGCAAGACCTTGATCGCGAAGCGCTTGTTGGGCAGTCGCGTGTGGCGCGCCTCGTACACGCGGCCCATGCCGCCCTCGCCGAGGATCCGGCTCACGACGTAAGTATCCTGCAGCGTCGTGCCGATCAGAGGATCCTGGCGCTCGAGCGGCACGGGTAGACCCGTCCACGAAGTCGCTGCCTCGTAGAGGGACGCGGCTTGCGGCGGCCCCACGATCTGCTTGCGGTCCGCGCTCTCGAGCTGGCTCACCAACTGTGATCCTACCTACAGTCGGCTAACGCGGGTGTCCGCCCGGTTGTTAAGGGGTTCGCCCCGCGCGGGAGACCACCTCAGCGCGCGCTGCCGGCCAGGCCCGCGCGGCGTCGAGCCTCGGTGTAGGCTTCACTGACACCGTACCCGACGAGGTCCCTGGCGCTGCTACTCCCGGCGATCCAGCGAATGCGCCCCTCCAGATCCTTCGGCAGAGCAGGACGGCCGGTGCCCGCCGCCGCCAAGGCATCCAGCGCAACGCCCAGCTCCCCCACGCCGAACAGCGCCACTCGCGCGGCCCAGCGCCAGAGCGCGTCGCCGAGCTGCGCCGCTTGCGGAACGATGTTGGAAGTTAGCGCTGCCGTCATCGCCGTGAGCTCGCGGTTGAGCGTCGCCGTCACGTGCGGACGGATGCGATTGCGCGCAGCCACCAGGCGCTGCGCGTCTTGCCCTTCGGCGCGCCATGGCGGCGAGAAGCACGCCAGGAAGCCGGCCACGGCTGACCACAGTTCGGTCGCGGACATGCGCGTCAGCGCGCAGGCGTTGACCTGCGCGATCTTCAGGCTGCGCAGCAGCAGGAAGTCGCGCACGCGCGGGCTCTCGTGGGCCAGGAGCGCGCGCCCGAACACGATCAGGTGCGGCGCCCCGTACAGGCTGATGCAGTCGCAGCCGACGTCGTCCGAGATCGCGACGCGCAGCTCCTGAAGGCCGAATGCTGCCGCGACCGACCGCACCTGCGCCGCCTGCGACTCCGGCATGGGCGTCAGCTTCATGGTCGAAGGATCCGCCGCATACGCGCGCTCGAGGGCGGCGCCAGCGCCGTACAACAAGCGACGAAAGCCGGAGCTGAGCGGAGCCGGAGCGATCAGATCATCGAAGCGTTGCTGCCCCGCGCGCGCTCCCGCTCCGGTGAGCCGCAGTGTCCGGGCTTCCAGAGCGGCCAGGGCGGCCTGGGCCAGGCGCGAGCCTTCCGCATCGCCAGCGAGCCGCGAGGCCTGCTCCAGCGTGCGGAAGAGCGCCGGCTCGACACGTCCCGCGAGCACGGCGTTGCGGGCACCGTGGATTGCTCGCTCGCTCAGCACGCGGGCCGTGTTCGCGTTGCCCAGCCGGCGATAGTGCTCCACCTGCGCTTCCAGCACCTCGGGACTGTCCGGCCAGGTGCGGTGAGCCTGCTCCAGCAGGGTCTCCGCCTCGCGCTGGCTCTCCGCGCTGTATTCGAGCAGCGGCACCAGCTCGAGCAGCGTCTGGCGGCGCTGGTCGTCATCTGACGCGCGCAGCATCAGCTCGCGCTGCTGCAGGATCGCTTCCTGGCGCAGCGCGGCCAGCTCGTGGGGCAGCGGCTCCACGGGAGCCGCCGAGCCATCGGTCGACGCCGGGCGTGCTTGCGCAGCTTCGCTTGCGCTCCTCACCAGCTTGCGGCGGGTCGCGTCGTCCTCGACATCCTCCGCCAGGATCTCCCGATACACCCGCCGCGCCCGTTCGGGATCGGGCAGCGCGCCTTCATACAGACTGGCCAGCGACCGCAGCACCCGCAGCCGCTGGACGCGCGACAAGGGCAGCGCCTCCATCTGGCGCCAGCGGCGCTCGGCGGCCTTTGCCTCCCCCGAGTCGAGCAGCAGAGCGGCGGATAGGTGCAGCGCCTCCAGGTGGTCGGAACGACGCGCCAGGAGCGGCTCCAGCGCGGCGCGAGCGTCCGCGATCTGGCCTGCGGCGCGCAGCTCCAGGGCGCGCTCCAGCTCCGGTGCGTCCGCGTCGAGCGACGCTGGCGGCGCGTCCAGCTCCTGGATTCCAGAGGGGCGCAACGTGCGCAAGCGCTCTTGCACTCCCGCGTGAGGTAAGCCGACCGCAGCCGCCTCTTCCAGCGCTGCGATGGCGCGTTCCCGGTCTTCCAGTCGCTCGAGCCACAACAGCGCAGCGCGATACAGCGCTTCCACGCGCCAGGGTTGGCACTGAGTGGTGGCGGCCAGGGTCTCGAACGCCTCGGCCGCTTCAGCGGCCCGGCCCTGACGCTCCAGGAGCTCCGCGCGCATGGACAGCGCGACCAAGTGCTCGGGAGCGATCTCGAGCACGTGGCCGAGCTCGACCAGCGCGACCTCGAGCTCGTTCAAGCGACCCGCTGCTTCGGCGGCGCGCAGCGACAGCGTCGCTGCGTCGAGCGGCTGTCGCGCGCGCTCGCGCAGCTCGCGGCTGTGCGCCAGCTGACGTCGATCGTCGCCCGCGCTGCGGGCCAGCGCGCTGCTCAGGCGCAGCCCCCAGAGCGGCGCCACCGCCTGGGCCGCGGCTCGCTCTGCCAGGGGCGCAGAGTCGGCGAGGCCCCCGCGATCGATGCGCAGCCGCGCCGCCAAGAACAGCGGCCCGAGCGCGTCGGAATCGCCGAGCAGCTGCGCCAAGCGCGCCGCGCTGCGTTCGAGATCCCCCTCGCTCCCCGGGAGCATGCTCTCCGCCGCCAGGAAGCGCAATGTCGCCACCGGTAGGGAGCTCTGTTCGAGCAACCGCTGGCGCCAGAGCGCTGCGCGCTCGGCGGCGCCGCGCTCCCGGTCCAAGCGCGCTAGCCGCTCCAGGAGCTCGATGCTCGCGGCGGCATCGTCCCGGACTTCGTCGAGCTCGCGGCTCCACTCGGCGCTCAACCAGGCGAGATCGTCCGCGTCTCGAGCCCATGCCTCGACGCGCAGCCGCCCGAGCGACGAGCGCAGCTCACGCGCCGCCCGCACCGCTGCGCTGACGTTGCCCTGCGCGTGCTCGATCTCGCTCACTTCCGCCAGCAACCATTCGCGCCCGCGCCCGCTCACCTGCGCAGCGGCCCGCCAGCGGAACTCCACCCGCTCGCTCGCCGAGCCCGGAGCCAGCGCTTCGATCTGAGCGCGCAGCGCCAGGTCCAAGCGCTCCGGCTGCTCCAGCTGGCGCAGGCGCTCGGCAGCCAGTACGGGCTCGGAGAGCGCGAGAAAGCGCGCCTCGCGGATGCCGCTCAGCGCGCTCTCGGCGCTGCCCTCGGAGCGCTCGCGCTGCCGGCTCAGCCAACGCCCGACGCTCGCCCGGTCGCCGCGCATGCGCGCCGCCACTTCGCCGAGATCAGCGGCCCAGGGCAGCTCGGGGTCCGCCTGCCAGGCCTCCTCCGCGATGGCATCGAAAGCCGGGGCTTCGGGCTCCAGGCGCAACAACGCCTCGGTCAAGAGCAACGCACGAGCGGTGGGATCCTCCACCCGCGCGGCTCGCTCGCGCAGCAGCGCGGCGCCGTCGCGCGCGCCGGGCAGCAGCGCGCGCAGCGCCGCTTCGCCCACGCCGGGAGCTGCGAGCGCGGAGCGGTAGTGCTCCTGCGCGGCAGCGGAATCGCCCGCCTGTTCAGCCACGGCGCCCGCGAAGAAGCTCAGCTCTGCCTGCTCGAGCGAGGCGAAGACGGCGGGCAGGCCGCGCGCCAGGGCTGCCGCGTCGCCGCGCACCCGAGCTCGCTCCAGCTGCAAGACCCGGGTCCAAGGAGTCTCGGACTGCTGCGCCAGCAGCGCGTCGATCGCGGCGGCGTCGGCATTGACCACCGCCCGTCCGAGCTCGAGCTCCAGCGCGCTGGAGCTCGAGGGCAGGGCGGTGGTGCCGCTCGCTCGCTCGAGCGCCAGCTGGAGCGGTCGCAGCTCCCGGTCCGGCTCGACCGAAGCGGCGTCGCCGCGCACGCCGCCCAGCGCGGCCAGTGCGGCGCGGTCGCGACTGGAGAACGCCGGCTCCCGAGTTGCCGCGGGACCGCCGGCATCGGCGCCGCGCCCGGCTACGGCCAGCGCTTCGGCGAGAGCGTCGCGCGCGCCCTGGGCGAGCGCTCTGGCGGCCCAGGTGCGCAGCTCCAGCCGCCCCGGATGGCGCTGCGCCAGACGCCGAACCGCGACCAGGAGCTCCTCCGGGTCCGACTTGGGCAGAACCCGCCAGAGCGTGGCGAGAAAGTGCACCCCATCGCGCAGCCCGGGCGTTGCCTCGAGCTGGGAGAGCGCATCGGCTGCCTCGATCCAGCGCCCGCGGCCGAGCGCGCGCTGCGTCTCGAGCAGCGGCTGCGCGCTCAGATCGTTCGGGCCCAGGCGCGGCGCCTCCGAGCCGCGCAGCTGGCGCAGCTGGCCCGTGGCCTGCCGCAACGGCTTGAGCGACTCATCCGGACGGAAGCGCACGTCGGGCGGGCGCTGAGTGTTCGCCAGCTGGCGGATCAGCCGCTGCAGGGTGGCGCGGTGGTCCGTTGGATCACTCTGCTCTGCTGCCTCCAGTCGCTGTTCGCTCTCGCCGTCCTCCCGCCGCTCCAAGCGCAGCAGTTCGGCGATCACATAGTAGGCATGCGCGCGCGTCGCCGGCAGCCGTGCGGCGCGCGCTTCTTCCTGCAGGCTGCGGAGCACCGTGCCGACATCTCCATCGCCGAGCGCCAGCGCCCGCGCCTGCCGCGCGGCAAGCCCGGGCGTGCCCGCCGGGTTGGCGGCTTGTTCCGCCAGGCGCCGAGCCTCGGCGCGGGCGCCGAGCAGCGCACGCACCTCGCTCGCCGCCAGCAGTAGACGGCTGCGCGTCGCCGGGTCCGGCTGCGACTTCGCCTCCGACTCCAGCCAGTCCGCGCGCCGCTCCCAGTCCGAGCGGGAAGCGCTCAGGTGCTCGCTGGCGGCGCGCTCCTCCGCGAATGTCACGACCGGAACGGGACCGCCGGGCGACAAGGGGCCGGGCTGAGACGGTGTGCTTCGGCTGCTGCGCGGCGCCAGACCTGAATCGCGCCCGCTCGCCGGTGCGGCGTTCTCCAGCGGCACGTCGTTCTGCGGAGAGCTCATGGCAATCGCACCCCGAAGCGCTGCCGCAACCACTGAAAGCCGGGCGAGAGCACGAAGCTGGCGACGCGCCGCGTGCGCTCGTTGGGCGGCGCCGGCGTGCTCTGACGGTCCTGCGGCGGCCGATCGGCGAGCACGAGCGAGATGTCCGCGACGGTGAGCGCAGCGGCGCGATCCAAGCTGGAGAGCGCCGCGCTGACCCAGCGCGCCACGTCCACCTTGGCCTGATGCAGCGCGTGACAGCGCTCCGGCAGCAGCTTGCGCACTTTCCGCGGCAGCACACGCGCGAGCTGCCGCTCGAAGTCCGCCTGGCGCGAGTAGTTCGGCGCGACCAGCGGGGTCTGCGCCAGGCTGCAGACTGCCACGATCAGCGCTGCGACGTCGATCTCGTCGAGCTGCGTCAGCGCACCCTGATGCCGTCGCAGCGCGAACAAAGCCCGCACCAGCTCCTGACGCTGAAAAGGCGTCAGCGGCACGCCCACGCGCGAGCCGATGATGATGCTGATCGGCTCCGTCGCCAGCGCCACGATCCGCTCCGCGCTGACGGGCGACTGGTACAGCTCGAACTCGCCGAGCCCGAGCGCGCCGACCCAGGCGGCGATCTCGCTGCGCACCGACAGGCCCGAGCCCGCTGGAATGCGTTCGCGCCGCGTCACCTGGAATGTGGCGAGGTTGGGGCCGAGCGCACGCACCAGATGCGGCGCCAGCAGCTCCAGCAAATCCGCGATCGGGCCGCGCTCTTCGGGGTCGGCCAGCTCGCGCAATAGCTCGGGGCTCCACGCGACCGAAGGCGTGGCAGCGAGGCGCTGATCGAGGGCGGCCAGCTCCGCGCGGACGCCGCTGCTCGGGCCTTGGCCCAGGGCCAACAGCGCGCCGAGCGCTACCTGCCGCACCCCCAGGTCATTGGTGCGGTCGGCGATCCGAGCCAGGCGCTTCAGCGCGTCGAGCTGGAAGGGATCCTGCCCCAGCCGCTGCTCCAGCGCGGCCTGACTGGCCTGCAATAGCTTGTCGGTGAGCTGCGCGTCGAGGGCTCCGCTGAGCGCCAGGTCGAGGGCCTCTGCGTCATGCGGGATCAGGGCGAGCAAGGCTTCCACTGCGCGCCCTGCGGCCTGCGTGTCGCCGCGCCGGTCACGGTGGATGGCAAGCGCGAGGCGCGCCGCCTCGGCGCGTTCCTCGGGCGTGGCGCGTTCGAACATGAGTTGCTCGAGCACTACCACCGCCTCATCCCAGTTGCCGCTCTTGGCTGCGGAGCGCGCCAGGCGCTCGCGCAGGGCGAGCGTGCTCGCTCCCGCTCGATGCAGGCTGAGCAGCACCTCGGTGGCACGCTTCGTGTCGTCGAGCTGGTTTTCGAATAGATCGACCGCGTACAGGCCGCTCGTCAAGCGCTCGGCGGGCGGTGTGCCCGGCAAGGAAGCCAGCCTGGCCAGCGCGTCCGCGGCCTCCCGGTAGCGCTGCGTGGTGATGTAGATCTCGGCCAGGAGCGTCAGAGCCCCCACGTGCTGCGAGTCGAGGGCGAGCACATGGTCGAGCGCGTTGAGCGCCGTGCGCGTATCATCCAGCTTGCGCGCAGCGCGCGCCCGCTCCCACTCGAGCTCGCGCCGCTCCTCCGCAGAGAGCGGCACGGCCAGGCGGCGCTGGCTCAGGTCCAGGATGCGCGCCGCGTCGCCCCGCTCGCGTGCCCGTGCGAACAAGCGTTCGAAGCTGGAGCCGCGACGGACATCGAGCTCGACCGCCCGCACCAGGGCGGCCTCGCCGTTGCTCTCGTCCCGCAGTGAATCAAAAAAGATCGTCGCGGCCTCTTCAAACAAGCGCGCGCCCTCGGAGGGGTCCCGGCTGGTGCGGGCCAGAGCCACCGTGGCGTCGGCGATCAGAGCCGCGTCGTCGCCCTGTCGCGCCGCCGCGAGCATGCCTTCCAGGCCGGCAGGGTCGTCGGGAAAGGCCTGAGCATAGTGTTGAAAGGCCGTGAGCGCTGCCGCGGCCTGTCCGGCGGCGAGCAAGTTGTAGCCGCGCAAGAGCGCCAGGATGGGCTCATTTTCAGCGCCCAGCAGCTGGGCCGCGCCTTCGAGGGCGCGCGCCCGCCGTCGCGGATCGCAGCCCGGAGGTGATGTCTCCAGGTTGGTGAGGCGCAGCGCAGCCGCATTGCCCGCGAGAAAGGGCGCGGGCGCCGCGCCCGAGAGCTGGGCGACCAGCGCGGCGCTGGCTGCGCACAGCTCCGCGGCGCCGCCCGAGAGCAGCTCGCTCAAGCGCAAGCGCGCTCGACACTCGCGCGCCGGCTGCCCCAACCGTTGCGTCGCCGCGAGCCATTCCAGCGTGGAGGCCAGGCTGTCGCTCGACTCCGACCATCGTCGGGTCACCTCTTCGAGGGTCTGCGGCTCCGCCTCGGGCTGCGCGATACACTCGAGATAGCGCCAGGCGTCCACGACGCGGCTGGCATCTGGATTCAGCGCCGCCAGTCGTTCCAGCAGCGCTGGCTCGCTGCTCTGGCCGAGCACTCGCCCCTGCAGCAGGATCTGCAGCCGCGCGGCCATCGCCAGGGGAGACGCATCCGCGTCGCCCACAGCGCGCAGCGCGCTCTGCAGCTCACCGAGCAGCTGCGGGCTGGGCGGATTCGAGCGGATCGCTCGCTCCAGGGTTGCCAGCAGCAGCTCGCTCGGCTCGGCGCCTCGCTCGTCGATCGGCCCCAGGCTGCGCTCCCGTGCGCGGCGCGCCCAGAACGCCAGCGCGCCGGCAGCGCCCGGAACGCGCCGCTCCGCTGCATCAAACTCGAGCGCGGCGTCCGCGCCGCGCCCAGCGTGCCAGCGGCGGAGCCCCGCCTCGATGCACAGCGAAGCCGCCAGCTCGGGATCGTCGAGCGCGGCGGCGCTGGAGCCGAGCACGGCCGCCAGCTCCGCCGGCAAGGCGGAGTTGCCCTCCAGGAACGCGGTCAGGCTGCCCGCGACGATGCCCGCTGCAGGCTGCTCCCGGTGCAAGCGCTCGAGCAGCTCGCGCGCGCGCGCCTTTTCACCACCTCCGAGCAGGCGGAGCGCGGCGAGCCAGCACAGCGCGGCGCGCCCCGGCGCCTCGTTCGCTGCGGCGAGCGCGAGCAAGGCCTCCGCCGCGTCCGTTGCGCTGACCTGCGGCGCAGGCGCGAATGCTCGGGCCAGGCGCGCGGTCGTGGAACCCAGCGTTGCGCCCGCGAGCGCCGCTTCGATCCGCTTCAGCTCCGCGTCCTTGCCGGGCGCCGTTCCGAGCCAGCTGCCGCGCCACTGCTCGAGCAACAACGCCGCGCGCGCCGCATCATCGGGTTCGAGCTCCAGCAGGCCTTGGCCGGCGCTCGCCTGCCAGCTCGCATCGCTGCTGGCCAGGGCCAACGCACGTTCCAGGCGCGCACTGAGCAGCGGGCTCAGGCCGGACTGCTGCGCCGTGGCGAGCGCGCGGCGCGCGGCCTCCGGAGCTCCCGCGCGCACCGCATACTCGAGCGCAGCGAGCAGCCGGGCGCGCCTCTGCGCGGGGGGCTCGGGCAGCCGGGTCGCGACCTGTTCCAGCGCTCGGGCGTGCCCCTCCGCGTTGCGCGTACCCCTCAGCAGATCGAGCTGGAATGCTCGCGCGGTCCAGCACTCGGGATCGGAGACGAGAGCTCCCTCCAGCGCTTCGAGGGCCAGCAGAGGCTCATTGCGGGCGAGCCGCGACTCCGCCAGGCGCACCCCCAGCGCGGCGCGTTCCGCACCTTCGGGCAGCGCAGCGAGCTCGGCCAGGGCCAGGCGCTCCACCGTGGCATGCCTCCCGGCGCGCTCGGCTTGCCGCAGCAGCGCATGGGTTGCCAACGCGTCATGGGGGTCGATTTCCCGGGCGCGCTCGAGCGTGTCCGCTGCCTCCTCATCGTGCCCCAGACTGCTCTGCAGCCGGGCGAGCTCCAGCAAGGCCGCCAGGGCGCGCGCCGGCGCGCCCGCCGACGTCGGATTGCGTCCCGGCGAGGCCGAGACGAGGATGCGTGCCGCCTGCAGGGCCAGTGCTTCGAGCGTCCACTCCACCCGTCCGCTGCTGCGCCCGAGTTGCGCGCGAGCTTCCAGCGCGCGTAGCCCGAGCGTACCGCTGTCGGCGCTGGCCATCGCGAGCAACCCGTGAGCGCGCTCCAGCTGCCCGCTGCTCGCGCAACAGGCCGCCAGCTCGACGCCGAGCCAGTGGGACAATCCCGGGTCCTGGGCGATGCCCTGCTGACCTTCCAGCGCCCTCTGCAAGCGCGCGCGGTCGCCCTGGCGCCGCGCCAGCAACTCGAGCGTGAGCAACGCGCTCGCGTCGTCCCCCCGCGCGCGCAACGCCGCCTCCACGGCTTCGCCGGCGCGCGCCTCGTCCCGCTCATGCGCGATCGCGCACCAGGCACGGAGCAGGTGGGCGCGCGCCTCCTCTTCCGGCGCATCTGCAGTGCGGCACAGATGATCGAGCAGGGTAGGGAGATTCTTGAACGAACGGCGGCGCTCGATCACCGCGATCAGACGTTCCAGCGGCTCCTTGAAGCGCGGCAGGGCGTTGACCGCGGCCAGCAGCTCGCGAACCGCCAGCGAATCCCGCCCCGCGAGCTCCTGCAGCACGCCGATCTCGTGGCGCAGCGCCGCCTTGCGATCCGGCAGCTCTGCCTGCTCGAGCTCCGCCTGCAGCCAGCCCAGGCTGGTTTCGAGCAGCAGTTGCTCGGGACCGGCAGCGGGTGGTCGGGACGTAGGCAGGAGGGAGACGTGCATCGGTACGGGCGCGAGCTTCCTTCTAACATCCTCGAGCCGCCCGCCGCGAAAGGGAAAGCTCGCGCGCGCTCGGGTTCGCGCCGCCGCTCGCGCGAACGGCTCGGATCCCGCCAGGTGGGACCGGTGCCACGGGGGTGCTCTGTCAGCGCATGTAGGCGCTTCTGCTCGTGGCGTCGAGCTACCGCCGGCCTCGAAGCTCGGGGAGCCTCAGCAAGCCCAAAGTCCGGGCGTATATACGTTTTGGAACGCTGAGCTCGTTCCGCGAGCCAACACGAAGAGGCGAATGTTCAAAGTCGAATGCCTGGGCTGTCAAGCTCCCTACCAGGTGGACGAGAAGCGCGTCCCCGAAAAGGGCCTGAAGATGCGCTGTCCCAAGTGCGGCACGAGCTTCAGGGTCGAGCCGCCCGGGGGCAGCGCGAACGCGAACGCGAACGCGAGCAACTCTTCCTTGCAGGCAGTGGAGCACGCGGAAGCGCCGGGGAGCGCGCCGCGCTCGTTCAGCAGCGGAGGCTTCGAGCCCAGCAAGGCGCTGGGCAAGCCACCGGGCTCCACACGGGACCCTCTGGCGCGCACGATGATCGGCGTCTCGTCCTCCGATCTCGGCCTGGGCGCGCCTCCCGCGAGCGCTGACCCGGCGAAGCCAAGACCGTTCCGCATTCCGCGCCCCGGCGGCGCTGGAGCCGAGCCCGCAGCCGCGCCGGCAGGGCCCCTTGCGGCGCGCGCACCGGAGCCCCCGCCCGTTTCCGTGGCAGGGCCAAACCCCGTGCAAGAAGCGTGGATTCCTTCTGAATCGGAGGCCCCACCCCCCGAGTCGCTCGCCGAACCGAGCTCACCGTTGAGCTTGTCCGAGCTGCCCCAGCCCGTGCCCGCTGCCGGCACGAGTCAACAGCCGACGATGCAGATCGCCAGGGCGGCGGCGGCGTCGCCGGCGAAGGGCCTGGAGCTCGACTACGGCGATGATCTGCCCATGCCTGCCACGCCGGGCAAGAAGCCTCCGCCGCGCCGGGCACGTCCGCTCGCGATGCCCGAGAAGCTCGGTGCAGGGCCCGAACCTGTGCCGTCACCGGAGGTGACGGCCCCCGCGCTGGAGCCGCCTGCGCCAGCGCGACCGGCTCCGCCGGCAGAGGCGCCCGAGACCATCGATCTGCCGGCGCGACTGCAAGACCTGCAGCCAGCGCCAGCAAAACCCGCGGTCGCGCGCGCAGCCGCGCTTCCTGCCGTTCCGGCGGCGCGCTCGGTTCCGGCAGCGCCATCCATCCCGGCAGCTCTTGCTCCACCCGAGCGCGCGCCGGCGCGCGCGAAGAGCTCGAGCCTCGACGAGCTGGACTTGCCCTCCGTCCCGAGCCGCGATGGGGTTGCGGGGTTGCCCGCGCCGCGCCAGGCCCGTCCAGCGCCAGCAGCACCGAAACCGCCAGCGCCGCCGAAGCCGCTCGCCCCACCGGCGGCCGCAGCGCCCCCCCAAGCCGCTCCGCGGGTGGAGCTCGAGCTCGACCTGCCGGACGTGAGCACGTCGCTGGCCCCCAAGGCGCGACGCCCGGTCGTGAGCGACTTGCCGGATGTGCTCGGCGCCGGTCTACCCGACATTCTCGGTGCTGGCCTGCCCGACGTCGCGCGCCCGGGTCTGCCGGATGTGCACAGCGCCGGCTTGCCCGCGGTGGCGGCGGGGCTGCCCGCAGTCTCGGCAGGTTTGCCCGCCGTCTCCGCTGGCTTGCCTGCGGTGGCGGGGGGGCTGCCCGCGGTCTCGGCAGGCTTGCCCGAAGTGGTGCGCGCCGGTCTGCCCGATGTCGGCGCCGGGCTCCCTGAGGTCGCCGGAGCAGCCCTGCCGGATGTGCTGCGCGCGGGGCTGCCCGCCGTCAGCGACACCGGCTTGCCCGAGGTGATGGGGCGCGGGGTCGGCGGCTTCGGCCAGATCAATCTGCCCGTGGCGCGCGAGGCGGCCTTACCCGAAGTACGCGCCCCCGGCATCGGTCCTGCCGATCTGCCGAGCGTCGGCGACGCGTTGCCAGCCGTCGTCGGTGCTTCCTGGGACTCGAAGTCGGTCGACGAGAATCCTTTCGGCGACTTTGGTAGCCCAGGCGACGATCCTTTCGCGGGCTCGGAAGCGGACTTTGGCTCCCCCTCGGAAGCCGATGACCCATTCGGTGGCACCGTGGAGGGCAACGGCTTCGGCGCTTCCAGCGCGGAAGTCGCCGAACCCGGCGCGGGCTCTGCTTACGGAGAGGTGGACATCGCCGGAGGCGCCAGCTCCGCATCGATCGAGACCGAGGACATGGAGCAAGCGATCCCGCAGCGCTCCAGCCAGCCTCCGGGTCGCGCTGCCGCGCACGCCAACGTGCATGCGGAGGGCACGGATGCGGACACGGCGGGCTCGACGCTCGAGCTCGGGCCCGAGCGCCGCCCGGTGCCGCGGCGCCGCTCGAAGCGCCTGATCGCCGCGCTGGCGATCTGTGGCTGCGCGATCGCGGGCGGAGCGCTCTCCCTCGAGCCGCGCCTGGGGCCGTTCGGCGTTCATTTCATTCTCGATCAGGTGCACCGTCCCGAGCACGAGCGCCAGCTGGCGCAACTGGTGACGGAAGGTCGGCAGGGAGCCGCGCAGGACACGCTCGATGCCGCCACCGCGGCGCTCGCTCACCTGGAGGCGGCGCGGCTGCTCGCTCCGCGCTTCGAGCCGCTCCAGGCGCGCTCCGCGTTCGAGCACTATGACGTCGGTCTGCGCTTCGGACCGCTCCCGAAGCTCGAGGCCACGGCCAAGGCCGCGCTGGAGCGCGTCGATCCCGCGTCCACGTCGCCGGGCAGCCGCCTCGCGCGCGCGGCGCGCGCGGCGGCCGAACACGACAAGGAAGCCAAACATTACCTGGAGGCACTGGGCACCGATCCGGACGCGCGCCAGATGCTCGGCGAGCTCGCCCTGCAGAGCGAGGACTGGGCGGGAGCGGTACAGATCTGGAGCGAGCTGGCCAAGGCCGATCCGCAAAACGCGCGCGCGCTGTTCGGCGTGGCGCGCGCGGAGCTGGGCCGGGGTGAGCCCACTGCGGCGCGCGCAGACGCGCAGCGGGTGCTGACGATCAGTCCAGAGCACGTGGGCGCTCGCATCCTGCTCCTGGAGGCGCAGCGCGCGATCGCGGACGCTGGCGTCAAGGATGCTCCGCGCGACCTCGGCACGGAAAACCTGGTCGCCAATCTGGTGCAGGCGTTGCCCCACGCTTCGCCGGGTGAGGCCGCGCTGGCCCAGGCGGTGCTGGGCGAAGTGCACCTGGCGCAGGGGCGCATCGCGCGGGCCCAGCAGGCTTTCGAAGAGGCGCTGTCCATCGATCGAGCGTTCCCACGCGCGCTCGTCGGGCTGGGGGAGGCGCTGGAGATCGCCGGCAGGCACGTGGAGGCTCTGGCCCGCTTCGAGGCGGCAATGCACGCGCGGCCCCGTCTCTTGCAAGCCCAGCTGGGGGCAGCCAAGGCCCAGATCCAGCTCGGCAGGCTCCCGGAAGCGCAAGCTACCCTGCAGGCCTTGCTCGACAGTCACCCCAACCATCCGGGGCTGCTGTACTGGCGCGGGCGAGCCGAGCAGGCGGCGGGGGATCAGGACGCGGCGCTGGCCACGTATCGCGCGGCGATCGATGCCGGCAAGGGCCGCGCCGACAGCGTGGAAGCGTACCTGGCGCTCGCGCGGTTGCAGGCCGACCAAGGCCAGCTCGCGGTCGCGCAGCAGACGCTGTCCGAGGCACAGCACAAGCTGCCCCCGAGCGGGGCCCTGCACAAGGCGCTCGGCGAGATCGCGATGAGCCGGGGCGAATACGAGGCCGCGTACGCGGCGTTCCAGAAGGCGCTCTCGCTCGACTCCGGCGACACCCGCGCGCGCTTCCTGGGCGCCACCGCGCTCACCCGCCTCGGGCGCTTCGACGAGGCGCTGGCCGCCTTTGCGACCGTCAGCGAGACGGACAAGGACTTCCCGGGCCTGGCTGTCGAGCGCGGTCGCTTGTTCGAGGAATCCGGCAAGAACGATCAGGCGCTGAAGGAGTACGAAGCAGCCCTGGCGAAATCACCGGATGATCCCGATGTGATGATCCGAGTCGGCTGCAGCCGGGTCGTGGCGGGCAAGAGCGCGGACGCCCAGGAGATCCTGGAGAAGGCGCTGAAGGTCCGGCCACGCTCGGCGGAGGTGAACTATTGCCTGGGCCGCGCGCTCTTCGAGCAAGACCACGCCGTGGACGCCCTGCCGCGCCTGGAACGCGCGGTGGATCTGGACCCGAGCCGCGCCGTGTACCAGCTGTATGTGGCCTGGGTCATGGCCGAGATGGGGCGCTTGCGCGACGCCTCGACTTCACTCGACAAGGCCCTGGAGCTGGACAAGGGACTGGCGGATGCCTACTGGCAGCGCGGACGCCTGAAGCAGAAGCAGGGCGCGGTAAAAGATGCCATCCGCGACCTTCAGCACGCCCTGGAGCTCAAGCCCTCCCGCATCGAAGCGCTGGCGGATCTGGCCTCGGCCTTCGCGGACATCGGCCGCATGCCGGACGCGCTCGAGACCTGGGAGGAAGCGATCGCCCGCGACGCCGACAATCCGACCTGGCATTTCCGCTACGGCAAGCTGCTCAGCACATCGGGCAGCGGTGGGATGGCGGCGGCCCACCTACGGCGCGCGATCGATCTGGTCGAGGAAGCGCGCAAGGCGCAGCCGTCGTCCAAACCCAAGCCGCCCGCCTGGCTGTGGCAGGCCCATTACCTGCTCGCGCGTGAGCTCGGCCAGGTGCCGGCGGCGGTCCCGCACTGGCAAGCGTACATGCGGCTCTCGCCTCAGGGCGACCCCTATCGCCCGGAAGCTCTGCGGGCGCTCACGGCGCTGGGGCAGCCTTGGGATCAGTGACAGCCGCGGCTCGCCGCGCGCTCCGCCACTCCTCGATCGGCCACCCTCTGCGCCGTGCCAGGCGCCGCAAGCGCGGGTCGGGGTTGACCGCCACCGGCTGGCCCACGGCTTCGAGCAGCGGCAGGTCGGTGATGCTGTCGGTGTAGAAGATCGCCTGTTCCAGGCTGGAGCCCAGCGACTGCACCAGAGAGCGGGCGCGCTCGAGCTTGCCAGAGCCATAACACAGGGGCCGTTCGAACGTGCCGGTGAGGGCACACGACTCCACCTCCAGCTCCGAGCAGACCAGATGCTCGATCGCGAGCTCCTCCGCCAGCGGCAGCGCGGCCTGCCGCACCGCACTGGTCGCGATCGCCACCGCGTGACCTGCGGCCTGATGCTCGAGCACGCGCGCGCGCCCAACGCTGCTCACCCAGACCCGCACGTGGCTCTGGAACCACTGGCGGCAGCGCTCGCGCAGCCACTCCTCGGGACGACCGCGGTAGTCCGCCAGCAGCCGTAGCGCCACGCTCTCGGCTTGAATCCAGCCAAAGCCGTACTGGAGCAGCCAGTAGCTGCCGCGCAAGGCCTCCAACAGCCCGACCTCACCCAACTCGCGCTGCAGCCGCAAGTAGAGCCGGGCGGTATGCACGTCGACCAGCGTTCGATCCATGTCGAACAGCGCAACCCGGCGCGTCACCCCTCGGTCCCTTCCGCGCCCAGCAACTCCAGCGCAGCACTGAGCAGAGCGCCGCACGAGCCCTCGAGCTTCAGCTCTGCGAAGCGATCGCCCCGCGTCACCCCGCTGTTCAGCACAACGATCGGCTTACCGAGGTCCGCGGCGCGCCGCACGAAGCGATAACCAGAAAAAACGGTCAGCGAGCTGCCGACGACCAACAGCGCGTCCGCGGCTTCGAGTGCCGTGTAGCTCGCCTGGACCTTCTCCGGTGGCACCGTCTCACCGAAGAACACCACGGCAGGCTTCAACATGCCTGAGCAGCTCGGGCAGGCGGGGATGCGCACGCTGGCCACGGCGTTTCCGCCGACTTCCGCGTCGCCGTCTGGCGCGAACCCCAGCGCTCGCTGCGCGGGCGCTCCCGCGCCGAGGCCCTCGTCCGCGCTCAGCTCGGGGTTCTGCTGTTCCAGCCAGCTCTGTACTCGAGTACGCTCGAACTGCGCCCCACAACCGAGGCACACCACCCAGGCGAGCTGACCGTGCAGGTCGATCACGTTGCGACTGCCGGCCTTTTGATGCAGGCGGTCCACATTTTGCGTCACCAGCAGCCGCACGCGGTCCAGCCGCTCCAGCGCGGCCAGCGCGTGATGCGCGGGATTGGGCTGCGCCTGCTGCACGCGCTGAAAGCCGCTAAAGCTTCGGGCCCAGTAGCGGCGCCGAACGTGCTCGCTGCCCAGAAACTCCCCCAGCTGGATCGGCGCCTTGTGACGCCAGGCGCCCGTTTCATCGCGATAAGCGGGGATGCCGGACTCCGTGCTGCAGCCTGCCCCTGTCAGGACAAACCAGCTGGAGTGGCGCTCCAGCCTCCGCGATAGCTCGCGCGCGGGCGGGGCTCGATCTCTGGAAACCAAGGGCATGCCTCGAGGCTCGGACCGTCGCGGCTCGCAGCCGGACGGATTCCCCTGACTAGGACAGCAGTTGCTCTTTGATCCGAGCCAGCAACGCGAGCGCTGACGCGGAGTCCATCTCGCTCAGATTTGCCGAGCGTAGCATGTCGATCAGCTGCCTGTCGACCTGGGGCGGCTCCGAGGGCAGGAACAGGCTGAGCTGATTGGACCTCGAGCCGTGGCCTTTCACTGCATCGGTCCTGCGCACGCGCCGGGCTGTCTCCAGCTGCGGCTGGTGATCGAGCGCGCCCTGCCGGTCCGGCTCCGCGATGCCGCTGCCCTCGAAGCCGGCGAGCAGCTCGCTGGCACGCGCGAGTACCTCGCGCGGCAGCCCCGCCAGCTTCGCCACCGCCACCCCATAGCTCTGGCTGGCGGGCCCCGGGACGAGCCGGTGCAGAAACACCACGTCGCCGTCGAGCTCGCGCGCACTGACACTGTGGTTGCTCGTGTGCGGCTCGCTGCCGAGCGCGGTGATCTCGTGATAGTGGGTGGCGAACAACGTGCGACAGCGAACCACCTGCGCCAGATGCTCGGCCACGGCCCAGGCGATCGCCAGCCCGTCGAAGGTGCTGGTGCCGCGCCCGATCTCGTCCACGATGACGAGCGACTGCGGGGTGGCCGAGCGCAAGATCTCTGCCGTCTCGCGCATTTCCACCATGAACGTGCTCTCGCCCCGCGCGAGGTTGTCGCTGGCGCCCACGCGCGACAGCACGCGATCGACCACGCCGATGCGCGCCTGACGCGCGGGTACGTAGCTGCCCATCTGCGCCAGGATGGTGATCAGCGCGCTCTGGCGCAGCAACGTGCTCTTGCCGGCCATGTTCGGGCCGGTGATGATCCACAGGCGTTCGCCCGCTCCCTCCAGGCGCACGTCGTTGGGGACGAAGCGGCCCGCCGCCGCGAAGCGCTCCACCACGGGGTGGCGCCCATCGACGATCTCGAGCAGATCGCTGGCATCGACTTCTGGCCGCGTGTAGTCGTAGCGCTGCGCGACCTCGGCGAGCGTGGCCGCCACGTCCCAGCTCGAGATCAACCCCGCCAGTCGTGCCAGCCGGGAGCTGGCGGCCTTGACCTGCGCCAGTAGCTCGGCAGTGAGCTCGCGCTCGCGAATTCGATAGCGTTCTTCCGCGTGCTCGATCTTGTCGGCGAGCTCATCCAGCTCGGGCAGGGTGTAACGCTCGCCGCTCGCCACGGTTTGCTTGCGGCGCCAGCTCTCGGGCACACGGCGCGCATGGCTGCGGCTCACCTCGATGTACCAGCCGAAGACGCGCGTGTACCGCACCTTGAGCGTCGGGATATCCGTGGCGGCGCGCAGGCGGCTCTCCAGCTCGGACATGTGCTGTGCGCCGGCCTGACACAGCCCGTGCAGCTCGCTCAACTCCGGATCGTATTCGCTACGGAACACGGCGCCGTCCTTGGGTTGCGCGGGCGGGTTCTCCACCAGGGCGTTCGCCAGGATCTCGATCAGCTCATCGAGCGTGTCGATCGGCTCCGCTGTCTGCAAGGTCAGGCGCAGCTCGGGATCCGCGGGTTCGCTCAGCCAGCGCGCCGCTGCGCGCGCCGCGATCAAGCCATCGCGCAGCCGCCCCAGGTCGCGCGGAGTCGCTTCGCCCAGTCCCGCTCGCACGCTCAGTCGCTCCAGGTCCGTGACGGCTTCCAGCTCGCGCCGCAGCCGATCCCGGAGCGCCGAATGGATCACGAACGCTTCGACCAGATCCAGGCGCCTGCGGATCTGCGCCACGTCTTTCAAGGGGGAGCACAGCCTGCGGCGCAGCAAGCGTGAGCCGCCCACCGTGCAGGTCAGATCGAGCGCCTGGAGCAGGGTGGGGCCCGAGGGGTCGGACGCCGAACGGATCAGCTCGAGATGAGCCTGCGCCGTCGGCTCGATCAGCAGGTGATCCGAGAGCGCGAGCCGAGTGCTGCGCAGCGGTAGGATCTGGCGACCGGGATTACAGGCACGCGCAAAGCGCAGGCTGCGGCCCGCGGCCAGCAGCGCCACGTCACCGGCGACCGGCCCCGCCGCGGTGCGGGCGACGCCGGGCAGCAGCTCGGCGAGCGCGGCCTCGGGCAGCGGCTCGTCCCGGGACACCAGCGCGCGAGGCAGCGTTTGGCGCACGCTGTCCAGCAGCTCCTCCAGGTCGCCCTCGAAGGCGCCGGCGCCGATCAGCACCTCCCTCGGGCGCACACGGGCCAGCTCTCCGAGCGCGGCCGCCACGTTTGCGACAGAGCCGAGCGTCAGCTCCCCCGTCGATACGTCGAAGAAGCCCAGCCCCACCTCGTGCGCCTGCAGCTCGAGCGCTGCCAACCAGTTGTTTTCACGACCCTCCAGCTGATCCTCGTGAATGGCCGTGCCCGGCGTGATCACGCGCACCACCTCGCGCGGGACGATGCCCTTGGTGGTCTTGGGATCCGCCATCTGCTCGCACAGCGCCACCTTGTGGCCCGCCGCCAGCAAGCGCGCGATGTAACCGTGCGCGGCGTGATGCGGCACCCCGGCCATCGGCACTTCGTCGGGCTTGCCCTTGTTGCGGCTGGTCAGCGTGAGATCGAGCAGCTGCGAAGCGAGCGCGGCGTCCTCGCCGAACATCTCGTAGAAGTCGCCCAGGCGAAAGAACACGATCGCGTCCGGGTACGCCGCCTTTGCCTCGGCGTGCTGCTGCATGAACGAGGTCTTGCTCGACGCCATCGCCTGCTCGGAGCTGAAGCTTCAGTAGATCGAGGTGGTGGTGAGGTTGGATGAAGCGATACTCAAGAACGTGAGCCCAGCGGCGGTACCGTCCGTGATCAGCAACTGGCCGAGCTCGGGCAATGCCAGCAGCGAGCGCGGCGTCGAGACCAGAGTATTGCTGCTGGTCAGGGGCACCGAGAGCGGGCCGAAGCCGTCCGTCAGCTGCCAGCGAAAGCGCGTGTCGCGCCTGGTTTCATTCAGGCCTCGATAGAAGGCCATGCGCGTGGTGATGCTCTGGAACACACACTCGCTGCCGGGCTGACCGGGCTGCACTCCGCCCCGCGTGTCATCGGCCACGCACACGAAATCATTCGCGTTGGCGCGCCCCACCGACAGCCGCCCGTCGGCGTTGGGCGGGCAGTTGGCGGAGCAGGAGATCTCGAACGCGCGCCCCACCAGGCGCTGCGTCAGCGGGCTGCAGTCATTGACGCAGCGGTGAGTGTCCGGATCCGTCCGAACATGGTGCCCCACACCCGTCGCGCCACCGCGGATCACCCACTGCTTGCCTGCGCGCACCACATACGTGGTGGGCTCCGGGAAGCAGCAGCTCACCAGTTGCATCAGTTGCCGGCGCCGCGTCGGGGAGTTGCGGCGCGCCTCCGGAGCTTCGCGTGGCTCGACGCTCAGGCTGTCCTCGCTGGCGGCCACGATCCGCAAATCGCGCAGGGTGGTGGGCACCTGGGGCGTTCCAAACAGCTCCTGACACGCCGGGCGGCCGCGCTGCTCGTTGCCCTGATCGACGCCGGCGAGCAGCTCTGCGCCGCACTGCGCGCCGCCTGTGCGCCAGTAGTCGTCGTCCTCGTCCAGCAGCGGCCCCGTGATCTGCACGAAGTCGGAGTGGTCCAGGGCGAACTTCGCGAGCGAGTTTGGATCGCTGACCTTCAGCGATTGCCCCACCTCGGTGATCAGATCCAGGTCCTGCACGCCGGAGCTGCAGAACGAAGCATTGACCCCCTCCTCGACGGTACCCACGCTCGAGCCGTCCGCCGGAGCGCGGAACAGCGCCTCGCGCGCCGTGCGCACGACGCCCTCATACGTGGCCGTGAAGTCCTCGTTGGGGATGAAGGCGCGCGGCTCCTCGTATGAGAGCAGCACGCTGGAGTGCTCCGTCTCCGTGGGATCGAGCTCCAGCGGGGGGTCCGGCGGCTCCGTCCCGTACTGCACAGGCCCGATGAATACACGCTGGGCCTGTCCCTGCACGTAGGGCACGCCGAGCATCTTGGGTTGATTGCGGCCCTCATCGCTCTGATCCGTCAGCACCGAGCGCCCATCGGACAGCGTGAGCGAGGGGAAGGAGACGAGCCCCGCCGAGACCGTGCTGCCCGACGGCGGATTGCTGAAGAAATTGCGCCCACGCGCGCGGTGCGGCACCACCACATTGCAGCTCAGCTCGTCCGAGACGGTCGGGACAGCGCCGCCGAGGCTGTAGCCGAACTGCGTCGACACATTCGGGTCATCGTTCTTGCAGCCCGTGGCGTCCTCCACGGAGTCGTGGTTCACCGCCTGTGGGCGCCGACAGGCCGCATCGAGATCCTCCACGTCGACGACCGCGACCTGCCCGCTGTGCAACGCCGCGTATGCGAACGTGCCGCGCAGATTCGACGGTCGGGCGCCGCGGCCCCGATCAGCGCTGGTCCGATACAGGGCTGCCGGGCTATCCTGCGGGATCAGCGGATCCGGGTCGCACGCCACGCCCTCGATCGCGACGCCCGTCGCCGGATCGGCGATGGGGAAGTAATCCACATACGCGAACTCGACGTCGGCGACATCGCGGGTCAAGGCAATGCGATCCGGCGGCTCGCCGGGCGTGAACGGCGCGCGTTCTCGTACCATCGGCGTACGCTGGGTGGAGCCGGGGCTGACGTCGAAGGGGATCAGGGTGCCCGCGGTAATGGTCGAGGAGTCGTCGACCGCGTACACGAAGCGTTGGCCCTTCGTGGTGAGGGGGCTGACCGCTACCTTGCGGGTCGTGATGACCGCGCCGGGATCGGTGTAGGAGAGGGGAAAGAGCCCGGGCAGCGACTGCAGCGTGCACGGATCGCCGGCGTCGAGCACGTGGATGACCGGCGCTTGACTGTCGGCGACGAACAGCCGCGACGCATCATCCAAGGCGAGATCAGACGGCCATGGTCGCGCGTCCACCGGCGCGGGCCCCTGATCGTAACCGAGCGGCGTGCAACTCGGGGAGCTCGGTTGGAGATCGCCCGGCAGGCGCTCGGCTTGATCCGGCGCCTCCGCCCGCAACACCACCGTCTTCTCCGGGACGCAGGCGTCAAAACTGCCCGGCGCGCGGTCCAGCAGCTCCTGTGCGTCGAGCACCCAGATCTCCGACAGCGCTGGCAGCGTGACGGCCAGCTTGCGCCGCCCGGGCGGCCCTCCCTCGCGCGCGAGATCCGCGGGACATTCCTCGCGAGCTGCAGCCGGCGCGGCTCCGATCAGCTCCTCCGCGTCGACATAGCTGGCGGAGCAGCGTTCGCGAACGCGGGGCGGCGTCGCCGGATCGAGGTCATCGTCGACGGCGGGGTCCGTCAGCAAGATCATCGGCCCGGGCGCGGACGGTAGGCGGCACGCCGGCCAGGCGCGCACATCTCGCAGCGGGGCAGCATCCGGACGCGTGCTGATGCAGCTCGTCGGCAAGCCGAAGATCCCTTCGCGCCCCGTCTCGGCCACGCCCACGAAGGAAGCGATACCTCCCGGTGTGGTCACCAGCGCGGTCGGCTCCGCCCCGACCGGCAGGAAGCTGTAGCCGGGCTGCGTGGGCTCGTTGTCGATCACCCGCGGCGGCGAGGCCGTCACATCGATCGCTGCCACCTCTCCGGTCGAGGGCTGCGTGACCAGCGCCATCAGATGGCGCTGCTCGGCGCTGTTCGGTGCGTGCTCGAAATCCGGGCACTGATTGCGCTCCAGCCCCTGCGTGAGATTGCCGTCCGCATCGCGTCCGAGGCAGAGCAGCGAGACGTCTCCCGACACTCGCAACGCCCGCAGCGCGGCTGTCTCATTCTGCTGCCCGCAGCCGAGACCGAGGGACAGTCCCAGAAAGGAAAGCCCGATCCCGAACCAACTGAACGGGAGCGGTGAGCGAATTGGCTTCAACGATCGTCTCCGCGTGGTGCCGTGGGCTCGCCCAGGGCAAGGATCAGAGTGCCGAAGCTGGCGTGCCGGGCGTCCAGATCGAGCACTCCGATGTACGAGTCCGTGAAATGCGAGACGTACGCGATCGCGTGCGCCTCATCAACGACCAGTGCCGAGGGCCCCCTGCCGACGGGCACGCGCGCGTCGATCACTCGCGCCTCTGGATCGAAGATCGTGATCACGTTCGAATCGAACGAGGTGAGGAATACGCGCCGCCGCGGCTCCCCGCGCTCATCCAGGATCTGTCCGACAGAGACCCGCGAGGGACCGTCATCGATGGCGACCAGATCCGAGATCTGCAGGCGATCGTTGGACGGCTCGGCT
Source organism: Polyangiaceae bacterium (assembly GCA_035760985.1). Classification (GTDB taxonomy): domain Bacteria; phylum Myxococcota_A; class Polyangia; order Polyangiales; family Polyangiaceae; genus SZUA-265. Next base: position 29,310 of record DASTRX010000075.1, read on the forward strand.
CGGCGAGTGGACATGGTGCTGCCGATCAGCAACGAGCCAGGCGCCGAGAGGCTGACCGGAGCCCGGTTGGCCAGGTACACGGGCAGCGGAAGCTGCGAGCACTGCGCCAGACAATCCAGCGCCGAGCCACAGCCAGTCTCGCAGGCACGGCGCCCCGAGTCGTCGCTGGCCATGGCACGGACGTCGCTGCTCAGCGTCGTGGTGATCGCGTCGACCACGGCGCGCCCGAGGAAAGGTTGGCCCGTGGGGGAATCGACGGCGTCGAAGTAACGCAGCAACTGCACGAAGGAAGAGCCACGGAACGTCACCCAGTAGCCCGGTTGATAGCCGAGCTGCCTCGGGCCTCCGGGGGCGCGATCCAGCAGCGCGATCTGCGGAATCGGCACCGCGCTGATGTGCACCGGACGCCCGCCGAGATCCTCCAGGATATACGAGAGCTGTGGCCCACCGTCGGCCCCGCCCGCCCAGTCGTTGGTGAACAGTGAGATCTTACCCTCCGTCTGGTGGCTGAGGACGATCGTCTCACCGTCCGTGCTCGCCGCCACGGCGTAGGGCTCGATCGGCAGCCCGGAGCCGGAAGGGGTCTCCTCGTTCGCGCCGTCTCCCCGGCGGTGGTTGGCGTCGCAGTCGCGGCCCGTTCCTTGACCGCACTCCAGCTCTCGACCGGTTCCCGGCATCGTGCCCGCGGGCACGTCCAGCCAGTGCAACGTCGCATCGCTGCGCACCGGCACGAACAGTCGCCCGCCGCCCAGGGTGCTGGGGCGATACACCAGATCCGTCGCGAACGCGCCGATGCCGACGCTATCGAGCAACAGCTCCGGGTTACGATTCTCGACCGCCCCGCACAGCCCAGGCTGGATCAGCCGGTCGCCAGCGCTCTGCACGCCGAGCCCGCGACAGACGTCGCGGCTGGTGGCGTTCATGCACCAGTAGGTGCCACCAACGCCCTGCTGGGCGCCGGCCGCGTTCGCTGGGGTATCGCAGATCTCGTCCGGACCGGTGCAATCGGCGTCCGCGCTGCAGGCGCGCGGCAGCAACTCGCGCAGCCGCGCAGCGTCATACACCTGCACGGAACCGGCGTTGAACTGCAGATCCCAATCGCTGTTGGCAACGTAGAGCCGATCGCCATCCGGGCTCAGCGCGAGCCCGGTCGGGAAGTAGATGCGATCGAGCGGCGGCTCGCGCCCGTCATCCGGTTTGAAACAGCCCAGCGCGCTCAGACCGAGTGCGACCAGAGCCAGGCGCAGCGGCGCAGCGGTGGAGGAGCGATCCGACGAGCAGCGGCTCGCATGCGACCGAGACGTAGAAAGACGCGCCGTTCGGCGCTCGCGCGACATTTGCGGCGGAGACTAGTGTCCCGATCTCAAACCCACAATGCCAGATTCCGCCGGGGTCCATCCATACGCAGCGCCACTGCAGCCGAGCGCTCGAGCGCTGCGCCGACGCATCCCGCCGCAGCCGCTGCACCTGCGAGCGCGCATCAGAGATGGCGCTCGCTCGCGCTCAACGACAAACCATTCACGCCGCGCCGCGTGTCACGACACCTGGTGTCATTCGAACCGGCCAGCGGCCGGTGATCGACCGGTTCTCCACTCGAACCGTGCCCATCACGGCCCAGTGGAGCGGGAAGCCGGCCTACGGCCCGTTAGACGACAGACCGGGCGACGTGCGAACGGCACCCGGCCGAAACAGGCCTTTCGGCAACGGCGATTTAGAAAGAGCAGAATAGAAGAGCGACTAGAGATCTACGACCACGACGCCACGCTGCTGATCCTCATCAGCCTCGGGCTCTTTGGCCGGTTGATAGACGTCCAAGGGCAGCTCCAAGCGCGGCTGCTTGGCATCCGTCTTCCTCCGCTGTGCTTCCTCGCGCTTGCGAATCTGCTCGATGATGAACGGGGGTAACATCGGCGGCCTTTTTTCTAGCGGAGCGCGGGCCCCGCGGGGGCGTCAGACAGGGCCCTCTTCCGAGGTGCTCCGCCTTCCCGGGGAAACAATTTCCACGGGAAGATCGTATCGAACTGGCATTATCCTGGCTAGACACGATCTCCTGATAATCTACATCGGCATCCAGTACGGTCAAGTTCCAGTGAAGGCTGGATTCCCACTTCGCCCTTCCAATCACCCGCGAGGGTGCATGGTCGTCCATGCTCGCTGACCCAGCCGGGAAGACGTCCGTTTGCGGCCCCATTTTCGTTCGCTGCCGTTTGCATCGTGGGGCTGCTGCGAGCCCTGGCAAGAGTGCGCAGCGGGGCTCGGCTCAATCGAGGCCGCTCACCTGGGCACGGATGCATCGCCCCTCCTGCCACTTGGCGCCTGGCTGCTGGCGGGGCGGCCGCCCCGGCCATCGCGTGCTGGCGCTGGTCTGCATGTGCCTCTGGTTCTGCATCTCGGCGGGCTCCGCGCGCGCGGCTTTTGCCCCGGAGGATCGTGGTTGGGAGGGGTGCAGCGATCTGATCGCGCTGGCCCGTTCCCAGCTGGGTGACGCGCGCGTGCGGGTCGTGAACAGCCTCGATTACTCCGTGCTGGAGCCGCGCGACGCGATCCTGTTTCTGCATCCCGAGGTGGAGATCCGCTTTCACGCGGTCGCCGCTTTCCTGGGTGCGGGAGGCAGAGCTGCGGTGGTCGACGACTACGGCAAGGCAGCGCCGCTGCTGGAGCGATTTCACATCCACCGCGCCAACGCGCCAGCCTTGCCCTTGCTGACCTTGGATGGCCGTCCCAACTTGCCCATCGCATTGCCGGCGCCGGCAGACTCGTCGGAGAGCGAGCCCAGTGATCACGTCACGCTGCGCGGAGTCGATCAGGTGGTCACCAATCACCCCACTGCGCTCCGGCTCGAGACCGGCATCGAGCTCACGCGCCTGCTGCTGCTTCCGGCGCGCGGCGAACCGGAGGCCCTGCTGGCGGTGACCGGAGTGATCGGCGACGCGAAGGCGTGCGGCCTCGCGCCGGGCCTCGCGGCGGAGCGGTCGCCGCTCGGCCACTGCGGCCGTCTGCTGGCGATGGGCGACCCATCTGCCTTCATCAACCTGATGCTGCGCTACCCGGGCAATCGCAATTTCGCGCGCGGCTTGATCAGTTATCTGCTCGAAGACGACACCTGGGGCCGTCGCGGTGGCAACCTGTACGTGCTCACCGGCAGCTTTCGTCAGAGCGGAAGCTACGGCGACTCTGAAGGCTGGCGCCAGGCGCTGCTGGAACGGCAATCGGCGCTGCTCGACTGGTTCGAAGATCTGCGAACCCACGGCCTGCCCGAGCCGCTGAGCATCGCGCTGGCGGCCGCCGCGGCCCTCAGCGTATGCATCTGGACGGCGCTCACCGGCGGGCAGCTTTACGTCCCGCTCGCTCCAGGGTATGCGCGCCCCGTCCCCATCTCCGCGCAGGGTGGCTTTGCGGGGCGCTTCGCCGTGCTGTCCGCCGCTACCACCGATCGTTCACTGCTGCTGCTCGAGCTGAAGCAGACCCTGGAGGCGAGCTTGCGCCAACGGCTGAATTTGCCCGGCGCGAATCCGGCGGCCCTGGCAGACGCGGCCGGCCAGCGGCGTTTGTTGCGGCCCGATTCGGCGCGCGAGCTCCAGCGCTTGCTCCGGCGTCTCGGCGCGGCAGAGCTCGCCTTGCTCAGCCGGCGACGCCTGAGCATTTCCGAGCGCGCCTTGCGCGGGCTACACGCCAGCGCTCGCTCGCTGATTGCGGAACTCGAACGACCAGGAGGAGGCTCAGCGTGACCGCCGCGCTCAGTACGGACGAACTAGAGGCCGCCCGGCAGACGCTCGCCGACGTGCGCGCGGCCGTGGCAGAGGTCTTCATCGGAGACCTGGCTCCGGTCGACATGCTGTTCATCAGCTTGCTCGCGCGCGGGCACCTGTTGCTCGAAGGCGTGCCGGGCGTGGCCAAGACGACGCTGGTCAAGGCCTTCGCCACCGCGCTGGGCTGCTCGGTGCGACGCATCCAGTTCACGCCGGATCTCCTGCCGGCGGACATCACCGGGACGTACGTGCTCAATCCGCGCACCGGTGACTTCTCATTTCGTGCTGGTCCGATCTTCGCCAACATCGTGCTGGCAGACGAGATCAACCGCGCTCCCGCCAAGACCCAGTCGGCCCTGCTGGAAGCGATGCAGGAAGGGCAGGTGACAGTGGAGGGCCAGCGCTTCGAGCTGCCGCAGCCGTTCCTCGTGCTCGCGACCCAGAACCCGCTGGACCTGGCCGGCACGTATCCCTTGCCGGAGGCGCAGGTCGATCGCTTCCTGGTGCAGGTTCGCCTGGGCTACCCCTCGCGCACGGATGAGGTGCGCATGCTGCGCGCCCACGGCATCGGTACGCCTGAAGCGCGCGAAGTCTCGTCGATCAGCGCACTCCATCGCCTGCAAGCCGTGGCAGCGCGCATCCACGTCGAGGATGACCTGTGCGAGTACGCGGTCGCCCTCAGCGAATACACCCGCAATGATCCGAAGGTGGTGCTGGGCGCTTCGCCCCGCGCGAGCCTGGGCCTGCTCCGGGCGGCAAAAGGGCACGCGATGCTCTCCGGGCGGGCCTACCTGACGCCGGATGACATTCGCGCCGTGGCCGCGGGGGTGCTCGCCCACCGGCTGGTGGTGGCGCCGGACCTGGAAGACGACGCTGCCGTCCGCGCGAGCGTGGTCGCAGCGGCGTTGCGCGACGTGCGCTATCGCCGCTCGGTGCGACCCGTGTGACGAGTCGGCTTCCGCCCCGGATGGATCAGACGAAAGCGGGCGGCGGCTCGCTGGAGAGCGGAGCTCTCGGGATGGGGGGCACGGGAATGTCGCGGAACGCCTTCTGCACCGGCGTTTGCCAGAGCTCGGCTCGCTCCAGCTGACGGCGAAAACGGATGTGGCTGTCGCCCTGGCCCCACTCCCGGACCGGGCGCAGATTGCGCTGTGAGCAAGCCTTCTCGATCGCTGCGAGAATGGCGGCGCGCTCGGCCGGCACGTGCAGGATCTGCGGGTTGCTCGTGCGCCCGTCCTGGCGTGGCCCGACGTTGACCGTGGGCGTACCGTAGTAAGGGGCCTCGCGGATGCCCATGCTGGAGTTGCCGAGCACCAGCTGGGCATGGCGCAGCAGCACCAGCGCCGCCTCGAAGCGCAACGACGGGAACATGCGCACGCGCGGCTGGTTCGGGAAGACGTCCAGGTAGTGCTGCAGGATGATCTCGCTACCTTCGTCGTTGTTCGGATAGATGACCACCCAGTTGCGCTGCGAGTCGAGCACGGCGTGAGCCAGCTCGCGAACCTCCTGGCGCAGGGTGCCGAGGCCGGTCGTGACGGGGTGGTACGCGAGGATGCCGTAGTCCTCGAAGCCGATCTCGTAGTGCTCCTTCACGTCCTGCAGGGTCGGCAGGTCCGGTGAGGTCATGATGTCGATGTCGGGCGAGCCGATCACGAACACGGCCTCTGGGTCTTCGCCGAGCTGCACCAGGCGCCGCCGCGCCTCGCCGTTCGACACGAAGTGCAAGTGGCTCATCTTGCTCACGGAGTGACGGATCAGGCCGTCGACCGTGCCCGAGAGCTCGCCGCCCTCGATGTGAGCCACTAGCACATTGTTGAGCGAGCCCACGATCGCTCCGGCCAGCGCCTCCGAACGGTCGCCGTGCACCACGATCAGCTCCGGCTGGATCAGCCGGACATATTGGCCGAATCCGAGAATGGTGGTGCCCAGCGCCTGATCCATGGTGCCGCCCGAGCTGTGATTGATGAAGCGATACACGTTCGGAAAGTTGCACTTCTCGAACTCCAGCACGGTGAAGCCGTACTTCGGATCCATGTGCATGCCGGTCGCGAAGATGTGTACCTCGAAGCGCGGCGGATCGTGCAACAGCGTGCGGATCAAGGACTTGAGCTTGCCGAAATCGGCGCGCGTGCCTGACAGAAAGACGATTTTGCGGCGCTCGCTGGAGCCCCCGTCAGCCACCGACGTCGCTCCAGGAGAGCAGCGCGTCTTTCGCGATGTCGCGCTGGGCGATGCGGCCCAGCACCTCTTCATAGCGCGTGGCATGAATCTCACCGGTGCCGGGGCGCTTGACCCACAGGTTGTCGCGCGTGAACTGCTCGCCGGCGCGCACCGACAGCGTGGTCACCACCGAGGCATAGGCGAAGTCGATGGTGGGCTGCTCCTCGGGCAAGATGTTCTTCTCTCCGCCCAGCGCCTCGAACACGGCGCGCGCGCCGACAATCAGCTCCCGCAGTTCCGCGGGCGTGATCGAGATCGGTACATCGGGCCCCGGCCAGGCCTTGTCGGAGGTGAAGTGTTTCTCCAGCAATCGGGCGCCGAGCGGCACCGCTGCCAGGCAGGTGTAGATGCCCAGCGAGTGGTCGCTCAGCCCGAGCACCGCGCGTGGAAAGCGCTCGGCCAGCTGCGCCAGCGCGCCCAGCCGGACCTTGGAGTAGGGCGTCGGGTACATCGAGGTGCAGTGAAACAGCCCGTACGGCACGCCCCGGCGCTCCAGGATCTCGACCGTCCGGGCGACGCTCTCCAGGTTGTTCATGCCCGTGCTGACCAGCACCGGCTTGCCGAAAGAGGCGATGTGGTCCACCAGGGGAGTGTTGTTGCACTCGCCCGAGCCGATCTTGTACGCGAGCACCCCCATGCGCTCGAGCCGGTTGGCAGCCGCGCGCGAGAAGGGCGTGCTCAAATAGATGAGGCCCTTGCTCTCGGTGTACGCCTTCAGCTCGCGTTCGGTGGGCTCGTCGAAGGCGCAGCGCCGCATGATCTCCAGGATCGATTCCTTCGCATTGCCGGGGATCACCTTGCCCGCCGCGGGGACATACTCATCCTCGATCACATGAGACTGGAACTTGACGCACTCGCAGCCCGCGGCCGCCGCGTCGTCGATCATGCGCCGCGCCTTGCCGGCGTCCCCCTCGTGATTGATGCCGATCTCGGCGATGACGAACGGCGGTTGGTCCGGACCGAGAGCTCTGCTGCCAATCTGCATGACAGGCCCCGAGCAAGCTGCATGCCAGCAGAAATGCTGGCGCGAGCGGCCGTGGACGCGCTGAGCGCGGTGCACCGTCAAGGCGCTGACGCCGAGGCGTTGGCAGTGGGCTCGGTGCCGAGTGGGCTCCGCGCCCACCAGGAGTCCCCACTGTAGCCCCGCGCCGCGCGTGCCGTCTGTGCCGCCATGGACCTGGATCGACGCGGCTATCGACTCTCCGAGCGCGAGTTGACGATCGGCGCGGTGTGTGCGCGCGGCGGCTCCAAGGGGGTGCCGCGCAAGAATCTGCGCCCAATGCACGGAAAGCCGCTGCTCGCGCGCGCCATCGAGCAGGCACAGGCGGCGCAGATCTTCGATCACGTCGTGACCTCGACCGATGACGAGGAGATGGCGGCGCTGGCGCGCGCCTGCGGCGCCGAGGTGCCCGGCTTGCGCCCGGCGCAGCTGGCGCGCGACGACTCGAACAAGTGGCACGTGTTCCGGCACCTGGTGACCGAGCTAGAGGCGCGCGGCATCGGCCCCGTCGGCATCGTGGCGGATCTGGACACGGGAGCCGCGCTGCGCAGCATCGAGGATATTCGCGCCGCGGTGGCGCGCCTGATCGAGACCGGCGCAGACGTATGCGTCACGGCGTACGAAGCCGATCACAATCCCTACTACAACATGGTGGAAATGGACGGGCGCGGCATCGCGCGGGTCTGCTCACCGCCACCCGTGCCCATCGCCAACCGCCAGCAAGCCCCGCCGGTGTACAACCTGTCGCCCGCCATCTTCGCCATCCGGCGTGGGGTGCTGTTCGAGCGCGATCACTGGTCGCAGTGCCGGATGACCCTGTGCGTGATCCCGCGCGAGCGCGCCGTGGACATCGACACGGAGTTCGACTTCCGCCTGGTGGAGTTCCTGATGGGCGAGCGACTGCGCGCAGCCCGCTGATCGAGGTCCGACGAGACGTGCCGGCGAGCTCGCCCAGCGCGAGCGCACGAACGCAGGCACGCGGAGCGCCCCGCAGCGAGGACGCCGTACGGGTCGGGAGGGGGCCGCGCGGCTTCGTGTGATGCCGGCGCTCGCTGCCCCGAGGCTGCGGCGCCGCCGGGCGGCTGAGGTCCGGCCCACAAAATCCCAGGCTACGGCCTAGGCCGCTTGCACCATGCGGATCTTCTCGGCCTGGCTCGCGCGATAGAAGCGCCGCAGCACCAGCTGAGTCCAGTGGTCCTGGCCGTACGCGATCAGACTCGACCAGAGCTTGGCAGCGAGATCGTTCGCCAGACGGTAGCGCTCGCCCTGCTCGCTGCTCTCGGCGTGCAGGTAGCGAACATCCTCGTACAGGCGGCGATGGAGATCGGGCAGGTCCGCCGCCTCCACGCCGCCGTCAGCGAGGATCGCAAACTTGTCGACCTCCGCCTGCAGCTCGAGCTCCAGCAACGTGGTGGGCAGACGCGTGCGGACGCGCTCGGCGATGTGGATGAAGTGGCTGATGCCCTCGACCGCGCCCAGGTAGGCGTCCATCTCGTCGCTCGGCTCTTCTGCCAGCAGCGCGCGCACGGATGAGCTGGGGAGCAGCACGACCAGCTCCAGCTCCTCCCGGCTCTGGCGCACGATCAGCTGCTCGCGCTGGTCATCCGATTCGACGCGGACGAAGGGCAGGATGCTGGGGGCGGGCTCCAGCTGATAGATCTGCTCGAGCCGGCGCTGGATGCGCTGCAGCTCATTTCCTGCTCGATCACACAGCGGCTGGGGCGCTACAGGGAAATCGGGCACGCTCTCCCAGTATAGCCGGCCGGGACCGCGCCGGCAAACCGGCCGCCGCGGGGAGGCCCGCGCAGGGACGACCCGCTGCAGGGTTGTTGGGGCGAATTGACCGGCTGGAAGCGAGGGGGCAGAGTGAATACACCCGTGAAACGCGCCATCGTGATCGTCGACCACGGCAGCCGCAAGGAGGCCGCCAACGCCGTGGTGGCCGCGCTCGCCCGCGCCGTGCAAGCGCGCGCCGGTGAGCGCGCGCTCGTGGCCTGGGCACACATGGAAGCGGCGGAGCCCCTGCTGCCCGAAGCGATCGACGCTTGTGTGAGCCAGGGTGCGCTGGAGGTGACCGTGCAGCCGCTATTTCTGGTACCGGGCAAGCATGCGACGCGCGACATCCCGGAGCTGCTGGCGGCCGCGCGCCAGCGCCACGCTCACGTGCGCTTCGAGCTGGGGCAGGTGCTCGGCGCCGATCCGCTGCTCGTCGAGCTGATCGCGCAGCGCTGCAGTCTCTGAAGCGCCGAGCTGCGGCCTTGGAGCCGAGAAGCCGAACCCCTGCGCGGCGATTCGCGATGGGGCCGGCTGCGGGCTAAGCTCATTACATGGTCGATCTTTCCCAGCTAGAGCCACACGCCTTCGCGGACCACCTGCATGCGCTCGGATTGCGCCGTGCGGCCTTCGTTCAGACCCCCGCCGGAGAGCTGCAATGCTCCCACCCCGAGCTGCGCGGGCTCGCTCAGAGCCTGCTCGACAACACGCGCGACTACGATCGACATCAGGCGCTGTTCCTCGAGGTCGGCGAGCAGACGGGAGTGCTGCTCGGAGCGTTCTTGCACCGCACCCGGCGCGGGCAGGGCATCGGCGGGGTGCGGCTCTGGTCGTATGCGACCGTCGCCGACTTTCTGAGCGACGGCCTGCGCCTGTCGAGGGGTATGGGGCGCAAGAACGCGCTGGCAGGCTTGTGGTGGGGCGGTGGCAAGGGCGTCATCGCGCGCGCGCCGGGCCAGCGCCACGAGGAGCCCGGTTATCGCGCTCAGCTGTTCCAGGACTACGGGCGCTTCATCACCTCGTTGCGCGGCGCGTATATCACCGCCGAAGACGTCGGCACGACCGAGCCGGACATGGCCGCGATCCACGAGGTGACGCGCTACGTGGTGTGCGTGCCGGCCAGCGTCGGGGGCTCGGGCAATCCCTCGCCAGCGACCGCGCGCGGCGTGGTCTCGGCCATGGAGGGCGCGCTGGCTCACGCGGGCCTGGGCGATCTGCGCGGCAAGGTGATCGCCATGCAAGGTGTCGGCAATGTCGGCGGGTTCATGATCGCCGAGCTGCTGGCCCGTGGCGTGGCGCAGATCGTCGGCGCCGACGTGTCCGCTGCCGCCGTCCGTGCAGCGCGCGAACGCCACGCCGGTGAGCGCCTGCAGCTGCATGTGGTGGCGCCCGGCGATCAGGAAATCCTGGCGAAGCCATGCGACATTCTGGCCCCGAATGCCCTGGGCGGGATCATCAACTCGCAGACCATTCCGCGGCTTCAGGCGAAGGTCGTCTGCGGCGCCGCGAACAACCAGCTGCTCGATCCGGCGCGGGACGCGGCGCTGTTGCGCGATCGCTCCATCGTGTACGTACCGGATTTCGTGGCCAACCGCATGGGCATCGTGAACTGCGCGAACGAGCAATACGGCAGCATCCCGGATGATCCCGCGATCATGCGCCACTACGATCCCGCCTGGGAAAACTCGGTGTATCGCATCACGCGCAGCGTGCTCGAGCGCGCCGAGCGCGCGGGCGTCACGTCCACGGAAGCTGCCAACGCGCTCGCCGACGAGCTGGCAGAGCAACCGCACCCGATCTTCCCGGATCGCACCGCGCAGATCATCGCCGGATTGCTGGCGAGCGGGTGGGCCAGCGCCCCGGCGCCGGCGCCCGTGCGCGCGGCCGCCGGCGGCCGGCGCTGAGCAGGCTGGAGCGGTCGGATTGGCCTCGATCCGGGCACTGCGAGCGAATACGCTCGCAGCGCCGTGCGTCTGTTTCCGACTCGACCCGCGCTGGACATCGCCCTGGCGGCCGCATCCGTCGTGCTGGTCGGGATCCTGCTGTTCCAACCTGCCATCGTGGCCTGGGGCGGGGCGCTGGTGACGGGCCTGGCGCTCGCTCGCGCCATCACTCTGCTGAACGTGGCTCGGGTTCGCACTGCGGGTTTCGAGATGGTCTGGCGCAACGGCGGGCGCAGCACGCGCGTGGTCAAGGGCCAGACGGTCGAGCTCTTGGCCGAGGTGCGCAACCGCGACACGCGCGCCGTGCGCTTTGCTGCTTCGCGCGTGGTCGCTTCGGCCAACGTCGCCGTCGAGGTGTCGCCAGCGACCGGGGAGGTGCCAGCGGGCGGGCGGCTGGAGCTGTCCGTGAAGGTCCGCGGCAAGCGCGTCGGGCGGCATGGCCTGTTCGGGCTGGGCCTGGAGATGCGGGGCAGCACTGGCTTGTTCGAGGTGCCGCTCACCTTCGCCAACGCCTTCGGCATCGAGGTGCTGCCCGCCAGCGCGCCGCCGCGCCGGGCTGCCTTGCGCGTCGCCGCAGCGGCAGCAGGCGCGCGCCCTTCGCGCCGCAGCGGCGACGCGAGCGAGTTCAGTGAGATCCGCGACCACCAGTTCGGTGATCCGCTGAAGCGTGTCGCCTGGAAGGCCTCGGCGCGCCGCGGCAAGCTGATGGTTCGCAAGTACGAGACCGAAGAGCGCGAGATCGTGTGGCTGGTACTCGACGCATCCGTCGAGCTCTGGGCGGGGCGTATCGGCGCGGCTCCGCTCGATCTGGCGATCGACTCCGCCGCGCAGCTGGCGCGCCAACATCTGCGTGCCGGGCACGAGGTCGGCCTGGAGCTGGTCAGCAGCGACGGTCTGGCCAAGGTGCCACCCAGCCGAGGCACGGGGCAAGAGCAGCGGCTCTTCGAGGCGCTGCTGCGCACGCCCACCACGCTCGAGCCCGGTCGCAGCGGTCTCGACGAGCGCGGTGTCGCGCAGAAGGTGCTGGAGCACCTCGTGGCCAGCACGCCCTCGCTGGCCGCGCGCGTGCCCGGCGGGCATCTGGACGCGATCGCGGCGCTGGCGCGCGAACAGCTGGAGCAAGCGCCCTTTCCCGACGCGCAGATCCCTGCTGGCACGCCCCGCGAGAGCCTGCTGCGCAGCTACCTGGCGGCCTTCGGTGTCAGCATCGCACCGCGCCTCGAGCCGGAGCGGCCGCACACGGACCGCGTGCTGGTGGAGGCGCTCGCGGCCCATGTCACCAACCGCGTCGACAGCCTGGTCTATGTGCTCTCGCCGTTGCCGGACGCCGCGCGGCTCGCCCTGCTGGGGCCGGCGCTGCGGCGCTCACGCCGCAGCAGGACGCGGGTGCACTGGCTCCATGCCGCGGAATTGCCCGCGCTCGAGTCGCCGCGCGACGTGGCGAGCGGAGTAGCGCGCACAGCCGCGCGCTTGCGGGCGGAGACGGAGCGCCGCGCGGCAGAGCTGGGGCTGCGCCGGATCGGCATCGACTCGGCGCCGTGCCTGCCCGCCGATGCGCTGGCGCGCGAGCTGGCGGGCGATCCCGAAGGAGACCGCGCGGCGTGAGCGTCAAAGCCGAGCTGGAGCGGCACGGGTTGCGGGCTCGCCGATCGCTGGGTCAAAACTTCCTGGCGGACCGCGGCCTGTGCGACAAGATCGCGTCGCTGGTGGCGCCGGCGCCGGGGAGCGTGCTCGAGATCGGGGCAGGGCTCGGCGCGCTCACCGCACCGCTGCTCGCGCGCGGCAGCCACGTGGTGGCGGTCGAGACCGACCGTAGCCTCGCGTCCGTGCTGCGGGAGAAGTTCGCGAGCGAGCTCGCGGGGGGCCAGCTGGAGCTGCTCGAGGCGGACGCTCGTGAGCTCGATCTCGCAGCGGTGCTCTCTCGCTTGCCGTCCCCCCGCACGCTGGCGGGCAACTTGCCCTACCATCTGTCCGGGCTCTTGCTGCGGCGAGCGGTGGATCTGGTCGGCACGTGCGAGCGTGCCGTGTTTTTGCTGCAGCTCGAGGTCGTTGAGCGTTTGTGCGCCCCGGCGGGCGCTCCGGACTACGGAGCTCTGAGTGTCTTCGTACAGTCCGTCTATCGCCCGCAACGCGAGCTGGTGGTGCGCCGCGGCGCTTTCTATCCGCAGCCCGGGGTCGACTCCGCGATCGCCGTGCTGGAGCTGCGGGAGCCACGCTGCGCGCCGCCGTCGGAGACGTTCAGTCGAGTCGTCAAGTCGGCGTTCGAGAAGCGCCGGAAGACGCTGCGCAACGCCTGGCGCGCCCTGGAGTTGAGCCCTCCGGAGCTGGAGCGCTTGGCCGCGGAGGCCCAGATCGATCTCGATGCCCGGGGTGAAACGCTGCCGGTGAGCGCGTTCGAGCGCATGGCGGCAGCCCTGGATGCGCAGCTCAGCCGTTCGCCGTGAGCAAGCTCCGCGGCCTGGCGCGGCCGCGGTGACGCCCTCGCTACTGGTGCTCGCCGGCCTGAGCGTCCGCGCTCGGTGCTGCGGTCTGCACGTAGTCTTCCGCTTTGCGAGCCTCGCTGAACGCGCGCAGCGTGGGCGGAGGCGGATCCCCGTACAGCTCCAGCAGCGCCGCAGCCCAGAGCTCGCGGCTCACCAACTCCGCGTGCTCGGCTCCGCCCAGGTCGCCCTCGAAGTGATCGAGCGCCTGATCCGCTTCCTTCAGGTCGAGGCGTACGCGCACCGGATCGACCGCGGCCTTGGTCGAGAATCGATCCGTGATCACCACGGCCTTGTCGGCGTGAATTTCCACGTAGCCGGAGCCGACCGCCACCTGAGTGACGGTGCTGCCCTGGGTGTAGCTGATGATGCCCGTCGCCAGCGCCGCCAGCATGGGACGGTGCCCGGGCAGCACCCCGAACTGCCCCTCCACGCTGGGGGCGGTCAGCTCATCGATGTTCTCGCTGAGTTGCACGCCCTCGGGGGTCACGATCTGCAGATGAAAAGGTGCGTCGGCCATGGCTGATCAGGTGCTGGCAGCAACGCGCTCAGGACTGCTTGAGGCTGCGCGCACGCGCCTTGACCTCTTCGATATTGCCCATGAGGTAGAACGCCTGCTCGGGCAAGTCGTCGAGCGCACCCGACAGGATCTCCTTGAAGCCGGCGATCGTCTCGCGCAGCGGCACGTATTTGCCAGCGAGGCCGGTGAACTGGGTGGCCACATAGAAGGGCTGCGACAGGAACTTCTGGATCTTGCGCGCGCGGTCCACGGTGCGCTTGTCGTCTTCGCTGAGCTCATCCATGCCCAGGATCGCGATGATGTCCTGCAGGTCCTTGTAGCGTTGCAGTGTGCGCTGCACACCGCGCGCCACCGAATAATGCTCTTCGCCGACGATCTTCGGGTCCAGCATGGTGCTGGTGGAGTCGAGCGGGTCCACCGCGGGGTAGATGCCCAGCTCGGAGATCGCGCGCGAGAGCACCGTGGTCGCGTCCAGATGGGCGAAGGTGGTGGCCGGGGCAGGGTCCGTCAGGTCGTCAGCGGGCACGTAGATGGCCTGCACGCTGGTGATGCTGCCCTTCTTCGTGGAGGTGATGCGCTCCTGCAGCGCGCCCATGTCGGTCGACAGCGTCGGCTGATAGCCCACCGCGCTCGGCATGCGTCCGAGGAGCGCCGACACCTCGCTGCCCGCCTGGGTGAAGCGGAAGATGTTGTCCACGAACAGCAGCACGTCTTGCCCTTCCTCGTCGCGGAAGTACTCCGCGCAGGTCAGGGCGCTCAGCGCCACGCGGGCACGCGCGCCCGGCGGCTCGTTCATCTGACCGTAGACCAGCGTCGTCTTGCTGAGCACGGGCTCGCCGGTCTCCAGCTTGGACTCCGCCATTTCGAGCAGCAGGTCGTTGCCCTCGCGCGTGCGCTCGCCGACGCCCGCGAAGCAGCTCACGCCGCCGTGGGCCTTGGCCACGTTGTTGATGAGCTCCATGATCAGCACGGTCTTGCCGACGCCGGCGCCGCCGAACAGGCCGATCTTGCCGCCCTTACGGTAGGGAGCGAGCAGGTCCACGACCTTGATGCCCGTCTCGAAGATCTCCACGTTTGTGCTCTGCTCGACGAACGTGGGCGGCGGACGATGGATGGGCAAGTGGCGCGTGGTGTTGACCGCGCCGCCGTTGTCCACGGGCTGACCCACCACGTTCAGGATGCGGCCGAGCGTCGCGGCACCGACGGGCATGCTGATCGGCGCGCCCGTGTCCTTGGCGACACCGCCGCGGACCAGGCCTTCGGTCGTATCCATCGCGATCGTGCGCACGATCGACTCGCCGAGGTGCTGCGCCACCTCCAGCACCAAGTTGTCCGCCTGGTCGGAGATGTTTGGGTTGCTGACGGTGAGCGCGTTCAACAGAGCGGGCAGCTTCCCCGAGGGGAACGCCACGTCCACGACCGGCCCGATCACCTGTGTCACTCGCCCGCTGGCAGCCGCTGCCGCCACATCACCACGCATCACCATGAGAACCGCTGCTTTCCCGACCCGGGGAGCGGGGGGTCCCCGCCCACTGCTGGGTCGAATCTCCGCCGGAGAGGCCGAAGAAAAGAATTGGGCGGGCCTTATCACGCTGACCCGACCAATGCCAAGGGGCAGCGTGGACGTCCCGGGCGCTGCCGCCGAACATGCTGACCGGCCCTCGCCCCTGACTGCGGATTGGAGTAGAACCATCCTCGGCGTGATCTCCCAAGAGACCATCGAGGCCGTTCGCCACCGCGTATCCATCGTTTCGGTGATCGGGGACCGGGTCCGTCTGGAGCGGAAGGGCCAGGCCTATCTGGGCCTGTGCCCGTTCCACAAGGAGAAGACCCCCAGCTTCAACGTCAACCCGGAGCGCGGCTTTTTCTACTGCTTCGGCTGTCATGCGAGCGGCAACGTCATCAGTTTCATCCAGCAGCTCGACAACCTGACGTTTCCCGAGGCGGTCCGCGAGCTCGCCGAGCGGGCTGGCATCACGGTGACCGAGACCGGCTCGCTCGACGAACAGAAGCGCGAGGCGGAGGCGCGCCGGCGCAAGGAGGAGCTGTTCGGCGCCGGAAACCTGGCAGCGGACTACTTCGAGCGCTGTCTGCAGCAACATCCGCTCGCCAAATACGCGCAGGCGGAGCTTGCCCGGCGGCAGCTCGAGCCGGGCAGGAGCCAGCAAGTTGCCGATGCGCTGAAGGCGTTTCGTGTCGGCTATGCGCCCTACGGCTGGGACGGCCTCGCGCGGCACTTGCGCCAGGTCGGCTTCAACCTGCGCGCCGCGGAGGCCGTGGGCCTGCTCGGTGAGCGCAAGAGCGGCGACGGCCACTACGATCGCTTCCGGCACCGCCTGATGTTCGCCGTGATCGACCTGCAGGGCAGGGTGGTCGCCTTCAGCGGGCGCGCCCTGGAAGAGCCGGCAGCAGAGGATCTGCGGCGGGCCGGGCTGGCAGCGGCAGGGCCGAGCACGGGAGAGCCGCCCGCGAAGTACTACAACTCGCCGGAGTCGCCCATCTACCGCAAGCGCGAGACGGTTTTCGGATTGTTTCAGGCGCGGCAGGCGGTGCGCGAGCAGGATCGCTGCGTCGTGGTGGAGGGCAACTTCGACGTGCTCAGCTTGCACGCGCAAGGCTTGCGGCACGTCGTGGCGCCGCTCGGCACTGCCTTCACGGCCGAGCAGGCCAAGCAGATCACGCGCTACACGCGCCAGGTCACGTTCTTGTTCGACGGCGATGCCGCCGGCCAGCGTGCTACCGCCGCAGCCCGCGAGCCCTGTCAAAAGGAGGGCTTGCTGCCCCGCGTCTCGCGCCTGCCGCAGGGGGTGGACCCGGACGAGCTGGCGCGCACGCAGGGCGTCGCGGCCGTGCAGCGCGTGCTGGATGGCTCACGGCCCTTGCTCGAATATCTGATCGACGTGGCGCTGCGCAGCGGCTTCGCCAGCGATGACGCGCAGGCTCGAGCGGCCAAGATTCGCGAGGTCAGGGCACTGATCGATCAGGAGGAAGATCCGCTGGTGCGGGAGATGGCCAGCCGCTACGCCTACGAAGAGGCGGCGCGCAGGCTCGGCATCGGCATCGGAGACGGGGACGCGCGGGGGCTGCGCGCGCTGCTCTCGGCAGTGAGCGGCGAGGCCGCACGGCCCGAGCTGGGTCGCCGTGAGGAGAGCCCGCGCCGGGAGCCGCCGCGCCCGGCGCAGCCAGCGCCTGCCAAGACGACCGCACCGCCAGAGCGGGCGCGGTCCCCGAGCCGCGTCGAAGCGATCCGCGATCAGATCCTGGGCGCCGCGCTGGAGTACCCCGATCTGCTCCAGGAGCCCGAAATCGTGGCCTTGCTGGACGTCGTCGACGGGCCGCTCGCGCTGGGTCTGATCGTGATCCAGCGCTTGTCGAGCGGCGACGCGAACGCTCAGGCCGCGCTGCGCGCAGACCCCCCGGCGTTCCTGGCGGAGTTTCCGGAGCCCCTGCGCCCGCAGGTCGCCCTGCGCCTGGTCGCCCCTCAGCTCAGCTCGCGGGACGCGGCGCGCGAGGTGCTCTCCGAGAACCTCGCCAAGCTCCAGCGCCAGAGCAGCAACCGCGAGCTGTCGAGCATGCAGGACGAGCTGCGGCGCCTGGCCGATAGCGGTGACCTCGACGCTCAGTTCGAGCTGTTGAAGCGCCGCTCGGAGCAGGCGCGAGCCAAGCACCGCCTGAGCTGAACCCGCCGCGCGGGCCTCAGCGCCTCACCGAGGCGTGCACGTGCTTGCGGTTCTCGAAGTACACCCAGTCGAAGCCAGCCTGCACGGCGAGGTAACCGAGCCGCCCGAGCTTCGTCGAATCGAGGTCGGAGGTGGTCAAATCCACGGCGCGGCCCTCGTAGTGCGCGCTCAGCCGCCCGTGCTCGCGCTGCTCGTCCCAGGCGTCGGTCACGCGCAGCCGCACGTCGCGCCACTCGTTACTGACCAGCTTCGAGAGCCTGTTCAAGCGCTCCGAGAGGCGGCGGGTCATCAGGCGATCCGCGCCCGTCAGCTCCTCGTTCTTGAACACGATGTCGGCGTTGTTGTTGCGCACCAGGTGGCGAAACTCCGGCCGAAAGCGCGAGATCCGCCGGGTCACCGCGCCGATCGCGTCCTCCTCGCTGGTGTTCGGCACCTGCTGGCCGGGCTCCAGCTCGCCACGGGTGCGCGAGAGCGCGGGTGTTTCACCCAGTGCGTCACAGCCGCAGAGCAGCAGCGCCAGGCCCAGCGCTCCAATGCGAAATCTACCGTGATCTGCGCGCATGCCGCTACGCCGCCCAGTGGACGATCGGCAGCGTCGCCGAAGCCTGGCTCCGGCTCCAACAAACCTGCGACGATCAGCCGCGAACCCGGATCGCCCAGGTCAGCTTGGCCAGGTTCGTGAGCACGTTCGGGACGCGCTTGAACAGATTGATCGAAGGCGGACGCTTCTCCAGCACCTGGATCGGTATCTCGACCACGCGCTTACCGCTGCGGTAGGTGCGGATCACGAACTCGCTCGCGAAGACGTCCCGATCCGCGACACAGGCCTCGACCAGCGGCAGCAGCGACAGTCTGCGAAACGCCTTCAGGCCGTGCGTGTCCGTGCCGCGGAAGCCGAGCAGCCCGCGCAACAGCGCGGTGTAGGCGATGCTCGCGGCATGCCGCACCAGCGGGCGTTGATCCCGGGCGCCGGCGATCAGCTTGGAGCCGATCACCAGATCGGTATCGCCCGACTCCAGCTCCTGCACCGCCGCTTGATGAAAATCCGTGTCGCACAGGTCGATTTCGTCGCAGAGCACGAACTCGCCACGGGCGGCGCGGATGCCCTCTCGCAGCGCATTTCCGTAGTTGGGCTCGCCGGTGCTGAGCGCGCGCAGCTCCGGATATTTGTCACACAGTGCCCGGGCCAGCTCCGCCGTCTTGTCCCGAGAGCCGTTTTCCGCAATGATCACCTCATACTTCCAGCCCAGCGGGGACAGGCGTTCGCGCAGATCGACGATGGCGGACCGCAGGATCGCCTCCTCGTTGTAGACGGGGATGACGATGGAGATGCGCGGCGGGGGCTCGGTCTCTGACATGCGGCGGTGGGTATTAGTGCCCGACTCGAAATCACTCAACCAGGGCGCCGGTCGTTTCTTCCCGGAACGGTCGAGTACAGGCCTATTGATAGGCCTGCTTATTTCACGGGTTTCCGTTTTGAAAGCCGTTATCATTTAGGTTACTAGGACTGTTCACCGATGACACTCGACCAGGTCGTTCCGGGCTCCGCCGTGATCATTGAACAAGTAGGCGGTGCTCGCTCCTTCCGCCGCCGCTTGATGGAGCTCGGACTCATTCCCGGTATCAAGGTAGAGGTGCTGCGGATCGCGCCATTCGGCGATCCGCTCGAGCTGTCGGTTCGGGGCTGTAACCTGTCGATTCGAGCAGCCGAGGCCAAGCAAGTAGTAGCGAAGCGAGTAGAGGTGGAGCCGCTGGAGGCGGCGTTGCCCGCGAGCGTTGCCGCCTCGAATCCGCCTGCTTCTGCTTCTGCGGGTTCCGCCCGCGTCCCGAGCCGCGCTTGGGAGTCCGCTCGGCCGCGTGCCGTGAGCGGGCTTGCCAAGAGCGCTCCATGACCGCTGATCCGGACCTGCGCGAGGATCTCCCGCACAACGAGGCCGCTGGTGCGTCCGCTGCCGCTGCAGACGCTCTCGCTCGCACTGCCGGGCTGCCGCTGTTGCTGTTGGTAGGCAACCCGAACGTCGGCAAGACTAGCCTGTTCAACCGCATGGCGCGCCGCAACGAGCGCGTCGGCAACTACCCGGGCGTCACGGTCGAACGACGTACGGCGGAGATGGCGTTGCCGGGCGGTCGCCGCGCGCTGCTCGCCGACGTCCCCGGAGCCTATTCGCTCAGCGCTCGCTCCAGCGAGGAGCAGATCGCGGTGCAGGCAGTGCTCGGCTGGGCCGACAATCCGCGACCCGACCTGGTGATCGTGGTTGTGGACGCGGGCCAGCTGGTGCGCAACCTGTATCTCGTGCTGCAGCTGATTGAGCTGCGCGTGCCGCTGCTCGTGGCGCTCAACATGGTGGATGAGGCGGGGGAGCGCGCGCCGGATCCGCGCGCGCTGAGCGACGCGCTCGGCGTGACCTGCGTCGCCACCAATGCTCGCTCCGGTGCGGGTCTCGACGAGCTCTCCCGGGCGATCCTGGAGCGGCTCGAGCGGGCTCGGCCTCCGCGCCTCCACGTCAGGTATCCGCAAGAGCTGCTCAGAGACGCCGACGCCATCGCCGATGCTCTGCCGGAAGAATGGCGCGGCAGCGTCGAGCGCGATCGAGCCCTGGCCCTCTGGGCGCTGACCAGCCTGGAGCCCGATGACGAGCTCGTGGGCATTCCCGAGGCGCTGCGCCAGCGCTGCGCGCAGGTGCTCGAGCGCGCTGCTGCCCGCGACGTGGATCGCGAGATCATCGAGAGCCGGTATCACGCGCTGGAGGCGCTGCTGCCCGGGGTCGTGAAGCCGCCAGACCGCCCGCAAAAGGCCGCGCCTTCCCGCACCGAACGCATCGACCGCGTGCTCTTGCACCCGGCCTACGGCTTTCTGGTCTTTCTCGCGATCATGCTCGTGGTGTTCCAGTCGCTCTTTGCCTGGGCTGATCCGGTGATGGGGGGCATCGAGTCGCTCTTCGGCGCCGTGCACGAGCTCTGCAGCTCGCTCCTGCCGGCGGGGTTCTTTCAGGATCTTCTGACCAAGGGCGTGATCGATGGCGTGGGCAATGTCGTGGTCTTCTTGCCACAGATTTGCCTGCTGTTCCTGTTCATCGGGCTGCTCGAAGACTCGGGCTACATGGCCCGCGTCGCTTACTTGATGGACCGCGCCCTGCGCTCCGTCGGTCTGCACGGTCGCGCCTTTGTGCCGATGATGTCGGGTTTTGCCTGCGCGGTGCCCGCGATCATGGCCACCCGCACCATGGAACGCCGCCGCGATCGCCTGCTCACCATGCTGGTTGTGCCGCTGATGTCGTGCTCCGCGCGGCTGCCCGTTTACACCTTGATCATCGGTGCGCTGTTTCCCCCCAGTCGCTTCCTCGGCGTGCTGCCCGTGCAGGGACTGCTGATGGTCGCGATGTACCTGTTTTCGACCTGCATTGCGCTGATCGCGGCGGCTGTGCTGGGGCGCACCGTGGTGCGCGGCTCGTCCGTGCCGCTGATCCTGGAGCTGCCCCCCTATCGCTGGCCCGGGTTGCCCAACGTGCTGCACCTGATGTGGCTGCGCGCCCGCGCCTTCTTGAGCGAGGCCGGTACCGTGATCCTCGGCTTCACGATCGTGATGTGGGTGCTGCTCAGCTACCCCAAGCTGCCTGAACCGGTCGCGCCTCCTCCCGCCGCGGTGCCGGCTGCGGCCGCCGTCCCTTCCACGGCCTCCGACCCTTCGGAGCCGCAGCAGAGCGGCGCGCGCGCGGCGGCGCTCGAATACAGCTTCGGCGGCCGGCTGGGAAAGACGCTCGAGCCCGCGCTCGCGCCGCTGGGCTTCGACTGGAAGATCGGGGTCGGAATCGTGGGCGCGTTCGCTGCGCGCGAGGTCTTCGTGTCGACCATCGGCATGGTGTACGGCCTCGGCGACATGGGCGACGATGACGCTCCTCTGCGCGAGCGCATGCGCGCCGAGATGCGGCGCGACGGGCGGCCCGCGTATACGCCGCTCGTCGGGCTCTCGCTGATGGTATTCTTCGCGCTCGCCTGTCAGTGCATGAGCACGCTGGCGGTGGTGCGCCGCGAGACTCGCTCCTGGCGTTGGCCCGCGTTTCTCTTCGCCTACATGACCGCGCTCGCGTGGGGAACGAGCTTTCTCGTGTACCAGGGCGGGCGGCTCCTGGGCTTTTAGCACGAGGCGGGCTGGTGACTAGAACGCGCCGCGCACGCCGGCCCAGGCTCCGCCGAGAGTAGGGGAGACGTCCAGGTGCAGCGAGGCGCTGTCGTCGGACTTCGCCGGCGCGCTGTCATCCTTTGAGAGGATGAACAGCACCGTTCCCGTCGCCGCACCGATGATGCCGGTCAGCAGCCCCACATCCGCCATCACCTCTTCCCGCTCATAGGTCGACTTGCGGTCATCGAGGGTCGTGTCGAGGCAGACGCCGGGCCTCACGTTCGCAGGGATCGAGGTCTGGTTGGCACACTCTTCCTCGAAGCGGTCCTTGTCGGTCCGCGCGAGCGTGCCGAGGACCGCGAAAGCGCCCAGCCCGACCGCTCCCACCCCCCAGGCCACGTAGGCCGCGGTGCGCGTCGGCGAGCTGGCGGAGCCCGCGCTGTCCAGGTCGACACTGCTCGAGCCATCGCCGGGCAACGAGGCACTCGCCAGGCGGATCTCGACGCTGCGGTTTTGCACCCCCTGCTGAGCGAGGATGGTACGGGTGATCGGCTCCGCGCCGGGCCGCTCCAGCACCAGCTCGTGCTTGCCCGGATCGAGGTTGATCGCTTTGCCCGACAGCGGGTCCGGTACTTCGCGCCCGTCGATCTTCAAGCTCACCGCTTGGGAGCTGGCCGCGCCGGAAGCGTCCGCCTCGAGCCCCACGACCGAGACCACCACGCTCGGAAGCTCCTTGTCGACCTCTTCGAGCCAACGCGCGCAGTCCTTCTGCACGAACGAAGGGCACTCGGCCTGAGCGCAATACGCGAGCCGCGATCGCGTCTGCTGGAGCGCACCGGAGACCCGGCTCTCCTGCGCTGACTCGTAGGCTTCCGCGCAGCTCGCCTTGCTGGGGGCGGGCTCCTGAGCCGCAGCCGGCACCGCCCACAGGCTCGCGCTCGACAGGAACGCCGCCAGGCCCCGGTGGTTCGTGAATCCAGTTGCCGAGTGTCTCAGCATGGATCTGTTCTTATACGTGACCTCGCGGCTCAGGCCAAGGTGCTCGCGCGCTCACTCCAGGCTGCGCGCGTGACGTTGCATTACCGGCGCTGCACCAGAGCAGGAATGCTAGAGGCAGACGGGCTTGGCGCGCTGAATGCCCTTGGCATCGAAGTACCAAGGTGGGTCGCAATCCGGCTTGGTCGTTGGGGCAGCGGGTTCGGCAGCAGGGCTCGAAGCGGCTGCGCCAGCCGGCGCCGTGGGCCCTTTGGGCGCCGAAGTGGCAGCACCCGGGGCCGTCTTGCCCAGCTTTTCTGGCGGCAGTTTTTCCGCCACGGCCAGCGGGACGTCTTCGCGTCCGTTCTTGCCGGTGCCGCGCTTCGCGGGCCGTCGAACGCGGTGCGTCGAAGAATGATCCACGGCGCGCTCGGCCAGGCGCTCGTGATCCGCCGAGATCTCCGTGGGCTCTGTCGAGCCGGCGCCTGCGTCGCTCGCGTGCTTGCCTTGCTCGGGCAAGGAGTCGATCTGCAACACGGGTGGAACGCCCCCCGCGGCGCCCCCGCCGCCGCGCGAGCGCTGCTCTCTCCCCGACGGATCATGGTTGGCGCCGCGCTCTTCCGGGAGAGAACCGGAGCGCGAATGCGCCTCGTTCGGCTCCGGCAGGCTGGCCGCCGGCGGTGTTGCATCGGGGCCATCGAAGCCCCCTTGTTGCCAGTACCAGAGCGCGACGGTCCCGGCGGCACCCAGCAACGTGAGGCCGAGCCAGAGGCCCCAACGCCGGCTCTGAGCAGGCGTCTGCGCAGCAGCGCTGCTGCTGACGGTCAGGTTGGAGGAGCGCGAGGTACCGGAGCCCGCGTTGGCGAAATCGGAGCTGTCGAGCGCTCGAGCCTCGGTCGTCGCGGCCGCCTCGGGCGCTGCGCTCGGCAATCCGGCGGCGGCGCTGTCGACGGCCAGATGCCCGAGCTCGACCGACGCGCGCTCGACCAGTTCCACGCGCCGACGCCGATCTTGCACGGCCTCGCTCGCGTTGCGCTCGACCCAGTCGCCGACCGCATGCGGCGCGGCGAGGGCACTGTTGCGCTCCAGCTCGATCGCAAAGTCGCGCGCCGTTTGCCAGCGCTGCTCGGGGGAGCGCTCCAGCGCCCGCATCACCGCGTCGCTCAACCCGCGCGGAATACTGGGCAGGACCTCGATCGGTGGCGCCACGTCCAGGGTCAACACCTTGGCCAGCACCTCGCCGGGGTCCGAGCCGGAAAACAACCGGCGCCCGGTCAAGCATTCCCAGGCCACGACGCCCGCGGCGAACACGTCCGTGCGGCGATCGACTTCGCGGCTGTTGAGCTGCTCGGGCGACATGTAGCTCAGCTTGCCCTTCATCTGCCCGTCGCTGGTGGCCTGCGAGCGCATCGCCGCGGCTTTGGCGACACCGAAGTCGAAGATGCGCGCGATGCCGTCGAGGCCCACCAGCACGTTCTGCGGAGACACGTCGCGGTGCACGATATGCATCGGCTCGAGTTGCTCGTTCTTGGCCTCGTGAGTTGCGTGTAGGCCGTGCAACATCCCGGACAGCACGCTCACGCCGATTTCCACCGGCATGCGATCGCCCTTTTTCAGGGCGCTGCGCACCAGCTTGGCCAGAGACTCGCCAGCTACGTATTCCATGACCAGGAACACTTCGCCTTCGGCTGTCGCCACGTCCAAGGTGCTGATCACGTTGGGGTGCTGGATACGCGAGGCGAGGCGCGCCTCTTCCAGAAACATTTCGACGAACTCGGGATCCTTCGCGAACTGTGGATGCAAGGTCTTGATGGCCACCGTCCGGGAGAACCCCACCGGACCCACCAAGCGCCCGAGATGAATGGTCGCCATCCCTCCCGCGGCGATCTCGTCAAACAGCGCGTAGCGACCGACGATCCGAGGTCGAGCGGCGGCCTGCTGGTTGCTGACTACCATGCGACCACCACCGGATATTCTATCAGATAGGCCAGCACCCGGGGGCCGGGCTCGCTTTGCCCACCCCCGACGCTTCGCGAACCGCGAGCGGTCGCTGCGGTCTCAGTCGCCCAGAGGCTCGCGCTCTCTGACGGCGGCGAGTACACCGCCGCGTCATAGTTCGCCGATTTATGGATGCAAAGAATCTTGTCTCACCGTCGGCGCTGCAATTGCCTCTTTGGCCGGCCCCGACGTACGCTCCGCGATGCCTCGAGCCGCCATGGACCAAGCACCAGCCCGCACCCCACCAGCTGCCGGGCCTCAACTGGTAGGTCGCCGCCTTACATTGTGTGTAAGCGGGAGCATTGCGGCGTACAAGGCAGCTGCTTTGGCCCGTTTGCTCACGCGCGAGGGGGCCCAGGTGCAACCTGTGATGACCCGGAGCGCGCAGGAGTTCCTGGGACGGGCCACGCTGGCAGGCTTGACGGGGCGCCCGGTACAGCACGATCTGTTTGGAGCTGCGGGCGAACCGCACGTGGAGCTCGCCCGCTGGAGCGAGTTGATGGTGATCGCGCCGGCGACGGCGGACCTGCTTGCGCGCTTGTCCCAGGCGCGGGCCGATGACCTGGTGACGGCCACGGCGCTCTGCGCGCGCTGTCCGATCATCGCGGCGCCGGCGATGCATCCAGCCATGTGGGGGCACCCCCTGACGCAGGCGAACCTGGAGCGACTGCAGAGCATTCCCGGTTGGGAATTCGTGGGCCCGGTGATCGGCGAGGTGGCTTCCGGTGAGACAGGCCTGGGCCGCATGGCGGAACCCGAGGAGATCGCGGCCGCGGTCGTTCGAAGGCTGAGGGACTCCAGCCCTGAGCCGGGGGGCTCACTCGAGCTCGCGGGTCAGAGGGTGGTGGTGACCGCCGGACCCACCGTCGAAGATCTCGATCCGGTGCGGGCCTTGACCAATCGCTCCTCCGGCAAGATGGGGTTTGCGATCGCCGAGAGCGCTGCCCGGCGCGGCGCTCGGGTGAGCTTGATCGCCGGACCCGTCGCGCTCGCGACGCCACCGGGCCTCGAGCGCGTGGACGTGCGCAGCGCGCTCGAAATGCAAGCTGCCCTGAGTCGAGCTCTGGGCGACGCGCAAGCCCCCGTCGCCGCTCTGGTGATGTGCGCAGCCGTCGCTGACTATCGGCCACGCCAGGTGTCCCCCGCGAAAATGAAGCGATCGACCGGCAACCTGACCATCGAGCTCGTGCCCAACCCGGATCTGCTGGCAGAGATCGGCGCGGCGCGCACCGGCGCGCGACCGTTCTTGCTCGGCTTCGCCGTCGAGACGGAAACGGGGCAGCGCCTGGTCGCAGCCGGGCGCGCCAAGCTCGCGCAAAAGCGTGTCGACGCGATCGTCGCCAACGCCGCCGCGGATGCGCTCGGCACGGACGAGACGCGCGCCGTGCTCGTCACCCGCGATGGAGAGCAGGTTCTGGGCCCCGGTTCGAAAGCCTCCGTTGCGGATCAGATCACCGCATTCCTTGCCAGCCGGTTGCACTGAGGCACGCAATTTGAAAAGCGCAGCGTGGATCGGAACAGTGGTCGCGGTGCTCACCGCCGCCTTCGCGTATGCCGTCCGCCCCGGCATCGCAGGCAGCCCCGGCATGTGGATCGCGCTCGGCTTGCCCTATCTGCTGCTGGCCGGGCTCGGCCTGGTTCAGCTGGCGCGGCGGGGGCGCCTCACCGGACTGCTCGCGTACCGGCGCGGCGACCCATCGATCGGCATTCTGGTGGGCCTGGTCATGCTGGCGGCAGCCTGGTTGTTCGCGCGCCAGTGGCTTCACACCGGAGCCAGCGCGCGCGCCTGGTTGTTCAGCATCCTTCTGCTCGCAGGGGATCCCTCGTGGGTCCCGGGCAGCTTGCTGCTGTTTGCGGTCGTGATCTGCGAGGAGGTGGTCTGGCGCGGCTGGCTGCAGCTGGAGTTGCACGAGCTGCTGGGGCCGCGGCGCGCCTGGATCGCGTGCGCCTTGCTCTACGCCGCGGTGCACACTCCCACGCTGTTCACGCTCGAGGACGCGACGGCGGGCAAGAACCCGCTGCTGCTGATCGCCGCCCTGGGTGGTGGCGGGTGCTGGAGCTTCCTGGTGGCGCGCACCGAGCGACTCTTACCCGGCCTGATCGCCCACGGCGTCTTCACGTACTTCGCGACACATTCACTGTGGATGCTGGTCTGAGCTGACGCTGGCGCTCGACAGCGCCAGCAAACACGCTCAGACTTCTGCCCTGCCGGGCCCACAATCCTCAGGATGCGTCGGCGATACGCTGCAGCTCGTCCTCGGGGACATCGAAGTCCACGTAGACGCTGCTCACGTCATCGTGCTCGTCCAGGGCCTCGACCAGGTTCAGCGCTACCTCCGCGTCTCGCCCCCGGATCTCCTTCCGGTTCTTCGGCACCTGGGCAACCTTGCTGTTGATGAGCTGCAGCTTGGCCTTCTCGACGGCGGCCGTGATCTCGTCCAGCAGCTCGAGCGGCGTGTAGACGATCCAGTTCTCGCCGTCATCGGAGTAGTCTTCCGCACCGGCCTCGACCGCAGACTCCATGATCTGCTCTTCGGTGGCCGACCTGGCGATCGTCAATGCTCCACGGCGATCGAACGCCCATGCCGCAGTGCCGCTGCTGCCCAGCGCACCATTGTGCTTGTCGAAAATCTTGCGCAACTCGGCCACGGTGCGGTTCTTGTTGTCGGTCGTACCCTCGACCAGCAGCAGCGTGCCGCCGGGCCCCGTGCCCTCATACAGCACCTCTTCGTAGCTCACGCCCTCGATCTCGCCGGTGCCACGCTTGATGGCCCGATCGATCTTGTCGCCCGACATTTGCTCCGCCTTGGCGGACGCAATGGCCTTGCGCAGGCGAGCGTTGCCGTTTGGGTCTCCGCCCCCCATGCGAGCGGCGATCGAGATTTCGCGGGTCAGCCGCGTAAACACCTTGCCGCGGGCGGCGTCGAGAGCGCCTTTTTTGCGCTTGATGGTCGCCCATTTGGAATGCCCACTCATGTTCTCAACGAATCCTTGCTGTGCCCGCGTGGCGGGTCGAGCAGGCATAGCACCACGCCGCTCGCGGGTGAAGCGCGAGCGGCCGTGGGTACGTCGCGCCCGAAGGGAGCGCAGGAACGACGAGGACCGCAGAGCAACCCGAAATTTGGCCGAACGGTACTAGCCGCGCTTCGTGACGGCGTTCACCAAGACTGCCCCCCAACCGATCAAGAAGGCCAAGCCACCGAGCGGCGTGATCACACCGAGCCCGGTTTGGCCCGTGAGCGTCATGGCGTACAGGCTGCCCGAGAACAATACGATTCCCGTCACCATCGCACCTCCTGCGAGCCGCAAACCGCGGTCCGCGCCTCGCGCGGCCCAGCTCGCCAGGATTCCGAGCGCCAGCGCGTGCACCAGGTGATAGTGCGAGGCCGTCTGCCACCAGCCGAGCCGTTGAGCCGCGTCGCTGACGTCGGCGAGGCGAGTCTTCAGCCCGTGGGCCCCGAACGCCCCCAGCGCGACCCCCAGAAAGCCGTTGACCGCGCAAGCCGCGCGAAGAAAAGTCTGCATGGCCCCCAGCCTAGTGCCCCGTGAGGGAAGTTACAGGGCACGGGGGCCCTGTTGCAGCGCTGCACCCGCCTTCCAGCGGCTCCGGGGGCCGATTTTTCATCTGCTCCTGGACAGCCCTCATTTCGGTCGCCGGGTCGCGGGAGCGCGGCGGCGAGCTCCGAGCGCGCGGGGCGCGGCACATCGAGTCGGGGCGGCGGTCGCGCTACCGCTCCGCGCGGGAGGCGGTATCGTGGGCACGAGTGAAGATTGCTGCCGTCGCCCCCGCATTCCCCGATCACCACTACAGCCAGGCCCAGCTCTTGGCCGAAGTCCGCCAGCAATGGCAGGACTCTCCGCACGTTTTCAGCCGGCTCCAGAGCTTCCATGCGCGCTCCGAGGTCGCGACCCGGCAGCTTGCGCTGCCGCTCGAAAGGTACGCGGGGCTGCGCTCGTTCACCGAACGCAACCGCGAGTATGTTCGCTGCGCGGTCGATCTCGGTGAGCGGGCGCTGGCGGCGGCGCTGAGGCAAGCCGAGCTGCAACCGGCAGACCTCCAGCACCTGCTGTTCGTTTCGACGACAGGTATCTCCACGCCCTCCATCGATGCCCGGCTGGTGAATCGCATGCAGCTCAACCCCCTGCTTCAGCGCACGCCGATTTTCGGCCTGGGCTGCGCGGGAGGGGTCGGCGGTCTGGCGCGGGCCGCCGAGTTCTCGAGGGCCCACCCCGACCGCAACGTCGCGCTGCTGGCCCTGGAGCTGTGCAGCCTGACCTGGCAACAGGGGGATCTCTCGGTGGCCAACCTGCTCGCCAGCGGTCTGTTCGGCGATGGTGCCTCCGCGGTGATCTTCTCGCCCCGGGCTTCAGGTCCGCGCGTGGTCGCGTCACGTTCCATCCTTTATCCGGAGACCGAGCACCTGACGGGCTGGAACGTGGGCAGCCACGGCCTCGAGCTGGTGCTGTCCGCGGAGGTGCCTGACCTGGTGCGGCAGCGCGCGCGCGAGGAGGTGGATCGCTTTCTCGGCGACCAGGGGCTCGCGCGCCGGGACGTGCAACACTGGGTGCTGCACAGCGGTGGCCCCAAGGTGCTGGATGCCCTGCAGCAAGCACTGGAGCTGAGCGACCGCCAGCTCGAGCCGAGCTGGCAGCAGCTGCGCGCCAACGGCAACCTGTCGAGCGTCTCGGTGCTCGTGGTGCTCGCCAACACCTGGCAGTCACGGCGGCCCGCGCCCGGGGAACGCGCGCTGCTGATGGCAACCGGGCCGGGATTCTGCTCGGAGCTGCTGCTGCTCGAATGGTGAGCCAGGCTGTCTACACTGGCTTGATCGTGCTGATCGCCGTGCAGCGGGTCAGCGAGCTCCTGCTCAGTCGCCGCAATCGAGCCTGGGCGCTCGCGCGCGGGGCGCTCGAGTTCGGTGCGCGCCAGCTCCCGCCCATCAAGCTGTTGCACACGGCATTTCTTTGCGGTTGCCTGATCGAGGTCTGGTTCGGGGCGCGGCCCTTCAGCCCCGCGCTGGGCTGGCCCTGCCTGGCCGTCGTCGCAGCGTGTCAGGCAGCACGCTACTGGACCGTGGCTACCCTGGGCCCGCGCTGGAACGTGAGCATCCTGGTGATCCCGGGCATGCCACTGGAGTCCGGCGGCCCCTATCGTTTCCTGCGCCACCCGAACTACCTGGTGGTCGTGTTGGAAGGCCTGGCGATCCCGCTCGTGCACTCCGCGTGGCTGTGCGCGCTGGTCTTCACGCTCTTGAACGCGCCGCTGCTGCGCGCCCGCATCCGCTGCGAGGAAGCCGCGTTTCGGGAGCATGCAGGCTCGCCAGAAGCGTGGCATTTTGGCTCTGGAGGCCTGTTCGGCCTACTTGGCACTTCGCGGGCGACAGGGGTAAAGACTGCGCGATGAAAGCACGCATCGGTTACCTCGTGCCCGAATTCCCGGGGCAGACTCACACCTGGATCTGGCGCGAGCGGCGCGCGCTGGAGCAGCTCGGCATCGAGGCTGATCTGGTCTCCACCCGGCGGCCCAAGACCATCTGCCACGAGTGGTCGGAAGAGGCGATGCGGTTGACGCACTACCTGGTGCCGTTCTCCCGCCGGGACGTCAGCGAATCCGCCAAGGCTTTGCTCCGGGCGGGCCCCAAAGCGCTCGCGCGCTGTCTGCTCGTACCGCTCGAGATCAAGGACGTGAAGGTCACGCAGCGGCTGAAGGTCGCGGCGCTGATCCTGATCGGCGCGCGCTTCGCAGCTCTGGCTCGCGAGCGCGGCTGGAACCAACTGCATGTGCTGTCCGCGGGTGACGCCGCGCACGTCGCCGCGTTCGCCTCCCGCCTCAGCGGCATCAACTACAGCCTGACGTTGCTCGCCTCGCTGGAGGGATACGGGCCCAATCAGGCTGAAAAATGGCGCGGCGCGTCCTTCGCGCTGGTCATGTCGCGGCGCCTGCTGGCCGAAGTCGAGCAACAACTGGCGGACGTGGCCCCCGAAAGGATCTGGATCGCGCCCATGGGGGTCGATCTCGACCAGGCGCAGCGCAGTGCACCGTATCGCCCCTGGCAGGCCGGTGAGGTCTGCCGGATCTACACTTGCGGGCGGCTGCACCCGGTCAAGGGCCACAAATTCCTGCTGGAGGCCGTTGCCTCGCTGGTTCAGCGCGGCCGGCAAGTGCGGCTGCAGATCGCCGGCGGCGAGGAGGGGATCACCGGCTACCGGCAGTCTCTGGAGGAGCAGGTGCGCAGCTCGCAGCT
Source organism: Polyangiaceae bacterium (assembly GCA_035760985.1). GTDB lineage: Bacteria > Myxococcota_A > Polyangia > Polyangiales > Polyangiaceae > SZUA-265. The sequence continues at coordinate 60,013 of DASTRX010000075.1, forward strand.
GGAGGGCAGCGTGGAGTTTCTGGGCTCCGTATCCGAACAGCGGCATCGCCAGTGCATTGAAGCTGCACACGTTTTCGTGCTGGCGAGCCTCGACGAAGGCATCTCCGTCGCCGCCATGGAAGCGATGGCCATGGAGACGCCTGCCGTGGTGACGGACGTAGGCGGCATGCGGGAGCTGATCGATCCGGGCGTGGACGCCCTGATGGTGCCCGCGCAGAACGGCGCAGCGCTGGCTGACGCGATCGCTCGCATCCTGGACGATCCAGAGCTGGCTCAACGCTTGAGCCAAACCTCGCGACAGAAGGTAGCGCGTGAGTTTCATCACCGGCGCGGCGCCGAGGCGTTGGCGGAGGCACTGGGTATTCTGCCCTCAGCGTCCACGCCGAAGCTCGTAGTCGGCCACCCGGAGCGAGCTCGCCAGAGCAACGGGCAAGCGCTTTAGCCGTCCCATCCGGAACCGTTAGTTTCTGGAGTCGGTGGCGTTCGAGGCCGCCGCATGCTCTCCTGACGGTGAAACTTGCCCGGCCCGGCGGGCCACCCGAGGATGGTATGTCTGCGAAGACAACGCCACGCCGGCCTGGAGAAAGTCAGTCGAACACGTCATGGCCCATCGAATCCCGTTCAATAAGCCTTACATTTCGGGCAAGGAGAGCGAATACGTCAGCCGCGCAATCGGCGCCGGCCAGATCGCTGCCGACGGGCCTTTCACCAAGGGTTGCGCGCGTTTCATCGAAGAACGGTTCGGCGCCGCCAAGGCGCTGATGATGCCCTCCTGCACTGCGGGGCTGGAGATGGCGGCGCTGCTCTGCGACCTGCAGCCGGGCGATGAGGTCATCCTGCCCTCGTACACCTTCGTGTCCACGGCCAACGCCTTCGTGCGCGCCGGCGCGCGCCCGGTGTTTGTCGACATCCGTCCCGACACGCTCAACCTCGACGAAACCAAGATCGAAGCTGCGATCACCCCCCGAACCAAAGCCATCTGCCCCGTGCATTACGCCGGCGTCGGTTGCGAGATGGACAGCATCAATCAACTCGCCAAGAAGCACGGCTTGCTGGTGGTAGAGGACGCCGCACAGGGCGTGCACGCCTATTACCGCGAGCGCGCGCTCGGCTCGATCGGCGATCTGGGGGCGTACTCCTTCCACGACACGAAGAACTACGTCTCCGGCGAAGGCGGCGCGCTGACGATCAACAATCGCGCGCTGCTGGAGCGCGCAGAGATTATTCGCGATAAGGGCACCAACCGGCAAAAGTTCTTTCGCGGCGAAATCGACAAGTATACCTGGGTCGACGTCGGCTCCTCGTTCCTCCCTGCCGAGATCACCTGCGCTTTCCTGCAAGCGCAGCTGGAACAGCTCGATCCGATCCTGCAGCGCCGCCGCCAGATCCACGAGCGCTACGCCGAACGCCTGGCACCCCTCGAACGCAGCGGGGCGCTGCGCGGCCCCCGTGTGCCCGCGCACTGCAAGCAGAACTACCACATGTTCTACATCCTGCTGCGTGATGAGCAGGCCCGCGAAGGGCTTGCCACCCACCTGCGCCAGAAGGGGATCCAGGCCGTGTCCCACTACGTCCCGCTCCACCTCTCGCCGATGGGACGCAAGTGGGGCTATGAAGAGGGCGCGCTGCCCGTGACCGAGGATCTCTCCGCTCGCCTGCTGCGCTTGCCGCTCTGGTTCGCCCTTGGCGAACGCGAGCAGGATGAAGTCTGCGACGGCATTCAGGAATTCTTGCGCTGAGAGCCGCCGTTGCCCCGAGGTGACGCCCGGTGATGCCCAGCAGCAGCCCGGCCATCCATCTTCGACGCACAAAAAAGCTGGCCCCGAGCGACAGCACCCAGGGCCCAGGACTTCCAGGTTGCAGGGCACCCTCGTCGGGACCCGCAACCACGGGGCTGACGCTCAGCGCTTCACGTCACGCAGCATGATGCCCGTGTAGATCTGGCGGGGACGGGCGATCTTTTGCTCCTTGTCCATGAGCAGCTCCTCCCACTGCGCGAGCCAGCCCGAGGCGCGCGGGATGGCGAACATGACGGGGAACAGATCGATCGGGATCTCGAGCGCCTGGTAGATGAGGCCGGAGTAGAAATCCACGTTCGGGTACAGCTTGCGCTTCACGAAATACTCGTCTTGCAGGGCGATGCGCTCGAGCTCACGCGCGATCTGCAGCAGCGGGTTCTGCTTGCCGAGGATGTCGAACACGCGATCGGCGAGGCCCTTGATCACCTTCGCGCGCGGGTCGTAGTTCTTGTACACCCGGTGACCGAAGCCCATCAGACGGCGGCCGCCGCTGCCACTCTTGATGTCCTTGATAAACTCCGGGACGGCGCTCATGGTCCCGATCTCGTTCAGCATGTGGAGCACGGCTTCGTTCGCGCCGCCATGCAGCGGGCCGTAGAGCGCCGCGGCCGCGCCAGCCACGCCCGAGAAGGGATCCGCCTGCGAGCTGCCGATCGCGCGCATGGTGTTGGTGGAGCAGTTCTGCTCATGGTCGGCGTGCAGGATGAACAGCACATCCAGCGCCTTGACGATGTCCGGATGGGCCGCGTAGTGCGGCTCGGACCCGCGCTTCATCATGCTCAGGAAGTTGGCGGTGTAGCCCAGGGTGGGGTCGGGATTGACGAAGGGCTTGCCCACGCCGTGCCGGTAGCTCCAGGCGGCGATGATCGGAATCTGCGCGATGATGCGCGCGATCTGCCGGCGCCGGACCTTGGCATCGAGCACCTGCTTCGCATCCGGGTAGAACGTACCCAGCGCGCCCATGGCCCCGATCAGCATGCCCATGGGGTGCGCGTTGGGCAGGAAGCTTTGGATGAACCCCTTCATGTTCTCGTGCAGCGAGCTCTCCGCCGCGATTTCGGCCGTGAACGTCTCCAGCGCCGCGGGGGTGGGCAGATCCCCGTTCAGCAGCAGGTATGCGACCTCCAGATACGAGCACTTCTCGGCAAGCTGCTCGATCGGGTAACCGCGGTGCCTCAAGATGCCCTCGTCCCCATCGATGAACGTGATCGACGAACGGCAGGACGCCGTGTTCATGAACGCCGGGTCGTAGCCCATCAACCCAAAGTCTTTGTCGTCGGTCTTGATGGCGCGCAGCCCCATCGTGGGAACAGTTCCGTCGACGATCGGAAGTTCATAGGTCTTGCTGGTGCGGTTGTCGGTAATGGTCAGAGAGTTCTTGGTCGCCATCGAGTTTTCGTACCGATTGGGGGTTGGGAGTCGCGAGTGTTCTCTCGAGCCGCCGAACGCTTTCGAGCCGGAACGGCGGAGACCCGGAGTCGGGATGGTTCTAACGCGATTTGATCAAATAGGGCACTCGCGATTGCCAGTTCTGGAGCTCATCTGCGCGAGCGGGCGCCCTTCGCGCCCCACTCCGGTCTTCTGAGGCGCTCACACAGCGACGCAGGCGTTCTGGGCTGCTCGCGCGAGCGCCGGGATTTCGCGCACGTGTCTTCGAGCAGCGCGGCAGCCCGGGCTCTTGCGCGATCGGAACGGAGCTCCAGGAGCGAGGGAAAGTTTCGACGGTGCCCGCGGCGTTTTGCTCGGACCGCCGACACGCTGGCTGAAAAATTAACCTCGCGCGCGATGTGGCGCCCTCACGACTCCTGTACCCAGGTGGCTCGCGGGCCAGCTTGATCGAGGTCGCGGGCTAGCGCGCGGGCCCGGTCCTACATCACGGGAGCTTGAAGCCCAAGCGAGGTCCGAAGAAGTAGGCGGCAGCGGCCGCCAGCAGGAGGGTCAAGATGACCCAAATCCAGACCGAGCCACCGCGCTTGCTCGTCGGCTCGGCAACAGGCGCCGGAGCGGGTTCGAGCGGGCTCGCCACGGGCGCCGACGTCGTTGCAGGTGCGACCGCTGCCGGTAAGGGAACGGTCGGTTCCAGCGCGGGGGGCGCCTTCGCGGCCTCGTACGCGGCGGCTTCACGCGCCCCGCTCTCGCGCTGCTCCAGCTGCTTCAGCGCGGCATCGAGGGCGGCCACTGGATGGTCGCCGCTCTCGTCGGCGAAGGGGTCCGGCTTCTTCGAACCATTCGAGCGCTCGTTGACCAGCGCAAAGGGCAGGGATTCTTCTGGGTCATTGGCGCTCTCGCCAACTGCGTCGGCATCCGGACTGGCCGCGGCGCGCGCCCGGTTGGCCTTGCGTGGCGGTGGCAGGGAAGAGAGCCGCGCCTCCGCTGGCAAGGCGTACTCTTCTTCTTCGGCGAGCTGGAGCGCGTCGGGAGCGCGCAGGGGCGACGAGACCAGGTGCGCGTCCGCCAGCGCCTGCGCGATCTCCGTCACTTCCAGCAAGGTCACCCACGTGGGCATGCCGGCGCGAAACACGAAGGTCTCGGACTTGACCGCGCCGTCGCGAAACGCATCGACGATCTCCTCCGTGCTCATCCAGCGCAGGTCTTGCTGAGTCAGCGCGACGCGCCAGCGATCCGCTTCGCCGCGCGCGGGCGGCTCGGTGAAGCCGCGGTCGGCTCCCGGCATGCCGGGACGAAACGCAGTCCACCCGTCGTTGCGGGTGGGCAACGGCAGGGTTTCCTGCCGCTGCAGCTGTTCGGCAACGAGATGCCGGGCCACGGGGGCTTCGAGTCCGCCCATCATCGTGTGCGCCATCGGGCGAGGTGAAGGCAGCGAGTCCTGGTCAGGGCTCGAAGGCCTCGAAGGCGGGGGGGCGCTCTCGGGCGCCGGCACGCTGGAGAGGGGCCGGACGGAACGATGCGCCGGGGTGGAGGTGACCAGCGGAGGACTCACCTTGCCGTCAACCACGATCGAAGCGTTGCAGCGACGGCAGTGGATCCTGACCTTCTTGTCGCGGAGGCGCTCGTCAGCGACGGCATATTTAGCTGGGCACTGTCCGCACTGTACTTTCATGGGAGTCTCGTCGAATCGCCTCGACGCGGAGCTAACGGCAGGACGATCCGAGTCTTGTCGTGCAGCCTAAAACATTGGGCGAAAAAAACCCAAAGAGCAGACGGTGTGCTTCCGTTCGCCGGCGCGTGAAATTCCCATCGCCTCGAGGGATCGGGGCAACTAGAGTCCCGCCCGCCCGTGGCGGAAACGACAAAGCACGGTCCGGTTGGCCGGCTACCACAGGTTGTGGCCTGGTTCGAGGAGCATTACTGCCGCGCCGATCTGCGCTGGCTCGGTTTCTTCCGCGTCGTTCTCGGCTCGGTCCTGATCGGACAGCTGCTGAACTGCTGGGGAGTCGCTCGCGACTTCTATACGAACGACGGGATCCTTCCGAACCACTTCTCGCTCTTTCGCCCGCTGGGCAGAGGCGTGGTCTCCCTGTACCACGCCTTCTCGACCTTGCCCGAGGTCAACGTGGCGTTTGCGATCACGCTGGCGATCTTTCTGACCTTCACGCTGGGCTATCGCACGCGGCTGTTCCACGCGCTTTCGTTCATCTGCATCACGAGCCTGGACGCACGTAACTTGATGGTCGAGAACGGCGGTACCGTCGTCATCAACCTGCTGACGTTCTGGGCGTTGTTCTTGCCGCTCGGCAAGCGGCTGTCGGTGGATGCGCTGATCGCCTCGCTGCGCGACCGCGCCGAGCAAGGCAGCGCCGACCTCAACCGCAGGCAGCGTACGCCGGAGGCCGCGCAAGCCTTCTACTCGCTGGCGATCTTCGCGCTGCTGTTCCAGTGGAGCGCCATCTACTTTTTCAACGCGGTCCACAAGAGCGGCGAGGGCTGGCGCAATGGCTCCGCGATCCACTGGTTCCTGTACCAGAACCGGATCGTGACCTGGTTCGGCATCTACGCGCGGGAACACGCGCCGTTCTGGCTGCTGCAGGGCTTCACCTACGCCACGCTGGTCGTGGAATGGTCGCTCTCCGTGCTGCTGCTGCTGCCGTTTCGGCAGCTCTGGCTGCGGCGGATCGCCTTTCTGTTCGCGCTGGGTCTGCACGGAGGCATCGCCGCCTCGGCGCGGCTCGGCCCGTTCTCCTACGTGATGGTGAGCTTCTTCTTCCTGACGCTCTCCGCCGCCGACTGGAACTGGTTGCGTCTGCGCCTGGCAAAACCGCGCGCGCCGCTGACCGTGATCTACGACGCCGATTGCGGCATTTGCCTGCAGATCTGCCGCATTCTGCAGCGCTGGGACGTGTTCGAGCGCTTGCGGTTCGTGGGCAATGACGAGCGGTCCGAGATCCCCGACGATCTGACCCCCGAGCTGCTGGACGAGACCGTGGTGACCCTCACGCCCGACGGGAAGCGATATTTCCGTGAGCGAGCAGCGGCCGAGATCCTGAGCGCATTGCCGCTGGCGGGGCTCGGCAGCGGCTGGTTGCTGCGCATTCCCGGGCTGTCCTGGCTGGCTCGCCTCGGTTACGTCGCCGTCTCGCGGCGCCGCCACGCGCTCTCGGCGCAGCTGGGGCTGGGGCAATGTGGCGTTCGCGCGCCGGCTGGCGCCCGGGTCTCCGAGGAGCCTGCGCCCCCCGCCGTGCCGCGCGTCTGGCCCGACGTGCTGACCTCCACGAGCGTCGCCGTGCGCGAAGCGCTGGTCATTCTGGCGCTGGTGATGACCGTCAATCAGCTGAGGACGGACAACGACTGGGCGCGAGCCCACCTCGAGCACGGCTCGCAACCGCCCGCGTTGCTGGCGTTCGTGGACACGTTTCGGCTGTATCAGGGCTGGCGCATGTTCGCGCCGGAGCCGCCCTATGAGGACGGCAGGCTGGTCGTGGATGCTCGAACGGTCGATGGTCGCAAGCTGGATCCATTGACCGGCGAAGCGCCCGACTTCAATCCCGAGACGGACGTCGGTTGGGGTCAGAACCAGTTCTGGTGCGACTATCACCTCAAGATGTTCTTCCCGCGCTACGCTGGCTATCGTCAGCTGCTGAGGGAGTATCTGGAGCGTTACCACCAGCGCACCCAGCGACCCCAGGATCGACTGCTGGCTTTCGACGTCTGGTGGGTGAACGTCAAATCTCCCGCCCCGGGAGCCGCCCACGGGGATCCGCAGAAACCGGTGAAGATCGTTTCGCTGGGCGAAGTGAAAGACTCGGGCGCGCTACCCTGGCTGCGCGGGGACATTCCCCGCTCCGAGCCGTAACTGCCACTGATCAAGGAGCGGGCTGTGTTCTCGGCAGATGTTCTGGCACTGGCTGCCTACGAGACGGTGAAGATCTGCGTACCCACCATCCTCGATGGCTGGCTGGACAGGGTGAGCGCACGCAAGTGCGACCAGCGCCTGGACAGCTGGTCGCGCAATCTGGTGCGGCTCGCGCGCATCACGATCGAGACGAAGGGGCGCGAGCACCTGGTGGCAGGGGAGAGCTTCGTGGTGATGAGCAATCACCAGTCTCACTTTGATATCCCGGTGGTGTTCCAGGCCCTCGCCATCCCGATCCGCATGGTGGCCAAGCAGGAGCTATTTCGCATTCCGGTGATGGGCAGCGCCATGCGCTACTCGGGGTTCGTGGAGGTCGATCGCTCTCGGCGCGCGAAAGCGGTGCGCAGTCTCTCCGCGGCGCGCGAACGGCTGCAGCGCGACCAGACCAGCGTCTGGATCGCGCCCGAAGGCACCCGGAGCCTGGACGGCCAACTCGGCACGTTCAAGCGCGGGGGCTTCCACCTGGCCCTGGACGCTGGGCTGCGCATCCTGCCGCTCGCTGTGGACGGCACGCTGCGCGTATTGCGGGCCAAGGAGAACCACGTGCACAAGGGGCAAACCGTACGCGTGGTGATCCGGCCCCCGATAGATGTACGGAGTTATGGCCGGCCTCGCACGGATGAGCTCGTGGCGACGGTGCGCGCTAGCATCCTGCAGGGGCTGCAGGAGAGCTCGGCCGAGCCGCTCCCGGATCAGGGATTCAGCTCGGCCAGACCCGACTCCGCCTGACTCGGCTCAGCGGAGCACGCCGGCGAGCTTCGGCGTCAGCAGCTCGGAGCGACCCATCAGATAGCGGTCGACCTCGCGCGCCGCACGACGGCCGTCAGCGATGGCCCACACGACCAGCGATTGGCCGCGCTGGGCGTCGCCAGCGGCGAACACGCCGGGAACAGCGGTCATCATGTTGCGGTTGACCTTGATGTTGCCGCGCTCCGTCAGCTCCAGCCCCAGCTGCTGCACGATCCCGCCGCGCTCCGGGTGCACGAAGCCCATGGCGAGCAGCACCAGATCTGCGGGCAGCTCGAACTCGGAACCCGGGATCGGCTCCAGCCGCCCCTGCTTCGGCTCCAGCCGCACGCACCGGAGCGCCCGGACCTTGCCGTTCTCACTGACGAACTCGGTCGTGCTGACGGCAAAATCTCGCTCGACGCCTTCCTCGTGTGAGCTGGAAGTGCGGTACATCAGCGGCCACAGCGGCCAGGGAGTGTGGGCTGCAGGCTGGTCCGGCGGACGCGGCATGAGCTCGAGATTGGCCACGCTGATCGCACCCTGACGGTTCGAGGTGCCGATGCAGTCGCTGCCTGTGTCGCCACCACCGATCACCACGACGCGCTTGCCGTTGGCCAGGATGTCCTGCGCCGGATCGAGCCGATCCCCAGCGTCCCGCTTGTTCTGCTGGGTCAGAAAATCCATGGCGAAATGAACGCCGGATAGCTGCCGCCCAGGCACGTCCAGGTCACGCGGCACCCGCGATCCAATGCACACGCAGATGGCATGAAACTGATCCTGCAGCTGCTGGCCAGTGATGTCCTTTCCGACATCCACGCCCGCGCGGAACTCGACACCCTCTTCCCGCAACTGTCGCAGACGGCGCTCGACGACGCGCAGCTCGAGCTTGAAATCGGGAATGCCATAGGTCAGCAGCCCGCCGATGCGATCGTCACGCTCGAACACGACGACCTGGTGCCCGGCACGGTTCAGCTGCTGGGCAGCTGCGAGCCCAGCCGGGCCGGACCCGATGACGGCGACGCGCTTGCCGGTGCGCAGGCGGGGAGGCTCCGGCAGCAGCGCTCCGGACTCGAACGCCGTGTCCGCGATCGATTTCTCGATCAGCTTGATCGACACCGGCTCGGAGTTGATGTTCAGCACGCACGCGGCTTCACACGGGGCAGGGCACACGCGGCCCGTGACCTCGGGGAAGTTGTTGGTCTCGTGCAAGGACGCCGAGGCGCTGGACCAATCGCCACGGTAGACGTGGTCATTCCAGTCGGGGATCAAGTTGCCCAGCGGACAGCCCGTGTTGCAGAAGGGAATGCCGCAGTCCATGCAGCGGGCCCCTTGCTCTCGCAGGCGCCCCTCCTGCACCGGCAACTCGAACTCGGCGTAATTCTGGAGGCGTTTCTTTACCGGGAGTTTCTCAGGCTCTTCCCGCCCGAACTCCATGAAGCCGGTGATCTTTCCCACGATGCTCTGCTCTCTGCTGACGGTCTGACGGTCTGTTCGAAATGCTCAGCTGCCCGCGGCCTGACGCGGCTCGCGCTCGGCGCGCGACGCCGACTTGCGCTCCAGGGTGACCTCCGCGCGCTCTTTCAAGACGCGACGCCACTCGTTGGGGAACACCTTGACAAAGGAACGCACGCTCGCGCCCCAGTTGTCTAGCAGGCGCTGCGCCTTCTGGCTCCCGGTGCACTGGACGTGTTCCTCCAGCAGCGCGCGCAGGGAGGCGATCTCCTCCGCGTCGCTGACGCTCTCCAGCGTCACCATCTCGGTGTTGCAGAGGCTGGCGAATTGACCTGCCTCATCCAGCACGTAGGCCAGACCGCCGCTCATGCCGGCCGCGAAGTTGCGCCCCGTCTCGCCGAGGATCACGACCAAGCCACCCGTCATGTACTCGCAACCATGGTCGCCCACGCCTTCGACCACCGTCGTGGCGCCGCTGTTGCGGACGCCGAAGCGCTCCCCGGCGGTGCCGTTGAAGAACGCCCGACCGCCGGTCGCTCCGTACAGCACCGTGTTACCGACCAGTGTGCTCTGATCGGCCGCGAACGTGGAGCCCTTGGGTGGATGGATGGCGAGGCGACCGCCGGCCATGGCCTTACCGACGTAGTCGTTGGCATCGCCCGAGAGCGTGAAGTCCATCCCGCGGACCATGAAGGCGCCGAAGCTCTGGCCCGCCGTGCCCTCGAAGCTCACGCGGATGGTGCCTTCGGGCAGCCCCGCGGGACCGTGCTTGCGGGTGATCTCGCCGGCCAGCATCGTGCCCACCGTGCGATGAATGTTGCGGATCGGAAGCTTCAGCGACACCGGAGTGCGCTGCTCGATCGCCGGGCGGCACTGCTCGATCAGGTCGCGGTCAAAGGCGACATCGATGCCGTGGTCTTGCTCCTGCGACTTGAAGACGCTCACGCCCGGCGCTGCCGAGGCCGGCATCAACACCTTCGTGAAGTCGAGCCGCGAGGTCTTCCAGTGATCGGACACGTTGCGCGTCTTCAGCCGGTCCACGCGACCGACCATCTCCGTCACCGTGCGGAAGCCGAGCTTGGCCATGATCTCCCGCGCCTCTTCGGCCACGTAGAACATGAAGCGGATCACGTGCTCGGGCTTGCCCTCGAACTTCTTGCGCAGCTCGGGGTTCTGCGTGGCGATGCCCACCGGGCAAGTGTTGAGGTGGCACTTGCGCATCAAGATGCAGCCCGAAGCGACGAGCGGGGCCGTGGCGAAGCCAAACTCCTCGGCGCCGAGCAGCGCCGCGATCACCACGTCGCGACCAGTGCGCATTTGCCCGTCCGCCTGCAGTGACACCCGCCCACGCAGGTCGTTCTTGACCAGGACCTGGTGCGTCTCGGCGATGCCCAGCTCCCAGGGCACACCGGCGTGCTTGATCGAGGTCAAGGGAGAAGCGCCCGTCCCGCCGTCATGACCCGAAATCAGGATCACGTCGGCGTGCGCCTTTGCGACGCCGGCCGCGATGGTGCCCACCCCCGCCTCCGCCACCAGCTTGACGCTGATGCGTGCGCGCGGATTCACCATCTTCAGGTCGAAGATCAGCTGGGCCAGATCCTCGATCGAGTAAATGTCGTGGTGGGGTGGGGGGGAGATCAGCGTGACGCCGGGCGTGGAGAAGCGCGTCTTGGCGATGATCGCGTCCACCTTGTGGCCCGGAAGCTGCCCGCCTTCGCCCGGCTTGGCACCCTGGGCGATCTTGATCTGCAGCTCATCCGCGTTGACTGCGTAGTACGTCGTGACACCGAAGCGCCCGGACGCGACTTGTTTGATCGCGCTGCGCCGGTCGTCCACGAAGCGCTCGGGCTTCTCTCCGCCTTCGCCGGTGTTGCTGCGGCCGCCGATGCGGTTCATCGCCAGCGCCAGGTTTTCGTGGGCCTCCGCGCTGATCGATCCGAAGCTCATCGCGCCGGTGGCGAAGCGCTTGACGATCTCGCTGGCAGGCTCCACCTCCGAGATGTCGACGGCCTTGGCGGGATAATCCAGCTGCCACAGGTTCCGCAGCGTGATGGCGCCGTCGCCCTGTGAATTGATCAGCTCGGCGTACTCCGCGTAGCTCTTCACGTCCTCGAGCCGCACTGCGCGCTGCAAGGCGCCGATGGCCCGCGGGCTCCACAGGTGGCGTTCGCCCTGAGCGCGGTAGTGATAGTTGCCGCCGATCGAGATGCGCGTCGGGCCGCGCCGGGGCAGAGCTTGCGCGTGCCGGCGCCGGCATTCCTCCGCGATCACCTCGAGGTCGATGCCTTCGATGCGCGAGGCGGTCTCGGTGAAGTAGCGCTCGACCAGCTCGGACGAGAGCCCGATCGCTTCGAAGATCTGCGCGCCGCGATAGCTCTGCAGCGTGCTGATCCCCATCTTACTCATCACCTTCAAGAGGCCCTTGTTGAGCGCCTTGATATAGTGCTTCTGAGCCACATAGGCGTCGCTGACGCCCGCGATCTCTTTGCGCTTCACGGCAGCGGCGATGCTGTCGAGCGCGACGTAGGGATTGATGGCTCCGGCGCCGTAGCCCGTCAGCAGCGCGAAATGGTGAACTTCGCGCGCCTCACCCGTCTCGACGATGATGCCCAGCTTCACGCGCGTGCCGTTGCGGACCAGGTGGTGATGCACGGCGCCGACCGCCAGCAGGGCGGGCACCGGTGCGAGCTCCGCGGTGGCACCTCGATCGCTCAGGATGATGAAGCTGTGGTCCTCCTGGACCGCCACGGACGCCTGGCGACAGAGCTCGTCGAGCGCCGCTTTCAGACCTGCAGCGCCGTGCGCGACGGGGAACAACATCTTCAGCGTATGTGGGTGGCGCTGAAAGCCGATGTGGCCGTGCCGCAGCTTCGCGAGCTCCTCATTGGTCAGCACCGGATGCGGCAGCTCCAGCATCTGCGCCTGATCCGGCAGCTCGCGTAGCAGGTTGCCCTCTTGACCGATATAGGTCTTGAGGCTCATCACCAGCTCTTCGCGGATCGGGTCGACCGCGGGGTTGGTAACCTGGGCGAAGTGCTGTTTGAAGTAGTTGTAGAGCAGCTGCGGCTCGTCGCTGAGCACGGCCAGCGGCGTGTCTGTGCCCATCGAGCCGACAGCTTCTTCGCCCTTCTCGGCCATGGGCGCCATCAGCATGCGCAGATCCTCCAGCGTGTAGCCGAACAGGCTCTGCAGCGTCTGCAAGGGCAGGGCCTCGACCGGAGGCTTGGCCTCGACATCTTCGAGGTCTGCGAAGCTGATCTTGTTTTCCCGCAGCCAGCGCCCGTACGGCTTGGCCCGGGCGAGCTTCAGCTTGAGCTCTTCGTCCTCGACCAGGCGGCCCTGCTCGAGATCGACGAGAAACATCCGGCCGGGTTCCAGGCGACCACGGCGCTCCACCTGCTCGGGCGGCACTTCGATCACGCCCGTCTCGGAGCCCATGACGATCAGGCCGTCTTTGGTGATCAGCCAGCGCGCTGGCCGCAACCCGTTGCGATCCAGGATCGCGCCGATCTGCTTGCCATCCGTGAAGGCCAGCGCCGCGGGACCGTCCCACGGCTCCATCAGGCACGAGTGGTACTCGTAGAACTCCCGCTTGTAAGCGGGCATCAGGTCGTCGTTCTGCCAGGCCTCCGGCACCAGCATCATCATCACGTGCGGCACGCTGCGCCCGGCCTGGACCAGCAGCTCCACGGCGTTGTCGAGGCAGCCGGAGTCACTGTTATTGGGGCTGATCACGGGCAGAATGTGATCGAAATCTTCGCCGAAGACGTCCTCCCGATCGAAGATCTGCTCGCGCGCTCGCATCCAGGCGGTGTTGCCGCGCAGAGTGTTGATCTCGCCGTTGTGCGCGAGCATGCGGAACGGCTGCGCGAGCTCCCAGGTGGGGAAGGTGTTGGTGCTGAAGCGCTGGTGCACCATGGCCAGCGCGCTCACCATCGAGCTGTCGTTCAGGTCGAGATAGAAGGCGCCGAGTTGCTCCGCGCGCAGCAAACCTTTGTACACGATGGTTCGCGCCGACAGGCTGGTGATGTAAAAGCCGGCATCCTCGAGCTCGCTCTCGCGCACCGTCTTTTCCGCCCATTTGCGGATGATGTAGAGCTGCCGCTCGAAGCTGTTCTCATCGGGCGCGGTCGAGCCCACGATCACCTGTCGCATCACGGGCATGCTCTGGCGCGCGAGGGGGCCGCACGCGCTCGAGTCCACGGGCACGTCGCGCCATCCGATCAGACGCTGGCCGGTGGCGAGGATCTTGTCCTCGACAATCTGTTCGCAGCGCCGGCGCTGCTCGGCGTTCTGAGGCAAGAATACAAAGCCGACGCCGTATTCGCCCGGCTGCGGTAGAGGCAGGTCGAGCGCCTCACACTCCTTCTGAAAGAAGGCGTGGGGCATCTGGATCAAAAGGCCCGCACCGTCTCCGGTGAGCGGGTCGCAACCGCTCGCGCCGCGATGCACGAGATTGAGCAGCAGCTGGATTCCATGCCGCACAATTGCGTGAGACGGGCGACCGTTCAGCGCCGCTACGAAGCCCACACCACAGGCATCGTGTTCGTAGCGCGGGTCGTAGAGGCCCGAGGCTGCCGGCAAACTCATGTCGCTCTGTCCTTCTCGAGTGATTGACGATTATCGGGGTGCGGGGCTGTTCCCGCGGGAATTTCTCGGACGGGGTGCAGGGTATCCCGGCAGAGACTGCCGCGGGCACGGCTGCGCCCAACGGCCAGGGACAGCCTGGTAACTGCGGTCAAATCGGGTCGCTGGGAACTTGGCGGACCGTCTGCCGTCGACCAGCTACTCCTGGCGCGTTTTGCGCGAGGAGCCGGGCGGCGTCAAACACATCCTCCCCAGCGATGGCGCTCGAGCACGAGTGCCCCGGTAGTAACGGCACCGGTCGACTGGTCCACGGTCGAGCCCCATTCTGTACGGAGCTCGCCTACACCGCAAGCCTAACCTGCTGCAGCGCGAAACGCGGACACGCGAGAATTCGCTAACGTGTCCCGAATATTTCTGGACTGTTTCTGTGGCCACCTGACCTTCGCCGCCGGGCCAACGGCTGAAGGGGGAGGTTCACTGCACCAGGAACGAGCCCACCAGCGTCCGTGGACCGCCCTCAAAAGGCGGAACCTGCACCTGCTGGAAGGCTTCCATGATGCACACGCCGACCGGTGTCCCCACGAAGGCCTGATTCTGGTGGGTGACCCGCACGACGCGCCCCCAGGTTTGGATCACCACGCTGACCTGGCCACTGCCGCGAGTGTCTCCCAGCTGGTTGCAGGTCGAGGCCTTGAACGCCGCCAGTCCCATCTGCTCGCGCGCCCGCTTCTCGTCGAAGACCGCCGGGGTGGGGGCACTCGGCGGCACAGCACTCGGCGGCACAGCACTCGGCGGAGGCATCGGCGCAGCAGGGGGTGCCGGCGCTGGCGCTGGCACCGCAGGTGCGGCGATCTCTGCGCGGCCCGTCACCGGCGGCTCGCCACTGGAAGTCGCTGGCGCTTCGGGCGAGCTCGGATGGATCTCCAGGCGGGGAGCGCTCGCGGCGGGGGGCGCCGCCGGCGCTGGCTTGCTCGGAACCAGCGCGGCGACCGGCGCCGGAGCCGCAGGGAGGCGCGCCCCGCGCGGGGAGTTCTGAGCAACCGGATCGACGGGCACTGCTTTTGCTGGTGCTGCCGCCGCGGAGCTCGGGCCCGTCGCGTGCCCAGCACCGCCCTGCGCGGCACCGCCGTGCCCAGCACCACCGTGCGCAAGGCCGCCCTGCACGACACCGCCCTGCGCGACATCGCCCAGCGCGACACCGTCCTGCGGAGCGGCGGGCTTCGGCTCTGGCACGGGCTCCAGCGGCAGCGGCGCGCTCTTTTCAATGCGCGGCAGGTCAGACGCGACCGATGCCCGGCGCTCCGGAGACGCGGCCGGAACACTCACGGGCACATCCGTCGAAGTGCCGCGCACCATCACGACGCCAGCGCCGAGCAGCAGCACACCCAGCGCCACCAGTTGCTTGCCCCTCGGGACCGCTGACGCCTGGGCGAGGGCGCTGGATGATACGGAGATCGAGGCTGGCTTCTGAGCCGGCGTCTCGTCGCTGCTCGCCCTGCGGCGCGCTCCCGGAGCAGGGCTCGCGCTGCGCGCATTGCGTGGGCTCGGCGCCATGCTGACCCGCGCCACATCGACGTCCACTTCGCTGGCGCGGGCGTCCGCGGACTCGGCGTGTGCTGCCCGCCCGGGTTCCGGAGCAGGCGCGAGCCCTGTTTGCGTGACGCTGCGCTGCTCGGCCGGTGCGGGAGTCAGACCCGCAGCGGACAAGCCCATTTGCGTGGAGCCCGATTTGGCGGAAATCACCGGTGCACCCGGGGTCAGTCGCTGAGCGGCATGCACCGCGCCAAAGCCCGCGCCGTCGGCCATTGCAGAACGCCGATCCGACGGCTTCACGCGCGGCGGCTCGGGGGAACCGTAACCGCCAGGAGGGGTGTGCGGAGCCGCGGAAGCGCCGGGCATCGTGGCCGCAGCCTCGCTCGAAGGGCTGGCTTCCTTCTGCGCAGACGCAGAGCGCGCGACTCCCGACAGGAGCGTGTCCGCAGCCGGAGCCCGCTCGTCGACGCTGTAATTTGCCGGCGGTGTTCGCGAACGCTCGGCTCGGTTCTGCTGCAGCGGGTGCTCCGGCGCAGCGGACGCCGCTTCGAGCGGAGCTTCCGCTGCACTGGCCTTGGCGGCCGCCTCCGCCCCCATCAGACGCTCGGCGAGCTCGGGAACATCCCGCAGACGCCGCCAATCCGGCATTCCCTTGCGCCAGACCAGCGTATCTGCGTCGATGCGCCCGCCGTCAAAAGCCCGAACGAGCTGGCGCAGATCCATCGCGATCGGCTCCCAGCTCGTGATGTCGACGAACCAACGAACGGGGCGCTGAATCGATCCCGTCGTCTGTGAACCGCTCGCGCTGGAGCGAGCTGCGCGCTCTTCGTCTTGAACGATCACGCGCGCTCCGCACTTGCAGCGCGCGCGAATCTTCCGCCCCTTCACCGTGGCGTCGGGCACATCATAGCGCCGGAGGCAGCGATCGCACGTGACACGCATACGGTATTGACGGAACTAGCATCAATCCGTAGCCCCGACATGTCAAATTAGTAACTTTCGGCCGGTCAGTGTTGGGGCTTTAGCCCAGGTGAACTGAAACGGAACTAAATCACGGGCGAGAGTGCAGTTTGGGACACTTGCGGCCGCGCGGCAGCGCACGCGACGAGTCTGCGACGGCGTCCGCGACGCAACCCGCCATTCGCAGTCTTGCTGCCGCGTGCACGCGCGTGCTCCGTACAGAATTCGCGCGACGCGCCCGGGTGGCCCCCGCAGGCGATCCGTCGCGCAATCCTCAGGGCGGCCGCGGCCCTGCGACGTCATCCGATCACAATTTGATCCTCCGAAGTCGATGTCAGAATTCGATTTTGGGCGCCGTGAGCAACAGCACCAGCCCCGTCGAACCAGCCAGGGCCGCGCCGCCCCATAAGAGGTTGGTGGTCAGCCGCAGATCCGCGGCGTCCTGACGCGCGCCGGCATCCGTATTCTTGGATGCGGAATAGCGATCCTTTGCATTCAGGGCCTTCACCCCGAAAAAAATCGCCGCACCACTCAGTGCAACACCGGCTCCGATACCGACCCAGCCCCAGGTCTTCTGACTCGACCAGTCATCCACCGGGGGCGGCGGATTCGGCGGCAGCGTGACCTGGGCGGGCTCCAGCGGCTGCGCCGGCTCGACCGAGGCGGGCAGGTCGAGCCGGATCTCGCGATCCTCGCCCGCCTTGATCTGGGTGCTCGTCCTGCTCTCCGTGCCGCGGTACTCGGCCTGGATCTCGTAGCTGCCGGGCCTCAAATAGAATGTGAGGGGGACCGGCTCTCGCTGTACGTGATCGACCGTCACCAGGGCTCCCAGCGGCTCGCGCACGTGCACCCGCCCGAGCCGTTGCTCGAGCCCCGCGAGCCGCTCCTGTGCGGTCTTGCGGCGCGCTGGATCGAGCGACTCCATACCGAGCGCAGCCTCGTATCCGGTCGCGGCGCGCGCGTCCTCGCCGGCTTGCTCCCACGCCGTGGCCGCGTTGTAGCGGGTGCTCGCGTGCGGCATCAGACGGTCCGCGGCTTCGAACAGGCTCGCGGCAGCGGAGTAGCGGCCCTCCTGATAGGCTTCGGTCGCCTCCTGAAAGCGCTGCTTGGCGAGCTCGGTGGAATTCGCCGGGTGAGACTCGTCCGCCCGCGCAGGAGCGGCCGCTGTCTGGATCAGCACGGAGGCGAGCAGAAGGCGTAGGGCGCGCAAGCTCCGCGCGAGGATCGGCGAACGCATCACTTTTGATTGTCGTACGGATCGGGTGCGATCGGGAGCGCGGGAGGTTGGCCCGGCGTCGCCGCGTTGAGCCGGCGTTGCAGCCGCTGCCGCGCCGAGGGCTCCGGAACCGGCAGCACTCGGGGCGGGCTCGCGCTGGTGAGCGATGACTTCTCGCTGCGGGTCGCGCTGCTCGTGCTGCCGCGTGCGCTCGGGCTGGTGCGCGCGCGCTGGCGGTGGGATCCGGATTTCGCGCGTTGCGAGCCGGTGCGATGCGCCGACCGCGACGAGGCGCCCTCGGCGGCCGCATCGCGGTGCCTCTCATCTGCGCCAGCGCTCTGCGCGCCGCTGCGCTCCTCGGGCAGGTCGCTGACCTCGATCGGGGCGGGATTTCTCGGATCATTCCGCGATTCACGGTCGCGCTCGGAGCTGCGGGACTCGGCCGCAGTCGCTGGCGCCACAGCCAGCGGCGCAGCAGCAGGCGAAGGAGCAGCCGCGGGGCGAGGAATGGCGGTCGCCCGCACGGCTTCGGTCGGTCGCAGCACTGCGATACCGAGCGCCACTGCGGCGACTGCGGCCGCCGCGGCGACAGCGATCCCCCACGGGCGGCGCCAGGCGGGTGCGGGGCTCGGCGCGCTGCGCTGCTCTGCAGCGGGCACCGCGGCCGAGATCGCGGTCTTGGTGCCGTCTTCGCGCGGAGCGGGCAGCTCGGGGTCGGTGCCCGGGGTGAGCGGCGCGGAGGAAGCGGGCAGGGTCAGATCGGGACTGCTGCTCGAGCGCCCGCGCAGCGCCAGCGTGCGGCGCTCGGCGAGCTTGTGTCCGACGGTCTGGCGCACGAATGCGCCGAGCTCCGCCGGCGTCGCCATACCTCCGCACTCGTCCCAGGCGGACTCGAGCATGCAGCGCAGCGTCTCGGCACTCGGACAGCGGCGCGTGACATCGCTCGTCAACGCGTAGGCGACGGCCTCGTCGAGGCTCGCCGGTACTCCTTGCAGCACCTGGGCCAGGCGCGGCGGCTCCTCCGTCACCACGCTGAGCAAGGTGGCGACGTCGTCCTCGTGGTCGTAGAGCTTACGGCCCGTCACCAGCTCCCAGACCACGACTCCGGCGGCCCAGACATCGCAGCGCCGGTCGACGCGGTGCCCGCGCGCCTGCTCGGGCGACATATAGGCGACCTTGCCTTTGACCAGGCCCGTTTTGGTGCGCACCGTTCGGCTGGCGGCCTTCGCCACACCAAAATCGGCGAGCCGCGCCACGCCCTCGATACTGACCAGGATGTTCTGCGGTGAGAAATCTCTGTGCACCAGCCCCACGAGCTGGTTCTGCTTGTCGCGCAGCTCGTGTGCCGCATGCAGCCCTGCGAGCGCGTCGTTCATGATGCGCGCGATCAGGCGCGTGGGCAGGCGATGATTATGGTCGCGCAACATGCGCACCAGTCCGGAGAGCGCTTCGCCCTCCACGTAGTCCATCACCAGGAAGACGCCGACGGCATCGGCGTCGACCTCCGTCACGGAGACCACGTTAGGGTGCCGGATGCGCGCGGCGAGGCGCGCTTCTTCCAGCAAGTGCAAGCGGGACTCTTCATCACCGCGCAGATGCGCGTGCACCAACTTGAGCGCGACCTCGCGCTCGAAGCCAGCAACACCGCGGGTGCGCGCAAGATAGACGGTCGCCGTTCCTCCTGTGCCTAGAGGGAGTAACAGCTCGTACTTGCCGACCCGTTCTGGGAAGGCACCCGCCGTGGAAGACGCTGCTGACACCAGCCCTCAGTCTAACACACTCACTCAGCCACCGGCTGTTTGGTCTGCTAGGCCATATCCCACTGATTTTTCAGTGGGGATTTTCCCTCGATCCAACCGAAGCAACCCGATGAGACACACCGCTCCCGGAGCAACCCGGCGGGGGCCGCATTCGCCTGCCACGGCAAACTTCAATTTTGACGGAAGCCAGCGACCCGACCACACTCGGGCCAACCCGGAAATCCGCATCACGCCTCCGTACCTTGCCACGTGCGCGAGGTCTACGGTGCCGGTGCTGACCACATCAAGTTTCTCCGCGAGCGTCCAGTGCAGCTCCTCGGCCCGCTGGTCCAAACCGTCTAACCCAGCTCGTGCCGGGTGTTTGCCGCCATTCGTGGTATCTCCGTATAAAGCGACTGCTTCCTATGCCCAACGACCGATTCGATATCAGCGGCGCGGGTTCGAGCGCCCCTCGCGCCTCCGGAGCGGAGGACGTCACCACCCGTCTTCACGGCAGCTTTGATCCCTCGCCCGTCCCGGAGCCTTTCGTGCTCACGGTGGTGAAGGGGCCGGATCAGGGCCAATCCTTTGCGCTGGATGGCAGCCAGCCCTCGCGCCTCCTGCTCGGGCAAGGCCCTGCGTGTGACATCCGCCTGACGGATCGGACCGTCTCCCGGCGGCACGTGGCGCTGGACGTGGAAGGTGGGCGGGTGAGGGTGAGCGACCTGGGCTCGAAGAATGGCACCCGTGTCAACGGCGTGAAGATCATCGAAGCCTGGGCTCAGGGCGGGGAGACCATCCAGGCGGGGTCCACGGTGTTCCGCCTCGACAGCATGCCATCCGGCGTCAAAGTCGCGCTGTCGACGGCCACGTCCTGGGGGCGGATGATCGGCGCGAGCACCGAGATGCGCAGGCTCTATCCGCTGTGCGACAAGCTCGCGCAGTCCGACGTGCCGGTGATCATCGAAGGGGATCCGGGCACGGGCAAGGAGTTGCTCGCCGAGTGTCTGCACGAGCAGGGGCCGCGCGCCGATGGCCCTTTCGTGGTGCTGGACTGCACGGCCGTGCCCGGGCCGCTGCTGGAGACGGAGCTGTTCGGTTACGTCGCGGGGGCACGCCCCGGACTGACCGAGGGCCGCGCGGGCGTGATCGAGCGCGCGCACGGCGGGACGCTGCTGATCAACGAGATTGCCGAGCTGGAGGCCTCGCTGCAGATCCAGCTGCTGCGCGTGCTGGAGCGGCGCAGCGTGCGCCGTATCGGTGCAGATCAGCCGATCGAGACGGATTTTCGCCTGCTCGTTTCCACGCGCTCCGACCTGGATCGCGAAGTGGCCGCTGGTCGCTTCCGCGACGAGCTGTTGCACCGCATCGCGGTCGCTCGCATCGAGCTGCCGCCGCTGCGGCGGCGCAAGGGCGATGTGCAGGTGCTCGCGCGCCACTTCTGCCAGGAGCTGGGCGGCAGTGAGCAGTCCCTCAGCCAGGCGCTGCGCCTCGGCTGGGACGAGCACCCCTGGCCCGGCAACGTCCGTGAGCTGCGCAGCACGGTCGCGCGTCACCTGGCGCTCGGCGAGCTCGCTGATCTCACGAGCGACGAATCATCGGCGGGGCCCGAGCCCGTCAGCGTCGACCAGATCATCGAGCAAGCGCTGACGCTTCCGCTCGGCGAAGCCCGGCAACGCGTGGTCGTCGAGTTCGAGCGCCGCTACGTGCGCCGCGTGCTCGACCGCCACTCCGGAAACGTGACCCACGCTGCCGAGAGCGCCGGCGTTGCCCGCCGCTACTTCCAGATCCTCAAGGCTCGCCTGGAAAAGCGCCGCAAAGACGACTGACACCCCATCCGAGACCAGGCCCGCCCGGCGGGCCCATTCTAAAGCCGCAAACCGACATCGAGCGCCGAGCTCCAAGCCTCGACACCCGGTGCTCCGACGCGAAGTCCCCTCCGGGGACTGGCGGGCTGCTCATTTGAAGGCGGAGCAGCCTCCCATCGAGCAAAGGGCCTACAGCGTCACTCCATTCCCCGACGCCGGGGAAGCAAGCGGGGCTG
>DASTRX010000076.1:0-56285 GCA_035760985.1 Polyangiaceae bacterium
GCTCGACGGCATCGCCGAGCTGGTGTCGAGCGCGGAGTCCTGCATCGCGGGCGGTGAGCTGCGCGAACTCGGCCGCCTGATGACGCAGAATCACGAGCTGCTCGTGCAGCTTGGCGTATCGACGACGCGGCTCGATCAGGCTGTGGAGCGCGCCCTCGCTCGCGGCGCGCTCGGCGCCAAGCTCACGGGTGCCGGCGGAGGAGGCTGCGCGCTGGCGCTGGTCGACGGTGAGTGCCGAGCGGCTGTGCTCGAAGGCTGGCGCGAGTTGGGCCTCGCGTGCTGGGAAAAGTGCGCGGGCTGAGCGACCGCGTTCAGACCAGCCACAGGCCATCGTCGCGCGCAGCGCGCTCGGCGAGATCACCTGCGGCGCGGGCCACCACCGGCACCCCGAGCGCCCTTGCCTCGCGCAGCGCGGTGGGAGCCCCCTCCAGCAGCGACGCGCTCACCACGACATCCGCCGCCGCGATCCACGCGAGCGCCCGCGGACGGGGTAACTCACCGAGAAAGCGAACCGCCCCGAAGCGCTGCCGCAGGTCCGGGAGCAGCGGCCCTCCTCCCACCACGACCACCTCCACGCCGGGCAGCAAGCAGACCGCGCGCAACGCGGCCTCGACGCGCTTCTCCGGGATCAAGCGCGCTACCAGCAACACCAGCCGAGCGCTCCTGGCGACGCCGAGGCTACGCCGCGCCGCGCTGCGTTCGAGCGCAGGGTCGATCTCCAGCTGCATCGGCTCGACTCGCACCCGATGCTCCAGGCGCTGGCTCGTGCAGGCCAACAGCAGCTCGCGCAATTCGTTGGACATCACGCGGATCGACACCTCTCGATCCAGCCACTGGCGCGTGATCTGTTTGCGCAGCGCTAGCGGCAGGCGTGCGAGCAGGCGTACGTCGCTGCCGTGGGCCACGGCCTCCAGCGGGCAGCTCACGCCGGCCGCGATCGGCCACGCGCAGGGCAGCAACCAGTGCGCGATGACGCGATCAAAGGGCCCATCCTGCTCGAGCCAGCGGCGCGCCCGCATGCAGAACTCGAGGCCCCCGAGCGCCCGAGACGGCCGCTCGCGCAGCCGCGCGAGCGCCCCGGGCGGTCCGAACAGGCCCCTCCCCGCGCAGCGCAGGACACGCGGCGCTCCCGGCACATCTTCGTCGTGCGTGCCTGGCGCGAGCACCAGCACCTCGTGTTCAGCGCACAACCGTCGCACTTCGGCGGCCACGAAATGACCTGCCGCCTGTCCATCCCTGAGCGGATAGGAGGTAGTTACGACTGCCAGCCGCACACTCCGGAATTTGCCCGGTTATTCGCACGCTGGCTAGAACGTAGAGATGCCGTTCGGATCCGGGCTGAGGATGCCGCTCGAGCTGCGCGTTCCGGTGCGCAGCTCCCAGCACATGCGCGTGCGCATGCCCACTCCGCGCGAGCTCCAGCTCACGCGGCCCGCGCCGTTGCCCGAGCCCACGTTGCCCCCTCGCGCGGTGGAGTTCAGCTTGCCGGTGCGATTGCGGCTGATCGTCGCGCTGGCACTGCTGGCGCTATCGGTGCGCTGGTTCGTGCCGCGAGCGGTCGCTTACTGGCAGTTGCATAACACAGCGACTGCCGTCGCCGACTATGCGCTGTGCATGGCCGGGAACCCCGGTCCCGATCTGTTCTGGCAGCGCCCGGCCGAGTTCTGGCGGCTGGTGCGGCGTCGACTGGTTGCGTCGCCCGCCGACGCGCGCCCGTTCGCCGCCTGCGTGTCCGGCCTGAACGCGTTCCCGGACTCGGCTGAACGCCGGCGCGCCTATCAGGCGCGGGCGCGCGACTTCGTCGAGTACGCGAGCGCGGTGCCCTCGGACACGCCCTGGTCGCTCGACGATTTGAATGTCAGCGCGCAGCACGTCGACGAGCTCGCCCGCTCGGCGCGGCCTCTGCTCTCCAAGGACCCGCGTGAGCTGATGCGGCCCTCCCTGCGCGCCCGTTCCGCACCGCTGCTGTTCGAGCTGCCCCTGCCGGCGCTGGGGCGAGGGCTGCCTGCCGCGAACCTGGGTTATGCTGCGGTCAAGCAGGTCGACGGCGGCTACTTGCTGGCGACCGGGCGAGACGCGAACTTGTCGGCGTACTGGTCCCGCGACGGCGGCCGGAGCTGGGCTCGCACCAGCTCCGACGAGGTGGCCGGGCAGCTGCGCCTCGGCACCTGCTCGGTGGCGAACGCTGCCACCAGCTTTCGGCTCGGCGCGACGGGCGAGATGCTGCAGCTCGAGTCCTGGCAGAGAGGTCAGCTCGCGAGCAGCGTACCTCTGGCCTCGGCCGAGCGGCGCCTGCTCTCATTCGCTTGTGACGCCGACGCCGTCGTGGCGATCCTGAGCGACGAGGCCCGGCACGAGCCACCGGTCTTTCGCTCCTGCCCTGCGCTGGGGCGCTGCCGTGAGCTGAACGTTCCCGAGGCGGTCGCGGTCGAGTCTGCTTCTGCGCTGGGACTCTCCGCCGCCCGCGCCCGGGGCGCCACGATCCTGGCGGCGGAGCGTGGCGGCATCGTTCGCGTGTTCTCGTCGCGCGACGACGGTCAAACCTGGACGCCGCCCGTCGTCGCCTTCGACGCGAGCGAGACGGGCGCGGACCCCGACTCGGCGAGCGTGCCGGCTCGGCTGCTGTCGCTCGGAGACCGCGTGCTCCTGTACGCCGGCGCTGACCGCCAACACGCGAGTTATGCCGTGCTGGCCTCGGACGATTTCGGCGCCAGCTGGCATGCTCCCTGATGCCCCTTGGGTATCAGGGCAAGGCAGGGCAGAAGTTGCATTCGCTGGGAACGCGCGGCGGATCACTCATCACCTCGAGGTGCACGGCGCACGAGCTCTGGGTGAGCGCGCGCAAGCACACCGTGCCGTCGTGAACCAGCGGATAGCAGCCGTCCGGAAACTGATCCGGTACGGGCACGGCGTCACAGGCATCCTCGCAGGCGCGGGTGCGAATGCTGCATTCCTCGCAGCGCCGGCATTCGATGGCCTGCTGGGATTCAAAGAAGACCTGTGGGTCCAGATCGCGCGCGGGCTGGCCGCAGCCGCCGATATCCCCCGGCGTGGGCGCGAGGCAGAACAGCGCCAGCGCTGCCAGGAGCGCCCGGGGCATTTGCCGAGTCGGCGGCCGGTGCGTGCTGCTGAGCTCATTCATCTGTTTCTCACCAGCTGACGTGGTCGTCGAAGGCGATCCCTAGCTGCAGCGCCAGCATCGGGATGGTGGTCACGCTCTTCTGCTCCGTCGCGGCTCCGAAGAAGACGCTGCCCACGAGCTCCGCCGTCAAGCCCAGGCCGTAGGCGATGGGTACGGACGGGCCCAGCCCCGCCTCGAGCCCCAGCGAGGCGTCTGGCGCGACCACGATCGGCAGACCCAACCGAGCGTGCCAGCGCAGATGCGGAGCGGAGGTGTATTGCAGCAGGTACGACGGTGTGACTCCAAACTGATCAATGCCATCGAGCGCCACCAGCGCATCCAGCGCGGCGCCGTGCTCGAGGCGGGGAACCGCCGGGAACAAGATGGCGAGCCCCGCATCCAGATAGGTCGCGGAGAGCGACACGGACTCGGCTGTATCGCCCAGCGGCTTGCTGAGGCGATACGGATTGTTGAAGCGTAGCCCGCGGCCCAGCGAGAGCGAGGCCTGGCCATGAAGTTGCCCAGCCGACTGCGGCGCACGGAGCGGAGCCTCCGCCCGAGCAACGCAGGCCCATCCCAGCCACGCCGAGAGCCCGCAGCCGCAGGCGAGAGCGCGACGCAGCTTACCCGCGGCAGGCTCGTTCGATCTCATCCAGGTCTTTTGGCACGGCTTCGCTCAGGACACGAGCTGCGTTTGCTTCGATCAACAGATCGTCCTCGATCCGCACGCCGATGCCCCGGTAGCGCGCCGCAGCCTCGGGGGCGTCGGTCGAGAAATACAGGCCGGGCTCGACCGTGATCACCACGCCGGGCTGCAGCGGACGAGGCCTGCCTTGATCGAAATAGCGCCCCACGTCGTGGACATCCATGCCCAGATAGTGGCTGGTCTTGTGCTTGAAGTAGGGCTTGTAGCTGCCGGTCTCCTCTGCCTCGGGCGCGCCCCCGTTCAACACGCCGAGCGACACGAGCCCCTCGCACAGCACCCGCGTCGCCTGCTGGTGCAAGGCCTCGAGCGTCACCCCGGGAGCGGCGGCTGCGATGCAGGCCTTCTGCGCGGCGAGCACGAGCTCATAGATCTCGCGCTGCTCGGGGCTGAACTTGCCGCTGACCGGGAACGTCCGGGTGATATCAGCGGCGTAGTAGCCGTATTCGCAACCCGCATCGATCAACAGCAGATCGCCATCCTGCATCCGGCGTTGATTCTCGACGTAGTGGAGGATGGTCGCGTTTGGTCCGGAGGCGACGATGGGTTCGTACGCCACACGTTCACTGCCCTGCGCACGAAAAGTGGCGCGCAGCAGCGCCTCGATCTCGTATTCGTGGGTGCCGGGCCGCGCGCCACGCATCGCCGCCAGGTGCGCCGCGCCGCTGATTTGGATAGCGCGCTCCAGGAGCGCGATCTCCGGGGTCTGCTTGATGCGCCGCATCTCGTGCACGAGCGTCGCCACGTCCACCAGCGAGCTCGGGCAGCCCGCGCCTTGGCGCATCTGCCGGCGCGCCGCCGCGAGCGCCCGCACCAGCCGCTGATCGACCAACGAGTCGCCGCCGAACCGGCACACCACATGCGTCCGGTCGAGCAAGAGCCGAGGTAGCTGCACATCGAGCTCGCCGATCGGGAACACTTCGTCCACCCCCAGGCCTCGCGCACCGTCGACCCCCAGGCGCGCGCCCTCCCACGGCTCTCGCTCCGGATCGCGGGGGCTCAACAGCAGCACGCTGCGCGGCGTGTCGCCGCCGGTGATGACGAGCGCGGCGTTCGGCTCGTCGAATCCCGTCAGGTAGTAGAAGTCCGCGTCTTGGCGGAAGTCCTGTGTAACATCGTTGTTTCGCAGCGTGGGCGCAGCAGCGAACAGCACCAGGACGCCCTGCCCGATCTCCTGCTGGATGTGTTTGCGCCGCCCGGCGTGGGGCGAGAAGTCAACCACGAATGGAGTCTAGCTCGGCGGGGGTGACGGGTGCTTCAAAACGGCGACTGCTCCAACCTGTCGGCTCCCCAGAAAGGGGATTTGACCAGCGCAGGTTCCCGAGGTATCCAGCCCGGGATAAACGCGAGGTACCGTGCGTAAAGGACCGCCAGAGGGCGAGGGTTTCCCGCCGCGTTCGCGGCCAAGCTCGGGGCCGAGTCGCGGTCCCAGCGACGGTGTTTTGTCAGAGTTGCTGAAACGTCTGGTCGACGCTGGCGCGAAGAATCTGTCGGCCGAGCCGATGCGTCAGCTGCTCGCCGACATGAAGATTCCAAAGGATGCGCTGCTGCATCTGCTGAGCCAGCATCTGCTGCTCCAGCTGGAAGAGACAAAACAAAACGTCTACCGGCTCGTGGCGCGCGAGCTGAAGGTGCTAATCGAGCGCACCAATGTGGCCGATGAGATCGCAAGCGCGCTGACACGTCTGTCGGTGGACGTGACCATGCAGGTGAAGTTCTCGGCGCGCGAGGGGGACGCTCCAGGCGTTCGAGTCAAGGTAACCTCAAAGGAAGACGAAGCTCCGAGCAGCGCGCGCTCCACACATCCGGGGAACGTGCACCCTGGCGGTGCACAGTCGCCCGGAACACAGCACGATCCCTCCGCTGCGGGTCGAGGCTCGGATGCCTCGCCTGCGGCTCGGGGTCATGATCCCTCCTTCAGCGCGAGCCGGAGTGGGGATCCGCCGGTTGCAGGTCGCGCTTCAGCGGCTGTGCATCCAGCCGGTGTGCCCTCGCCGCATTCCCATGCGGCGGGTGCACATTCGACGAGTGCCCATCCCTCGCGGCACGAGGACGAAGACCGCTAGGCCACCCAGCGCCGGGCCGCGCCTGCGGCCGGGTGAGTGCGAGCGGTGTCTTTGCCCTCGATCGAGTGGGATCGACGCACTAAGAACGGACTTCGGGGGAAGGCGAATCGACGTGACTATCTCCGCAGGATCCGAAATCGATGCATGGTGCACCTCTTGTCGCATGACCCTGAATCATCGCGTGGTCGCGATGGTACAGGGCGCCGCCAAGCGGGTACTTTGCCTCACTTGTAACAAGCAGCACAACTATCGCGCCCCCAAGGGCGAGGGCAGCGTGCCCGCTCGCTCCGATCGCGAGGAATCGGCTACCGGCAGCGGTCGCTCCTCCAAAAAACAAGCGGCGGCCCCCAGGGCGTCCAGCGCGACCAACAGCGCCAAGGAATGGATGCAGAACGTGGCCAACAAGGACTCGACCGATTTTCTGCCGTACTCGATCCATCGCACGTTTGAAGTGGGGCAACTCGTCAACCACCCAAAGTTCGGCGAAGGCTACGTGAAGGAGGCGCTGACCGCGCAGAAGCTGTGCGTGCTGTTCCGGGATGGGCCTCGCACACTCGTCCACGGCGTACCGGCCTGATCAGCCCGGCCGGGCCCGCAGCCGCTTGCGCTGCGTGGGAAGCAGCGGCAGCCACCTCGAGGCAACCACCTCGAGCGCTGCCGCTGGTTTCAGCCCCGTCTGCGGGGGCCGCGCTTGCCCTCAGGACTTCCGCTCCTGCTCCTGGAGGCGCGCGTCCGCTCCACCGAATGTCCGCTGGTCGGACGTCGTTCGTCGAGGCTCTCGACCTCGGACGAAGATTGGCTACGGACCGCTCGCAGCTCGGATGCGGAGAGTGGCCTCCACTCTCCTGGCCGTAGGCCCTCGGCCGACAACCCCGCGAAGCGCGTGCGTGTCAAGCGCATCACGCGATATCCGGCGTGCTCCGCGAGCCGCCGAACTTGGCGGTTCTTGCCTTCCTGCAGTGTGACCAGGAGCCACGTATTGTTGTCGTCTGCGCGCAGGCGCTCCACGCGTGCGGGCTTGGTCTGCTTGCCGCCGATGTCGATCCGCTCGCGCAGGCGCGCCAGCCCTGCTGCGTCGACCGCACCCTTGAGCTTGAGCACATACTCCTTGAGCACACCGCGGCTCGGGTGAAGGAGCTCGCGCGCGAACTCACCGTCGTTGGTGAGCAGCAATACGCCGCTGGTCTGGTAGTCGAGTCGCCCCACGGGCACGACGCGGGTTTCGATGCCTCGCAGGTAGTCCACCACGGACCGGCGGCCCAGTGGATCCCGCATGGTGCACATCACCTCACGCGGCTTGTGAAACAACAGATAGGTGAGCGGTTCGGGCGCTACGCGCCGGCCATCGACCGAAATGCTGTCGCGCCGCGGGTCGACCAACATGCCCTGCTTGGCGATCCGCTTTCCCCCTACGCGCACGCGCCCCTCGGCGATCAACTCCTCGGCCTGCCGGCGTGAAGCCAGACCGGCGCGCGCCAGCACCTTCTGCACCCGCTGCTTCGAACCGGACGCGAGCGGGGCCACAAACTCGGTCGCGGAAGGCTCGTCGGCGGCCGGCTGGGGCCGAACAGGGCCGCGACGTCGGGGCCGGGCGCGCTCGGGTCGCGCTGCCCGGTCCACGCCCTGCGCCGCGGAGCGGGGACCGCGGGCGCTGCCCGCCGGAAGCGGGCGCTGGCGCGGCTCACCGCGCCCACTGCTGCCGGACGACGCCGGTCGGCGCGGCCTCGAAGGGCGCCGTCGCTCATCGCCCGTCATGATCCCCAGCTCCCGATCCAGCCGCGGCTGCGCTTACTTTCCGGGCTCGTCGGCGGACGAGCCGCCGCTGTCGCCTTCGTCTTCCGCGGCGCCAGCTTTGGCTTGCCCGCCCGGGGCGTCGTCTGACTCGGCTTCCGCGGGGGGCTGATGCGCGGAGGCTTCGTCCCGGTTCCAGCGATCGACGCGGCCGTCGTGATCGACGTCCACGCCCATGCGCTCCAAATGGCCGCCCGCATAGATTTCCCAGATGTCCGGCTTGCCATCGTGATTGGTATCGCGCTGCACACGGCTCAGTTTTCCGCGCACGTAGTATCTCGTTTCGTCGGGTGAGTCATCCCCGTTCAGATCCACGTCCACCTGTGCAATGCGGCCCTTGGAGAAGCGAATCCAGGTGTCGAGCTTGCCGTCGTAGTTGGAATCGGCCTGCTCTTCGAGCACCTCTCCCTGATCGTTGTAACGCCGGACCAGATCTTTGAGCCCATCGAGGTTGGTGTCCACCTCCCGACAGATCAGGATGCGCCGGCGCTGCTCGCCTTCGCCCACGACGCGATACACGCGTCGAATGCTCGGCTGCAATGCACCCGTGCCCACGGACTCGGCCACCTCGCGATCGACCCGGCCTTTGAACTCGCAGCGGGATGCATCCCCTCCCCGCGCCGGATCCGTGCGCTTGCTGGTGCTGGCGGTCTGGGCCTCGACCAATGCACGGCCGGCGCAGTCCACAGAGATCACGACCAAGAGCATGCCCAGCGCCGCCAAGCCGACGCGGTTCATTCTGGCCGACGCGTGCAGTCTCACTTGTTCCCTCCGCCCGCATCGGGTGAGCTGGAGTCGGCCCCGGCAGCAGAGCCCGGATCGGCCTCCTCCGACGACTGTTCAGCTTCGGGCGCGGGGGAACCAGCGGCGGGATCGAGCTCGGTCGGCACTTCGCTCACTCCCTCGTGCCCTTCCCCTTCTCCGGGCACTTTCTCACCGTCGCGTCCCGCCGGCACGTACTGATCCTTGCACACGTCCACGGTCGCGCCCGGGTCGGGTCTACCGTCGCCGTTGACGTCGGAGTGAATCAGCGGGCAATCCGCGCTGCGCTGATCCGGATACTCCCACCACTGGTCCACGTATTCGTCGCCGTTCGAGTCGCGTTCGGCGCTCGCCAGCTTGCCGTTTTGATAGTGCTGCCACGTGTCTAGCTTGCCCGACAACGTGGTGGCCCGGTCGCGCTCCACGAGCGCGCCATCCCTGTAGCTGGCGACCTCGTCGATGCGGCCATCTCGGTCATAGTCGCTCTCGCGCCGGCGCACCTTGCCTGTGGCATCGAAGTAGATCCAGGCGTCGACGAGGCCATCGAAATTGAAATCGAGCGCCCGGCACACCACGCGCCCGCCCACGCTCACCGTCCGTCGATCCGGGCGCCCGTCGCCGTTCACGTCCTCGGCGACGACCCCGCTCTCATCGATCGGGCATTCCTCGTGGACGATCCGGGTGTCCCGAGGCGTCAGGCCGGACGAATTTGCGGTCTTTGGCTCGGCCCCAGCGCCGGCGCAGGCCACCCCCAGCCCACTGGCCAGCAGCCACCCACCCCACCTCGCTGCGGCTCGCCACGTCCCCATGAGCACCTTCAAACCTTCATTCCGAACGGCCGATACTGATCGCACGAGCCGCCGCGATCGATCCTAGGTCTTTGAAACCACTGCAACAAGGCGGGGCGATGGGCTCGCCCCGGGTTGCTCGCTCGCCCACGACGACCGTTCGACACAACGGCCGGGGCTCATACAAGTTGACGCCCAGTGTTGGTTGGTGACGTGCCAGAGTGCCAGGTCACGCCTTGATCCACCAACCGACCAGCTCGCGATCGCGTACATAAGTGCTGGAAATAACAAAATTAATTAGCCATGTCCGGGCCGAGTACCATTTGACAACATATGTATGGGAATCTATTGTAATGAGTGGCAGGTTTCGCAGGGCAGCAGCCGATGTCACGGAAAAAAATTTCCACGACCGTCTATATAACGCCGGAGCAGAACGAGCGGCTACACCTGCTGCACGAGCGCACGAAGGTTCCCGTTGCCGTGTACATCCGTGAAGGCATCGATCTCGTGCTCGAACACTACGCGCACGAGTTGCCCGGTCAGATGACGCTGGACACCGAACGTCCACCGCCTGCCGGCAAGAAGTGAGGTCACCTGTGCGCGCTCGCGCGCGCTCTCACGCTGCAACCGGCCCGAGTCGTTGTCATGGGACCGAGGGAGACGCAGCGGACGCCAGCGCTGGTGCGCTCGCCTCTACTTCGCAAGTCGTGCTAACTCGCCGCTGCCACCCAGAATGAACTCGGGATGTCCACAGACACTGACCTGATCCGCAATTTTTCGATCATCGCGCACGTCGACCACGGCAAGAGCACACTCGCCGACAGGATCCTCGAGCTGACCGGTGCCGTGAGCGCGCGCGAGCAGCGCGCGCAATTTCTCGACAAGATGGAAATCGAGCGTGAACGCGGCATCACCATCAAGGCGCAGAGTGTCCGGCTGCCCTACAAAGCGAAGGACGGGCGCGAGTACCAGCTCCAGTTGATCGACACTCCCGGTCACGTCGACTTCTCCTACGAAGTGAGCAACAGCTTGGCGGCCTGCGAGGGCGCGCTGCTCGTGGTTGACGCGACGCAGGGCGTCCAGGCACAGACCGTGGCCAATACCTATTTGGCCCTGGAGAAAAATCTCGAGATCATTCCGGTGCTCAACAAGGTGGATCTGCCGTCCGCGGATGTCGACGGCATGGCCCAGATGGTCGAGGAAGTGATCGGCCTCGACTGCAGCGGCGCGATCTTCACGAGCGGCAAGACGGGCCTGGGTGTGGCGGAGCTGCTCGAAGCGGTGGTCGAGCGCATTCCGCCGCCCAAGGGCGACGCCAAGGCTCCGCTGCGCGCCCTGATCTTCGACAGCTGGTACGACACCTACCGCGGCGCGGTGGTCATGCTGCGCGTTGTCGATGGAACACTGCGGGTCGGTGAGAAGATCCGTCTGCTCGCGACCGGGCGCGAATACGAGGTCACCGAAATGGGCTGCTTCACGCCCCATGCCGCCCGCATCAGCGAGCTCGGACCCGGTGAAGTCGGTTTCGTGGCCGGCAACATGAAGAGCGTCGAGGACACCAAGATCGGCGACACCGTGACGAGCGTTGCCCGCCCGGCGACAGAGCCCCTGCCCGGCTTCAAGGATGTGAAGCCGATGGTGTTCGCCGGCTTCTTCCCGACCGACTCCGCGCAATATGAGGAGCTGCGCGACGCGTTGTCGAAGCTGCACCTCAACGACGCTTCGTTTCAGTTCGAGCCCGACACTTCCGACGCCCTGGGCTTCGGCTTCCGCTGCGGTTTCCTGGGCCTGCTGCACATGGAAATCATTCAGGAGCGTCTGGAGCGTGAATATTCTCAAGAGCTGATCACGACCGCGCCGAGCGTCGTGTATTTTGCGACCACCAAAGACGGTAACCGGGTGCGCGTCGACAACCCATCCAAGATGCCCAGCCTCGCAGAGCTG
Source organism: Polyangiaceae bacterium (assembly GCA_035760985.1). GTDB lineage: Bacteria > Myxococcota_A > Polyangia > Polyangiales > Polyangiaceae > SZUA-265. Next base: position 11,176 of record DASTRX010000076.1, read on the forward strand.
GACTTCGTGGAGGAGCCGATCATGAAGGTGACGGTCCACGTCCCGTCGGAGTATGTGGGCGCGGTCGTCACCTTGTCGGAGGAGCGGCGAGGCAAGCAACTCGGCATCGACTATCCGACCAAGGATCACGTGGTCGTGACCTACGAGCTGCCCCTGGGCGAGGTGGTGCTCGACTTCCACGATAAGCTGAAGAACGTCTCGCGCGGCTACGCCAGCCTGGACTACGAGCTCGTCGGTTACCGGAGGGACGACCTGGTCAAGCTGGACGTGCTGGTGAATGGCGATCCGCTGGATGCGCTGAGCGTGATCGTCCACCGAGAAGCTGCCTTCACGCGCGGCCGGGCCCTGGCTGCGAAGCTCAAGGAACTCGTGCCACGACAGCAATACGAGGTCGCGATCCAGGCGGCGCTCGGCTCCAAGATCATTGCGCGCGAGACGGTGCGCGCGATGCGCAAGGACGTGACCGCAAAGTGCTACGGGGGTGACATCACGCGCAAGCGCAAGCTCCTCGAGAAGCAGAAAGAAGGCAAGAAGCGCATGAAGTCCGTGGGCAGGGTCGACGTGCCCCAGGATGCGTTCCTGGCCGTGCTCAAGCTAGAGTAGGCCGCTCGAGCCCAGCGTCGGCTTGGGCGGCTCGGATTCCGGGCTCGCGGCAGGTTCCCTGGCAGCAGGTTCCCGCGTCTCGTCGCGCCCCTCCCGGGGTGCAGGTCCTCGCGGCTGCAGTCCTTGCGACGCGGGGAGCCCCTGCCCCTGCTCCAGCTGCGTGGGGAAGCGCACGCGCAGCCAGCCGAGCGCGCAAAATCCCACGAGCACCGCCCACCAGAGCGTGGCCAGCCGGATCAAGATCATGCTGGCGGCGGCCACGGGCTCGGGCGCGCCGGCGATGGACACCAGCTGCTGATGGATGATCGCTTCCGTGACTCCCAGGCCGCCGGGAACCGGCACCAAGGCGCCCGCCAGCGTCGCGGTCGCGTAGAAGAACATGCTGAACGACAGCGCGGGCGCATGCCCGAACCCGGCGAGCAGCGCGTGCAGACCGACCCCCTCGAGGCCCCACCCGATCAGCGACAGCAGCACCGGCCACCCGAGCGCGCTGGGGCTCGCCACCACCCGCAGGCTTGCGTAGGCGGCGGAGAGCTTGGGGGCAAGATGAGACCAGCGCCCCTGCTCGATGCGACGGAGCAGCGAGCGCACCGGCGGCTCCCACAAGATGCAGACCAGACCCACCGCGACCGCCAGCGCGCCGAGAGCTGCCCAGTAGCTGCCACCGTGAAAGCCCGTGCTGCCGACGACGACCCAGACCACGATCGCAATCACGTCGGTCAAGCGCTCGGCGACGACGATGGGCGCCGTCCGCTCCGCTGGCACCCCGTGCGTACGGGCGAGCACGGCGCTCTTGAACACCTCACCGAGCTTGCCGGGCGTGATGGTGAGCACGAAGCCCGACAGGAACACGAGCGCGCTCTCGCCGGCGGGCACCCCGGTCACGCCCAAACGACGCAAATAATATTGCCATTTGCCGAAACGCAGGCAGTAGTTCAACGATGCCAGGCAGATGGCTGCCGCGAACGCGCTCCAATGGAAGCTGTCCAGGGCCAGATGAACCCGCTGGTAGCCGGTGTACGCGACGGCCGCGCCGTACAGCAGAACGCCGAGCAGAACCCCCAACAGCAGGCGCCGAAGGCCGACTTTCATGGCCTGCGCCCACGCTCGGCCAAGCGGCAGGGTAAGGCCAGATGCCGGAACTCCGCGCCCGGGAGGATGCGATGACGGGAGCGGGGGCGTGGCATACGGGCGGGCACGTCAGTTTCGGCCGACTCGTGGAGCGGTTTGTCGTATACGGAGGGCGAATGCAACGGCGGATATCTATTCGGTTGGACCGAGCCCGGAGCGCGGGCGGCGTGCCCCGCGGATCGCGACAAGCGTGAGCGTCAGTAGCTTGCAAGCCAAACCAGCGGGTCCCGTCGAGTTGCTTCAGGCCTGCGCCTCGGCCTGCACCCGGCTCAAACAGCAAGTGGGCCGGATCGTGATCGGGCAAGAGCAGGTGATCGACAACATGTTGGTCGCCTTGCTCGGGCGTGGCCATGCGCTGCTCGTGGGTGTGCCGGGGCTGGCCAAGACCCTGCTGGTGGCGTCGATCGCCAAGTGCCTGGGGCTGTCCTTCGGGCGCGTCCAGTTTACCCCGGACCTGCTGCCCGCCGACATCACCGGCACGGACGTGATGAACGAGGTCGAACGTTCAGGGCAAGTGCGCCGGCAGCTCACGTTCATGCCAGGACCGATCTTCAAGAACCTGATCCTGGCGGACGAGATCAATCGCACGCCGCCGAAGACCCAGGCAGCACTGTTGCAGGCCATGCAGGAGCGCTGCGTCACCGTCGGCGGCGAAACCCACCAGCTGCCGAACCCGTTCCAGGTGTTTGCCACCCGCAACCCGATCGAGCAGGAGGGCACCTATCCCCTGCCCGAAGCTCAGCTCGACCGTTTCCTGCTCGAGATCCACATCGACTACCCGAGCGAAGAGGAAGAGCGCCAGATTGCGCGCCGCACGACCTCGAGCCAGGCCCCTGAGCTCGAAGCAGTGATCTCGCCCGAGGAGATGCTCGCGTTCGGTGCTCTTGTACCGCAGATCCCTGCCACCGATGAAGCCGTGGAGCTGGCGGTGGCTCTGGCGAGGGCTTCGCGCCCCGGCAGCAGCGGGGCGAGCGCCGAGGTGCGACAGTACGTGCGCTACGGGGCGGGGCCTCGCGGTAGCCAGGCATTGATCTTGGCCGCCAAGGCGCGCGCCGTCTTGCGCGGCGATGCCGTCGCCGATGTGGATGACGTCTTGTCTGTGGCGGGCCCGGCGCTGCGCCACCGCATGGTGCTCAGTTATCGCGCGGAGGCCGATTCCGTCGCTTCAATTGACCTGGTTCGCGAGATTGTGAAAGAACAGCGCGCGCGGCTCGGGCTGTAGCCGGTTCCTGGGTTTTGGGCCGACAGACGCGCCGCGCAGGATGCCCGCATGCCTTCGCGCGCAAATTGTCGGGAATGTTGCGGGCTGCGCTCGCGTTCTACAGAGCCGAAGGCGTGCGCCCCCCGCCGACTGCCGCCGACCGACCCCTCGAGACGGTGCCCCCCGCCATGACTTCATCCGTGCTCCCCCGCTCACTCCGTAAACGAATGTCCGCTCTGCTGCTGCTCGTGCCGGCAGCCCTGGCTTCCCTCCCCGGCTGCAACCAGCAGCTGATCCCCAACACCGACCTGGAGGACACGCCGGAGAACCGCAGTTTGGTGGAGTTCTGTGAGCTCTACCGCCACGCCGTGGAGCGCCGGGACATCGACAAACTGCTGACTCTCGCGCATCCCGACTATTACGAGGACGGCGGCAATGTCGACGCCACCGACGACCTCGACTACGCGGGGCTCAAGACGTACCTGGAGAGCGAGTTCGTGCGCGCGCGCGCGATCCGCTACGAGATCCACTACCGCCGCATCGAGAAGAACGACCGTAACGGTTGGGACATCGATTATACGTACAGCGCCAGCTACAAGCTGCCCGAGGGTGACTCCGAGGTGTGGCACCGGGAGGTGGCGGAGAACCAGCTGGTGCTGGTCGCTGCGGGGGACAGCTTCAAGATCCTATCGGGGATGTGAGCGGGTCCGTGCCGCTGCACGGCTTGCTCGTGCCCGCGGACAGGCTGACAGCGGCGCTATGGCAAGCGGAAATCCTCGAACATTCGCACGATGCGGAGGCCATCCGCGGTCGGCCCCAGAATGAATTCGATGCGCCGCCCAAAGTGGCGGGGGCCTGCGCCCACGCGCTCGCGCGGCGTGACGACCGCCAGGATTTCGCCGGGCGCCGGGGCTAGCTCATAGCGGCGGGCGCCGCTCAGTCGCGCCAGCTCTTCGGGGGTGAAGACGCCGAGTTGGTCTTCACGAAATGGGATCTTGGGGCCGTCGGCACCGTAGTCGAGGCGCTTGAAGCGGGCCGCCCAGACCTTGGGCACAGGCTCCGGTGAAGTACCGGGGCCGCTGGAAATGGTCGCTCCGTCGCTGAGCAGCGCGCTGAGGTCCGCCACCGACTCGTGCTGCACCGCCGCGAAGAAACCCCGTACCATCACGCGCGCCGCGCGCTGGGAACGAGGTGAGGCCAGTACCAGCACCCCGCTCGAGGTGTTGCCTTCGGCAGCAGCCTCGGGCCACACAGCGCTCCCCTCTGACTCGAGGTGGGACTCCGGAGGCGATGGCGGGGGAGGCGCGCCCCCGCCGCAAGCTGCCGCACAGCACACCACGGCGCAGCCAATGCCCCGCACGGCGCGCACTCGCAGCGGCATCGGCCCTGCGACAAAACGGACGAATGAGGTCAACGCCGCTGCTCGTTTCTCGGGGATCCGAGGTGTCCCCGTCAAATCAGAGCGCCGCCTCAGATCGCTTCGATAGCGGGCGGATCGGTGCGATTCAGTGTGACCAAGCGCCCCGCGTCCACGCGTGACCACTTTTCCGGGAGCTCATCGAGCCCCGCTGCCACGACGCAGCAGCGGAAGGGATGCAGCGAGGCTCCGGGAGGCCCCTCGGGCAGCAACGCCTCCAGCTCCTCGGGGGCTTCAAACCGACGGTACATCATGCTGCCGGTGCGATGCAGGCAGACCAGGTGCTCGCCATCCGACACGACCCAGTCGATCTCCGCTTCGGCCTGACCTGCTCGCGACAGCAGCTGATCGGCGCGCGCCAACGCGCCGCGCAGCCCCTCACGGATCTGGGCAGCGGTGATGCGATCACTCTCCAGGCTCACCGCTTCGTCGAGACACGACAGAAACGAATAGAACATGGCCTCGCCGTCGGTCTCTCCTCGCAGATTGCAGCGCAAGAATTCCGGCAAACGCTCCAGCAGCGGAGTGCGGATCTGTTCGAAACCGAGCATCGTTCCGCGCTGCGCGAAGAGCCAGTCGCGATAGCGGAAGGGCGGCGTATTTTCCGTGCGCAGAGCGCCCATGCCCGGCGTGCGGATCTGCGCGATCAGCAATCCGGACGAAATGTCGTTCAACGCCGATATCTCGATCATCTCGCGATCATCGAGCGGACGACGACGAAGCAAGGCTTCACCGTGCTGATAGAACCCTATGCCCCAACCGAGCGGCTTGCCGTGGGTCTCGACCCGCAGCAGGTTCGCATACTTCTTGGCGGCTACACCGCAAACGTCGGGACGGTTACCTACGAGGGCAAGTACGCGCGACATCGATACCAAATGATAGCACGTCGACGCGCCTCGAAGGCGGATCACGTGGATAGTTTTTTCTGCGCCTTTCACCCAGCCGGCGTAATTGCCGTGCTCGACCGCAGGCGCTCGAATTGCGCTCAGAGTCCCGTGTGCTGCGTTCGGAGCCCGCGCGAATTTCTGCAGGGGCAGCCCGCACCCGATCGGGTCTGCTGGATCAACGCTGCAATGATCGAGCGCGCGCTGACGAACACGAGTTGCAGTGTGGCTCGCCCATTGCGCGTGCTGCTCTCCGCTGACAGTGAAGCAGCAACACTCGGGAGCTGCGACTGACGCACATGCCGCGTCACTGCACTGCATCTATCGTCTTTCAGATGTGCAACGCCTGCTGATCGCGATGTCACGTTTCAGCGCGGGCGCTCCGAAATGGTTTGGGCTCGCTGCACGCAGCGGCGCGCGTTGCCGAGGCGTGGCCGCCGGGCCGAGGGAGGCCAGGAATGCTTGTCCACCACTGGCTGCCGGATGCTAGCCTGGCTCCATGACCGAGGGCCCCGAGGCTCCCAGCTCTTCCGGTGACGAGCCGTCCCCTGCCGCGGAACAGCGCGGAATCCGCGCTGAAAGTGTGCTGGAGCTGATCGGTCGCACGCCGCTCGTGCGCCTCACGCGGATGGAAGCAGCATCGGGCGCGCGGGTCTGGGGCAAAGCCGAGTTTCTCAATCCCGCGGGGAGCGTGAAGGATCGGCCCGCCCTGTCGATGATCCAGGCGGCGGAGGACTCGGGAAAGCTTCGGCCCGGCGCCACTCTGATCGAAGCCACCAGCGGCAACACCGGCATCAGCCTGGCGATGATCTCGGCAGTTCGCGGCTATCGCTGCGTGCTCGTGATGCCCGAAGACATGAGCCTGGAACGCCGCCACATCATGCGCGCGTACGGCGCGGAGATTGCCCTGACCGCCGCGTCGGACGGCATGCTCGGTGCGGTCCGGCACGCCGAGAAATTGTTGCGAGAGACACCGGGCGCGTTCATGCCCCGGCAGTTCGAGAATCCAGCCAATCCCGCGAGCCACTATCGCGGAACCGCGAACGAAATTCTCGCTCAGCTGGGCGGCTGCGTGGATGCCTTCGTCGCGGGCGTGGGCACCGGAGGCACGCTGACGGGCGTCGCCCGATGTTTGAGAGAGAGGCTACGCAGGGTGCAGATTGTCGCGGTCGAACCCAAGAGCAGCGCGGTGCTCAGCGGGGGCCGCGCGGGCCCGCACTCGATCCAGGGCCTGGGCGCGGGCTTCGTACCGCCGATCCTCGACCGCGGACTGATCGATGAGATCGTGCCGGTCAGCGACGCCGTCGCCGAACGCACCGCCCGCAGGTTGGCCGAGGCGGAGGGTTTGCTCGTGGGACCTTCCGCGGGCGCCAATGTGTACGCAGCGTGCGCCGTGGCGCAGCGCCTGCCCCCATCCGGCAACGTCGTCACGATCTTGTGCGACTCGGGCGAGCGGTATCTGTTTTGATGGCCTCGGCTTTGCGCTCGAGGCGGTCTAGAAAGCCGCTGTCTAGAAAGAGGACGTATCAGTGAGCCAGGCCCATCCCACTCGCCCCCCGCCGCCCGCTTCGAATGGTTCTGCCATGGCGGGATCGAGCCGCGCATTCCCCCTTCCTCCCCGCCTACCCGTCCCGCAGCAGCAAGGTCAGACGTTGCCGCGGCTGGTGGAGCTCATGCAGCGCCTGCTGGCGCCGGGCGGTTGCCCCTGGGACCGCGAGCAGACGCCGGCCTCACTGCGGCGCTACGTGCTGGAAGAGGCCTGCGAGGTCATTGACGCGATCGACAGCGGGGACGCCGCCGGACTGCAGGAAGAACTCGGAGACCTGCTGCTGCAGGTTGTCTTCCTGGCCGAGCTGGCGCGTTCGGAGCACGGCTTCGGGCCCGACGATGTCGTGTTCGGGATCTGCGAGAAGCTCGTGCGGCGCCATCCCCATGTCTTCGAGGAGGTGCAGCTCGAGGACGCGGGTGCGGTGGCGCGCCAGTGGGAGGTGCTGAAGGCGCAAGAGAAGCCGAAGCGCCGCGAGCTGCTGGCGCGGGTGCCGCGCTCCCTGCCCGGCCTGGAGCGCGCCCAGCGGATCGGCAAGGAGGTACGGCGAGTCGGGTTCGACTGGCCCGACGCCTCCGGATCGCGCGCCAAGCTGCAGGAGGAGCTGGCGGAGCTGGACGCTGCGGTAGAGGGGGGCGACGCCTCCGAGATCGAGGCCGAGCTCGGGGACCTGCTGTTCGCGGCGGTCAACCTGGCCCGCCACCACGGGGTGGACGCCGCGCGCGCGCTGCAGCGCACGAACGACAAGTTCTGCCGGCGCTTCGCCCACGTCGAACGTAGGGTTCAACAAGAGCTCGGGGACTGGCCTCGCGACGCCGAGGGGCAGCCGACGACGGGCGTCTCCCTGGAGCAGCTCGATGGCTACTGGAACGAGGCCAAGGCCTCGACGGAGCCCGGGGCCACATGAGCGAGAGCGTGGCCCGCCGCAGCGGCACTCGCGAGCGTCAGGCCGTGGCCTGGCTGCCCGAACAGTGGCGCGAGTGCATGCAGCAGTGGGGTGAGCCCCCCTTCCGGGCTCAGCAGATCTTTCAGTGGGTGCACCGCCACGGCGTGCTGGATGTCGAGCAGATGACCAATCTCGGGCGCGCCTTGCGCGCGCGCTTGCAGGAGCACGGGCTCGTCAGTCCCTTGAGCGAGGAGTCCGTTCGTCGCTCCACCGACGGCACGCGCAAGCTGCTGCTGCGGCTGACGGATGGGCTGGCGATCGAGTGCGTGATGATCCCGCGGGAAAATCTGGAGCGTGAGGCGCCCGATGAGGACCAGGACGAGGACCCCGATGAGTCGGCGGGCGAGGACCGAGGCGAGAAGCCGGTCACGTTGTGCATTTCGACCCAGGTCGGTTGCGCCATGGGCTGTGTATTCTGCGCGAGTGGGCAGGCCGGGCTGAAGCGAGGCCTGGGCGCTCATGAGGTGGTCGCGCAGTACATCCTGGCGCGGCGCCACCTGGACCCGGGTGAGCGGATCAAGAATATCGTGTTCATGGGCATGGGCGAGCCTCTGCATCACTATGCGGAAACTGCTCAGTCGATCCGGCTGCTCACGCATCCCGAGGGGGCGGGGCTCAGCCCCCGGCGCATCACTGTGAGCACGGTGGGGTTGATCAGCGGGATTCAAAAGCTGGGGCAGGACTTCGCCGGCAAGATCGGCCTCGCCATCTCGCTGCACGCCCCGGACGCTGCCACGCGCAGCCGCATCGTGCCCATGAACGAGAGCCAGCCTCTGGCAGATTTGATCGACGCCTTGCGGCGCTATCCGCTGCCCAAGCGCCGGCGCATCACCATCGAATACACGCTGATCCACGGCGTGAATGACGGGGTCGAGCACGCGCGCCGCCTGGTGCAGACGCTGCGTGGGCTGCCCGTGAAGGTGAACCTGATCCCGATGAATCCGATCGCTGCGTCGAGCATGCGCGCGCCCCAACCGGAGGCCGTCGAGGCCTTCCGGCGCGAGCTCGCGCTGCTGCACGTCAGCTGTTCGGTGCGGCAGACCAGAGGCGACGATGTCGATGCCGCTTGCGGCCAACTCGCCCTTGGTTCGCCACTGCGTGTACAAGGCTCAGCCGGATGAGGTCGACGACGCATGTTCAAAAAGATTCTAATTGCCAATCGATCCGAAGTTGCAGTTCGCATCGAGCGCACCTGCCAGCGCCTGGGTATCCCCACCGTCGCCGTCTACTCGGACGCCGATGCCCAGGCACTGCACGTCCAGAACGCTGACTCCGCGATCCGGCTCGGTGAGCCGCCGCTCGCGAAGAGCTACCTGAATCGCCCCGCGTTGCTCGAAGCGATCCGCCAGAGCGGCGCTGATGCCGTGCACCCCGGCTACGGCCTGTTGAGTGAGAACGCGGAGTTTGCTGCCGCGGTGCGAGCCCTGGGCGTGGCCTTCATCGGCCCCGAGACGGGCGTTCTGAAGACGTTCGGTGACAAGCTCGCTGCCCGCAGCCTGGCGCGCTCGCTGGGCATCGAGCCACCCCCTGGCAGCGAGGTCGCCGTCGATCCATCGGACGCTGCGCGCACGCTGGAGGTGGCCCGCGCCGTAGGGCTGCCGCTGATCGTCAAGGCGGCGGGCGGAGGCGGCGGCATCGGCATGGTCCGCGTCGACGATTGGGAGCAACTCGCCCAGGCGGCCTCCACCTGCTCCGAGCGCGGCGGCGCTGCCTTTGGGGATGCGCGTGTGTACCTGGAGCGCTATTTGGAGCGGCCGCGCCACATCGAGGTGCAGATCTTGTGCGCCGGCAAGGGGCGCGGCTGGACCTTCGGCGAGCGCGAGTGCAGCGTGCAGCGTCGGCACCAGAAGCTGATCGAAGAGTCCCCCTCGCCTGCGGCATTTCTGGGGCAGCGCGGGGCGCGGCAGCGCTTGTGGCTCGCAGGCCTGGAGCTCGTGAGCTCGCAGCCCTACGTGGGCCTCGCTACCGTGGAGTTCATCGTCGATAAGGACGGCGTGCCCTACTTCCTGGAGGTGAATCCACGCCTGCAGGTGGAGCACGGTGTGACGGAGATGGTGTTCGGCGTCGATCTGGTCGAGCTGCAGCTGTGCGTGGCGAGCGGCGAAGAGATCGCGCTGGCGCCCGATCGCGCGCCGGTGGGCCACGCGATCGAGGTGCGCCTGTACGCCGAGGACCCCGAGCGCGGGTTCCTGCCGCAACCCGGGCTGCTGGAGGAGTTCAGCTTCCCGGAACAGAGTGAGCGCCTCCGCGTCGAGACCGGCTTTCGCTCGGGTGACAGCATCACGCAACACTACGATCCGCTGCTGGCCAAGGTACTGGCTCACGGCGCCACGCGACAAGACGCCATCGAGCGCATGTTGGACGCTCTGCGCCGGACTCGGATCAAGCTCACGGGCAAGACAGGTCCCAAGCGCACGAACCTGGAGCTGATGCTGCGCGTGATCGACAGCGCCAAGTTCCGTTCCGGAGACTACACGACGCATCTGCTCGAAGAGCTGGGATGACCCCCGAGCGAGCGGTCGAAGCGGCGCGCGCGTGGATCGCCGCCGACCCCGATCCGGAGACGCGAGACGAGCTGCTGCGTCACCTGCAGGCGGGGGAGACGGCGCAGCTGATCGAGGTGCTGGCTGGCGAGCTACAATTCGGCACGGCTGGCTTGCGCGCCGTGGTGGGTGCGGGGCCGCTGCGCATGAACCGCGCCGTGGTGCGCCGCACCACCGCCGGCCTGGCGCGCTACCTCCGGGCGAGGCGCTCCGGGGGCGACCTCGCGCCGATCGTCGTGGGAGCGGATGCCCGCGCATCGAGCCACGCGTTCCTGGCCGAGACCGTCGGAGTGCTCGCGGCTCACGGCTTGCCCGTGCGCTACTTCGAGGCGCCCGTGGCCACCCCGATCGCCGCGTACACGGCACGCAAGCTCGGAGCGCCCGCCTGTGTCGTGATCACCGCCAGCCACAACCCCGCGGAGTACAACGGCTACAAACTGTATGGCGCCGACGCGGTGCAGATTGTTCCGCCCGTTGATCAGGAGATTGCCGGAGAAATCGCGCGCTCCGCTCCTGCCAACGCCGAAGCCGTTCGGTTGGACGCGCTGCAGGGTGCTGTCGCCGGCGTGAGCCCCGTGCCGGCCGCCCTGGTCGAGGAGTACTACCGCGAGATCCTGGCGCTGCGGCCATCGGGTGCGCCGGCGCGGGACCTGCGCATCGCCTACACTCCCTTGCACGGCCTGGGCGCTGCTTGCATCGAACGCGTGCTGCGCCAGGCGGGCTTCACGAACCTGGAAATGGTGGCAGAGCAGCGCGAGCCGGACGGGCGCTTTCCGACCGTGCGGTTTCCCAATCCGGAGGAGCTCGGCGCACTCGATCTCGTCGTTCGGCTCGCGCAACGAGTCGAGGCGGAGCTCGTCATCGCCAACGATCCCGACGTGGATCGGCTGGCTGCCGCCGTGCCTGTTGGAGATGGCCAGTACGCTCCCTTGAGCGGTAATCAGATCGGCCTGTTGCTCTCGGATCACGCCCTGGAGCGCGACGCCGAGCAGCCCGCGGGCAAGGCGCAGGCGCTGGTCATTCAGAGCATCGTCTCGTCCCCCATGTTGCGCTCGATCGCTGCCGCGTACGGTGCGCACTGCGAACAGACGCTGACCGGCTTCAAGTGGATCTGGACGGCGGCGCTCGAGCTGATGAGATCGGGCCGCTTCCGCCAGCTGATCGGCTTCGAAGAGGCCCTGGGATACAGCGTCGGGCAGCTGGTGCGCGACAAGGACGGGATCTCCGCCGCGCTGTGGCTGTGCGAGCTCGCGGCGCTGGAGAAGGCACGCGGCGGGAGCTTGCGAGCACGACTGGAGCGCCTGTACCGGCGCCACGGGCTGTGGGTCAGCGCCCAGCGCAGCGTGACCCGTCCCGGACTGGATGGCGCACGCGAGATCCGGGACGCCATGGATCGGATCTGCAGCCAGCCCCCCGCGCGCCTGCGGGGAGCTCCGGTGACGAGCATTCGGGACTTTCGCAGCGGCGGCGAGCAGCGCCCCCGCTGGCTCGGCAACACCAGCCTGGTCGAGCTGTCGCTCGGGGAAACGGGGCGCATTCTGGTGCGGCCCAGCGGTACCGAGCCCAAGCTGAAAATCTATATCGACCTGAGCCGGGCGCTGCCGCCAGGCGCGGACGTGTGGCGCGCCGAAGCTGAGCTGCAGGAAGAAGCCCGCGCCTACGCGGAGGCCACAGTGGCAGAACTCGCCTTCGGCTAGCAGCCGCTGCTACTCGGTGTCGAACGACACCACTCGCTCACCGGCCAGGTTCGGGATGGCCTTCTTCACGTCAGCTCCGATGACGGAGTGCGTGCCCAGCACGACCACCACGAAGTGCTCCAGCGAGATCCGGTTGCGGACGGCGGCGTTGGCCTGCTCCAGCGAGACCGCCTGGACGCGCGCCACGAACTCGTCGTGGTAGCCCTCCGGGAGATCATTGAGCATTTCGTCGAGCTTCAGCCCGATGCGCTTCGTCGCAGTATCGCGCGCAAAGGCTTGTGATTGCACCAGGTAGCGCTGAGCCCAGACGAACTCTTCTTCCGTGATGCCCGACTCCCACCACTGCTGCAACAGATCGAGCTCCAGCGCGATGCAGCGGGCAGCGTCTTCCGCCTTGGGAAACGTCCACATGCTGAAGGCTTGCCGCTGCCGATCGTAGCCCAGGGACGAGTACGCGCCATACGACCAACCGCGCTTGGCGCGTACCTCCTGCGTGAGCCGCGCGGTGAACGTGCCGCCGAAGACTGTGTTCGCCAGGAGCAGCGCGAAGTGGTCTGCGTCGCGCGGATGGCTGCCAATACCACCGATCAGGATCTGCGTCTGCGTGCGCTCTGGCTTGTCCACGAACACCAGGCGCCGACCACCGGCCGCGACGGGCTCCGGGGGCGGCGGCGGCGCCCCGCCGCCCTCGGGCAGGCGCTGCCAGATGGCGCCCGCCGCCTGCTGCGCCCGCTCGGCGTCGACCGCGCCGGCAAACGCAAACACCAGGCTGTCCCGGCGAAATTCTCGTGCCAGGCAACACCTCACGTCTTCCACTCCGATCGCCGCCAGGCTGCGCTCGGTTCCGATCACCGTGCGGCCGTAGGGGTGCCCCTCGAAGACGCTGCGCAAGAACCAGCGCTGGGCCAGCTGCTGATCGCTGTCGAGGATCTCGACCAGCTCGGCGCTCGTCTCGCGCTTGAGACGCTCCAGTTCGTCCAGGGCGAGCCCGGGTGAGGTCAGCGTCTCTTCCAGCAGGTTCATGAAATCTGCGAAGGAGCGCTCCAGCACCACCCCGCTCAGGGCGACCCCGCCGTGACCGGCGTCCAGTCCCAGCGAGGCCCCCATGCGATCCACGCGCGCATCGATCTCATCCGGACTCTTGCCGCCGGCCGTGCGCCGCATCAGACGTCCCGCGATGCGAGTCAGCCCCTCCAGGCCCGGCGGATCGTCATCCGCGCCGGAGCGCGTGGAAATACCGGCATGGATCAATGGCAGCGAAGCATCGCGCTCCAGGAGCACGAGCGGACTCGAAGCACTCATTCGCCCTCTCCCGCCGCGGCCAAGCCGGGCTGCGGTTCGACTCGGATCACGGTCCGCGAGTTGCGGCCGAGATAGCGAACAGCCAGATCTCGCAGCTGTTGCGGGCGGAGCTCGTTCAGCGCTTGCAGACGCTCGAAGCCTGCCGCGGGATTACCCAGCACGACCTCATAGAAGCCGATGGTCGAGGCCTTGCCCTCATTCGTTTGCAAGCCCTGGAGCAGGCCGAGTTCGATCCTCGCCTTGGCGCGCTCCAGCTCGTCCGCGCTGATCGGCTCGGCCAGCACGCGATCCATCTCGGCGTCGACGGCGCTCTGCAGTTGGTCGGCGCGGAACCCTTCGCGTCCGCTCACGAAGATCTCCAGCAAGCCCGGATCACGCAGCGGCGATAGCGAGCCGCGCACGTCACCCGCCATTTCGCGGTCTCGCACCAGCGCCTTGACCAGCCGCGAGGAGCGGCCTCCGAACAGCACTTCGGTCAAGACGCTCAGCGGCAGGTGGTCTGGATGCCCGAGCGCCGGGCTGCGGTAGCCGAGATTGAGCTTCCAGGTGGGCGTCATCTTGGTCAGCTCGCGGACGCGCTCCGCGGTCTGCTCGGGCTCAGCCTCCAGCGGTGGATCGGGGATCGCCGCCGCACGATAGCCGCCGTAGCTCTCCTGGAGCTTGGCGAGCGCCCGCTCGGGCTCGAGGTCCCCGACGAGGACCAGGGTTGCGTTGTTCGGCGCATAGTAGGTGCGATAAAACTTCTCGCAATCCTCGACAGTGAAGCCCTGGATGTCTGCCATCCAGCCGATGGTGGGCCAGCGATAGGGATGGCGCTCGAAGGCGGTCGCCCAAAGCTGCTCTCCGACCGAGCCCTCCACGTCGTCTTCGACGCGGTAGCGGCGCTCATTGGCGACGACTTCCTTCTCGCTCTCCACCTGTGCCTCGCGCAACACCAGGTGCTGCATGCGCTCCGACTCCAGCTCGGCCACGCGCTCGAAGGCGGAGGATGGAACCGCGATGTCGTAGTGCGTCCAGTCGAGCCAGGTCGAGGCGTTGCTCTCGGCGCCCAGCTCCTCCAGCTCTCGGTCGAATTCGCCGGCCGCGAGATGCTCCGTCTCGTTGAACATCAGGTGCTCGAACAAGTGCGCGATGCCCGTCTTGCCGGGAGACTCGTGCCGCGATCCAACGCGGAACCAGGTGTGATAAGCGACCGTGGGCGCAGCATGATCCTCCACCAGCAGGATCGAGAGGCCATTGCCCATGGCGTAACGCTCGATGCGCAGCGCGGGGCCGAAGGCATAGCCGCCCAGGTGATGGACCTGCCGGTCCTTGCTCGCGCCCTTGTTCAGGCGCTGCGTCAAGAGTGAAGGCGGAGCGTTTTTGGTGGCACTCGATGAGGACATAGCTGCTCGGGCTCGTGTACCGCGAGGCCTTGCCTCGGGAGCCGGAGCATAGGGGCAGGCCATGGGCCGCACAACTGTTCATCAGCGCCGCTCGGGGGCCGGCGTCGTCGCCCAGCGCCGCAGTGCGGCGAGCGCTGCCGCGAAGTCTTCGGGCGGCTCGCGCTCGAAGCGCAAGACCTGGCGCGTGATCGGGTGCTCGAAGCCGAGCACCCGCGCATGCAGCGCATGCCGTCCCAGCGCGGCTGCGATGCGCGCCGGCTCCGTCCAGGCGGCTGCGTGCGCAGCGGTCGCGGGCGCGCTCTTCGCGTACAGCAGGTCAGCTAGCAGTGGGGTCCCGGCTTGCTCGGCCAGGTGCACCCGGATCTGATGGGTGCGGCCTGTCTCCAGGCGGCACTCGACCAGCGCGGCGGCAGCATGAAAGACCTCGATCGGCGTCACGTTGGTGACTGCGCGCTTGCCGCTCGCCAGCCTGGAGGTGAAGCGCAAGCGCGAACGCGGGTCGCGACCGTAGAGCGTATCGATGCGCGCCGCGCGCGGCACCCCCAGGGTCAGCGCCTGATAGACGCGCTCCATCTCGTGCGCCGCGAGCTGCCGCTTCAACCCCTCACGCGTCGGCGCATCCTTCGCAACCACCAGCAGTCCGCTCGTGTCCTTGTCGATGCGATGCACGATGCCCGGACGCAGGTGACCCGTCGGGTCGCGTTCGTCGCTGGGCGCCACGGCGAAACCGGGCCGCGCGAGCAGCCCGCTCACCAGCGTACCGGTACGATGCCCGCGCGCTGGGTGCACCACGACACCCGCCGGCTTGTCGACGACGATCAGGTGCGCATCCTCGAACACCACGCTGAAGCGCACCGAGGCGTCGGGCTCTGCCGCTGAGAGCAGGTCCGGCCCAATCTCCACCTCCAGCACGGCTCCACTGGTGACGAAGTCACGCGCACGACAGACCTCGCCGCCGATGGTGACCCGTCCCTCGCGAATCCAGCGCTGCACGGTCGCGCGCGAATGCGGCGCCAGCAGACGGGCCAACACTTTGTCCACGCGCTCACGCGCCTGGGAAGCCGCGAGCACGAACCGCTCGCGGCTCATCGTCGAGCACCTACCACATCAGGCTTTTGATGTGCCCCCGAGAGCGAACCAGGATGTCGACCAGCGCGCGGTCATAGAAGTTGTGACCGTACAGATCGGGAGCCACACGGCTCTTGTACAGCGCGCGCCCCTCTTCGATCTCGTCGCTGAGCTCCTCGAACAGGCTGTCGCTCTCGATGCCCCGAACGATCTTTTCCTCGTTGTACAGCGACAGGTCGCTGGCGATCGCCCGCGCCAGGCGGCGAGCGGCTTCCTCGGTATCAATTAGCGCCATGGCTTGATTATCCCCCCGAGGACCGGGGGCTGTCAAAAGCTGCGGGGAGGA
The DNA here is from genome assembly GCA_035760985.1 of Polyangiaceae bacterium. Classification (GTDB taxonomy): domain Bacteria; phylum Myxococcota_A; class Polyangia; order Polyangiales; family Polyangiaceae; genus SZUA-265. Next base: position 27,245 of record DASTRX010000076.1, read on the forward strand.
AGCTGTCCGGAAACGCCGGCAAGACCCCGAGCGCTCGCAGGTCGCTCACCAGCTCACACACCGGCAGCCCCACCACGTTCGTGTACGAGCCGGCGACGGACTCGACCAGGAAGGCGCCGAGCCCTTGCGCTGCATAGGCCCCTGCCTTGTCGAGCCCCTCCCCGCTCGCCGCATAGCCACGCACCTCTTGCTCGCTGGCCGCGCGCAGCGTCACCGAGGTTTCGACGGTCCGCGCCAGCAGCGGGGCGGTCGTGAGCTGGGCCGGATCCGCGCCGACCGCGTAGCGCGTGAGCACGGTGTGGGTGCGACCGACAAGTCGGTTTAGCATGCTCGTCGCCTCCCGGACGTCGGCCGGTTTGCCGACGATCTGATCATCGATCACCACCGTGGTGTCCGCCACGACGATGGCCGAGATCCCCTCCGGAGCCTGCTCCGGGCGGCCTTCGCGCTTCAGGCGCTCGTAGACGGCGGTCAGCTTGGCAGCGGCAATGCGCTCCAGGTAGGCGCGCGGCAGCTCGCCGGGCTCGACATCTTCGACGATGTCCGCCGGCAGCACCAGAAATGGCAGGCCGAGGCTGGCGAGCAGCGCGCTGCGGCGCGGTGACGCAGAGCCGAGCAACAGGGGGCGAAAGGGGGAGATCACGAGCGCGAGCGGTACACCGGTCCTCGCGCGTGCACAACCACCCGCGGGCCCTGCGCCGCTCAGAATACGCGCTCGTTGACGAAGATCTGGTCGCCGGCCTGCAGGGGCAGGTCCGGCGATTTGCCCGAAGTGATCGAATCGAAGCTGAGCACGACCGTCGTCGCGGAGCCCTTCTCCTTGCGCGTGAGATTGACGCGGTCGCCATTGGCGATGGCGCTCAGGCCGCCTGCGTCGCTGATCGCCTGCACCAGCGTCATGCCGGGACGCAGCGGGAAGCTCCCCGGCTTCTTCACCTCGCCCAGCACGGTGACCCGCTTGCTGTTGTACTCCTTGACCGAGACGATCACGCTGGGATCGGTCAGGATGCGCAGCTCCATCAGGCGCTCGCGGACCGCGCGAGCGAGCTCCTGCGGTTCGAGCCCCTGAACCTCCATCCGGTGCACATAAGGGAAATCCACGGTGCCATCCGACGCGATCTGGAACTCCTTTGGCAGGTCCTTCTCTCCCACCACCTCCAGGGTGAAGAGATCTCCGGGCCCGAGCGTGGTGCTCTCCACGGGCTGGGGCAGCTTCACTTGCGAATTGTCGACCTTTGGGCCACAGCCGGAGCAGAGCGCTGCTAGCCAGGCGCTGAGCAGCAAGGCGCAGAGCTCGAGGGCGCGGCGCAGGCGGGTCGGTAACGAAGTCGGCAGCCCCGCGGCGACGGACTCGGATGTCATAGGAAGTAGCGTACGCCGACCCAGGCTTCGAAGCGATTAAAACTGAGATCGTCGAAGCCGTCCGTGGGGTCCTCGGTCACCGGTATGACGTGATCGGTGATGTTGGCGCTGTAGCGTAGCGTGGTGTTGATGCCGAAGGTATCGCTCGTCCGGTACTCGGCGAAACCGGTGACATTGACCCGGTTCTCCGAGTACGGGGTGGACTGCAGCGCGCCGCTGGAGAAGTAGCTCGCCGGGCGCTGCAGATGGTCGACTGCGCCCTCCAGTGTGATCAGGAACATGCCGGCAAGAAAGAGCGACGTCTTGGCGTAGCCGCCGTCCGACTGGGCGTAGTTGCCGAGGTACGAGGCGCTGGCGTCTCGTCGGTAGCCGACGCTGATCGCTGACAAGCCCACCGTGGCGGCGTCGGGTGCCAGATCCGGGCGCGGCAACGGATACCAGGTGAGCTCCAGGTTGCCGACGACGCTGTCAAAGCTGTCGTTGCGCGTGAAGAACAGGCTCTTCCAGCCTGCTGCCGCGAGCAGGCCGAAGTGGTTCGTGATCAGCCCGTTGATGCCCAGACGCGAGCTCAGCGGTGAGCCGGGCGGCTTGACGTTGCCGCCGTCCGGGTAGGTCAGCACGCCGTAGTCCCCGGAGTACAGGAGCGCCGTGCGGGGCAAGAACAGCCAGCGCCCCTTCAAGGAGGCGCTGTGAGAGACACTCGCGAAATTGGAGAAGTCACGGCTCTCGAAGCCGATGTAGGCCATATCATAGCCCAGGCTCCATTCGAGCACGCCGCCCCCGGGGCGCCAGTTGACTGCGGCCCCCGCGTGCACGGTGTCGCGGCCGCCGCGTGGCGGCGACGCCGGATCATTGACGGGCTGCACTTCGCGGCTGTATGCGGCGTTGAGCGTCGCGCCCCAGGGCCTCTGCGGCAAGAGCTCCGCGTTCGCGTTCAGGTCGAGCGTGAAGAAGCGATCGTCCGCGACGTAATCCGAATAGTTGTTGTCGGTGGAGCGCAGCTCGTTGTAGCTGCCGGACGCCTCGGCGCTAAAATTGACCTTGGGCGGCGTCGTTCCGCCTTCCTCGCTGTCCGAGCGCTGGGGGCCCAGCGTCTTGAGCGTGAGCGAGGGCGTGACGCGAAAGCGCACCACGCCCACGTCCGGCTCATTGAAGAAGCCACCGGCGAAGCCGCCGGGCGCCGTGACTCTGCCGGCAGATTGATAAAAATTCGAGTCGTAGCCCAGCTCGCCCGCGATGGCGGGATGCAACTCAAAGTCGCCGGTGCGCAGCCCGATGCCGCCGCCCACGCGCCGATCTTCGAGCCACGGTTGACCCTGCGCGCCCGCGCGTGGCGCAGCGAGCGCCACGGCGGAGACCACAAAGATCGCAGGTAAGACGCGCATCGTCATCGCTTAACGGAAGAATGAGCTCCGCGCGCGAACTCGGCGGAGCAAGAAAGGCTCTGGAAGAGGGCTCTGGAACGGACTGCGGGGCTCTGCCACGCGGCGGCTACTCGACGGGACTGCTGATGTCTGGGGGCGGAGGTAGAGCGGTCGTCGTGGCGTTGAATGAGGTATCGGCGTTCGGGAGATTGGGATCGACGGAGACGCTCACCTCGGCCTCGCCAATGAACCCGGTTTCCTCACCCACGCACTGGTTGGACTCGTTCACGAGCACTCTCACGCGATCGTTGAGCACTTCGAGCACCGTGTACTCGTGCCGCGAGCGATCCACGTCCGAGCGCGCCGCAGCCGTACGCAGCGAACCGAGGCGGTCCTGCGCAGAGCCAAGCGCCACGTCCACCTGGTTGAGTTTGTCGTTGAGACACAGCACGCGTACCACGTCGCGCTCCTTGCGCGCCGCCTGCAGCTGCCGGGAGATCGAACCCGATGCTTGTTCGATCCCGGCCACGAACTGCTTGGCCTTGGACAGCATCTCTTCCGGCGAAAGCTGGGAATCGCTCGCGCCGGAGTTTTGGGGTGGGGCCAAGTCCACGAGCGGCTTACCCGCATCTGACGAGGGTGGCGAAGCGCCCGGATCCTGCGCGAAGGCTTCGTGCACCCCGGAGCCGCCGCCTGCGATGACCAGCGCGAGCAGCCCGAACGTGGTCAGGCGCCGAGCGGCACGCGCGCCTTGCCGATCTTTCCCACCCGGGCCCATGCTGCTCTCGCTCGTCAAAAATTGCATGCCCTTTAGTCTGATCTCGCGCCCGACCGATGTCAAAGAAACAAATTCAATGATTACCAGTGTTTGCCGGTGTGGCGCGGAAGCCGACGCGAGCTCCGAGTCGCGGCATTTTGACCACCCCGCGCCCCGACCCCGCCGCCGCGGCCGCCAGCTTGGATGCCGCCATCCCGCCGAGCATTCAAAGGGCAGCGCAAAACCACCTCGGCCCCTACTGTTTCACGAAGGAGACAGGCACCTGCACCACCGCGGCACCGCCTTGAGGCGCCGAGAAATTGGCGGAATTCGCCCGCGACTTGACGCACTCCACCACCGAATCGGGGAGGTTGCCCGTCTTGGTCGCCGTCACACCGGCGACCTGCCCCGTCGGACCGACCCGGATATTGAGCTGGATTTTGCCCTCGATATCCGGGTTCTCCGCCAGGCCACGGTTGTAACAGGCGCGGAAGCCGGCGCGCATCTGCGCCACCACGCGGCTGGCATCGCTGACGCTGCCGCCCGCCACGGCGGCATCGCCCATGTTGGCGCTGCCGTGGGGCCCCTTCACCTGCTGCGTGGTCCCGCTACCGGTGCCGCCGCTCTTACCCGTGGCGCCGATGCTCGCCAGCCCGCCCCCGGCAGCGCCCGGGCGCACCGTGCCGCCCGCGCCGCCCAGCTTCAGACCGCTGCCGCCCGCCGCGGACACGCCGGCCTCGGACGCGGCAGCCGCATCGAGCGCGCTGGTGGGCACCTCGCCGCTGCGCAGCACGTTGGCCGTCGCCGGGCCCACACCCGAGAGCGCGGCCAGCGTGGCCATCTCGAGCGAGGCGAGTTCGTTGCTGATGGCGGCTGCCTGGGCCTTGGTGACGTGCTCCTTGCCCGCCGGCGTGGGAGCGGCTGCCTTGGGCGTCGGCTTGGGCGCCTCCGCCTTGGGCGCCTCCGCCTGCGCCTTCTTTTCCTCCGGAGCGGGCTGCTCCGGCTCTTCGACAGGCGGGGGCGCTGGCAGCGATTTGACCGACTCCACGAGGCCGCTGACGTTGACGTCGTAGTCCACGACCGGGTCGAGCCAGTCGGAGTAGATCGAACCGATGGCGCAGAAATGCACCAGGAACGAGAAGGCCGCGATCACCGTCGTGGGCCAATCCACCGAGGCGGCGCCGCGCGTGACCGAGACCGGTAGCTGCGGGCGCGGCTGAATGGGCGGCGGCGCGACGAATTGGAACAAGAACGTGGTGTCGCCCACCACGACCTTTCCACGCGAATCCTCGGTGAGCTGGATCTGGTGACCGCCCTGCCCGCTCGCACGCGCCTGGCCGCGCAAGTTGTTCAGATCGGAGAGCCCCGTCGGCAGGGCCAACCGACCCTTCATCGAGGGTGTGAAGTTCAGGTGATAGTCGGACCCGACCAGCTCGAAGAGCCGGAAGCTGGCGGGCAGATCTCCGCCCGGGATCACGAACATGTTCTTTTCGTTCGGACCGATGGTGACGCTGGTGCGCTGCTTGATGATGCGCTCTTCGACGACGCGCCCGCCCTGAATCAAGCCGATGCGCAGCACCTTCGGGCCACTGCTGGCGACCGCCCGCATCACGGCGGTCATGTTGCCTGCTGGCTGGGGTCCCGAGCCCGCTCCTTCGGTGTTTGATGACAACGGCGACTGCTGCGTCATGCGTGTGCTCTCAGTGCTCTTTCACCCAGAGTGGACTCAGCGTAGCCGGCGGTTTCTGCAACGTCCATGAATCTGGCCCCAAGCTCTAGGTCCTGACGTCCCGGGTCGATCGGCGGATAAGAGCGTTCCACGCTTCGCGGAGCCGTCGAGCCTCCGCCTCGGCCGTGCGCCCGATGAAGCTGCAACCCATGGCTCCGACGCAGCCCGTGGCCAAGCTGGCCACGGGCGCGACCCAATCCTGTGCGTCGCCAGCTCCGAGTTGGCGGGCGGTTTGCATGAGCGCAGCCGCAGCGCCGAGCCAGAACGCCGCCTTGGCGCAGCCCCGCGGTACCAGCGAGGGAGCTCGCAGCTGCCAGCGCAGCTCGCTCGTCGCCTCCGCGAGCTCCTCGCTGGAGCTGTCCGAAGCGTTGCGGCGCGCCCGCTCCAGCAAGGGCGCGGCCCAGCGCTCGCAACGACGCAGCGTCGCCAGCCGCCGATAGCTGAAGAACAGCAGCGCGGCGACGCCGCACAGGCACGCCACCGTCCAGATCAATGCCACGCTCGCGCCCGGTCCACATTCGTCCTGCTACTCCGCTCCGGCCTCAAAAGGGAGAGCGGTAGATGGCTTCCTCGATCTTTTGCATGAAGGGCTGGCGCAGCTCGGCCAGGGTGAGCTTTGGCTGGATCCGGCTGACATCGACGGCAGCGATGGGTTTTTGGATGCGGCCGACGATCGTGACTTCGCTGATGGTCACGACGCGGCTCTTGCTGGGCGATTTTTGGGCGAACGCGGGCGTGCTCAGAGCGAGCACCGCCAGCAGCGCCAACCAGTGCGAGTGTCTCATCCGCTTCCTCCTGCGGCCGGAGCGGCGGGGGCAGGCGCTTCCGTCTGCTTCATCGCCTCCATGATGGCCTTCTTGTTGCGGGCCCGCGCGATCAACTCGTCGACGTCGTCGCCCGCTCCTCGCGCGGCGCGCGGCTCGAGCTTCTTGAAATGTTCGAATGATTCGATCGCGCGATCGACCGCCTGCTCCTCGCTGATCCCCGGCACGTTCGCCGAGAACAGATAGACCAGACCCTGATTGTAGGCGGCCTGGGGCATCGAGGGATCCTTGCGCGAGACCCAGGTCAGATGATCGAGCGCGTCCTTGGGCTTGCCCAGCAGGCGATAAGCGTCGCCCAGGTTCAAGTGAACGAGGACGTTGGACGGATCGTATTTGAGGGCCTCCTCCAAGAGCGGGCGCGCTTCTGCTGCATTGCCGGCCTCCAGCATGAAGGTGGCCAGGTGCAGCCGCGCCTCGACCAGATCGGGGCGCAGCGTCAGCACATTAGCGAGCTCTTCGATCGCCGCCTTGCGTTTGCCCTGCTCCTTCAAGATCAGCGCACGCAACATGTGGGCGTCTGCGTTATTCTTGTCCCGCGGCGGGTTCTCGGGACCGTAGCCGTCCAGGATCGCCGTCAGGGTGTACAGGGCGAGATCCAGGCGGCGGGCGCGGTAGTGATCCCGCGCCAGCGTGACCATCGCCGGCCGATAGTCGGGATCCTTCTTCAGCGCACGCTGCGCCAGCGCTTGCGCGGACGGCGAGTCGCCGCGCGCTGAGGCCACCTCCGCCTGCGCGGCCAGCACCGCCGCGCTATCGGGGAACTTCGCCGCCAGGCCGCGCACAAACGTGTCCGCGTCCGAGGCGCGGCCCATCGCCAGCAGCAAGCGCACCTTGGCCTGGATCGCTGGACCGAAGTCTCCGGCCACCGCCAGCGCCGCGTTGTAAGACTCGAGCGCGCGCGCCATCTCGCCGCGGCGCTCTCGGACCACGCCCAGCGCCACGTGCGCTGGATAGGCACGCGGATCGCTCTCGATCGCCTTGTTGAACTGCTTGCTGGCACCCTCCAGATCGCCGTTCTTGAAGGCCTCCATGCCGGCTGCGTAAGCGCTCGCCGCCGCGCCCGCCATGGCAGGCCCAGCGGGCGTGCGCGAGGGCTCGGCCTCGGCCGCGCTCTCCCCGCCGGCCGCGTTGTTTGCCGTACTGGCTGGCGTGTTCGCGGTGGAACCCGAGCAAGCTGCCAGGATTCCCAGCCCCAGCGCGCCCAGCATGGAAATTGTGGCCCGCATCCCCGTCACTCCTTCTTCTCGGGCAACGCGGGGGGCGCCGGCGGTACCATGCCTTCCGCCTTCGGCGCAGTGACGAGGCCTGGGCGCAGGCGCAGGAAGAGCCCCGGATTGTACTCCAGGCTCGGCACGCGACCGGTGTATTGCTGCAGCTTGGCTTCGCCGATCACGTCGGTGAAGAAGGCGAGCCGCGCCGTGGCGCGAGCTACCGCCGGGTTCGAAATGTTGTAGCGGCGCGCCAGGCTGATGGCATTGCCGTAGCGATCGACCATCACCTGATCTGCGCTGTCGAGCTCGCGATCGCGCGCCTCGCGCCAGCCGGTTTCCACCTTCATGCGCACAGCGTCGGCCTGCTCTTGCAGCTCGGGGCTGTCGCTGTTTTCGGCCCGTTGCAGCAGGGCCTCGGTCTTCCTGTCGAACATCTTCAGCGCCGGCGCCTTCACGTTGTACAAGCCGCTGCGCAGCGAGTCGTAGAGCGAACCCTGTCGCGCGATCGCGGCCGTGGCCCACTCCGGGGAGGCGTAGTCGTCGACGACCTTCTGCAGCGCGTCGTATTGCGCCTGCGCCAGGGCAGCGCTCTTGCGGTACTGCTCCAGCACCTCGACGGTGGTCCCCGCGAAGCGCTGGTGACCGGTGTCGTAGTCGAAGGTCTTGCTGATCAGCTCGTCCAGTTCGACATAGGCGGCCTCGGCGGCGAAGCCCGCCTGACGGGAGCCGAGCGCGGCGCTCGTGCCGTCCGCCTTTGCGCCCGCGGTGGCCCGGAACTGCTCGAAGGCCTGCTTCGTGCTGTCCCACCACTGGCGCTCACGCGGATCGTTGGCTGCACGCTTGGTCTTTGCCACCCAGTACGCCGCCTCGACGCTGAACTCAGCGGCGACGGGATTGCGCGAGTTCTGATCGTAATACGCGCGCATCGCGCGCTCGGCGCGCTCGCGCGCGTCGCGGTTGCTGCCACGGTCGGGGCTGCGCGGGTCCCACTGCTTGAGGGCCGAGCTGGCGATCACGAAGTCCGCTTCTGCCAGGTCGTGCGGGGCCGCGCCCAGCCGCGCGAAGTTCTGGCGCGAGCGGTTCATCCCGGACTCGTCGCCCAGGCTGGCCGCCAGCGTGAGCGCCTGCCGAGCAGCCTCACGCCGCTCTGCCTCCGGGAAGTGCTCGGTGCGGCTGATCTTGTCGAACGTGCCGGCCGCTTGCGGATAGTCGAAGAACAGCACGTACGAGCTGGCGAGCGCGTCATACGCCATCTTGAGGAACTTGACCCGCTCTTCGTACTTGGCGCCGTCCGCCTCTACCGGCGGCGTCGCCTTGGGGTCGCCGTTCTTCACCGTGGCCAGCTTCTGGTCATTGCCGTAGCGGGCGATGAACAGCTGGTACATTTCGATGGCCTTGTCGTACTCGCCGACTTGCTTGTAGGCGTACGCGCCGTTCATGGCCGCTTCCGGGGCCTCGTCGCGATCGGGGGCAGCGTCCAGAGCCACCTTGTATGCCGCCGCGGCCTGCCGCCACTTCTTGTCGCGATCGGGCCCCTCCGGCATCTTTTCTGCTTCGTCGTAGATCTTGCGCGCATCGAGGTACGCCACGCCCTGACGCACCGGCTTGCGCAACGCTTCTTCCGCAGCCAGCGTCTCCTCGTTGAAGGCGCAGCTCTTGCCTTCTGCCAGCTCCCGGCTCCGCGTCGCGTCGCCCTGGAAGTTGCTCATGCTGATGAGCTTTTCCCACGCCTTGTAGCCCCACTCGTTCTTGCCGCAGTTCTCCTCCATCATCGGCTCGAAGCGCTTGCGGGCTTCGTCGAACTGGCCATAGACGAAGTAGTACTCCGCAGCCTGAAAGGCATACAGCGGGCCGTTGTGCTGCGGATCCTCCTCGAACACGATGGCTTGGTTGTAGCCATCGCGATCCGAGATGGCGTTCTCCACTTCCGCCGGCAAGTTGTCGCGGACAGGTCTGCGTTCCCCTCCGGCGCCGGTGAACTGCACCGAGTCGCGCGGAGCGATACCGCGCGACCCGGCGCTATCGCGATACTCGCGATAGGCGTCGTCCAGCAGCTTGTCGGACATGCTGACGAGGTAATACGCCGAGGGCTGCAGGTAGCGGTTGTCTTCGGTCGAGTCGCGTTCGTCGGTCGCGGCGGCGCGCGCGGAGGTGACTTCCGCGGCCGTCGGGCTTCGGCCGAGCGTCACCTGCAGGACCACAATCCAGTAGCGCGCGTCGGCGAGCCAGAACCGGCTCTCGTAGCTGTCCAGCGCGGCCGGATCCTGATCGATGTATGCGGCCCAACCGGTCTCGGCCATGCGGTAGCCCGCCACGGCCTGCTCCAGTAGCTTGCGCTGCTCGGCCTCGCTGCTCGCCTGCTGAGCACGGCCCACCAGGGAGCGGGCTTGGTTGGTGTGGTCGGCTGCCGCACGCTGGAGGCCGCGCTTGGCGAGCGCCTCCGCCTGCTGGATCGCCTCCGGATCGTCTCGGTTGGCGTTGGTCCACTCGGTCGCACCGACGTAAGCAGCGAGCTTGGTGCGCGTGTCCAGCGCCTTCTTCGAATATTCAGAGCGCACCGAGGAGCCGTCGGGCGCGAGGCGCGACAGCTGATCGTACAGGGATGCCACCCGGTCTTGCAGCTTGGGCGCGTCGCGATCCAGCGGGAAGCGCTCCAGAGTGAGCTCCATCACCGCGATGGCGTTGCGATTCTGTGTGATGTCGGTGAACTCTTGGCCGAGCGCCTTGTAGATCTCGACCGTCCACTTCTTGTCCTGGGGGATCAGCGCTGGGTCTTGCACCCTCTTGATCGCGATCGCCATCTTCTCTTCGGCCCGCACCGGATCCGTCTCGATGTCGAGCACGTCGCTTCGTGCGATGTTGGGATCGTGCTCGCCGGGGCCGTCGAAGTCGACGTAGGTGAGCGAGCCGGCGATATACGTATACGCCTCGGTGCGGAAGTCCGCGCCGTTGTCGCCGGTCTCCGCCTCTTGCTGATCGGCGTAGCGCAGCAGGTTCACGAACCAGTCGACGGCCGTGTGGTAGCGCTGCTGCTTGAAGTACGTCCAGGCGCGCTTGTAGAGCGCCACTCCATAGAGCGGCGGCTTCTTGAATTCCATCGAATGCTGATAGGCACTCATGGCCCGATTCAGGCTGTATGGACCGCCTTGATCGAGCTGATCGAAGTGGTAGTTGCCAAGCTGCCACCAGGCTTCCGCCACGTAACGCGGTTCTTCTCCGATGGCGATTTGCTGCGGGATCGGCTCGCAGCCAGCATAGGGATCTTGAAAGCTCAGCTCCTCGCGCTTCACGCCGACGCCGCCCAGGCTGCGCTGGTGATCCGGCAACTGGTCCAGCGGCACCGGATTGCGATTGTACCAGTTGGTCCAGAACTGCTCGGGGTGATCCTGCGGCAACGCTGCCACCACGATCTCGCTCGGATCATTGGGGTCGCCCACGATGGGATAGCGGTTCTTGCACACCAGTGAGCGCCAGGCTTGCTGCCCCTGATCCAGGCGCCCCGAGTCCGTGTATGCGTGGCCGAGATAGTACGCGACGCCAGCCAACTCCTGGTACTGGGGAAACGTCTCGATGATCTTGCGATACAGGGCCATCGCCGGCTGCAATCCGGTGGACAGATCAGTGTTCTGATCGGAGCGCGCTCGCTCTTCGTACAGGGCCGCGAGGCGAAACATGGCGTCCGGAGTGGCACGCGGGTCGGCGTTGCTCCCGGAATACTTGGCCACGAACTGCTCGAGCCGGGCGATGGCGTCCTCGCGCGTGTCCTTGACCTGCCGCTGGCCCTCGTGGATCTCCTGGTCGAGGGCCTCCAGGATGCGGCGCCGCTGCTCCTCGTAGTGGTGGCGGACCACCAGCGTCAGCGTCGCCCGATAATCGCGCGACGACTCCTCGTACTCCGCGGCCTCTTGCTGAAACTGTTCCAGGAGCTTGACCGCGGCGTCGCTCGGGGGCGGCAACGGCTCGACGCGCCGGGCCCGGCGCGTGGCGGAGCGCGCGTCGGGCGCCGCCGTCACCTGCTTGGCTTCGGGCTCCACGATGTTGGAGGCGTCCGCAGCGCGCACGCTCGACGCCGGCGCCGCGTCCGCCAGAGCGGTCCCGGCGCTGTCGACGCCCGCCGCCGCGAGCTTGCCGTCGTCTGCGCGGGTGCGCGCGGCGGCGAGGCTTCCGAGCAACGCCACGGCCACCCCGAGCCGCGAGACGCTGGGCGATGTGCGCCGGGTTTTTTGCTGAAGCACCGCGCGGCTCACAGCGCCTCCCCGGCGTCGTCGAATACCTCGCGCAACTCGTCGTCCAGGTTCTGCTCCTCCAGAGCGCGCTGGCGCTGCAGGTCTTGCAGGCGCTGTTGCTGCTCTTCGCGCAGCTCCCAGGCTTGCTGGACGATGCCCACGTCCGCTCGCAACACGATGCCCTTCAAGTGATCGCGCACGCTGGAGAAGCTGCGCATCGCCACCTCGCCCACCAGCAAGCGCGCATGCTGGTCGAGCGCGTCCAGCTTCTGCGTGTACTGCTCGATGTGCGCGCTCTCCTCGTCCACCAGCCGTTGCAGCTGCTCCGACTGAGCCGCGACATTGGCCTCGAGCGCCGCGAGCTTTTCCTGCAGCGTTTGCTCCAGGCCCCGCGCGTCGGCGAGGATGGGCGTGACCGACCGGATGTAGCCGAGCGAGTCCTCACCGACGTTCATCTGCTGCAGCAGCGCGATCTCGCGATCGAGCAATTCACTGAAGCGGCGCCGCACGCGCTCGTCCTCGGCATAGCGCCGATCGCCAAAGCCCACCTGCACGCGTCCAGTCTCCACGTCCTGGCGGTAGGACTCGATGCGATTGCGGTACACGGCCAGGTCGCGCTCATTGGCTTCGACTTCGGCCTGAAAGCGCGCGCGGCTCGCCGGCTCGCGCGTCACGCCGTGCTTATCCGCCTCCTCCAGCACGCGCCGCAGGCCGTTGATCACTGCCTGCAGTCGGTCCGCCTCCAGCGTCACGCGCTGCAGCGCCTGCGACGCGCGGCTCCAGCTGCGGTTGCCCTGCTCCTCGCGGCGCAGGAAGTCCGCGGGCGTCACGGGGGCGCTGTTCAGGCGCGACATCAGCTCGCGCCGCTCGGCGCGCACCTGGCCCAGCTCTCCGGAGAACGGCCGGGCGTCGACGTCATCGAGGCCGGCGGCAACGCTGCGCCGGACCTGCGCGAGCTGATTGATCAGACCATCGGTCCGCTCCAGGGTGGCCTTGAGCTCCGGGAAGGCGCGCGCGCGGCTCGGCGCCGCCAGCACCGCGTTGAGCTTGCTGGCGAGCCGGCGTGAGCGCCGCAGCACGTCGCGCGCATGGGTGACGTCTTCGATCACCGCAAAGACGCGTTCGCCGCGCGCTTCCTGGCGCACCCAGTCCAGCACCACATCCGGCAGCTTGGCGCCAGAGACCTCCATGCCCTCTTCGACCAGCCGATCGTAATAGACGGCCGGATCGGTGGTGGCGGCGAGAAAGCTGTCCACGCGCTCACGCGCGGGATCGAAGCGATCGCGCACCTCTTTGTAAGCCTCGAGCGCGCGATCGAAGCGCCCGGAGCGTAGCATCAGATCTGCGCGCAGCAGCGCGCTGTCCGCCACGTCCAGCGTGTCCGGCGCCGCGACGGAGAGGATCTCGAGCGCTCGCTCGGCGCGTTGATAGTCTCCGACCCGCACGTAGACCCAGGCGAGCTCGAACAGCATCTCGTAGTACACGGGCGAGCTGCGATCGATGCGGATATACGCTGACGCCGCGTCCAGGTAGGCTTCGGTCTCGTAGTTGAGGCGCCCAATCGCCAGCCAGGCTTCGTCGATCACCTGGCGGTGCACGGCGCTGTCCGCGGGCAACTCGGTGACGCGGCGGAACTGCGCCAGCGCCGGCTCGAAGCGCTGGGCAGCGCCAGGCAGGACCAACCGCGCTTGCGCCTCGGCGCTGCTGCCGGCGCCGGATTCCGCCAGGGCTTGCTTCATCAACATCGTGCCGAGCACGTACTGCGCCTGGTGATAATAGGGAGACTGCGCATCGAGGGCGCTCAGCACGCGGCGGGCCTCGCTGAAGTCCCCCTGCGCGAAGCTGAGCTTGCCCAGCGCATACTCAAAGGAGCCCGTTGCATCGCGCGCGCTGATCTTGCGGGCCTGCTGCGCGATTGCGGGGAGCGTGTCGATGCGGCCGGTATGCAGCGCAACGTCGACCAGCCGCGCGAGCGCGCGACCCGCGTAGGCGTCGTACGGGGGCTGGTTCGCCAGGTCGAGCAACTCCGAGTATTCGCGGCGCGCGGAGAGCAGCTGGCTCGACTCGAAGTAGGCCTCGCCCAGCAAGAACAGCCCGTCCGCGTGCGCGTTGCGATCGGACTTACCCTGGCGAAACAGCTCCACCACCTGGCTGAAGGTGTCGATGGCCTGATCGTAGTCCTTGGTCCGCAGCGACAGATCTCCAGCCGCGATCAGCTGTTCGGGCGGGTGCTGAGGCTTCGCACCGGTGCTGGGATTGGTGTTCAGGCGCGCCAGATCCGCGCGCACACTGGTCACGCCTTGCTGCGCCTCTGCGCGCGCGTCGTCGGCGTCGAGCGCATGGCTGTCGCGCGCCCAACAGAACGCCAACAGGGCGCCCGAAAGCACGCCTGCGCGGCCAAGCCCCACCATTGGGCGCCCAGCAAGGAGACGGCGCATCTTACCTGTCTTCCCCGGCGGCCGCTGGCGGCGCCGGTTCGCTATCGGGGCTGCTCGCTGCACCGATAGCGACATCACGCAGCTTCTCCAGGTAGCGGACGGCGGGGCGCTGCTCGAGCGGCGTCGTCACGCCGCCCTTCTCCCAGGCGATCACGTCCAGATCGACTTCCTTGCCTTCGGTGACGCTGAAGGAGTGTGTCTGCTTGACTTCGAACTGATAGCCGCGCAGGTAAGAGAAGACGCCGTATCCGTGGCCGCGCAGACGCAGCAGCACCTGCAGCGTGTGATCACCCGGCGTGATCGATCCCTTGAAGATCGGGATCTCTTTTTGCCCAGCGAGGGCACCAGTGTCGTCCTGCTTGTTGTACTGCACGGCGCCGTCCAGCACGAACAGCGCGCGGGTCAGGCGAAAAGCGCCGCTCATGTCGTTCTGGAAGCGGATCGACGTGCGTGCGCCGCCAACACCGCCGGACAGGATCGTGTCGCTGAGCAGGCTGAGGCGGGTATGGCTGCGCCGGATCTGCTCCTTCAGCTCGTCTACCCTGGCTTCGAGATCGCGCAACCGCACAGCGTAGGTGGCGCCATCCATCTTGCCCTTGACGGCGTGGGCGCCCGCGGCCTTGGTGGGGCCCGACGCGGCTGGAGCAGGAGCAGCAGCAGCTGGCGCAGCAGCAGCTGGCGCAGAAGCAGCTGGCGCAGCCGCGGGCGGCGGCGCCGGGGCCGCGGCAGGCGGAGCGGCAGGTTCGGACGCGGCCGGTGGAGCGCTTTCGGTCCCTGCTTTCGCAGGTGGTGCCGCGCCGTCATTCGAGGCAGCGTAACCATCCCATGCGAGCAGCGGCGCGATCAGGGCACAAAGCGCCACGGCACCCCTCGAGAGCTTCATCCATCAACCTCCAGACTGCATTACGTGCCGGGCCGTGACAGCCTTAGGTGGAAATAGGCAGACATAGTCCAATTTTTACACCGCCTTGTAGCGTAGCCCATTCGGGAACACAGGCGAGCCACATCGGTTACGAGCCGTGCCGAACGGCATCCACGAGACCCTCCGGAGTGCCATTCGCTCTCGAGGGGTGAGCGCAGGTCCGTTCGGGTGGCCGGGAATCGCGATCGCCCGCGGGCTACGAAGTGCGGAACCCTGTTCCGGGGCGCCTACCCAGCCGTACTGCCGTCATCGAGGCACTCGAAAGGACGGATTGGGTTGGTTTTGGCGCAGCGCGTCGATGGACCTGAACGAGGACCGAGGGACTGAAAAATGATTCAGACCAGCGAGCGAGAGGAAGTCAGCGATCAGGCTTTGATGCTGCGCTACCAGCGCGGCGATCGAAGCGCTTTCGTGACGCTGCTGCGGCGCTACCAGGTTGCGGTCTACAACTTCGTGCTGCGGCAGCTGGGCTCGGCCCTGTCCGCGGATGAGATCGCGCGCGAGGTGTTCCTGGGCGTGGTGCGAGAAGCTCCTCGCTTTGACTACGAGACGCCATTTTCCACCCGTCTGTTCGCGATCGCCCACCAGCTCGTGCGCGACGAGCGCCAGCGCATGCCCTCGCGACAGTTGCTCCAGCGAGGCCCCTCGGCGCCCGAGAGCAGCCGAGCAGGCGCCGGTTCCAGCTCACGCCTGCGAGGCGAGGCCGCGCTCGAAGACTCCATCGTGAGCGCCGTCGAGGCATTGCCCGACGATCAGAAGGACGTCTTCCTGCTGCGCGAGGTCGCGGATCTGTCGTTTTCCGAGATCGCGACCGTCACGCGGCAGTCGGAGACTGCCGTAAAGATCCAGATGCAGCATGCCCTGCAACGCCTGCGGCTGGCGCTGCAGGATTTTGACGAGTACCGCCGCGCTCTGCGCTGAGCCGCGCACTCGACCCCGGGAAAGGCGGCCGCCCGCGAGAGCCCATGGACAGTGACAAGTTCGACCGGATCGTGCTCGACCTGCTCTACGGAGAGCTGGACGAGCTGACGACGGCCGCCGCCAAACGTCACATGGAACAGTCGGCGCGGGCGCGCGACATCTACGCACATTTTCGCGCGACGCGGCAGCTGGGGGTGCTGCCCGCGCACACGCCGCCCCCGGACTTCGAGGCCGCCCTGCTGGCGCGCGAAGCGCGCGTCCTGGCCGAGCTGCCCGTGCGTCATCGGCTGGGCCGCGTGGTGTCGAAGCTCGCGGGCTACGCCATGCGGCCGCAGCTGATCATGGCCGCGCTGTTGCTCTTGATGATCGGTTCCAGCCTGATGTTCGTGCGCACGCGGCCCGCCTTGCACAGCGCGGTTCAGGTGACCGAACGGGGCGCGCCCGAGGGCGATGTGGACGTCGTGTTGCCGCTGACGCCCCCGCCCTCCAGCAGCGCCCCGCTGGCGATGGCGCCCAGCGAGCCGCGCGCTGCCGTGAAGCCGGAGAGCCCCGCCACACCGCGCGGCACGGACGAAGCCAACGCGGGCGCGGCGCCCGACGCCCCGGGCCAGGACGCCTTCGAGCAGGCCCTGCAGATCTACCGTGCGCGCGGTTACGTCGAAGCGCAGCGCCTGTTCGAACGCCTGAGCCGCAGTGGTCATACGCGAGCGGCGGAGGCCGCGTTCTATGCGGCCCTCTCGACCCGCAACATCAAGGGCTGCGCGGCTGGGTTGTCGGCCTTCGCGCGCGTCTCCGAGCGGTTCCCGAGCTCGCCGGCCGCACACGACGCTGTGCTGCGCGCGGCCCGATGTCAGGAGCAGCTCGGTAACAGTGACGGTGCGCGTTCCGGTTACGAGTCGTTGCTGCGAGTGCCGACGCACGCTCGGCGCGCGCAGCAGGCGCTCAGCCGGCTTGCGAATGAACAGGCCGCGGCGAGCGGAGCGACGCCCTGACGCGGTCCTCGGGCGCACGTCATTGCGGCGGGACGACCTCTGCGGCGCACAGAGCCACCGGATCCTCGCGGTCTTCCGCGCGGGCACGCAGCACGTAAGCGCCGTCGACCAAGAAACCCTGCATGCGCAGCCTCTCGCCCGGCCAGATGGGCTTGCGAAACTGGGCGTGGAACGCCCGCAGGCGCGTCGCATCTCCACCGAGGGCGGAATGAATCAACGCGCGGGCGCAGTAGCCGTACGTGGCGAGGCCGTGCAGGATCGGCCCCTCGGGAAAGCCGACCTGCGCAGCAGAGGCAGGATCGGCGTGCAGCGGATTGTAATCCCCGGAGAGGCGATACAGCAAAGCCTGTTCCGCCGGCACCAGCTCCTCGACCTCGAACACCGGCTGGGCGTCGCCCGGGATCTTGGGCACGGGGTTCTTGGGCGGGCGTGGACCGCCGAACCCGCCCTCACCCAGGAAGAACATGCTCCATTCCGTCTCGAAGACAGGATGCCCTTCGCAGCTGGTGCGGGTCTCGAACACCATCTGAGCGAACTTCTTCATGTCGTACAGGCCCACGATCTTGCCGCGGGTGCTGAGCTCACCGGAGCGAGGCAAGGGCCCGAGCACGCGCACCGACTGCGTAGCGTGCACCACCTGTGACAAACTTCCGCCGGAGCGCCCGAGCAGCTCGAACAGCACGGGATATCCCGGCACCACCGCGAACGTCGGAAACACCTTCGGGCCGCGCGCCTCGTACAGATAGTCGAGCTCGCTCCGCTTCGCGCCGATGCCGAGCGCGTAGAGCGCCAACGTCTTCCAGTCGAAGTTCAGCGTGGATTCGCTGCTCTCCAGGCCCACTGCTTGGGGGTTGAGGGTCATGCCGGCGCAAGCTATCACGCGGCGCGTGCCCGCCAGTGTCGAGAATGCACCTGATTGGCTCGCTCCCTGGCTGGTGGAGCTGGCCCGGTCCGGTCTGGACGGGGAAAGCTGGCTGCGCGGCGCGCTGCGGCTCGTCCCGAGTGTGTTGCTCGTGCCGGCCTTCGGCCTTCGGGCCTTGCCGGCTCCCGCTCGGCTGGTGTTTGCCTTCGTGCTCGCCGCCGCGACCCTGCCGGTGTTGGGAGGCTCGCCCCCGCCGCTGGATCGCCCGTGGATCTACGCAGCGCTGCAGGAGTTGCTGAGCGGGCTGCCCGTCGCGGTGGGCGCGGCGGCGACGATCTGGGGCGCGACCATGGCCGGCAATCTGATCGATGAGCTACGAGGAGGCACCGCTCCAGCGGATGCTCCCGTCGTGGACAGTCCTTCCGGGCCGCTGGGGATCCTCCTCTCGCTCGCCGCCAGCATCTCTTTTCTGGAGTTCGGTGGCCCCGCGCGCCTCGCAGAGGCGCTGGCGTCGACCGTGCCGCTGCGCGCCGACCTGTTCGCGGATCTCGCGCGCAGGCTGCTCGCAGGAATGCAGCTCGCAGTGTTGATCGCCGCGCCGCTATTGGTCCTGCTGCTCGTGCTCGAGGTGTTTCACGCGCTCGCCAGCCGCACGACGCGTCCGGGGCTATGGATCGCGCTATTCGCGCCGCTGCGCGCGCTGTCGGTGCTGGCGATCGTGGCCCTGCTGCTGGATCGACTGGTCGAGGGCCTCGCGCTCTGGATGAGCTCGGTGCTGCGCGTTTGACGCGCAGGGCGCTCAGCGCGCGTGATAGGCGACCACGAGCGCCGCGTTGATCATCGTCACGCGATCGGCGAGAGACGCCTCTTCGCCGAAAGAAATGCGCTCGTGGCGCGAGGGCAGGAACCAGTTCGCGACGCGCAGCGTGCCGCCGACCTGGAGCGTTTCGCTCACTCCGAAGGTGACCCCCGCCGCCAAGCCGAGCGACAAGCCTTCGGTCGCGATGTTGGCGCTGTCGGAGCCGATCAAGGTGACGTCCTCGCTGCCGCCCTTGGTTCGAAAGTTGTCGCTGACCACGACCAGTCCCGCCGAAAGCCCAGTCCACGCTTCGAGGCGCTGCCCGTGAAGCAGGTAATATCGCCCGATACCTTCCGCCTGAAAGTATCGTCGCGAGTGCTCGCGTGGGAACAGCTGATCGCCTTGGGGCACATCCTGCGCGGGTGTAAGCGCGAGGGTGAGCCCGGCGCCAACGGCAAAACTCGGACTTGCGCGAAAGAGTGGCCAGGCGTCCACTTCGAGGCTCAGGTCTCCCCGATCGCACCCGGCCTCGCCGCAGACACGCGCGTCCGGCAGGGCCAGAATGCCGATGCCGAACTCGACCGCGCCGTAGGGCCGCGCAAACTCGCGATCGCGGCCGGCCACGGAGCCCTGTTCCGCCGGTATCGAACTGCCTGCCGGCGCGCCCTCGGCGGGGTCCGCCGAATGCGGCGTTGCCTCCTGGGCTGCGGCAGACGCTGCGAGAGCGAAGCCGACGCACGGCAGCGAAAGGCGCGACGTCAGCGGACCGGCCATGAATGCGAATCTAGCATCGTCAATCGAGTTCCGCATATAGGTGCCGCAGCGGTGCCGCGCAGCCGGTCAGCCCGCTACGATGAAAAAAACGAGGCACACGAGCCTCGAGAATCGCGGTATGAGCCGAGGCTTGCAGGCCGACGACTCTGCGCTCGAGCGTATGACCCCCGATCCTGAACGCTCTTCTGAACGCGATGCCGCTGGGCCCATTTCCGGCGCTGCGCCGGCCCCGGCGGGAGCTCCGGCCGAAGCGGTCCCGGGGTATCGAGTCCAGCTGCCCATGTTCGAGGGGCCGCTCGATCTGCTGCTGCATCTCGTGCAGAAGCACGAGCTCGACATCCTGAACATCCCGATCGCGTTCATCACGGAGAAGTACGTCGAATATATCCAGCTGCTCGATGAGCTGAACATCGACGTGGCGAGCGAATACCTGGTGATGGCGGCGACCTTGATTCACATCAAGAGCCGCATGCTGCTGCCCCACGCGCCCGAGGACGAGAGCGAGGACGGCAGCGAAGAAGACGCGCTCGATCCGCGCGCGGAGCTGATCCGGCGCCTGCTCGAGTACCAAAAGTACAAGCTTGCGGCCGAGCAACTCGGAGAGCGCAGCATACTCGGCAGAGATGTGTTTGGCCGCGGCAGCAGCGATGCGTTCGTCGGAGGCGAGGCCCCGCTCGAACAGATCGAGACGCTGAAGCTGCTGGATGCCTTCCAGAGTGTTCTGGAGCGAACGCAGCGCACGCGCGAACACCAGATCGACTTCGAGCGATTTTCGCTATCCGAAAAAATCAGCGAGCTCAGCGACCGCTTGCGCGAGTGTCGGCGCCTGGTCTTTCACGAAATCTTCGTCGATCGCGCCAGCCGCGCCGAGTTGATCATCACGTTTCTCGCCTTGTTGGAGATGACCCGACTGCGCCTCACGCGCCTGCGCCAGGAGGGCCCCATGGAGCCGATTTACATCGAGCTCAGGGTCGCAGACGAGGAGTCGGCTGCGGCTGTCGGAGACGAAGCCCGGGCTGCTCCAGCAGACGAAGCCGCGGCTGCCCCAGCAGACGAAGCCGCGGCCGCTGCCGCAGACGAGGCCGCCGGGGCTATCCGCGAAGAGGAGGCTCGCGCCGCTATCGTCGATGGGGAACCCAGCGCCACAGTCCTGGACGCGGAAATCGGTGAGCTGGACGCTGGCGACCCGGATCTCGGCGAACCGGATCTCGGTGCCTCGCTCGCCAGCGACCCTGCGGAGATTCAGCTCGACCCCCCCGATCGAGGGGACCTCGAGGAGTATGAGTAAAGTCAAAGGCCGGAGGAAACCCCTCCACAGCGAAATCACGAGCTTGCGTCGCTCCAAGAAGGCGGCCGTCGTGGAGGCTCCCGCGTCCGAGGTGGCCGAGAGCGCCGCGAACCTCCCCGAAGAGGCCAGCCCCGAGAGCGAAGTGAGCGCCGAGGCGCCCGTCGAGAGCCTTGCCGACCCATCGAGCGACGTGCCCGAGCCCAGCGCGGTAGCGGATCCCGAGCACCTCGAGTTCCAGCCGGTCGCAGACGATCAGCGCGATCAGCAAACCGATGCCCCTGCTGTGGAGAATGAGGATTTCGACGGCATCAGCCTGGACAGCTTGGCGAGCCTGGACGAGGAGCCCGTGCTGACCGAGGTCCGAGATCCGGAGCAGGACAGCCCCCTCTCCGACGCTTTCGAGCCGAACGAGGAGCCCGGCGCGCACTCGAACGTGGTCGCGATCGACGGCGATCAGCCGGATGACATGGAGGCTTTTCTGTGCGGCATGATCGAGGCATTGCTGTTCACGAGTCAAAAGCCGCTGCCACTGAAGGATCTCGCGCGCTCTGCCGGCATCGATCGGCCCCGCGCGCGCGAGTTGGTGGAGCGCTTGATGCGCAGCTATGCTCCGCGCGGGATCAACATCGACGAGGTCGCGGGCGGCTACGTGCTGCGCTCCTCTCCGCGCTATGCTCCACAGATCCAGAAATTTCTCTCGCTTCGTCCGGTGCGCCTCTCGCGTGCGCAGCTGGAGACGCTGGCGATCGTCGCCTACCGCCAACCAGTGACCAAGCCGGAGGTCGACGATATTCGTGGCGTGGACTCGGGGCAGGTACTGAAGGGTCTCGTGGAGCGAGATCTGCTCAAGACCCTGGGCAAGAAGGACGAGCCGGGGCGACCGATGCTCTACGGCACCACCAATGACTTCCTGGAGCTGCTCAATCTGCGCTCGCTCGGCGAACTGCCCACTCTGCGCGAGTACACCGAGCTGAGCGACGAGTCGAAGCGCAAGTTCGCCGAGGAAACCGGCGAGGAAGCGCCCAATGAGCTGCCTCTCGCCGATGCTGACGCCGCGGCGGCCGAGTCGCCCTCCGGGGCCGAAGCGTCCGCCATGGAAAACACGGCGGAAGAAGCTCGCTCCGCGGAAGACCCAGCGGGAACTCCGGAGGCGAACGGCAGCAACGAATCCGAGGCAGCTAGCGCGGCCTTGGAGGGCGAGCCCCTTGCGGAAGAGGGTGCCGCGGCGGAAGCGCCCGGAACGGAGAGCGATGATGTCGAGGCCCTCGATGACCTCGGGGCCGCTGCATCCGAGGAGGGCGAGCCCGACGACGACGAGCCCGACGACGACGAAGACGAGCCCGACGACGACGAAGACGAGCCCGACGAAGACGACGAAGACGAGCCCGACGACGACGACGACGAGTGATCGACGAGATCGCCTCGCAAAGCGCGAGGCGATCCGCTCACACGGCTCGCGCTATCGAATCTTCGGAGCTCCGGGGGGCGCTCGTCTTCATCACGTCCGACGCTCCGAAGGCGGCCTGCAACCGCTCTGGCGTGCCGCAGTCGCTCCAACCCGCGCCCTGCATGGGCGTCACCCAGATCCCGCGCGAGCCAGTGACCAGGTCACGGCTGAAATCGGCGCTCGGCAGATCTCGATACGTCTCCGCGAGCCGCAGCGGCGCCGCGGGAGTGCCTACCGCCTCGGCGTAGTGCGCGAAGCGATCGGCGATCATCGGCAGTTGCCGGCGCGCCAAGGTCCAGAGCGCAGCTGCCGGGGTGACGGATAGCATCGTATTCCAGAGCGCGCCCTGCGCGAACAAGCGGGCGGCCAGCGGCGGCGCCGGCTTCTCCACGAACTCCGCAATCTGGCCGACAGCGGAACGCGGCAGCATGCGCTTGGGCACAATCCAGCCGAGGTCGCTGGCAGGGTGCTCCGCGGCCGCGCCCAGCAGCACCATTCCCTGATAATGGCGCGCTGCGCGCTGCGCTCGAACGAGCGCTTCCAGCATGCGCTCGGGCGCGCGGAAATCGTGATCCGAGGGCACGAGCGCGACATCCGCGCGGGGATCGCGCGACAACACGTGCATGAGCGGCAAGAGTACGCCCGGGCCCGTACCCACGTTGCGCGGTTGAGCGACGATCTCGACGCCGCGGTACTCGACCAGCTGCTCGCGAGCCACGGCCTCGTGCTGCGAGGCGACGACGACCACCGTACGCTCCGGCGGAATCAGCTCTTGCAACCGATCCAGCGTCACCTGCAAGAACGTGCGCGGGCGCCCAAAGCTCAAGAACTGCTTGGGCAGACAGGTTCCGTACATGCGCCGGCTCGTCTCCGCGAGCCGCGAGCCCTCTCCACCAGCCAATACGATTGCCCAGAGTGGTCTTCTCTTCATTCTCGATCTTCCCAGTTCACCCACCCAAGATTTCGGACGCGCTGCGCCCCCTCTCGGACGCGCTCGGGCAGGCTAGCGTTTCGCGCGCTCGTTCGTGCTTGCTCCTGAGGGCAATCCGCGTGCTTGCCGCGGATTGCCCCAGCACCGAACTGCCACGACAGGAGCGCCACGCGAGGCGGCTTTCCGCACGCCGCAAGGTCGCGAAAACCTGTCTGGGCGGCGTGGACGAGCTCGCATGCCTGCGCCAAGCCCTAGGGTTAGCGGCACCCCCCTCGGCGGTCTTTATGCCTGCCTCACGATTGTTTGATCAGCACGCCAGGAGCCCTTGCGTCCCCGCCCCGAACTGCGGCAGAAGCGAAGCGATTCGGGTGGGAAGCTGGAGTGTTTCGGTCGGGTGACGGCAAAGCGCGGGCAGATCTCTCTCGTTGTGTCCGCCCGGATTCGTGATGCGGGCGACCCGCTGAATGTGTCAATGTACGCACCTGTAGTTCAGCCCGCCTGAACTCGAGCAGCGGACTCCTCCTTTCTACCTTTCCTCGGCGGCCTCCATTTCAAGCGGACAACCTCCTGGCTTTTCAGCGGAGAACATGGTCACCCAATCCAGCATCCGTTCCGTGGATCCCATCACACCCGACTCCGATCTCTCGGTCCGTCCGTCCTCAGCGCTGCCGCGCCAGATCCCCTGGGGCTACAACCGGGATCGGGTCACTTCGGTCGCCGTCGACCCGATGATGCTCTTCACCTACTGGGAGCTGCGGGACGAGACGCTGGAGGCCGCGCGCAAGCAGCTCGGCGGAGCGGGCTCGGACGCCGCGCTCACCCTGCGCATCTACGATACCAGCGGGCGCATCTTCGACGGCAACAACGCCCACAGCTACTTCGATCAGGACGTGCACCGCACGGATCGGCAGTGGTTTTGTCGAGTGGGTAAGCCCGCCTCGACCGCCCACGTCGAGCTGGGGCTGCGCGCCCGGGACGGGCGCTTCCTCCGCATCATGCGCTCCGGCCGCGTCGATTTTCCGCGCAACAGCCCCGCCCCCGGCGGCGGGGCGGAGTGGATGCGGGTCGTGGCTCATACCGGGGAGATCGCCCACCGCGAACGGCCCGCCTACTCGCCGCCCGTGTTGGACAATGCCCCGCCGGCGACCTTCGTGACTCCGCCGGAGAACGGCGGCGGCGGCAATGGCTCGTTCGGTGAGCTGCAGCTGAGTGACGCTTACGAGTACGGGGAAGCGTCTGGGTTTGATTTCGCTTCCAGTGAAAGCTGGGAGTGGTCCGAGCGCGAGGCGCTGCGCTTTGAGAGCGATACCGGCTGGGTGCTGGACGAGAGCGATCCCAGCCTGAGCTACCGCATGATCAGCCAACGCTGGGAGGAGTTCGGGCTACGCAGCTTCCAGTGGGAATCGGGCCCGGTGGAGAGCTCCTGGCAGGCGGGGCCGTTTACATATCCGACACAGATCAGCGGTCCCTCGGTGGAACACTACGAGGGGCCTCGCCAGGTGTTTCGCTCCGGCGAGCAAGTTCGGGTGCTGCACGGCCCGTGGCAGGTGGTGATCCGGGGTATTCATCCCCGCTCGGAGCACCGTGTGTTGGCCCGCTGGGAGGTGCACCGGTCCTGGCTGAGCGTCGCGACTCGTCCCGGCGAAGCCCTCGATCCCAGGAGCCTGGCCGTGCGAGGGTTGTTCAAGCCCGGGTCCAGCGAGCGCTTGCCGATCGGCGCGAGCGAGCTCCGGCTGCGCGGCGCCTCCGAGGTCTTTTTCCTGGGCGCCAGCGAGCGCCGGCTCGGAGGGGCGAGCGAGAGCCGCTTCATGGGCGCCAGCCTGTATGTGGTCCGGGGCGCCAGCGAGCGCCGCCTGATGGGTCAGAGCGAGCTGCGCATGGCCGGCCAGAGCGAGGTCCGGATGCGGGGTGCGAGCGAGCGCCGCCTGATGGGTCAGAGCGAGCTGCGCATGCTGGGCGCGAGTGAACGCCGGCTCGGCGGAGCCAGCGAGCGGCGCGGCGCGAGTGAACGCCGGCTCGGCGGAGCCAGCGAGCAGAGAATGAGCCAACAAACCGTGAACGGGGATGGTTCTGCAGGGGCACCCCGCAGCCCCAGCCTCTACCCTGCCATCAAGAAGGATTGAGCCAGTGGCGCAAGGATATTTCAGCCTCGTTCTGCACGCTCACCTGCCGTTCGTGCGGCACCCGGAAGACCCCACCGTGATGGAAGAGCGCTGGCTCTACGAGGCCATCACGGGCACCTATCTGCCGCTGCTGCAGATGTTCGAGGGCCTGGCGGCGGATCGCATCCCGTATCGCTGCACGGTTTCGATCTCGCCGCCGCTGATCAGCATGCTCACGGACGACCTGCTGAAGATGCGCTTCGCCGAGCACCTGGACGATCTGATCCTGCTCTCGGAGAAGGAGATCGAACGCACCGCCTCGGAGCCGCACTACCAGCGGCTGGCGCAGATGTATCGCGACCGCTTCGGCCGCCTGCGGCACACCTGGCGCTGTCACGATGGCAACCTGGTTCAGGCGTTCCGCAAATTGCAGGACGCCGGCTACCTGGAGGTGATCACCTCGACCGCCACCCATGCCTTCTTCCCGCTGATGGATCGCAACTGGGCCGCCATGCGGGCGCAGGTGCACACCGCCGCGGATCTCTACGAGAAGCATTTCGGGCGGCGCACACGCGGGATGTGGCTCGGCGAATGCGGATACATCCCGGGTGCAGACGAGCTGCTGCGTGAAGCGGGCATCCGCTACTTCTTCGTCGACACACATGCCCTGCGCTTCGCGGATTCGCCACCGCAATATGACGTGTACGCCCCCATGTTCTGTCCCACCGGTGTGGCGGCCTTCGCGCGCGACACCGAGTCCTCGGAGCAGGTCTGGAGCGCCGAGCACGGTTATCCCGGCGACCCGCACTATCGCGACTTTTATCGCGATATCGGCTTCGACATGCCGCTCGAGTACATTGCTCCGCACATCCACCCGGAGGGGCACCGGCTGTACACGGGCTTTAAATACCACGCGATCACCCACGCGCAGCTGCACGACAAATGGGTCTACGATCCGGATGCCGCGCGCGGGCGTGCGGGGCTGCACGCCTCCCACTTCCGGGGCGAGCTGGAGAAGCAGATCCAGCGCATCGGCGCAGGCATGGATCGTCCGCCGATCGTGGTCAGCCCGTACGACGCGGAGCTCTACGGCCACTGGTGGTTCGAGGGCCCGATCTTTCTGGACGACGTGTTTCGCCAGTTGCACCACGACCAGCACACGATCCAGCCGATCACCCCGGGCGACTACCTCGATCGGCACCCGGTGAATCAAGTGGCGACGCCCTGCGCCTCGTCATGGGGTAAGAACGGCTACAACGAGCAGTGGCTGAACGAGAGCAACGCCTGGCTCTGGCGGCACCTGCACATGGCCAGCGAGCGCATGGTCGACCTGGCGCGGCGCTTTGGAGAGCCGAAGACCGATCTGGAACGGCGAGCGCTGCAGCAGGCCGCCCGTGAGCTGCTCCTCCTCCAGTCGAGCGACTGGCCCTTCATCATGTCAACCGGAACGACCGTTCCTTACGCGACGCGGCGTTTCAACGAGCACGTCATTCAGTTCACCCAGCTGTTCGACGACCTGAGCGCGGGAAAGCTCGACCCAAACATCGTGGCCGACCTGGAAAGTCGGGACAATCTGTTCCCGGACGTTGACTATCGACTCTACGCCATGTGATGAGCGCGCCAGACTCGGCTCCTCGGGAGCGTGCCCGAGGCGGGCACAGGCGCCCCTAGTCCCGAGTCCTCGGGACGATGGCAGCCAGCGACGACGACAGATCTCCTAGCGATGAGGCGGTACCCCCCCCGAGGCAGGGGCCGCGCTTGCGTGTGCTCTTTGTGGCCTCGGAAGTCTCACCGTTTCGCAAGACGGGGGGCCTGGCGGATGTGATCGGCGCGCTGCCCAAAGCGCTGGCTCGCCGCGGCATCGACGTGCGCGTGGTGATGCCCCTCTACGGCGGCGTGCGCTGGAACGACCAGGAGCGCCTCGACGGAACGCTGTCGGTCCCGATGTATTACGGCAAAGGACGCGCTGGGGTGCGCCTGGGCACTCTACCCGGCAGCGAGGTGCCCGTCTATTTCATTGAGCACCACGGCTACTACGACCGCCCGCATCTGTACGGCCCCCCCGGCGACGCGTACTCGGACAACCTGGAGCGCTTCACGTTTTTTTGCCGGGCGTCGTTGGCGCTGTGCAAGGCCATCGGCTTCATTCCCGACGTCGTGCACGCCCACGATTGGCAGGCGGCGCTGGTGCCTGTCTACATCAACACCGTCGAGTGGGGCGGGCCGCTGCACGGCTCGGCCTCGGCGTTCACGATCCACAACATGGCATACCAGGGCGTTCACGAGCCCGGCGCCATGTACATCACGGGCCTCGGCCGCGAGCACTACCACTCGGGGGAGTTCGAGCATTTCGGTGACATGAACCTGATGAAGGCAGCGCTCGTACACTCGACGCTGCTCTCCACGGTCAGCCCCACCTACTGCCGCGAGATCCAGACCTCTGCCTTCGGCTACGGACTCGACGGAGTGCTCGCGCAGCGCACTAACGACCTGGTCGGGATCCTCAACGGCATCGATGTCGGCGAGTGGAACCCCGCGACGGATCCGCATCTCCCCGCCCATTTTGACGTCCAGGATCTGTCTGGCAAGGCCAAGTGCAAGCTCGCCTTGCAGCAGGAGCTGGGCCTGCCTGTCGACGAGCACAAGGCGCTGCTCGGCGTGATCGGCAGGTTGACACACCAGAAGGGCTTCGACGTGCTCGCGCACAGCCTCGGGCGTCTGCTCGACTGGAACCTGCAGCTGGTCCTGCTGGGCACGGGCGACGCGGACGCGGAGCACTTCTTTTCCGAACAGAGCTACTGGCGGGGGGACCGCTTCCGAGCCGTGATCGGCTTCAATGACGGGCTCGCACACCGGATCGAGGCCGGCTCGGATCTGTTCGTGATGCCGTCGCGCTTCGAGCCCTGCGGACTGAACCAGATGTACAGCCTGCGCTACGGCACGGTGCCGATCGTACGCCGCACCGGGGGCCTCGCTGATACTGTCCAAAATTACAACGAGGCGGACGGGAGTGGCACGGGCTTTGGCTTTGATGATTTGACCCCAGACTCGCTCGCAAACACGATCGGCTGGGGCTTGTCGACGTATTACGATCGGCCGCAGCACTTTGCTCGCCTGCGCGAAAATGGCATGCGACAGGACTTCAGCTGGGACCGAGCGGCGGCCGAGTACGAGGCGCTGTACCGCCGCGCCTATCGCACGCGCCGCGGCGTGGACTTCCCCGGCTAGCGCCCGGAGCCGGGCGCTCGAAGTCGACGCGCGGCGGCTGGCAAAGTGGCAAGATGCGAGCCGAATGAACCGCCTCGCCAGAGCCGGCTGTCTGGGACTGGCCCTCGCGCTGCCGGCCTGCAGCAAACCCTCGGGCGCTACGGGCTCCCGCGCCGCCCCGGCGTCGACGCCGGCCGCGGCAGCTGCTGCTCCGCCCCCCGCCCCTGCCGCCCCACCCTCAACGGCGGGTTCCGCGTCGCTCGCGGGCCCGATCCGCTTTCTCGCCATCGGCGGTGGCCCCACTCCCGAGAACAACGAGGTGTCACTGGAGCAGGACATCGATCTGGTGCGGCGCGTGCTTCCCCCACCCGGCCTGGTGCTGTTCGCGGGCGGCAGCAACTCGGAGAGCGTGCGCGAGCTGGACCCGGTGCCCAAGGGGGATGCAGTGAAGCTCGCTCTGGGCGAGCTGTTCGCGCCGCGCATCGGCCGGCAAAGCCGCTATCGCGCGCCGCGCTTCAGCGCCGAGCGAGCCACGCTGGAGAACATCGAGCGCCGCCTCTCCACGGCGCTCGCCCAGAACGGGCCGCCGCTGCTCGTGCACATCGCGGCGCACGGTGATCAGGGCCCGGACGCGCGCAGCAACTCGGTCGCGCTCTGGGCTGGCACGGCGCTGAGCGTCGCCCATCTGGCCGAGTTGCACGAACAGCACCAGCGCGCGCTGCGGCTGGTGGCCACGTCCTGCTTCTCGGGCGGCTTCGCGGAGCTGGCATTTGCCCACGCCGACCCCAAGCAGGGGCAGCCCTCCGCCGTGCCGCGCTGTGGGTTGTTCGCGGGCACGTGGGATCGCGAGACCAGCGGCTGCGACCCCAACCCGGATCGGCGCGC
>DASTRX010000077.1:0-52158 GCA_035760985.1 Polyangiaceae bacterium
TCGGTGCGAGCAAGGCGAACTTCTCCGCAATCTCTCCCACCCGCGACTCGTCCACCTGCGCCACGACCACCCAATATCAAGTCGAGCGTTTCCATGGTATTTCCATGTTTTCGAATTCCATTATTTTCGGACGCCGCCTAAAGAGACGGGCCGCGGGGGAGGGGGTCGCAAGCTTGCTGATCCGGGTGGACGGCGAGGCCGACCTGGGCGTGGCCACGCCGAAGGCGAGGAAGCGGGCGGTGGACCGCTACAAGCCGTGGGTCGACGCGGCCTCCTTTCTCGGCTGCCACGCGATCCGCGTCAACGCCTCACCGGCGGGCGGCCGAGGGAGCGAAGACGACCGGACCAACTGGGTGTCGGAGGGGCTGCGCCGTCTGGCGGAGTTCAGCGACGGGCGCGGCGTCGATGTGCTGGTGGAAAACCAGGGCGGGCTTTCGTCCAAGGGCAATTGGCTGAGCGAGGTGCTGAGCGCCGTCCAGCACCCGCGCTGCGGGAGCGCCCCCGACTTTGGCGGCTTCGATCTGCCGGCTCACGGGGCCGGGGCAGCTACCCCGTACGATCGTTACAAGGGCGTGCGCGAGCTCATGCCCTTCGCGCGGGCCGTGAGCGCCCGGGCGTGGGACTTCGACGCCCGAGGTGACGAGACGAAGATCAACTACGGGCAGATGCTGGAGATCGTAACCAGCGCCGGCTACCACGGTTATGTGGGCATCGCTTACAGCGGCGAGCGCCTGAGCGAGCGCGCTGGCATCGAGCGGGCCAAGCTGCTCCTGGAGCGCGTCCGGGAGCAGCTCAGCGCGCGCGGCGAGCGCCGCTAGGGCCCGTTACTGAATGACGCCGCTGCAATAGACGTTGGTGATCAGCGCGGTGTTGTTCAGGCCCGCGGTACACTCGGGCGCTGCGTTGCTCGGCTCCGCCGAGACCACGATGTTGACGTTTTCGGCGCTCCTGGGCACCGCCATTTCACAGCTGATCGGCTCGCACTTGCCGGCGGCGAGCTGCAGCGTGTTGGCGACCTCGCACAGCGCGCTGTCGGGCGCGTTCTCGGCGGCCATCCTCACGTTCACCGCGCCCACCGGTACCGGGGCCAGACCCCGGTTGCAGAGATTCGCGGAGAGCGTCGCGCGCGGGGCCGCCGCGCGCTGGCACTTGACCAGCGGGCTCGCCGACACGGTCAGATCCGAGCGCTGCAGCGAGATGCCGGTCTTGCCCTGCACGTTCTGGCGCAACGAGTTGGGATACTGATCGGGAGAGCTCCACATGCTCGACACGTCGCTCATGGCGGGGATGGTGCCGTTGTCGTTCACGTTGTTGATCGAGTAGGAGTACTCGTTCCACATCGGGCGCGAGCCTGCCCAGCGCTTGTCCGCCGATCGCACGGCGTCGGACCAGACGGTGACGCCGTGCGTCGCCTTGAAGTCGACCGTCTCGCGATGATTCGCGATGTCGGTCGCTGAGCAGCCGTTGTCCGTGTGGTCGTTTTGCGCCGTGACGATCTCGGTGTGTCCGTCGCCGTCCACGTCGGCGATCACGGGGTAGTCGAAGCGCGTCGTGGACGAGCGCGGGACGCTGAACAGCACGTCACCGTTCGTGCCATCCATGATGCGCAGATAGCACTGATCCGCGTAGACCACCTCGGCGCGCTCATCGCCGTCGAAATCGAACACCGACGCGCCGCTGCTGGCGCCGTGAATCCCCTCGCTGTGCGTCCAGAGCAGGCCCTGGGGGTTGGGGCCCTTCGGGTTCTTGCAGTTCTGTGGGTTGGCCTGCACGTCCGGGTTGTTGCTCGCGCAATCCAGATCGAACGCGCTGATCTGGTCGAAGCCCGGGGACGCGAACTCC
This sequence comes from Polyangiaceae bacterium, assembly GCA_035760985.1. Classification (GTDB taxonomy): domain Bacteria; phylum Myxococcota_A; class Polyangia; order Polyangiales; family Polyangiaceae; genus SZUA-265. Next base: position 1,843 of record DASTRX010000077.1, read on the forward strand.
ATCCGGCCGTCAGCGTCGAAATCTGCGATCACGGGCGGCCCGCCCACGATACCGCTGCCGGAGACGTTCAACAGCACGTCACCGTCCACCTGCGTCACCAGCAGTTTGTTGGAGCCGATGGCGACGAGCTCGACCGAATCGCGCTGCAACGTGTTGCGATCGGTCTGCACCAGGTTGGCCGTGCCGATGAAGGCGAGGCTCGGATCGGGCCCCTCGCCGGGAGGATTGTACAGCGGCAGGCGGCGTTCCTCGGCGACGACCAGATCCTGCTTCTCCTCGTCCCACCTGAAGATGCCGCCGGGCGTGATGATCTCCGCGATCCTGTCGCCGGTCACGTCCTCCACCATCGGGGGCTCGCGCAGGCTCAAGCTCCGGCTCTGATCATCGTCGAAGCCGCGCTTCTCGACGATCCCGCTCAGGGCGCCGGCTCCGCCCACCTTGAGCGCGAAGATCCCCGTATCGGTGATGATCTCCGGCAAGCCGTCCTGCAGACCGTCGAGGTCTGCCAGCGAGATGCGGCTGAACTCCGTGCTGCTGCTGCCGGTCTGGCGTGCCAGCTCCTTGAAGCTGGTACCGCTGTCGTATTTGTAGACCGCCAGGCCCGCGGTGGTCGCTGTGCCGTTCGTGCTCAGATCGGCGACCACGATATCGGGCCGCTGGTCACCGTCCACGTCGCCGAGCGCGGGCGAGATGTCCTGGATGAATGGGCGAGAGCCCGCGGCGCTGAATTGCAGCTTGCAGGTCGCCCCGTCGATCACGCGCAGCACGCCGTTGGCCGAGGCCGGGTCTTCATAGGAGATGAAGACGATCGAGGGATGGATCTCGCCCGGCTTACCGTCGAAGTCGAAGTCGGCCACCATCGGCGTGCCGATCACCTGCACCGACTCGGGGTGATCCGCCGGGGGGGTGTTGCCGGGCCAGCTGCATTGCTCCACCGGTTTGCGCGATGGCAAGTCGAGCGCGTCACGGCAGGTGAGGTCGAAACCGCGGTTGGCCTGGGCCAGGTTGCTCCAGGGCCTGCAGCTGCCGCCGCCGCACACGGTGTCACCGCTGCAGTCCTGGTTGCTCTTGCAGCTGGTGCTGGGAGCGCAGGTCTTCTCCTCGGTGCAGACATTGCCGGCCGGGCAACAGCCGGGTTGGTCGCTCGAGCCGCGAGCAGGGGTGCCGCACGCGATGGCATCTTTTCCGCAGCGCTCCGCGGCCCCCGGTGTCCTACCTGCGCCAGCATCGGCGCCGCCGATGTCCCTGCTGTCGCCGATCGGGATCGTGCTGGGACCGGAGCAGGCCACGGCTGCGGCGCCGAACGGAAGGCCCAGCACCAGCGCCGCACGGAGCGCTCGCAGCTGCGCGCCCGGGGAGCTGGCGTTCCAGTTCGGCATGGCCCTGCGAGGCCAGGTGCTCCGAGCTGAGCTGCTTCGAGGTGTCGAGTGTTCCCGCGCTGGCATCCTCTCGTCCTCTCAGCCTGTTGCACGCACGGCCATCCCTCGTACTAGCGCAGTTCCAGCAGGCGTGCAGCGGCCCGGGGGTGGCAGATGGCGCCGCTCGTGTTCGCGCGCTTGCTCCTCACCCAGCCTGACACACGCGCGCCTGGAGCACATGTGTCTCCAGGCGCCAGCGAGGTGTCTCTGTGCGCCAACGCCGGGTCACCACACCCGCGACGGCCAACCCCGGGTCAGCCCGCCGCGGCGCGCCGCCTCAGGTTCGGGCGGGATGAGCCAGCCGCGACGCTCGCGTCAGCGGATGGCCTGGCAGAACACGTTCGACACCAGGGAGGTGTTGTTCTTGCCCTTGGTGCACTCGCGCAGCGAGTTGTTCGGATCCGCCAGCACCGCGATGTCGATGCCGGGGTTCGTGCTGGGCACCGGAACATCGCAGGTCACCGTCTCGCACTTGCCGGAGCGCAGCACTGTCGCGTTCGGCTTGTCGCAGAGCACGCTCGTGGTCTGCGCCTGCGCGAGCGCGACGTGGACCTGGCCCGCATCCAGCGTCAGCAGACCGCGGTTGCACAGGTTCAGCGACACGCGGGCCTGCGGCTGCCCCGGCAGGCAGCTCACCACCGGATTGCCCGAGACGGTCAGATCCGGGAGCTCCAGCGAGATGCCGGTCTTGCCCTGAACGTTCTGGCGGAGCGTGTTGGGATCCGTATCCGGCGAGTTGAACTGACTGGCGATCTCGTTCATCGGCGGGATGGTGCCGTCGTCGTTCACGTTGGTGATCGAATACGTGTACTGATTCCAGACCGGCCGCGAGCCCGCCCAGCGCTTTTCTGCGGGATTGGTCGAGTCCGACCACACGGTGATGCCGTGGCTGGCTGCGTACTGCACGGTCTCGCGAGTGTTCAACGGGTCGGTCGCGGGGCAACCCACGTTGCCATCGTCGTTGCTGCTGGTGATGATCTCGGTGTGACCGTCGCCATCCGAGTCGACGACCACCGGGTAGTCGAAGCGCGTGACCGATGAGCGCGGGACGCTGAACAGCACCTTGCCGGTCGCGCCTTCCATGATGCGCATGAAGCACTGATCGGCGTAGACGACCTCCGAGCGCCGGTCGCCGTCGAAGTCGAACACCGCTGCGCCGCTGGTGGCGCCCTGCGTGCCCGTCACGCGCCACAGGATGCCCTGGGCGTTGGGGCCGTCGGGGTTCTTGCAGTTGCGCGCGTCCGCCTTGACTGCCGGGTCCGTGGAGCAGTCCATGTCGAACGCCGTGATCTGATCAAAGCCGGGCGAAGCGAACTCCATGCGGCCATCGGCGTCGAAGTCCGCGATCACGGGTGGCCCACCCACGATGCCGCTGCCCTTCGCCTTCATCACGACGCGGCCGTCGACCTGCGTGACCCGCAGCTCGCCGGCGCTGACGACCACCATCTCGGCGGAGTCTCGGCCGAGCACCGTCGGATAATCTCCGAGGTTGGCCATGCCCACGAAGGCCGCGTTGGGCTGATCCGCGTCGGCATTCCACAGATTTTCCGCGCGCGCCTTCTTCGGATCCATGTCCGAGGCCTCTTCGTTCCAGGTGAAGATGCCCTGCGCCGTCACCAGCTCCGAGCTGCGGTCCCCGTCCACATCGTGCACGAAGGGCGGCTCGAGCAGGCTGCCGTCGAGGTTGACGCGCTGGGCGACGCCGCTGATGCCTCCGCCCGTCCCCGTCTTGAACGAGAACATGCCCGTGTCGGTCAGGATCTCGGGCAAGTTGTCGGGCAGACCGTCCACGTCGAACAGCGAGATGCCCTTGAACTCCACGGTCGAGGCCGCGGTTTGCCGGGCGAGGCGCGTGAACGTGCTCCCGCCCTTGGTGCTGTAGACGACGATACCCGCCTTGGTGCTGGTGCCCAGGCGCTCGACGTCGCCGAGCACGATGTCGGGATGACCGTCACCGTCGACGTCGCCCAGCGCGGGGGCCACGTCGGGGATGAAGGGGTTGCTGCCGCCGTTGTCGCTGAACTCCGGCGCACAGGTCCGCCCGTTGATCACACGCAGCACGCCGTTGGGAGAGGCGAGGCCGCCGGCCTCGTAGGACACGAAGACGATCGACGGGTGGATGGTCGTGGGGTCGTTGTCGTAGTTGAAGTCGACCACCATCGGCGTGCCGATCACCTGCACCGAGTTCGGGAAGTCGGCGGGCGGGGTATCGCCCCAGCGGCACTGCACCTGCGGCAACAGCGAAGGCAGATCGACGCCGCTGCGACAGGCGAAGTCGAAGTTGGTCTGGGCGGGGAAGCTCGACCACGGCTTGCAGCTACCGCCGCCGCACACGCTGTCCGAGCTGCACTCCTGATTGGTGGTGCAGCTCGCCGCCGGCACACAGGTGCCCTCCGGCGTGCAGGTGTCTCCCGCGGGACAGCAGCCCATGCCCCGGGTGCCGCACTCGATCCCGCCGGCGCCGCAGCGCGCCTCCGAAGTGGCGGAGACGGTGCCCTCCGATCCGGGCGTGGTGTTGGTGCCGTCGCCGATCTCGATGCCGGCGCTCTCGGCGCAGGCGAACAGACCTCCATAGGCGAGCAGGCCGAGAGCTGATGGAACACTGGTGAGAAGAAGCAAAGATCCGAGCCGCCACCCCCGTTGGGCTCGACGTTCACACTGACTGGGCCGGTTCGGCATGTGTTCTCTCATAATCAGATCCCGCGGGTCGCGCACCTGGCCGTAGCATGCAGAGGAGCAGATTCGGCAGGCACACCGGCACACCCACGCGCGCGTCGGCTGACGCTTCAAAGTTAGCCGTCCAGTGCTAGCACCGTCAACGCCGGGCCAGCGACATTTCTCCATTGATTCGCTGGGAAACGCAATTCTGCGCGCGTTCGCTCCTCACCCTGGCGGGGAGATCCGGACATACGGCAACTGTAAAGTGTGCTGCAAACGCGGCAGGTGCGGCCGCGCCTGCGGCAGAGAAGAGAGACCACGCGGCCGGCGTAGCTCTGGATGGCGCACCCTGATACGGAAGGGTGCGGGTCGGGGGCGGTTGAGGATCCGGGAGAGCGGCGGTATGGCAGGCGCCGGCATGAAGCGACGGCAATTGCTCGGGGCGCTGGCAGGCGGCTCCCTCGGTCTGCTCGAAGGCTGCGCCCGCCCCGTGCGCGCACCGACGCAGCCGGAAGCTCCCGAGCCTGATTTCGATCCGGAAGTGAAGGCGCTGGCAGCGCTCGCGCTGGACGCGGCGCGCTCGGCGGGCGCGAGCTACGCCGACGTGCGCATCGCCGACTATCGCACGCAGTCACTGCGCACGCGCGAGGCGCGCGTGGTCTCGGTCGCGGACGATACGAGCCGTGGCTTCGGCGTGCGCGTGATCGCCCGGGGCACCTGGGGCTTTGCGGCGAGCAGCCAGATCACGCGCGAGGAGGTCGTGCGCGTGGCGCGGCAGGCCGTGGCCATGGCCCAGACGAACTCGGCGCTGCAGCGCGAGCCGGTGCAGCTCGCGCCCGCCGAGCGCCACGTGGCGATCTACCGCACGCCGCTGCGCAGGGATTCCTTTCAGGTCTCGCTGCAGGAGAAGCTCGAGCGGCTGCTGTCCATCAACGCGCTCGCCCAGCGCCAGCCGGGGGTCAGCTTCGTCGACTCGCGCATGAGCTTCGTGCGCGAGCACAAGTTCTTTGCTTCCAGCGAGGGGGCGCGCATCGAGCAGACGCTCGATCGCCTGCACCCGAGCTTCACGATCACCAGCGTCGATCAGAACCAGGGCAGCTTCGAGACGCGCGACTCGTACACCGATCCCCGCGCCATGGGTTACGAGTACGTGGAAGATTACCCCTGGGAGGACGAGGTGCGCGAAGCCGCGAGCGATGCTCAGGCCAAGCACGCAGCGCCCTCGGTCCAGCCCGGCAAACGCGACCTGATCTTGCATCCCACGCACCTGTGGCTCACGATCCATGAGTCGCTCGGGCACTCCACCGAGCTCGATCGCGCGCTGGGCATGGAGGCGAATTTCGCCGGCACCAGCTTCCTCACGCCCGACAAGCTCGGCAGCTTTCAGCTGGGCAGTGAGCTGGTCAATGTGGTCGCCGACAAGACCGCCCCCGGGTCGCTGGCCACCTCCGGCTATGACGACGACGGGCAGGCCACGCGCGAGTGGCCGCTGATCGAGCGGGGCCGCTTCGTCAATTACCAGCTGACGCGCGATCAGGCGCACTGGGTGCACGCGCCGCGCGGCTTCGCCTGCTCTTACGCCGAGAGCTGGCGCGACGTGCCCTTTCAGCGCATGCCGAACGTGAACCTGCTCCCGGGGCAGCAGCCGCTCTCGCTGGCGCAGCTGATCGCGAGCACCGATGACGCGATCCTGATCAAGGGGCGCAGCAGCTACAGCATCGATCACCAGCGTTACAACTTCCAGTTCAGCGGGCAGACGGCCTGGCGGATCAAGGGGGGGCGCATCATGGGCCTGCTCAAGGACGTCGCCTACCAGTCCAGCACGCCGCGCTTCTGGGCAGCGTGCGACGCGATCTGCAGCCGCGAGGAGTACTACGTGGGCGGGTCCCTGTTCGATGGCAAGGGAGAGCCCTCCCAGTCCAACGCCGTGAGCCACGGCTGCTGCCCGGCGCGCTTCCGGCAGATCGAGGTGCTGAACACCGCCCGAAAGGCATGAGCATGTTGAGCGAGGCGGAAGGCAAGCAGCTGCTGGAGCGCGTGTTGTCGCTCAGCCGAGCGGAGGAGATCCAGGCCAGCCTGGTGGCGACCGAGGCAGGGCACCTGCGCTTCGCCCGCAACACCCCGTCCACCAGCGGCCAGTACTCCGATCACGAGCTCAGCGTGCGCAGCACGTTCGGGCGCAAGAGCGCGACGGCCACGGTCAATCAGCTCGATCCGCTCAGCCTGCAGGAGGTCGTGGCCCGATCGGAGCAGCTCGCGCAGCTGGCGCCCGAGGATCCGGAGCGCATGCCCGACCTCGGACCGCAGAGCTATGCCTCGGTGGAGGCCTTCGATCCCGCGCTGAGTCGAGAAGGCGCGGCGCAGATGGTGGCCGGCAGCGCCGTCTGCCTGGACCGGGCCCGCGGCGCCGGCCTGGTCGCCGCCGGCTTCTCGGAGGCCACCGATCGCGCCACCTGGATCGCCAACCGGCGCGGGCTCCGCGCTTACCATCGCCGCACCGAAGCCGGCTTTTCGACCACGGTGCGCACCGCGCGCGGGGATGGCTCCGGCTGGGCCTCGGGCTCCGGTAACTCGGTGCAACAGATCGACCACGCTCGCTGCACCGAGCGCGCCATCGACAAGGCGCGGCGCTCGGTGGCGCCGAAGCCGCTCGCGCCCGGTAAATACGTGACCGTGCTGGAGCCCGCCTGCGTGGCGAGCCTGGTGCAGTTGATGGCCTTCAGCATGAACGCGCGCAGCGCGGAGGAGGGCCGCAGCTTCTTCTCCGAGCCGGGAGGCAAGACCAAGCTGGGGCAGCAGCTGTTCCCCGAGAACGTCTCGCTGCGCTCCGATCCGGCGGCGCAGCAGGCGCCCGGCGTTCCTTTCTCCGGTGACGGCCAGCCCCAGCACGCGCGCGCCTGGATCGAGCGCGGCAAGCTTCAGAACCTGGCGTGCGAGCGCTTCTGGGCGCAAAAGACCGGACGGGAGCCGGTGCCCCCGCCGTCCAACCTGATCCTGAGCGGAGGCCAGGGCTCGCTCGAGGATCTGATCGCCAGCACCGAACGCGGGGTGCTGATCACCAGCCTGTGGTACATCCGCTTCGTCGACCCGCGCACCTTGCTCTTGACGGGGCTCACCCGCGACGGCGTATTCTGGCTGGAGGACGGCAAGATCTCGCATCCCGTGACCAACTTCCGCTGGAATGACAGCCCGATCCGCGTGCTGCAGCAATTGGACGCCATGTCCGAGAGCGTGCGCGCGTCGCCGCGCGAGGGCAGCGCGAGCAATCTGTGGATGCCGGCGCTGCGCGTGAAGGAGTTCGAGCTCAGCAGCGTGTCCGATGCCGTCTGAGCTCCAGGCGCCTTCGCGCGCGCGCGGCGCGGCGCGCCCGCCGGCGAAGCTGTGGAATCCGGCGGGCGGCGTTCGCTATCACGTGCGCGCCTTGCGCTACGCCGCCCGGCTCTGGGAGCCCTTTCGCTGGCCCCTGGGCGAGTGGTTGCTGGGCTGGCGCACGAGCGAGCCCACGTTGCTGCTCGTCGGCCCGAGCGCGGGCTACAACCTGCAGCCGTTTCTGCTGGAGCGCTTCCAGCGCGTGGTGGTGCTCGAACCGGATCCGCTGGCGCGCTGGCTCCTGCGGCGAAAGCTCGCGCGCGTGCCGCTCGATCCGCGCCCGGCGCTGGAGATGATCGGCGAAGACCAGCTGGTGTTTCACCCGGATCGCTTCGCGCCGCTGCTGGAGCGGCTCGGCCCCACCGCCGTGCTGTTTTGCAACGTGCTCGGCCAGCTCCAGCACCTGCTTCAGGTGGAACAGCCCGCGGCGCCGAGCTTTGTCGCGGTGCGCGACAGCGTGCGCGCGGCGCTCCAGGGCCGCTCCTGGGCCAGCTTCCACGATCGCGTCTCGGGCCCGCTCGCGCCCAGCCTGGAGGAACCCATCGCGGCGGAGCACCGCTGGAGCGATCGAGAGCTGATCGAAAACGCCTACTACGGCGCCGACGGCGAGATCGGCGGCACGCTCTTCGACCACGGCACCGAGGGCTTCTTCCCCGACGATCTGCCGCATCTCTACCTGCGCTGGGAGCTGACGCCGGGCTCGTTTCATCTGATCGAGGCGGTGGCGTCGGGGGAGTGATATGCTGTTCCGCGTGGGACAGCGCGCCGGCTTTGCTGATTTGCCCCTGCACGGCGGGCGCGTGCCGGCCTGGTTGGGCCAGCGCATGGCGCGGCTCGGGCGGCTGATCACGGAGGCGGTCGTCCATCACTACGGCCCCGACGAGCTGCTCGCGCGGCTGGCGCACCCGTTCTGGTTTCAGGCCTTCGGCGCCGTGATGGGCATGGACTGGCACTCGAGCGGCATCACCACCAGCGTGATCGGGGCGTTGAAGCGGGGGCTCGCGCCGGTCCAGGATGAGCTCGGCATCTACGTCTGCGGCGGGCGCGGTCGTCACTCGCGCAAGACCCCGGAGGAGCTGCTCGCGGTCGCCGAGCGTACCGGCGCGGACGGCGAGGGTCTGGCCCGCACCAGCCGCCTGGTGGCAAAGGTCGACTCGGCGGCAGTGCAGGACGGGTTCGAGCTGTATCTGCACGGCTTCTTCGTCACGCGCAGCGGCGCCTGGACGGTGGTGCAACAGGGCATGCTACCGAGCGCCAAGCTGGCGCGGCGTTACCACTGGCGGAGCGCCGGGCTGACCAGCTTCGTCGATGATCCGCACGCGGCGGTGGAGGGGCCCAGCCGCGGCCAGATCGTGAACCTGGCGGATGCGCGCGCCCAGCGCAGCCGCGGCGTGCAGCTGGAGTTGCTCGCGACGGGACCGGACCGAGTGCTCGCGCAGCTGCGGAAGGAGCGCCCAGCGCCGCCGCCCGCGCCCGTGCCGGCGCAAGCTGTGCTGCCGTATCTGTCGCTGCCCGCCCACCACGAGCTGCGCGAGGAGGACGTGGTGCTGCGCCGGCTGCGCGGAGCGCTGGCTGCCGCCGCCGAGCGCGGGCCGCGCGACTTCGCGGAGCTGCTGCTGGTGCCCGGCGTGGGCGCGCGCACGGTCGAGGCGCTCGCGCACGTGGCCGAGGTCGTGCACGGCGCGCCCTGCCGCTTCAGCGACCCGGCGCGCTTCTCCCTCGCCCACGGCGGCAAGGACGGGCACCCGTTCCCGGTGCCGTTGCGCGTCTACGATCAAACGTTGCGCGTGCTGCGCCAGGCGCTCGACGCCGCCAAGCTCGGCAACGACGACAAGCTGTGCGCGATGCGCGAGCTCGACCGTCAAGCCCGCGTTCTGGAGCGGACCGCCACGGCTCCGGACTTCGCGGAGTACGTCAAGCGGGAACGCCGTTCGTCGCCGCGCTTCGCTGGCAAGACCGTGTGAGGAGAGGGCTCGGCAGCTGAGCGCGCCGGGGCACACCAGGACTGCCCACCGCTCGTCCGGCGTCGCGCGGCGGGCAGCTGCTGGCGTCGCGCGGCGCCGCCCGACTCCGAGCCCTCCCGAGGCCTCAGCGACTGCGCGGTGGCGGGCGCGTGCTGGGGCGCGAACCGCGCGAGGCCGGCGCGCGGGAGGAACGCAGCGGGCTGCGCGTCGAGGCCGGCGCCGCCACGGGTGTCAGCGAGGGCCGCGCGGCGACGCCGGGATCCCGCGCTTTGATCAGCTGCAGCAGCGCCGCGTGCACGGTGTGGACCAGCGCCGCCAGATCGGGTGGCTTGAGCAGCCAGGCCGTCGCGCCCGCCGCGCGGCCCTCTTCGCGGCGATCGCGCGAGCCGTCGGAGGTCAGCACGAAGATCGGCACCTCCTTGTACTCGGGCAGCTTGCGCACCTCGCGGATGAACACGATGCCATCCAGGTTCGGCATGTGGACGTCGGCGAGGATCAGATCGAACACGCCCTCGGCGCGCACGCGCCAGAGCGCCTCGTAGCCTTCGCTGGCCTCCGCCACCTCGAGGCCGCTCGCCTCCAGCGCGTCGCAGACCTGGCGCCGGAACGGCGGCGCGTCGTCGATCACCAGGACCCGGAACGGCTTGCTGTTGGCCATGAACGCTGGCTGTTCCTCAGCGCGTCACCAGCGGCGCGCGCTGCTCGGAGGAAGCCGGGGGGCGCGAAGGGCGCGCGGGCTCGTCCAGCGTGGCTTGGGCGGGCAGCTCCAGGTTCAGCTCGAAGGCGCGGAAGCCGGGCGCGAGCGGCGCGCCCAGCGCGATCGAGACGTCGCCGCCCAGGCCTCGCAGCAGCGCGCGCACGGCGTCCAGCCCGACGCCTCGCCCCGAGACCTGTGTCGGCCGGGCGGCGGTCGACACTCCGGCGTCGAAGATGCGCTGGGCCGTCTGCTCGTCGGGCTCTTCGCCCACGCCGGCGCGTGCGCGCAGGGCTGCCAGGTTCAGACCGCGACCGTCGTCCGAGATGCGCAGCAGCGTGCCGCGGGCGCCCTGTTGCACGCGGACGCGCAGCATGCCGCGCGGCGGCTTGTGCTGGGCCGCGCGCTGGTCGGCGGTCTCGAGGCCGTGATCCAGCGCGTTCTGAAACACGTGCACCAGGCAGTCGGAGAGCGGGCGAGCCCAGTTGCCGCTCAGCGCGATGCCGCGGTCGTCGAGCTCCAGCGAGGGCGCCGGTTTGCCCAGCTCTTGCGCCAGGACCGGCAGCAAGCGCGCGGCCTGTTGCACCAGCTGACCGAGCTTGACCGAGCCCGCGCGCCGCACCACGCTTTCGATCGCGGTCAGCGTGTCGTGGGGCCCGAGCAGCCCGCTCCTGGCCTCTTCCAGCCGCGCCGTGATGGCTTGCCAGGCGGGCTCGTCGGCGCGCATCGGCTGTTGCAGCACGCTCCCGAGCTTGTCGCGATAGATGCGCTCATATTCGCCGATCGCGCCCAGCACGGAGGCCAGGGCGCCGCGCATCTGATCGCGGCGAGCCGAATCGAGCGGCGCGCCCTGGCGCGAGTCAAAGCTCTCTTCCGCCAGGTGCACGGCATTGGCGAGATGGCTCAGCCCGAGCAGACGGGCGTTGCCCTTGATGGTGTGCAGGCCGCGGAAGACCCGGTCGCGCGTCTCCGGCCGGACCTCGCTCACGCTCTCCAGCAGCTGCTCGCTCTCCTGCATCAGGTCGCGAGCGGAGGAGCAGAAGCGCTGGAAGTGATCGATGCCGGCATCCAGGATCTGGCCCACGCAGTCGAGATCGCGCGCGTGCTGGGCCGCTCTGGCGCTGATCTGCCGGAGCAGGGTCACGTCGCGGAGCGCGACCAAGATGCTCTGCACCTTGTCGTCGTCATCGGCGATCAGGGTCCAGTCGACCTCGAAGCTGCGCTGGTCGCCGCCTCGACCCGCGCGCTGGAATTCGCGCACCCAGTGCGATTTGTTGGCCTGCGCGAACATCACCGGCACGCCGAAACTGAAGTCGAGCGCTGCGCGCACCTTGGCCAGCGTCTCGGCGTCCAGGTTGGAGTCGTGGAACAGCAGCTCCAGGCAGTCGCGACCGGCGATCTCGGGCGTGCCCAGCAGCTCGGGCAGGTGCGCCGAGTAGCGCGGCTGGATGCGCAAACGGTCGTCGATCGAGAAGACACCTTGCTCCAGGCTGTTGAGCATGGCGCTGACCTCGCGGCTGCGTTCGCTCAGCTCGCGGGTGCGCTCGGCGACCTCCGCCTCCAGGCGATCGTACAGGTTGGCGTTGGCGATCGACACCGCCGCCTGGCCCGCCAGCACGCGCAAGAACAACAGTCGCCCGTGCGTGAAGGCGCGCGCGACGGCGTTGTTCTCCGCGTACAGCACCGCCAGCAGCCGGCCCTGGTTCAGGATCGGCATGCACAGCGCGGACTTTACGCCGTGGCTGCTGACGTAAGGGTCCTTCTCGTAGGTCTCGTCGCGGCTGGCGTCGTCGAGCACCAGGGTCTCGTGGGTGCGGGCCACGAAGCGCACCATCTCCCGGGACAGGGTCGTGCAGCTCTCCAGCGGAATGCGCAGCGCGCCGTCGGGCTCTTCATCGATCGCCGCTCGCGCTACCACGCGCAGCTCGTCGCGCTCGCCGTCCCTCAGGATCAGGTAGCCGTGCGCGGCGCCCACGTTCTCGATGATGGTCTGCATCAGCACCGCGAACAGGCGCGCGGGCTTGACCTCGCTGGAGATGGCCAGCGTGGCCTTGAGCGCGGAGGCGACGTCGAGATCGTGCCCGCCCAGGCTCGCGGTGGCAGTGGCGGTGACCAGCGTGCCGCTGGCCGCGCTCTGATGAGCGCGCGCGTCGGGGCGCAGCCACTTGCCGTGAGCGTGCTCCAGCTGCGCGAGCTTGGCGGTCGCGCCCCAGTGGCGGTACAGGTGGTAGGCCTCCAGCAAGCACTCGCGGGCGAACTCCGGGTGTCCGCGCTCTTTCCAGAACTCGGCCAGCGCCTCCTGCGCGAGCGCCCGTAGCTGGGGGAAGTCATCGCCGCAGGACTGGGCCGCGTCGCGGTGCAGCCGCAGCACCTCGTCGATCGAAGCCCCTGACAGGCGCGCCAGCTCGGCGCTGACCAGCAGGTGCTTGTGCTGATAGTTGGCGGGGCTGGCCGCTCCGAACACCTTCAAGGCGTCGCGGTGCTGTTCCAGCGCGGCGAGGATGTGCTCGCGCTCGGGCTGCGCAGCCTGCGCCCACTGGCGCGCCAGCAGCAATGATTGCAGCAGGTAGTAGTCGGGTACCGGGAACGCGCCGTTGCCCACCATCAGGTGCCGGGTGGCGAAGGCGTCCCAGTGCGCGGCGCGCGCCAGATCGCCCAGGATCAGCTGCGTCAGCGTCTGGGTCTGGCCGAGCACCAGCAGGAAGTGACCGTTCTGCGTCTTCTCGATCTCGGCGCTGAACTCCGCGTCCGAGAGCTGTACGTCGCTGGTGTCGGCGTAGAGGGGCGTCAACTGGCCGAGCGCGCGCCGCAGGATGTGGGGCAAGGCCGCGTTGCCGACGGCGCCCGCGTCCTGGCAGTAGGCGAGCGCGCGGTTGGTCAGCGTGGCGCAGTCGTCGAGGCGCTTGCCGGCGAACAGCATGCTCTTGGCCTGATGCACGATCGAGTACGAGGCGTGCAGCGTATCGCCCAGGTCAATGCCCCGCTGATAGCCGCGGGCGAGCGCGTCGAGGCCTTCCTGATAGTGTGCGCCCCAGTGCGAGATGAAGCAACCGAACACGAAGTTCACCGAGGACTCGAGCGGCGTCGGCAAGCTGCGCTCCAGCAGCTTGAACGCGGCCCGGCCCATGCGGTAGGCGCGCGAGTAGTCCTTGAGGATCGCGCTGAACACGATGCCGCAGTCCATCACGTTCTTGGCGGACCCGGGCACGGTGCCGTGCGTCAGCGCCATGTCGAACAGGATCAGCTCGGCCAGGATGAACAGCGGCGGGTTGATCTGGCTGGCGGCGGGGATGATCTGGAACAGCAGCTCGGTGGCGGCGATGCGCAGCGGGTCCGTCGCGGCCGGCAGCTTCACCAGGTCCTCGATCGCCACGCGCTCCAGGTGCGCGAGCATCTTGCCGATGCCCGCGCCAATGCCCTGCTCGATGGCCGCGGGCTCGCTGGGCAGCTCCACGCCCAGCTCCGCCAGCGCCTGCCGGATCGTGTCCACGGTCGCGCCGAGCTGGCTCTGCTGCTCCTGGATCGCCGCTTTCAGGACGAAGGCCGAGGCCCGGCTCACCGCGTCCGGCGCGGCGCCGAACAACTCCTCGCAAGCTTGCTGGGCGCGCTCGACGCGGCCGGACAGGAACAGACACTCGGCCGTCATGCGCCGGCAGGCGAAGTCGAGATCGCGGCGGACCTGCCACTCGGCGCCGGAGAGCAGCGCGCGCGCTTGCTCCAGGTAGCTGATGGCGGGCGCATAGGCCGCGGAGCGGCGGGCGCGAGCGCCTGCGGCGTGATTCAGCTCCGCGAGCTCGAGCCGCTGGCTCAGCTCGCTCAGCAGGCTGCGGCCGCGGTTCAGGTGATCGATGAAGTCGAACACGCGCTCGGCGCGCTCCGGCTCCGGGATCTGGCGCCGGATCTCCTGCCCGATGCGCAGATGCAGCTCTGCCCGCTGCCGCTCGTCCAGCAGGGCATAGGCCGCCTCCAGCACCCGGTCGTGCGGGAACTGATACGTGATGCCGGCATCGGCCAGCTCCAGGGCACTGTCCCCGGCGTCGCGGCGCAACAGCCGCTGCGCCTCGCCGCGCGGCAGGAGCAGCTCGCGCTCCACGGCCTGCCAGAGCGCGACCGCCACCGAGCCTGGCGTCTTGCCGGCGATACGCGCCAGCAGCCCGAGATCGAACTCCTTACCCAGGCACGCCGCGATGCCCAGGCACTCGAGCGTCTCCGGCGGCAGTTCGCGCAGGCGCCCGAGCACCAGATCCACGACGTTGTCGGTCAGCGCCGCGCGCTGCAGCACCTGTTCGTGCCAGACCCAGGCCCCGCGCTCCGCGGAGAACTCGATGCCGCCCTGGCGGTGCAGCACGGAGAGCAGCTCGTGCACGAAGAACGGGTTGCCGCCGGTCTTCTGGAACAGCTGCTGAGCGAAGCCGCGGCACTCGGCGACCGGGCAGTGTAGCGTGCCGGCGACGATCTGCTGCACGCTGGCCTCCGGCAGCGGCCGCAGGGAGAGCTCGTGCACCAGCTCGGGCCGCTTCGCCTTCAGCTCGTCGAGGCTCAGCCGCAGCAGGTGGCCCTCGGTCACCTCGTTGTCGCGATAGGCGCCGATGAAGCACACGTAACGCAGCTGCTCCTCGCCCAGCAGGTGCGCGAGCAACTGGGGAGTGGAGCCGTCGCTCCACTGCAGATCGTCCAGGAACAGCACCAGCGGCTGCTCCGCGGTGGCCACGGCGCGCAACAGCCCCCGGAACAGGCGCTGCAAGCGGCTCTGCGCCTCGCGCGCCGGGAGCTCGGCGACGCTGGGCTGCGGCCCCAGGATCTGGCTCAGCTCGGGCAGGAATGGAAAGAGCACCGCGGCATCGTTGCCGAGCGCATTGCGCAGGCGGTCGCGGCGAGCGAGGAGCTGGCGTTCGGGTTCGCTCAGGAGCTGCTTGAGCACACCGCGCAGCGCCTGCAGCAACGCTCCATAGGGCAGGTTGCGCTCGAGCTGCTCGAACTTGCCGGCGGCGAAATGCGCGCGCTTCTCCACGACCGGCTTGTGGATTTCCGAGATCAAGGTGCTCTTGCCGATGCCCGAATAACCGGACACGAGCAGCAGCTGCGCGGGCCCAGCCGCGGCACGCTCGAACACGGAGAGCAGCTGCGCCGCCTCTTGCTCGCGGCCGAGCAGGGCCTGCGAGACCTGAAAGCGCTCCGACACGTCGCGCGTGCCGAGCTCGAAGGCCGGGACTTGGCCTTGCTGCTCCCAGGCGCTCCGGCATTGCTGCAGATCGGCGGCCAATCCGCGCGCGCTCTGGTAGCGCTCATCGGGGTTCTTGGCCATCAGCTTGGCCACGATCCGGCACAGACCGATCGGCAGCTCGGCGTTGAGCTCGCGCGCGTCTGGCGCGGGGCGCGAGAGGTGGCAATGGATATAGCCGAGCACGTCCTGCGCGCTGAACGGGAGGGAGCCAGTGAGCAGCTCGAAGAAGGTGACGCCCAGCGAGTAGTAGTCGGTGCGGTAGTCCAGGTCGCGATTCATGCGCCCGGTCTGCTCCGGTGACAGGTAGGGCAGGGTACCCTCCAGCGCATGGTGCGGCGCGGCGTCGAGGTGCTCGCGGCTCAGCTCGGAGGCGATCGAGAAGTCGATCAGCTTGAGCTCGCGGGTGCCGGGATGGACCAGAATGTTCCCGGGATTGATGTCCTTGTGCATCACTCCGCAGGCGTGCACATGCCCGAGCGCGCTCACGATCTGGGCCGCGAGCGGGAAGAACACCTCCAGATTCACGCGGCGCGAGCTGCTGCGCCCCGCGATCGAGGACAGCCGCTCCCCCCCGAAGTCCTCGAGCACCAGCGCGACGCGGCCCGCGTCGCGCTCGATGTCGACGGCGCCGATCACTCCGGCGGACTGAACCCGGCGCAGGACGTGGTATTCGAACTCGAGGCGCCGTACCTCGCGCACGCTCGGATAGTCGCGCGTCGAGGTCTTGATGACGAGCTTTGCCCCATCACGCAGCCGGCGCACGCGCCGTACAGTGTTGCGGTCGGACTCGGCAAGCCGCTCACCAAGTTCATATCTTTCGAGAAGCATGCGCGTTTCCTCGAGTCGGATCGGCTCGCAAATGCGGCCGGCGTCCCGAGCAACGACATCGACGGACCCGAGCTAAACCCCAGTTCCGGTGACAGTGCCAGCGCTGCTCCCGGGGGGATCACCCGGGCCCCGAAATCGTGCGAGCTCCGCCTCCCCGGCGGGTACGTCGCGGTGGGGAAAGGGCGGAGGAACGGGCGGGCCAGGGGGGAGCAGGAGCAGGCGTCGGGAGCGGATCAGTGCGCGAGACAGGCCGGCGCGGACCCAGCGAAGAGCGCGCCGGAAGAGAGCGCCACGAGATCGAGCGAACGTTCCCGTTTCACGGTGTTCCCCCTGAAACGGCGGCGAGGTGCAGCAGCGTGGCGGTGAGCACGCCCGTGGCCAGGAAGCTCAGGGTCGCGAACAGGGAGCGCCGTGAGAGCCGGCTCAGCCCGCACACGCCGTGGCCGCTCGTGCAGCCGTTGCCGAGCCGCGTGCCGATGCCCACCAGCAGACCGGCAGCTGCCAGCCAGGGCAGTGAGCGCGGGGAGGCGGAGATGCTGCCGGGCAACCACCGCGAGCAGAGCAGCGCGCTGCCCAGCAGACCGATCAGGAACGAGAGCCGCCAGCGGCGACCGCCCTGGTCAGAGCCGAGGAACAGCTGCCCGAAGATGCCGCTGATGCCCGCCACCCGGCCCGCGCCCAGCAGCAAGAGCGATGCAGCCAGCCCGATCCAGGCGCCGCCGAGGGTCGAGCGCCAGGGCGTGAAATCTGCATGTGGAGAACCTAGCGCAGGGCCGTGGCAGCGGCCGGGTCGGATTGACGGCCGCTGAAAACTCGGGCACCAGAGCTGCCGGGGTCCGGCGTGCAAGGCTCGGGTTCAGCATCAGACTCGCGGCGCCAGTCCTACCAGTGGTGCGCCGCCGCCGCGCTCGCGCTGAGTCCGGCGTGCGCCTCCACGGCTCCCAGCCCCTCCCGACCCGAGGCGCAGCAGCAGGTGGTGGGAGGGCTTTCCGGGGCGCTGGTCGACCTCAGCCCGGTGGCTTGGAAAGCGGGGCTTGGCTCCTATGATCTGTCGGTGGCTGGGCAGGGGACGCGCTCCGTGGTCGTGTGGGTGCCGCCGGAGCGGGCAGCCCCGCGTGCGCTCGTGGTGCTGCTCCATGGCAGGACGGGGCGGGGCCCGGCGCACGGCAAGGATGCGCTCGCGCCAGCGCGCTCCCTGCTGAGCTGCCTCGTGGCCCCAGCTCTGGGCTCGCTCGACCCGATCGTGATCGCTCCGGTCAGCACGACCGGCGAGTGGTGGCAGCGCCAGGAGACCGAGCTCGTGCTCGGTCTGGTGCTGGCGGTGCGCAGCCGCTGGCCGGAGGCGGGCTCGCGCGCAGTGATCGCGGGCTACAGCAACGGGGGGATCGGCAGCTGGTACTTTGCTCGGCTCTATCCCGAGTACTTCCGGGCCGCGCTCCCGATGGCCTTCAACGACACCATCGTCGGCGAGAGTCCGCTGCCCATCTACGCCATCGTGGGCACCCGGGACGAGCAGTTCGACTTCCATCGCGTGCGCGACGCGGTACAGCGGCTGCGCGATCAGGGCGGAGACGTGACCCTGGACGAGAAGTACCGCGGCTCGCACTTCGCTCCGTGCAGCTACGTCCCGGAATTGACGCGGGCCGGGCACTGGCTCGAGCAGCACGTCTTTTCCCCCAGCGCGAGCGGACCGGAGCCATGAAGCGCAGGCTGGTCGTGGCCTGGGAGCTGATCGTCGAGTCGGTGGAGGGGTACTCCCGGCACCGGGGGGACCTGCTGGCTGCGGCCCTGGCCTTCTATGCCTTGCTGTCGATCGCACCGCTGATCATCGTGGCCGTGGCGGTGGCCGGCCTCGTGCTGGGCACGGGCACCGCGCAGCAGGAGATGGCCCACGTGCTGCGCGACGCCATCGGCGCGAGCGGCGCGACAACGGTGAATGCCTGGGTGCAGCAAGCGTCGGAGAGCGGGGAGGTGGCGTCCGCGGTCGGCATCGCGCTCACCCTGTTCGCGGCCTCGCGCTTTGGTACGCAGCTGCGCAGCGCCCTCAACCAGGCGTGGAACATCGACGTCTACTTCGCGCAGGGCTTTCGCTCCAGCGTCAAGGATTACGTCCAGCGGCGAGCGTACGCCTTCCTGCTCACGCTCGCGGCCGGCCCGCTGTTGCTGCTGGTGTTTGCCTCCCGGACGTTGCTCACGGGCTTTCACGCCCGGCTCTTCGCCGACTCGCCCTGGCAAGGCGTCGAGGTGCAGGTCGCGCAGCTGCTGTTCTCGTGGGCCAGCGTGGCGCTGACCAGCGCGGTGGTGTTTCGCTTCGTGCCGGACACGCGCATCGCCTGGCGCAACGCGCTCGTCGGAGGCGCGGTCACCTCGCTCGCCTTCAACGTCACCAATAGCCTGGTGGCGCTCTACCTGGGTCGGGCCAGCGTGGCCGCCGCGTATGGCGCCGCCGGCTCGCTGGTGGTCGTGTTGTTGTGGCTTTATTTCTCGGCGCAGGCCTTGCTGCTGGGTGCGGAGTTCACCCGGGCCTACGCGGCGCGCTTCGGCGCCCGGCTCAACGCCACCGAGTTGCACGACGTCGAGCTGGCGCAGACCAGCAGCCTGCGGCGAAATCGCCCCGCAAACTAGGGCGGAGTCGCGGGGGGCGGCTCTCAGCCTGCGCCGCGCAGGCTCTCGGAGACGGCGCGCAACAGCTCGCGGGGGCTGAAGGGCTTGGTCAGCACGCGATCCCGCGAGGTGTCAGCTCCAGCCTCGCCGAGCCCATGTGGCTGATAACCGGTGACATAGATGACGTTGACCGCGCGCCCGCTCTGGCGCAGCAGCGCGACCAGCTCGGGCCCCTGCATCTCGGCCATGCTGACGTCGCAGATCACCAGGGCCACGTCCGGGTGGGCCTCCCACAGGCGCAGCGCCTCGGACGGGCGGTGCGCGAGCAGCGGCCGGTGACCGTTGCGCTCCAGGCTGCGCGCGATCACCGCCGCGACCAGCGGTTCGTCTTCGACGACCAGGATCTCGCGGCTCGCGCCCCCGCTCTCCGCACGCGAGGCCTCGGGCGCGAGGGACTGGGGGCGCCCCGCCGAGTCCGCGGGCAAGCGCATGCGAAAGCGCGCGCCTTTGCCGCGCTCGCTCTCGACCTCCATCGTCCCTCCGTGCTGTTCCACCGTGGCCAGCACCGTCGGCAGTCCGAGCCCGGTCCCGCGCTCGCCCTTGGTCGTGAAGAAGGGCTCGAAGATGCGGCTCTTGAGCTCCGTATCCATGCCCGGTCCGTCGTCGCCGACCTCGAGCTCGACCCAGCAAGCAGCGCCGGGGCCGTTTACCGCGCGCGTCGCCAGCGTGACCGTGCCTCCGTGCGGCATGGCGTCGCGCGCGTTGATCACGAGGTTGATCAGCGCCTGCTCGATCAGCGCGGGGTCGACCTGCACGGGAGGAAGCCGGCTACCCAGCGCCAGCACCAGGCGCACGCGGTCACCGATCACGCGGCGCAGCAGGTCGACCGTGCGAGTCACCAGCTCGTTGGCATCGATCACCCTCTTGGCGAGCGGCGCTCGGCGCCCGAGCGCGAGCAGGCGGTCGGTGAGCGAGCGAGCGGACTGCACGGCGCGCCGAGCGTCCACGATCTCGGCCTGCATGCCCGCCGTCTCCGCCCAGAGCTCCAGGTTGGCGCCGATCACGGTCAGCAGGTTGTTGAAGTCATGCGCGATGCCGCCAGCCAGGCGGGTGACGGCTTCCGTCTTGCCCACCTGCGTCAAACGCTGCGCCAGGCGCGTCTGCTCGGTGATGTCGTGCACGGTCCCGCGATATGCGCTGAGCTGACCCTGCAGGTCTCGCGCGGCCACGGTCCGGACGCGCGCCTGCCAGGCCACCCCGCCCGGCCTCACGAAGCGGCACTCCAGCTCTTCCGTCCAGTCACCTTGCAGCCCGCGGGCGTGCGCCGCGCGAACCCGCTCCCGATCTTCCGGCATGAGCAGGGAGAAGAAGAGCTCCTCCGTCGCCGGGGTCGCGCGATCGACGCCCATCAAGCGGTACATGCCCGCGGACCACTCGGTCCTGCGCGACGCGATGTCGAAGGTCCAGCTGCCGATCTGCGCGATGCTCTGCGCTTCCTCGAGCAGCTCCAGGGAGAGCTGCATCTGCCGCTGCAGGGCTCGCTCTTCACTGAGATCTCGCACCGTGCCCACGATGCGACGGGGCTTACCCCCCGCGTCGAACAACATCGTCCCGGTCATGGTCACGTAGCGGAGCTGCCCGTCCGGCAACGCGATGCGGTACTCCACCTGCTCCGCCACGCCCGTGTTGGCTCCGGCCGCGGACGCCCGCCGAACGCGCTCGCGATCCTCGGGGTGGACGCGCTCGAAGAAGCGCTCGGTCGTGGCGGGCTCGCGCTCCGGATCATAACCCAGGATGCGGTACAGCTCGTCCGACCAGAAGACATCTCCGGCCCCAACGTCCCACACCCAACTACCTACGTGTACGATGCGTTCTGCCTCTACCAGCAGCGCCTCGCGCGTGGACACGTTGACCGCCGCTTCTCGCTGATCGTGCGTGCTGCCGGGCTCGCCGCTCCGCGCCGCGCGGCGCTGCAGATCCGCTACGCGCTGCCGCAGCAGTTGCACCTCGCGCCGGAGCGAGGTCAGCTCTTCTGTTGCGTCGGGTTCCATGTGCCGCCGCTGCGCCTGCCCCTTTGGCTACGGATCAGTCCCGGGAATGGCAAAGCCATGCCCCGCTCACTGCGTAGCACGCCGCGCTGATCTCTAAAACCCGCTCCTGACAGGAGCGCGCCCGGAAGGGCGGCGCCGGGCAGAGCGCCGAGCGCGGCGTGGATTGATCTTCCGGTGGGCTGATTCTAGAGCGTCGGGTAGTCCGTGTAGCCGCGCGCGCCGCCGCCGTAGAAGGTGTCGCGGTCGGGCTCATTCAGCGGCGCGCCGCGCCGCCAGCGCTCGACCAGATCCGGGTTGGCGAGAAACGGCACCCCGAACGCCACGAACTCGGCTTCCCCCGCCTCCAGGGCACGCACAGCCGCCGGCGCATCGAAGTTGCCGTTGACGATCACGGGGCCGTGGAACAGCGGACGCAGCCGCGGTGCGAGCCGCGGCAGCTCGGGGTTATCGAACGGGGAAGCGGGCAGCGGATCGAGCAAGTGCAGGTACGCGAGGCCGAAGGCGTTCAGCTCGCGGATGGCGTGGCTGAAGGTGGCCTCGCGATTCGAGTCGCTCATGTCGTTGAACTTGCCGCGCGGCGAGAGCCGTACGCCGACCCGATCCGCGCCCCAGACCGAGACGACCGCCTGGGTGACCTCCAGCAGAAAGCGCGCCCGCCGCTCCAGCGAACCGCCATAGGCGTCGCTGCGATGGTTGGTGCCATCGAGCAGAAACTGCTCGATCAGGTAGCCGTTCGCAGCGTGGATCTCGACACCGTCGAAGCCCGCCTCGCGCGCGCGCCGCGCGCCCTCCGCGTACTGGGCCACGACACGGGGCACCTCCTCCGTCTCCAGCGCCCGGGGCGTGACGTAGGGCTGCGGTCCATCCGGCGTATAGGCAAAGCCAGCGGGCGCGATCGCCGAGGGCGCGACCGGTAGGCCTCCCCCCGGCTGAAAGCGCCGCTGCGAGATGCGCCCGACGTGCCAGAGTTGCAGAAAGATCCGACCGCCGGCGGCGTGCACGGCCGAGGTCACAGCGCGCCAGCCACGCACCTGCGCTTCGGAATGGATGCCGGGCGTGTCGCCGTAGCCTTGACCCTCGGGCGCCACCTGAGTCGCCTCGCTGATGATCAACCCGGCGGACGCGCGCTGCGCGTAATAGAGGGCGTTCAGCTCGGTCGGCACGTTACCCGCGCCGGCCCGGCAACGCGTCATGGGGGCCATCACCAGCCGGTTGGGCAGCTCGAGCGCCCCCAACCGGCAGCGTTCGAACAGCCCTGCCCACTTCGACTCGTGCCGCGGGATAGTCCCGCCGATCGGATCCGCCATCGGGGCGGAACATACCCGAGTCGCGGTGTTGCCGCGAGCTCAGTACTGATAGCGGCTGACGCGCGGAGGATCGGACGTCAGATCGACGAACAGCGTGCCACCGGGTGAGGGACCGCCCCGGAGCTGGATTTCTCCGGACGAGGTCTGAGCCAGGTCGAAGCCCCAGCCAAAGCCGCCGCTCCGCGGCAGCTCCAGCGCGCTGGAGATTTGCAGCTCGGGCTGGCTCGCGTCCACGACCTGCAGCGAGTACGTTGCATCCGCGGAGCAGTAGTCGGCGGGCCCGCTCAGCACGGCGATGCGCTCGCCGGACGCCCGCGCGTCGATCGCGTTCGGGCCGAGATCCAAGCTCTGATCGATGCGCGCGAGCCCGTCGATCACGCGCGAGCGGTGCAGTTGCAGCGTTTGCTCGCCGCCCTCCGCGTAGCGCGGTTCCAGGGTGAAGGCTGTGTGCTGCGCGTTGCCGCCGGCGATCGTACCGCGCGCCAGCAGCACCGCCTGGCCCGGCAGGCTGACCTTGGTGGAGAAGCTGGGCGCCGCGCCGAGATCGTCGACCAGCTGCACGTACCACCGGTGCAACGATTGGCCGTGCACATCCGTCACATACTCGCCGTTCGTGCCGAACAGCGGCTCGTCGACCACGTAGCCCCAGATGCGACCGCCGCTGGTCTCATAGCCCAGGAGCTGCGGCGCCAGATCGATACCGACCTCCGCGACGGCGGACAGCCGCGGCCCCGGCCGCACCGCGGAGCCGAGCACGGGCGCCTCGGGATCGCTCACGTCGAGCGGAAAGAGCCAGCTCTCGTCGAGATAGCCGGTCGTGAATGCCAGGGTCTCGCTGGAGCAAGTCTGGCCCGAGGAGCAGCCGGAGGTGCCGTACGACTTGTAAGCGGGCACGCCGAGCGCCTGGCAGCTCGCCTCGGAGTAGCAGGTCTGGCGCTGGTTGCCCCAGAGCGCCCAGTTGCCGGACTCCAGCGGCAGAAAGCCGTACCAGTCGATGCTCTGATCGATGCCGGTCGGAGGGCGCCCCTCCAGGAAGGAGTTCAGCGCGATCGAGCGCACGACGCGCGCCGAAGCGCCGTCGGCGGCCACGATGCTCACGCCGTTGCCGGCGTTGAGGCCACACTCGAGCGCCAGATCCGGCGAGCTCTCGCGCCAGCTGTCGCACATTCCGGGTACCGAGAAGCCGAGCACCGCGACGTGAGTCGCATCGATGGGCTGGATGGCGTCGACCGCGTGCGGCAGCTCGACCGTGATTGGCTCATCGTGCTCGCCGGCTCGCACGCTGAGCGAGCTCCTGCCCGTATCCGTGCGATGGAGTGCCCAGATCAGGCCGGCGTGGCGGACCTCGAACCAGACGTCTTCGAGCACGAGCCGGTGCGCCGGCAGCGCCGTGAGCGGCGCGCCCAGCTGCAGGGGCTGCAGCACGCCCGAGCCAAACGCCAGCAGCGCGTCGCCGTGGAACAGCGGGGCAGGGGACATCAGCGCCGTCTGCAGCCGCTCCGATGCGCTCAGCTGCCCGGCGTTGCCCTGGATCACGCCGGTGAGGCCGCCGGACTCGTTGTCGGGTTGCGTGTAGCTGAGGCGCTCTCCGCCGGCGTCGATGCGCCAGGGTGTGCCGTAGTAGAAGTTGGTGCTGAAGGCCCAGTTGGTCTGCAGCTGGTCCACCAGTTTCAATGCGCCCTGCTCATCGCGCGCGTAGCTCGTCGCCCGCAGCAGCTGGGCGGGGCCACCCGTGCCGTCGAGCGCGATGTAGCCGTTGCCGAACGGCATCAGCGGTGCCGTGATGGGCGTGCCCGCCGCCAGCGGGACCAGGCGCAGCGCGGGGCTCGCGCCCGAGCGGTCCAGCTCCGCGAGCGCCGCACCGGTGCCTTCCAGCGCGATCTGGCTCGGGTCCAGGAAGCGCAAGTTGGTGATGGGTCCGGGGGTGGTCACCGGCGGTAGCGCGACGCCGCTCGCGACCTCGAACGCGAGCAGGCGGGAGCCGCCGGCGAGCACGAGCACGCCGTCGGAGTAGTCGGCGCCGATCTCGCTCGCCACGGGCGTGCCCAGATCCGCCGGGTCGAGCCGCGTTTGGAACACGGTCTCCAGAGAGCTCAGATCGACCAGCTCGATCTCGAAGCTGGCGAGCGGGGTCTCGTGCGCTTGCAGTCCGACGCGCAGCGCGTGGCTCTGATCGGAGGCCACGATCCAGTGACCAGCAGCGAAGCTGCGCCGCGCAGCTGCGGGCGCGGCGGCATCGAAGCGCTGCAGCCACAGGCTGGTCGTGGCCGGCGGGGGTAACCAGAGCGCCAGGTCGTTGTTGGCGCCGTTGAGAACGCACCCGCTGCCAGACGACCCGGTCTGCGCACCCTCCGCGCCCAGCGCGCTGAACACAGCGCCGTGGACCGTGAGCTCCAGCGCGCCGGCGGGCACGGCGCTGCGGCTGAGCACGCGCGGCGCGCTCGGATCGCTGGCGTCGACCGTCACCAGCTGCTGCACTTGCCGCGGCACGAGGGCCGGGGGCACGGTGCTCACCGAGGCGTGCTCGCTGAGGCCCACCGACAGCACGAGCTCGGCGAGCGAATCCGCGCGCACCAGGCTGGAGCCGACCGCCTCGAGCCGCGCTGCGCCCGCCGTGCTGCCCAGCTCTGTGTGCGCCAGCACCCGGGGCTGGCCCGGGACGCTCACGTCGACCAGCACCAGCTCGCCGTGCTCGGCCACCACCAGCGTATCGCCGAGCAGGGCTGTGCTGCCGGGCTTCGGCACCGGGCGAGGCACCGCGTCGGGCTGGCCTGAGCCCACGCCGCCATTGTCCGTGCCGCCTCCCGGGCGCTGGGGCTCCTCGCGCGCCGGCGACTGATAGGGCGGCGGAGGATCTTGCGAGACGGGCGAGCCCGTCTGGCCGCTGTCCGCGGCGCACGCGGCGAGCAGCAGCAACGCGAACGAATGGCAACCGAGGCAAGTGAAGCGCGAGCGCAGCGTCATGATCCAAGCATGCGGTGCAGGGTTGCTCTCGTCTATCTCGAAAAGCAGCCACGCTTGGGCGTATTTGCCCAAACCGTGATGCATCATGATCTATGCGCCGGAGCTGGTCTCCCCGGGAGGCGGCTCGCGCAGCGGCATCAGCTGCAGGTTCATCAGCACCACCCGATCGGCACTGCGCGACTGCTCGATGAGGGCGCGCGCCTGATCGTAGTAGGCCAGGTGCAGCTTGCGGATCTGCTGGAAGCTCTCCTCCGAGATCGCGAATAGGTTGAACGAGAACAGCGTCTCGGGCGGGCTTCGTCTCGTTTCGAAACGCTCCAGCGCCTCGCGCGCCCAGAAGGCCTTGAGGCGCGCGTTCTGCTCAGGGTCCTCGCGGGTGTCGATGGTCAGGATCTGGGCGGCGCGATAGTGCTGGTCGGCGCGCACCACCTGGCCCGCCGCCTCCAGCTCGGCCAGGCAGCGTTCCACCTCGGCCTGGCTCACTCCCACCTCGCGCGCGAGCAGCGCGGGATCGTGCTGCGGCCGGGCCTGGTAAGCGTCGAGTTCCAGCGCCCGGAGCACGATGTGGCTGCGCGGCAGCTCGTACGCCAGCCGGCGCTGGCGCTGGAAATAGGTGTAGACCTCGCGCGTCGAGGGCAACAGGGAGAGGTCGACAAACAGCGAGATGAACTCGATCAGGCGCTGCGTGCTCAGCTGCACCAGGCTGAGAAACTGCGGCAGGCGCGGCTCGGTCTTGCCCGCGCACCAGCGCCCGAGCGTGGTGCGATCCACGCCCAGCTGCGCGGCCACGTCGCGCTTCGAGGCGCTGCCCAGCAGCTGCACCACCAGGCGCGTGACGTTGCGCAGCGAGAGCGCGCGGCGGCCCTCGAAGCTGTCCAGCGGCTGATCGAAGAAGCGCGCGAGCGCCGGCCCGAGCTGCGCGTCGCGCGCGAGCCCGGCCTTGAGAAACGCGCTCACCTCCGGATAGCGGCGGCCGTGCTCCCACAGATATGCCGCGTTGGAGCGAAAGCCGAGGCCGCGGCTGAAGGCGGGCTGAGAGCGCTCGCCGCGCAGGGCCCGCATCAGATCGCGCGAGAGCAGCTCCACATCGAACATGAAGCTAGGCGCGCCGGGCGCGGGGATTCTTGAGCCGCTCGCCCGCGATCCGCCGCTTGCTCGCGGCCCAGGCGCAGATCGGGCAAGCGGAGAGATCGTGATACAGCGCCGGGCAGTGTTCCCTGCCGAAATAGATCATCTGCAAGTGCAGGGTGTTCCAGCGGCTCTCCGGAAACAAGCGGCACAGGTCGCGCTCGGTCTGGTCGGGGCTCTTTCCTGTCGACAGCCCCCAGCGCGCCGCCAGGCGATGGATGTGTGTGTCGACGGCCAGGGCGGGGCGACCGAACGCCTGGGACAGCACCACGTTGGCTGTCTTGCGCCCCACGCCCGGCAAAGCGCAGAGCGCCTCGAAGCTGTCGGGCACGCGCGAGCCGTGCCGTTCCACCAGCATTCGCGACAGGCCTTGCAGCGCCTTGGCTTTCTGCGGAGCCAGGCCGAGCTGGCGGATCAGCGAGAGGATGGTCGGCACCGGCAGCTGCGCCATCCGCTCCGGCGTGTCCGCGGCTGCAAACAGCGCGGGGGTCACCTGGTTGACCTTCTTGTCCGTGGTCTGTGCCGAGAGCACGACCGCGCACAGCAGCGTGAAGGGATCCGCGTGTTGAAGAGGAATCGCGGGCGCCGGGTAGAGCTGATCGAGCAGCTCACTGATGCGCGCCGCCTTGTCCCGCTGCCGCTGACCGACCACTTGCAGCTCGCTCGCGCTCAGGGGCTTGCCACGCTCGCCGCCGCATCGGCGGCGGCGTCCGACATGCCTGCATCCAGGTGCGCGCTCGAGCTGGGGCTCGGCTGCGTGGGCAGCGCCGGCGCGGCGCTGGGCACGGGTCCGGCGGGCGGCGCGGGCTGCGCGATCGCCGGGGGGCCGCCGCTGGCGAGAGTGTCTCGCAGCTCGCGCGTGACCTCGCGCAGCCGCGCCGCCCACACGTCCAGCGAACGGTTGGAGCCCTCCAGCAGCATCACGAAGGCAAAACCGAGCGCGGCCATGGAGATCCCGACCAGCGCGAACCACCAGCGGGAGCCACGGCCCTGCGGGGCGGGCTGCGAGTGCACCGCGGGCATCACGCTGCCGAGGTCCGTCGGTAGAAACTGCGGTTCGCTGGCGCGCGTGCGCCGGCGCAGCTCCAGCACGGGCTCGAGCTCCGTCTTCTCGCGCGGCAGGTGCTGAGACGGCGGCGCGGCGGCCTCCTCCCACAGCAGCGGGGTGTGCCCGCACAGACCGCGCAGCTCCTCCGCCATGATCCGCGCGCTCGGAAAGCGCCGCTCCCGATCGCGGGACACGGCGCGCAGGAACCAGGAGTCAAAGCCGTCCGGCACCGGACCCAGGCTGGAAGGCCGCGGCGGATCGGCCGAGCACACCTGGAGCGCCAGGCTCACCAGCGTGTCCCCCTGAAAGGGGCGCACCCCGGTCATGCACTCGCAGGCGATCACCCCCAGGCTCCACAGATCCGCGCGGTGATCGATGTTGGCGGAGTTGCCGAATTGCTCGGGGCTCATGTACACGGGCGTGCCCAGCATCTGCCCCGAGATCGTGCGTGGGCCGTGCTTGGTCGGTGAGGCCAGCCACTTCGCGATGCCGAAGTCGAGGACCTTGACCACCTCCTCATCGTCATTGCGCACGATCAGCACGTTGTCCGGCTTCAGATCGCGATGGATCAAGCCCGCGTCGTGAGCCCGCGCGAGAGCGCGCGCGATCTGCGAGATGATCTGCGCGACGACCGGCGCCTTCAGCTTCTTCATGCGCGCCAGGCGCTCGGCGAGCGTCTCGCCCTCCAGCAGCTCCATCACGATGAAGGGCGTGCCGGTGGCGGTGTCGACGCCGTCGTCCAGCACCTGCACGATGTGCAGGCTGCGCAGGCTGGCTGCGAGATGCGACTCGCGCTGAAAGCGCGCCAGCGCGTTGGGATCCTGCAGCCCCGGAGCGTGCATGACCTTCACGGCCACGAGCGACTGCCAGCCGAGCCGCTCCGCTCGCCAGACCGAACCCATGCCGCCGTGCCCGAGCATCGACACGAGGCGGTACTTACCGGCGAGAACAGTTCCTGGGCTCATGCTGGGCATCCCACTGTGCTGCGGAGCGCGGCTTGCTGCACGTCCGATCGCGTTTGCTGTTCCGCCACCTAGCCCGTCCCATTGGAAATACGGCCCGAGCCGGTCGGGGTTCGCCCATTTCGGGTCGGGGCTCGTGCGCGCAGTTTGGTCGCGGGTTCAAAAATCGCCGGCCGGCCCTCGGCGGGTGTGCGGCCGGTCCTCAATGGGGGCTCGGTGGATGCGCGGCCCGTAGGCCGATTACCCCCGGGTAACCGGTTTTTGGGGGCGATGTTACGAGAATGGAACCGCTCTTCGCGACGCCGGGACTGATCAAAGCGCGACACGAGCTTCCGTATGCCCATGGTGAAATGAGCTGAACGCCCGACATCGTTGCAGGATTTCACATGTCGCCGAAATGGTTCCGAATGTGGGGCGTTTTACGTCGAGCTGGCATGTTGTGTGCTTAGTGGCAGCCCGTCTGGCGGAAGGGGAAGCACACATCGGGCGAGCCTCAGGGGACGAAACCCTCGAGATGGACAGGGGAGAGGGTGACCATGGAATCGGCGTGCATTCGCGCTCCGTTCGATCGGGAGGGGGACAACGACGAACGCAGGGAGGAGCGCGAGCACGCCGGGATGGGCGACCAGCAGCGGCACGCTGATCGCCGTCTGGCTCCGGTTGCGAGTGGCCTGCCGCCGGACACCTATTTGTGCGCGAGGGAAGACTCGGCGCTGGAGTGGAGGAGGGAACATGCAAGAGGTTTGGGTCAGGAAGCAGACGGTGCTGCGCGCCCGGGACGAGCGAGGGCTGGAGCGCAGCCTGCATTCGTTCGAGAACGCGCTGCGTCTGCGGGATGGGTCGATCGTCGACGTGGAGCGGTCGGAGATGGAGCGGCGTGCGCGTCACGTAGCCGTGATCCGCTACGAAATACCGCTGCCCATGCCAGGTGGCCTTGCGGACGCCACGGCAAAGTCGACCGACGCCATCCGTTGAGCCACCTCGACAGAGTTTCTAGACGGCTGAGTTTTTCTAGAGGGCTGAGCTTCTAAAGGCTGAGTTTCCACCGGGCGGAGCCGCCTTCGGCTCCGCCTCCAGCCCGACCTCGATCCGCCCCAATCGACCAGCCCAGTCGACCCAACCCAGTCGACCCAGCCCAGTCGACCCAGCCCAGTCGACCAGCCCCACCTCACTCCTCGTGGGAGCTGATCTGATGAGACTTCAGCTTCTCCCAGAGCGTCTTGCGCGAGATCCCGAGCAAGCGCGCGGCTTCGCGCTTGGCACCGGAGCTATGGTTCAGGGCGACCAGCAGGCACTGGCGCTCGAAGTCGCGCATGGATTCGCTGAGCGGGCGAAAGGTGGACGAGGCCGGCTCGTCTGCGTCGATGTCGCCCCTCAAATCGTACGGCAAGTGCCAGATATCGATCTCGCCGCCGCGCGCCAAGACGACCGCGTGTTGGATGGCGTGCTCCAGTTCGCGCACGTTACCCGGGAAGGGATGACTCATCAGCGCGGCCCAGGCGCGCGGTGTAATCTTCGGCTCCGCCCCGTCCCCCGCGAAGCGGCCATAAAAATGGCCGACCAGCAGCGCCAGATCCGCGCGGCGGCGGCGCAGCGGCGGGACGTGGATGTCGAGCACGTTCAGCCGATAGTACAGATCCTCACGGAAGGTCCCGGCTCCGACCATCTGGCGCAAGTTGCGGTGGGTGGCGCAGATCAGCCGCACGTCGAGCTCGATCTGGCGATTGCTGCCCAGCGGTTCGACCGCGCCTTCCTGCAATACGCGCAGCAGCTTGGCCTGCACGCTGAGAGGGATCTCACCCACTTCATCCAGCAGCAGCGTTCCGCCGTCCGCCGCCTTGAAGCGCCCTTCCCGCCGGTGCGTCGCCCCCGTGAACGCGCCCCGCTCGTGCCCGAACAGCTCGGCTTCGATCAGCGACTCGGGGAACGCAGCGCAGTTGACCGCCACGAAGGGGCCGGACGCACGTGAGCTGGCCTCGTGCACGGCTCTCGCCACCAACTCCTTGCCGGTGCCGCTCTCTCCGACCACCAGCACGCTGGCATTGGCCGGTGCAATGGTCTCGACCCGTTCGATCAACGATCGCATCAAGGGCGAACGACCGATCAGCTTGCTGCTAGCGCCTCCCGCGCCATTGCCGTTGGCGCCGGCGCGCGCGAGCCGCAGCTCGTGCTCCACTCGCCGCCGCTCTCCCAGGCGCTCGATGCGCAGGACCAGATCGAGCACGGCGAAGGGCTTGGTCACGTGATCGTCCACGTCCTCCTTCAGCGCCTGGGCCGCCAAGCCCTGCACGTCACCGGCGGTGACGAGGATCACGGCGATCGCGGCCGCATGCAGTTTGACCTGATGCAGCAGGGCGAGCCCATCGACGCGATCGGACTTCAGATCGCTGACCAGGACGTCGAACGGCGCATCGGCGAGGCGCGCCAGGGCCGCCTGATGGTCCTCTACGGCGACGGCAGAATGCCCTGCCGCATGTAGCGCCTCACAGATCATCGCCCTCAGAGACACGTCTCCTTCGGCGACCAGCACCGCCAGCTTCATTCGAATTTCCCGTCGTTTTGACGGGCGAAAACGCCCACCCAGCACAGCTGGTCTCTCATTTTGCAGATCAAGTCAAGCGACGCAGCCAGGGAGGACCATCGGCTGCAGGGCGGCTAGGAGCGTGTCGCAAGCCCGCGGGGCGGCGCTGTCCAACCGTGACTTCGGGCTGCGAGGCAGATTGTCTCGAACGAAACGCGGACCAACGCGGAACAGTTGCTGAGGTGAATTCCTCCAGCGCGAATGTGCTGAGGAATCTGTTTACGAGCGCGAGGGGTCGGCGAGGGCCGCTGGCAGGCCGTGCCGCTGCCGCTGCCCGGAGCAGGCAGGCAGGGCCGCTGGAATCTGGTCGGGTCGCTGTGCCATCGTTCCGCTGTGGCTCGGCGAGGTCGGCAGCAGGAGAGTCCTGTGGGCAACTCGAGGGCGACTCCCGGCTACCGCCTGCGCGCATTGCTCTCGCTTGCTGCCTTGGCATTCGGTTGTCTGGCATGGGCGTTCTGGATCGAACCGAGTCGCTGGGTGGTGCGAGAGACCTCGCTGGATGTACCGCGCTGGCCGGCGCAGCTCGCCGGCTTGCGCCTGGCGCTGCTCTCGGATCTACACGTGGGGTCGCCGTACTGGGATCTGCAGCGCCTCGATCAGCTGATCGAAGACACCAACCGGGAGCAACCGGAA
Source organism: Polyangiaceae bacterium (assembly GCA_035760985.1). Classification (GTDB taxonomy): domain Bacteria; phylum Myxococcota_A; class Polyangia; order Polyangiales; family Polyangiaceae; genus SZUA-265. The sequence goes on from DASTRX010000077.1 coordinate 33,276, forward strand.
CTGGTGCTGCTCGCGGGCGACTACCTGATCAATGGCGTGAAGCTCGGCAAATGGGTGGACCCGGAGTCGATCGCGCGCAGCCTGGGCCGGCTGCGCGCGCCCCTGGGCACGGTGGCCGTGCTGGGTAACCACGACTGGTGGAACGACGGCGGCCGGGTGCGCCGCGCGCTGGAAGCCGAGGGCATCGTCGTGCTCGAGAACGAGGTCTGGTCTCTCGATCGCGCCGGCAGCCGCTTCTACATCGCGGGCATCGGCGATCTCTTGACGGGGCACGCCGACGTGCCTCGAGCCCTGGCGCAGGTGCCGGAGGGGCAGCCGCTCCTGGTGCTCACGCACGAGCCCGACGTCTTCCCTCAGGTCGATGATCGGGCGAGCCTGACGCTGGCGGGCCATACGCACGGCGGGCAGGTGTGCTTGCCCCTCGTCGGCTGCCCGATCGTGCCGTCGGAGTATGGTCAGCGCTTCGTCGCTGGCCACATCATCGAGAGCGGCCGGCATCTGTTCGTGACCAGCGGCGTCGGCACGAGCATCCTCGCCGTGCGCTTCGGAGTGCCGCCCGAGATCGCGATCCTCGCGCTATACTAGCGCCGCTCCGGGGGCCGTCAAACCGCAGGCCGCGCCGCGCGTTGCCGCAGGGCCGAGATCAGCGCGGCTGCCGTGAACGGCTTGTGCACCAGGATGTCGCTCTCGCCGAGCTGCACGCGGCTCTCCACGAAGTCCGCGGGGTAGCCGGACATGTACACCACCGGCAGCTCCCGACCGCGCCCGCGCACGCGCCGCACCAGCTCTGGCCCGCTCATGGCGGGCAACACGACGTCGGTGAGCAGCAGATCGAACTCGCCCTCCTCGATGCGAGGCAGCGCCTGTTCCGCGGACACGGCCTCGGTCACGCGGAAACCTGCCCCGATCAGGATGCGCTTGGTCAGCTCGCGCACCATCTTCTCGTCCTCCACCAGCATCACGCGCAGGCTGGTCGCCTGCGCCTCGGTGGGCGGCTCCGGCGCGTCGCTGGCGTTGTCGGCGACTTGCTCGGTCGCAGGCAGATAGACCTCGAAGCGTGCCCCTCCGAGCGCTCCGGAATCCACCCGGATGCGCCCGCGGTGCTGCTCCACGATGCCCTGCACCACGCTCAGCCCCAGTCCGCTGCCCTGACCCGGCGCCTTGGTGGTGAAGAACGGCTCGAAGATCCGTGCGCGCAGCGCCTCCGGTACTCCCGGGCCCGAGTCCTCCACCGCGAAGCGGATCTGCTCCGGGCTGCTGTCATTGCCGCCGAGGCTGTCGGGCAAGCGCACCTGCGCCGCGCTGATCTCGATGCGCCCGCCCTCGGGCATGGCCTGAGCCGCGTTGACGATCAGGTTCGTGAGCACCTGATGCAACTGCGTTACATCGACCAGCACGCGGCCCCGGCACTGACCGGGCTCCAGCTCGATCGCGACGTTCTCGGGCAACGTGCGCCGCAGCAGGCCCAGCACGTCGCCCAGCACCGCAGCGGGGGCGACGGCGCGAGGCTGCAGCGCTTGCCTGCGCCCGAACGCGAGCAGCTGTCGGGTCAAATCTGCGGCTCGCAAGGTGGCGCTGCGGATCTGCTCCAGGTCCCGCTGGTCCTCTTCATCGCCGCTGCCCAGGCGGCGCTCGAGCATCTCGCAGCAGCCCAGGATGCCGGTCAGGATGTTGTTGAAGTCGTGCGCGATGCCGCCCGCGAGGCGCCCCACGACATCGCCGCGCTGGGCCGCGCGCAGCTGATCTTCCAGCTCGCGCACGCGCCGCTTCAGCGCCAGCTCTTCGGAGATGTCCCGCACGCCGCCCAGCGAGAGCAGTGGTAGGCCCGCCGCGTCGTAGGTGGAGCCGCCGAACACGTGCACGTGACGGTGCCCTCCCTGGCCATCGCTGACGCGCAGCTTGCCGTCATAGGGCAGGTGCTCCGCGATCCCGCGCTGGATCTCCGCCGCCAGCTGACCGCGGTCATCGGGGTGGATGCGCGAGAACAGCAGGGCCGGCGAGAGCTCCACGTCCGGTCCGAGGCCGTGCAGCGCGCGCGCCAGCTCGGACCAATCGAACTCGTCGATGACGCGATCGTCCAGCCAGAGCCCCACGCCACCGATCGCCAGCATGCGCCCGAGCGCCTGCACCACGCCGCCGGGCTGCTGTTCCAGCACCTCGCGCCCGCTCGCCGCCCGCACCGTGAGCCGCGCACCGCCCGGCCGCGCCTCGAGCCGCGCATGCACCCAGATGCGAAGGCCGCTCAGGCTGCGGTGCAACATGACGCGCTCGAACGGACGGCCCGATCGCACGAGGCGCCAGTGCTCGGCCCAATCGATGGGGCCCGCGTCCGTCAGCAGCACCTCGGAGAGGGCGCGGCCCAGCACGGCATTCGGCTCGAGCCCGTAGAGCTGCTGGGCCCCCGGGCTGAGCTCGCTCACCGCCAGGCTCGGCGACAGCTCCAGGAAGGCCTCGACACTCCGGTCACCCACCGTTGCATAGGGTAGCGGCTTCCGTGGCCGTCCGCTACGAGCGAACGCCTGCCCCCAAGCTTGTATTGTTCAGTGTCGGCCGAGGTGCGAGAGGGCTCGGAGCCACGCGGCACTGCTGCTCTTCAGGAAGCCCGCTGGCGGCGGCCCGGCACGCTCCGGAAACAGCCCGTCACGTGATCGTTCACCAAGCCGACGGCCTGCATGTAAGCGTAAACGATGGTGGAGCCGACGAAGTTGAAGCCGCGCTTCTTCAGATCTTTGCTCAGCGCATCGGACAGCTCCGTGCGCGCCGGTACCTCGCGCTGCGAGGCGGGCCGGTTGCGGAGCGGCGCGCCGCCCACGAACTGCCACTGATACGCGGCAAAGCTGCCGAACTCCTGCTGCACCTTCAGGAATGCCCGCGCATTTTTTACCGCCGATTCGAGCTTCAGCTTGTTGCGCACGATGCCCGGGTTGGCGAGCAGGCGCTGGATGCGCCGCGCATCGTAGCGAGCCACCTTGGCCGGATCGAACTGATCGAACGCCTGCCGGTACGCCTCGCGTTTGCGCAGGATGGTGATCCAGCTCAGGCCCGCCTGCGCCCCCTCCAGCAGCAGGAACTCGAACAGCGTGCGATCGTCGTGCACCGGGTTTCCCCACTCCTGGTCGTGGTAGGCGATCATCAGCGGGTCAGTGCCGCTCCATGCGCAGCGCTGTCTCTCCCTGGGAGGCATGCCTCGCATCGTAGGGCCAAGGGGGTCGAGGGGGCGAGGGGTCCCTCGACCCTTGGCACTGGCCTCGCAACTGGGCATTCGCTAGCTTCCCGGCGTGACGCGACGCAATGAGACACCCGTCCGCATCTGCTTTGTCTGCCTGGGCAATATTTGCCGATCGCCGACGGCCGAGGGGGTGGTGCAGGGCTTGCTCCAAGAAGCAGGCCTGGCGGGCAAGGTCATGGTCGAGAGCGCCGGGACCGGCGACTGGCATGTGGGATCGCTGCCCGACCCGCGCGCGCGGGCGGCGGCGCAGCGGCGCGGGCTGGAGCTGGTGAGCCGCGCGCGGCAGTTCACGCCTCAGGACTGGCAGCGCTTCGATCACGTGCTGGTCATGGATCAGGCGAACTTCGACGACCTGGCCAAGCTGGCGCCGGATGACGCCGCGCGCGCCAAGCTGCGCTTGTTCCGGTCGTTTGATCCCGCCGCGGCGCCGGGGGCGGAGGTCCCCGATCCGTACCACGGCGGTCCAACGGGGTTCGATCACGTGCTGGATCTGTGCGAGGCGGCCGGCAAGGGGTTGATCGAGGCGCTGCGCCGCGAGCACGGCCTGTGAACCCGGCGACGCGAGCCGCGCTCGCCCGGGACCTGGGCAGCGAGATCCAGAGCGCGCGAGCGCTCGCAGGCGGAGACATCAATTCGTCATTCGAGCTGCAGCTGGGCGATGGCCGGCGCGTGTTCGCCAAGACGAACGCGGCAGCGCCGCCCGAGTTCTTCGCGGCCGAAGCGGATGGGCTGCGCTGGCTTGCCCAGGCGCGCGCGCTGCGCTTGCCGGAGGTGCTGGCGCTGGGTCCGGGAGCGGCTGAATCGGGTGAGCAGCGGGAGCTGCCATTTCTGGCGCTGGAGTGGCTCGAGCCCTCGGCGCCCGCGCCCGGCTTGGACGAGCGACTCGGGCGCGGGCTCGCGAGCTTGCACGCCTTCGGGGCGCCGGGGTTCGGGCTCGACCGGGACAACTTCGTGGGTTCATTGCCGCAGGCGAACCAGCCGCGCGCGAGCTGGGCAGAGTTCTATCGCGAGTGCCGTCTGCTGCCGCTGCTGGAGCGCGCGCGGCGCCGGCGCCTGCTCGACCCGGAGTTCGAGCGCGCGGCGGAGCGAGTCCTGTCGCGGCTCGATCAGCTGCTGGGGCCGAGCGAGGCACCGGCCCGGCTGCACGGCGATCTGTGGGCAGGCAATCTGCACGTGACGTGCGGACAACCCGCGCTGATCGATCCGGCGGTGTACGGCGGGCATCGCGAGATTGATCTGGCGATGATGCGCCTGTTCGGTGGCTTTGGGCCGCGCGTGTTCGCTGCCTACGCCGAGAGCTCTCCGCTCGCCCCGGGGCATCAGGCGCGCGTGGCGCTCTATCAGCTGTATCCGTTGCTCGTGCACGTGGTGCTGTTCGGCGCGGGCTACGTGGCGCGCGCACGCGCGTGCTTATCGGCCTATCTCTGAGGCGCGGCACAGGGTCGACACCGATGGTCAGGAATGCCTCACTCGCGGTGGGGCGTTGCGCACGTGCGCTCGTCTTGCCTGGCGATGGGATGCCAAGAGCCCCACTGTGAGCGGATGAACCGCGATGTGATTACTATCGGCGCGTCGGCGGGCGGGGTCGAGGTGCTGCTCAACCTGGTGGGCGATCTGCCGCGCGATTTGCCCGCGGCCTTGTTCGTGGTCGTGCATCGCCCGCCCACGGAGGCGGACCGCCTGCCCGAGCTGCTGAGCTCGCGGGGCCCGCTGCAGGCTCACCATCCATTGCATACCGAGCGCATCGAGCGGGGCAAGATCTACGTCGCGCCGCCCGACAATCAGCTGTTGCTGCGCCCCGGCAGCGTGGAAGTCGTGCGCGGACCTCGTGAGAATGGTCATCGTCCCGCGGTCGACCCGCTGTTTCGTACGGCTTCGGCTGCGTACGGCTCGCGCGTGATTGGCGTCGTGCTCTCGGGCTATCAAGACTGCGGCACTGCCGGCATGATGTCGATCAAGGCGCGCGGCGGCGTCAGCGTCGTGCAGTCTCCGGAGAGCGCGCAGGCTCCGGAAATGCCGACCAGCGTGTTGCAGCGCGTGCCCGTCGATCACATCGTGCACCCGCCCGAGCTGGGGAGCCTTCTCGTGCGGCTTGCCCGCGAGCCGGCGGGGCCCGCGCCGCAGCCGGACCCGGTGGTGTCACGGCTCGAAGGAGATCTGCCCGGCGAACTGACGCCCATCGTGTGTCCCATCTGCCAGGGCGCGCTCACGGAGGCCCATGCCGGTGCGTTTGAACACTTTCGCTGCCATGTCGGGCACGCCTTCTCGATGGAGAGCCTGGTACGCGAGCAGAGCGAGAGCCTGGAGCGCGCGCTCTGGGCCGCGGTGCGTGCGCTGGAGGAGAGCTCTGGGCTGAGCCGGCGCCTGGCGTTGCGAGAGCGCGGAGTGCTCAGCCAGCGTTTCAGCGAGAAGGCGCAGACGCAGAACGAGCAGGCGGAGCTGATCCGGCAGATTTTGCTGCAGGGGGCTCTGCTGACGCCTCCGGATGCAAAAGGTGTCTGAGCGGCGCGTCAGCAGGCGATGGCCGAGTGGGCCGCGGGTGGCGGCGCCCGGCGCGGATCCGAGAGCACCCGCTCCAGCGATTCCACGCTGGTCGGCTTGGCCAGGTGGCGATCGAAGCCGGCATCGCGCGCGCGCTGCAGGTCTTCGGGCTGCGCGTAGCCGCTGAGCGCGACCAGAAACACGTCTCGCAAGGCGGGCTGAGCACGAAACGCACGCGCGACCTGATATCCGTCCATGCCCGGCAAGCCGATGTCGCAGATGACGACGTCGGGGTCGAACTCCGCCGCCAGCTCCAGGCCTCGCGCGCCGTCATGCGCGATGCGCACCTGATGGCCAGTCAGGTCCAGGGCGACCTTCAGCATCTCGCAGGCGTCCAGGTTGTCCTCGATGATCAGGACACGCTGCCGCTGGCGCGCGGGCGCCGCCTGAGACTCGAAGACTTGCCGTTCCGGCGGATGACTCAGGGGCAGGCTGACCGAGACGCGCGTGCCCTGGCCGAGGCCCGTGCTCTCGATCCGGACCTGACCGCCGTGCAGCTCTACCAATCCCTTGACCATGGCCAGCCCCAGCCCCAGGCCCCCGCGCGCCCGGTCGAGCGTCTGCGGAGCCTGCGCGAACGGCTCAAACACGCGAGCCAGCACCTCCGCGGGGATGCCGACGCCCGTATCCGTGATCTGCAGCTCGCAGCGCTCGCGGCCGCGCTGCAGGGTCAGCGTCACGCGGCCGAGGCGCGGCGTGAACTTGAGGGCGTTGGTCAGGACGTTGGTGACGATCTGCACCAGGCGCGCTGCGTCCGCGCGGACCCAGGTCGCCTGGGACCCGAGCTGGCTCTCCAGCGCCACGCCCATCGCCTCGAAGCTCGCGAGCTGATCCTCCAGCGTGCGCTGCAGCAGCCCGGTCAGCTCCACCTGCTCGAACTGAAGCTGGATCTTGCCTTTGGCGATCCTCGTCACGTCCAGTAGATCGTCGACCAGGCGGGTCAGATGCGTAACTTGCCGATCGATGATCTGCTGCGCTCTGCGTGCGGCATCGCTGGTAGGATCCGATCGCTGCAACACGAACACGCTGTTTTTGATCGGTGCCAGCGGGTTGCGCAGCTCGTGCGAGAGCACCGCCAGGAACTCGTCCTTGTGGCGAGCGGCCGCGCGCAGCGCGCGCTCGGTGCGTGCCAGTCGCTCCTCGCGCTCCTTGCTCAGCGAGATGTCCTCGAAGGCGATCAAGGTCTTGGGCTCCGAGTGAGCGAGGATTGTCGCGCCGAGCCGGGCCGCGAAAGGGCTGCCCTTTCGCAGTAGCTCCAGCTCGCAGCTCTGTCGGCCCGGGTTGATCTCCGCGGAGACGAGCAGATTGCGCAGCCGGATCTGGGAGTGTTGCGCCACGATGGACTCGATCGGGCGGCCCCGGAGCAAGGGGCGCGACGTGCCCAGCAGCTGCACCCCGGCGCGGTTCACGTCCTGGATGACGTGGTCCGGGCCCAAGCTCGCGTAGCCGATGGGTGCAAAGTCGAAGAGCTCCGTGTAGCTGCGCAGCGCGCGCTCCATCTCCAGGCGCGCGGAGCGCAGCTCCTCATTCTGCAGCTCCAGCTCGATCTGATGCACCCTCAGCTCGTGGAGCAGGGTGTTGGCTTCCACCCTGCTCGCGCTGGGTGTGTCTTCGCTCGCTGCTAGCGCCTTGGCTCGAGGTCTGGTTCCGCGCTCGACAGGCAGCGGCCCCCTTGCAGATCTCTTTGGCTTGCGCATCTACCGGCCCTTTCAGCTACCGTCCACCCGGCACGGCCGCTCGCTCCGCCCGCTTGAGATCGTCCACGTCGACGTTCGCGCCATACCACTTGACCACGGCGCCGGCCGAGTTTCGGATCGGCACCGAGCGCGCCTTGAACCAACGATAGTTGCCGTCGGCGCTGCGCAGGCGAAACTCCGCGTCAAAACGCTGCTCGGTTTTCAGCGCTGCCCGCCACCCCTCGCGCACGCGATGGCGCTCGTCGCGATGTACCTGCTCCAACCAGCCGAAGCCGAGCTGCTCGCCGAGCGGGACACCCGTGTACTGCAGCCATTGAGGGCTGAGGTGGTCGCAAGTGCCGTCAGTCCGGCAGGACCAGACCAGATCCGGAAAACCCTCGGTCATCTGCTGCAGCTGGTTGGCCTGCTCGCGCAGCGCCCGCTCCATCGCCTTGGCCGCGCTGGCGTCGGTGAACGTGATCACCACGCCGTCGATCACGTTCTCCAGGGTGCGGTAGGGCATGATGCGGATCGAGAACCAGCGCCCATCGCGCGTTGCGACCTGTTTTTCCTTGAACACCAGGGTGCGCAGCACCTCTCGCGCATCGTCCGCGAGGGTCGAGTCCTCCAGATCGGACGCGATGTCGGTGATCGCCCGGCCGGTATCGCCAGGGATCAGCTTGATGATGCGCGCGGTGGGGGTGGTGAAGCGGCGCACGCGCAGCTCCCCATCCAGGAACAGCGTGGCGATGTCCGTGCTGTTCAGCAGGTTCTTCATGTCGTTGTTGGTGCGCGAGAGCTCGTCCACCTTCGACTGGAGCTCGTGGTTGACGGTCTGCAGCTCCTCGTTCAGAGACTGCATCTCCTCCTTGGAGGTGGTCAGCTCCTCGTTGGTGCTCTGCAGCTCTTCGTTGGTGCTCTGCAGCTCCTCGTTGGTGGACTTCAGCTCCTCTTGCGAGGTCTGCATTTCCTCGCGGGTGGTCTGCGCTTCTTCGCGCGCGCGCTGCAACTCCTGCATCAGCTCGGCGACATGCGCTGGCTCGGCGCGAGAGCGGGTGCGCTTGGGGAGCTCGGGTCCAGCCGCCACATCGGCGATGATCACCATCACGGTTCCGCGCAGCTCCTTGGGCTCGCCGAGCTTCTGCACCTTCAGGTTGACGATCTGCGTGCCGCCGTTCGTCCCCACCTTGATGCCGTTGACGCTGATCACGCCGGGCTGCCGAAGAGCGTCAGCGAAGACGCGGGAGAGCTCATAGCGCAGCCCGTCACGCGCCATCGAGAAGATGTTCAGGTTGGCCTTGCCCACCGCTGGCTCCAGGTACTTGCCCGCCCGGCCGCTGATGTACAGGATATCCCCTTTGTCGTTGCACAAGAGCCCTACCGGCGCGAAGCGCTGAACGATGACCCGGTCCGCCAGCGCCTGGATGTTGGGTGGGCCCGCTTTGGGTGCGATCACCGGTTCCAACTCGGCGGTGCCGCTCATGCTCTGCAGGTCTGGCAGCCCTGCGGAGGGGAACTCGACCGGGACGTTGATGGCGGGCTGATCGAGGCGCCGATACAGGCGCACCTTGCTATCCAGCGGCGAAAACAGCCCCGAGAAGCTACCGATGGTCTCGGCGCTGCCCAGAAACAGCAGCCCGCCCGCGTTCAGGCTGTAATGAAACAGCGGGATCAGCTTCTTCTGCAGCTCACTGGAGAGGTAAATGAGCAGGTTGCGGCAGGAGATCACGTCCAGCTTGGTGAACGGCGGATCCATGATGATGTTCTGCGGAGCGAATACCACCATCTCCCGGATCTCCTTGCCGATGCGATAGCCACGCTCCTCCTGCACGAAGAAGCGGCGCAGCCGCTCCGCGGAGACGTCGGCCGCGATGTTGTCCGGGTAGAGCCCGAGGCGCGCTCGGTCCATGGCGTCGCGATCCAGGTCGGTGGCGAAAATTTGTAGCGCCACGTTGCGCATACTCTTGAAGGGTTCGACCGCTTCCTTGAAGGCGATGGCCAGCGAATACGCCTCTTCGCCGGTGGAGCAGCCCGGGACCCAGGCGCGCATCACGCCGCTGGGAGCCGCGTTGGCGATCAGCGCGGGCAGGGCGTCCTGGCGCAGCAAGTTCCAGCTGTCCGGATCGCGAAAGAACGCGGTGACCCCGATCAGCAGCTCCTTGAACAGCAGATCGATTTCGCGCGGGTTCTCGCGCAAGAAACGGGCGTAGTCCGCGACGTTGTCGATCTGGTGTAACCCCATCCGGCGCTCGATCCTGCGATAGATGGTGCTTTTCTTGTACAGGGAAAAGTCGTTGCCGGTCTGCGAGCGCAGCAGCACGTAGATCTTCTCCAGCACGCTCAGCGCCTTGTCCTCGATCTGCAGCGTGGGACGAGTGACATGAGCGTGCTGCAGATACGCCAGGATGCGCCCGGGCAGCTCTTCGACGGGCGCGACCACGTCGGCCAGGCCAGCATCGATCGCGCTGCGCGGCATACCGTCGAATTTTGCGGAGCTGAGCGCCTGCACGAAGCTTGCGCCGGCTTTCTCCTTGATCGCGCGCAATCCCAGGGTTCCATCCGAGCCCATGCCCGAGAGGATCACGCCGATGCCGCGCTCCTGCCGGTCATCCGCGAGCGAGCGAAAGAAGAAGTCGATCGACAGATGAAGTGCGGGAGCGCCCGGTTGCGGGAACAAGTTCAGCCGCCCCTTGGAGAGGGACATGTCCTTGCCCGGTGGAATCACGTACACGTGATCGGGCTCCACGCGCATGCCGTTTTGCGCCTGCACCACGGGCAACGAGGTGTCCCGGGCGAGGAGCTCAACCAACATGCCCTTGTACCCGGGATCCAGGTGCTGCACGACGACGAGCGCCATGCCGCTCTGCTCCGGCACGTGCGTCAGGAATCGCTTGAGCGCTTCCAGCCCGCCTGCGGACATACCGATGCCCACGATCGGGAAGCTCGCCTGAAGCTCCCCGTCGAGCGCAGTCTGCGGGGAGCGGCCTGGTTGACTGGAGCTCGGAGGCGCGCCCTCCGTTTGGCGCGTTTGGGGGGGCGCGCCGGTATCGGCGCTCGGAGTAGGAGGCGTCGAGGCAGCCTGAATTTTGCGCCGGGCTGCAGCGGAAGTGCTCTTGCCACGTCGGGACCCGCTCTTCTTGCCTGCGCCCCGCACTTTTCGCTGCCCACGCTTTGGATCCCGACCAGCCATGCCTCTCCTGGCGCCGCACCGAGCGGCCGCTCTGTGACGTGGCGTCATAGAACGGGCTGCCCGCCGGTTGCAATCTGCGCTGGCGCGATACACCGGCCGCCGGCGCCGCCACGCAGGCAAGCGCCGGGCAGCGCAGCTGTCATTCGGCCGCAGAATGGTGTCGGATCTGCCGTCCCTCCGCTAGCTCCTCGATCAATTTCTGATTGAACGCGGGCAGGTCATCGGGTTTGCGGCTGGTGATGAGCCGGTGGTCCACGACCACTTCCTCGTCCACCCACTCGGCGCCCGCGTTCTCCAGATCTTTCCGTAGCGACGGCCAGGAGGTGAGTTTGCGGCCACGGACCGCATCGGCATCGATCAGCGTCCACGGTCCGTGGCAGATCGCGGCGATGGGCTTGCCCGCTTGGACAAAACTGCGCACAAATTCCAGCGCCTTCTCGTTGGTGCGCAGCTGGTCTGGGTTGAGCACGCCGCCCGGCAAGACCAGCGCGTCGTATTCGTCCGGCTCGGCCCCTTCCAGCAGCACATCGACGTCCACCGGGCTGCCCCAATCGGTGTGGCGCCAGCCGCGGATCGGAGCGCGACTCGGCGAAACAACGTCGGTATGGGCGCCTTCTGCTTCCAGCGCGCGCCTCGGTTCCAGCAGCTCCGATTGCTCGAAGCCGTGCGTGGCCAGAATGGCCACGCGCTTGCCACTGAGTCGTTGATTCGTGATCGTCATGCCTTCTCCTTCTGCAGCGCAGCCAGCTTCTGCAGCGCGGCCGGCGCGTCGACGGCGACGCGATGCACAGCGTGTGCCTCGCGCCGCCCACGCTCGATGCCGGCGCGTCGAGATTGGTTCAATCTGCAGCGCCCACCGCTTCCTCATGGGCCTGCCAGGCGATCCGTCGGACAATGGGTGGCCCGCTCGCGTGCAACAGCGGCGGTTTGCCACGGGAGGTCCCTTTTACTGCTTCCGAAGCCACGATTGAGGTGCAGGGGCTGAGCAAGCGCTACGGGCAGCGCGCCGCCGTGGCAGGGCTCTCCTTCGAGCTCCCTGCCGGGCAGCTGCTCGCCTTGATCGGCGAATCCGGCTCCGGGAAGACGACCACGCTGAAGATGCTGAACCGCCTGATCGAGCCCAGCAGCGGCTCGGTGCGCGTGGGCGGCCGTGACGTGACGGGAGTGCCGCCGCACGCGCTGCGGCGCCAGATCGGCTATGCCTTTCAGAAGGTCGGTTTATTCCCGCACCTCACCGTCGCGGAGAACGTCGCGATCACGCCGCGCCTGCTGGGCTGGAGCAAGCAGCGGATCGAGGCGCGCGTGCGCGAGTTGTTGCAGCTGGTCGAGCTCGACGCGAGCTTCGCGGGGCGCTTCCCCGACTCACTCTCCGGTGGACAGGCGCAGCGCGTCGGGCTGGCCCGCGCGCTCGGCGCGAACCCGCCGCTGCTGCTGCTGGACGAGCCCTTCGGCGCGCTCGACCCGCTCACACGCGATCGCTTGCAGCAGTCCTTCGATCGCTTGCGGCGCGGCCTGGGGCTGACCGTGGTGCTGGTCACCCATGACGTGAGCGAGGCGCTCTCGCTGGCCGATCGCATCCTGGTGCTGCGCGGCGGGCGCTGCGTGCAGCTGGATACGCCGCACGCGCTGCTGACTGCCCCCGCGGATCCCTACATCGAGCAGTTGCTGGCGGCGCCGCGCCGCCAGGCGCGCGTATTCGAGCAACTGGAGAGCGACCCGGGGCATGCGTGAGCAGCTGGCCTTGCTGCCGCGGCTGCTCACGGCACACCTCGCCCTGAGCCTGTTCGCGCTGCTGCTCGGCGTGTGCATCAGCTTGCCCCTGGCAGCGCTGGCCTCGCGCCGCCCCTGGCTCGCGCAGCTGGCGCAGAGCGCGGCGGCCCTGGTGCAGACCATCCCCAGCCTGGCGCTGCTGGCGCTGATGGTGCCGCTGCTGGGAGCGCTGGGCTGGCCCAGCATCGGGTTCTTGCCGGCATTCATCGCGCTGGTGCTGTATTCGCTGCTGCCCGTGCTGGGCAACACCATCACCGCGCTCGCGCACTTGCCGCCGGAGCTGACCGAGGCCGCGCGCGGCGTGGGCCTGGATGACTGGCAGCAGCTGACTCGCGTCGAGCTCCCGCTGGCGCTGCCGATGATCGTCGCCGGAGTGCGCACCGCCGCGGTCTGGACCGTGGGAGCAGCGACGCTGGCCACGCCGGTGGGCGCCGACAGCCTCGGCAACTTCATCTTCAGCGGGCTGCAGACCCGCAATCTGCCGGCGGTGCTGGTGGGCTGCTGTGCCGCCGCGGGGCTGGCGCTCTTGCTCGACGGCCTGGGCAAGCTGCTGCTCTCGGGGCTGAAGAAGCGGCGGCGCAGCTGGACGGCGCTGGCCCTGGCCGGGCTGGCGGCGCTGTATCTGTACGCCGGGCTCGCGCGCCTGTTCGCCCGCGCGCCGGACACGCTGGTCGTGGGCGCGAAGACCTTCACCGAGCAATACATCCTGGCTGACCTGATCGCCGATCGCCTGCGCGACGCGACCCAGCGCCCCGTGCGCGTGCAGGCGTCGCTCGGTTCCACCGTCGCCTTCGACGCGCTGTGCAACGGCGATATCGACGCTTACGTCGACTACACCGGCACGCTCTGGGCGACGGTGCTGCGGCGGGGTGCCGCGCCCGCGGATCGGGCGGCGATGCTGGCGGTGATCCGCGCCGATCTCGCGCCGCGCGGCGTGACCGTGGCCGCCGAGCTCGGCTTCGAGAACAGCTACGCGCTGGCCCTGCAGCGAGCCCGGGCGGAGAGCTGGAAGCTGCGAACCATCGGCGATCTGGCGCGCGTCTCCGCTGGACTGGTGATGGGGGCGGACTATGAGTTCTTCGCGCGCCCCGAATGGCGCGCGCTGCAGCGCGCGTACGGCATCGACTTTCGCGAGCGCCGCTCCATGGATCCAGCGCTGATGTACCAGGCGCTGCAGAGCGGCGCCGTGGACGTGATCAGCGCGTTCTCCACCGACGGGCGCATCGCGGCCTACGATCTCCTGGTGCTGGAGGATGAGCGTGGCGCGATACCGCCCTATGACGCGGTCGTGTTGATCGGGCGCAGACTCGCCCAGGACAGCTCCGCGCGGGCGGCGCTCGCCCAGCTCGCGCACAGCATCGACTCCGAGCGCATGCGCCGCGCGAACCTGGCGGTCGATCTGCAGCACCGGCCCGTGCCGGACGTCGCGCGCGAGCTCGGCGCGCCAGAGCGGCGCTGAGCGTCAGCTCAGCTCGTTGTTCGCGCTGGCGGCGCGATCGCTGAGCGTCGTGAGCCAGCCGGGGACCGGGCGGTCGATCTGGCGTCCTCTGACCCCCTCCGCATCCGTCGAGTGGGGGAGGGCACGCGCGATCAGCTCGGAGCTGCGCACCACCAACGAGGGGAACAGGGCGTTGGCGATCGCGCCGAGCTTCGCGGGCAGGCCGAGCACCAGGAGCACGTCGCCACGGCGGCTGGCGCGCACGATCGCGCGCGCCGCGCGCTCGGCCTTCATCGACAGAAAGGGCAGGGAGTCGGCGACGCTGAACCAGGCGTATTCCGCGCTGACGTCGCCCTTGAATTGAGCGTTGACGGGGCTGCCGGTGCGCATCAGCCCGGGGCAGATTGTGACCACGGAAATGCCGCGCTGGGCGAGCTCCGCGCGCAGCCCGAGCGAGAAGCCGGTCAGCGCGAACTTGCTGGTGCTGTAGGGCAAGAGGTGCGGCACGCTGAGCAGGCCGCCGATCGACGAGATGTTGACAATCCGCGCTTCGCCCGCCTTCAGGTGCGGCAGCACGTGATGGATGACGTTGAAGGCGCCCCAGAAATTGATGTCCATCGCCTCGGCGAAATCATCGGTGGTCATGGTCGAGAGCGGACCCACCTCGATGGTTCCAGCGTCGTTCACCACCACATCGATGCGCCCGAACGCGGCCGCGACGCGCTCGACCATGCCGCTGACCTGCTCCGGCTCGCTGATGTCGCAGGGCACACCCAGGACTTCCGTGCCGCCGCTGCGCAGCTCCTCGCAGGCGTGCTCGAGCGTGACCGCGTCACGGGCCACGAGCGCGAGCTTGGCTCCGAGGCGAGCATACTCGCGAGCCAGCAGCAGTCCCAGGCCGCGCGAGCCGCCGCTGATCAACACGACGCGTCCACGCAGGTCGTAGCGCGCCGCCTGCCAACGCCGCACCGCCTCGCGCGCGGTCCAGAGCGCGCCCAGCGTTCCGACCACCGTTGCCGCATTCCACTTCATTTGCTTCCTCCGACCGTCTGCTGCCTCGGGCCGCGCCCTTGCCCACACCGGCTTGCGAAAATCGGGCCGGCACGGCCCCGCTCAGACCGGTGGCACGGAACCTGCTGAGAACCGGCTGACGAACGAGCCAGACAGGACGGAGTCGAGGCGACAGCCAGCGCCATTCCCGAGGCGAATCACCCCAGTGCCGCCGGAATGGCCGTGGCTCGCTCGCTTCGCGATCTGGAGCGACCCGAAGGGAAGGCATTCAGATGCGTTGGGATCCGAATCATCGCAGCGACGACGTGATCGATCAGCGAGGCGCTCGCGGGCCTTCCGCAGCCGGCTTCGGCGGAGCGGGGATCTTGGTCTGGCTGCTGTCGCGCTTCGGCCTGCCGGGCCTGCTGCTCGGCGGTGTGGTCCTGGCGGCGGCCTACTTCTTTACTCCCTCCTCTTCGGACAGTTCCAGCGGCGATCGAAGCAACCTGAGCGCGAGTCAGGAGCAGGCGGGCAACGGCGACGAGACCGCGCGCTTCGTCGGTTTCGTGCTGGATGACGTACAGACGACCTGGGAGCGGGTGTTCGCCGAGAAGGGGCGCCGCTACTCCCACGCCAAGCTGGTGCTGTTCAGCGGGGCGACGCGCTCTGGCTGCGGCGTCGGCAGCGCTCAGGTGGGCCCGTTCTACTGCCCCAACGACCGGCGCGTGTACATCGATCTCGACTTCTACCGCGAGCTGGCGCGGCGCTTCGGCGCCCCGGGCGATTTCGCCCAGGCGTACGTGATCGCCCATGAGGTGGGCCACCACGTGCAGAACTTGCTCGGTGAGATGAGCGAACGCTCGCAGGTGCGGGGCCGCGAGCGCCAGAACGCCGCCTCGATCCAGACCGAGCTGCAGGCGGATTGCTATGCCGGCGTCTGGGCGCACTCCACGGAGCAGCGCGATCTGCTCTCGGCCGGCGATGTCGAGGAAGGGCTGCGCGCCGCAGCCGCCGTTGGAGACGACACGCTGCAGCGCGAGACCCAGGGGCGAGTCAGCCCCGAGACGTGGACGCACGGCTCTTCCGAGCAGCGCGTCCACTGGTTCAAGCGCGGTTACACCAGCGGCACGCTGGACGCCTGTGATACCCGCGGCGAGAGCGCCCGTTGAGGGCTCCACGAGTCAGCGCGGGCGGCAGGCGAAGTGCGCCGTGTTCTTCACGCTCGCGGGGTGCGTGTTGATCACGGTGCGCCCCGTGGGCGTGAGGTTGTTCACGCTGCCGTCCTGCGTGAGGTTGTTCTCGTTGCCGTAGGGGTTGTACCAATCCCACCACAGCCAGCCGATGCCGTTCGCCTCCGTCGCGCTCATCAGCGTGCTGAAGTCCGCCGTCACGTCCGACGGGAAGTCGGTGACGCGATCCAGGCCCAGCTGAACCGGGAACGGAGCTGCTGCCGCGGCGGCGACGCCCTCTTCCAGCGAGTAGCCATAGGTGTTCTGGTAGTAGCCGTTGCTGCTCCAGTATGCCTGCCAGCCGAAGACCGTGTTGTGCAGCGGGTCCGCCGCCAGGATCTGCGGGCCGAGCTCGAACAGCGACGGCAGGTCGCGCCCGAACTGGTTGGCGGTCACGGTCAGCGGCACGGTGTAGCCGAGGTCGCGTACGCGCTTCAGCGAGGAGCTGGCCTCGGAGAGGAAGCGAGCGCGGTCATCGAAGGTGGGCTCGCCGAAGGCATCGATCAGGATGTAGGCCTTGTGCTTGTCGAGCATCGCCTTGACGTCGGCGTGCGCCAGCCAACCCTGGCCCTCGCTGCCGTAGGGAGCGATGTAGGCGACCATGTTGTGCGCGGCGACCGCGTTCAGGAGCTTGTCCACGTCGCTGGTGCCGAGCGCCGATCCGACCAGGATGCGCACGGCGTTCACTCCTGACGACGCGATCTGGTTCAAGAGGCCGAGCCAATCATTCCCATCCGGGAGCTGCTCGCCGAAGATCTGCTCCACACCGCGGGTGACGAACACGTTACCGCAGGCGTCGAGCAGGCGGCGGCCGGAGGTGCGCATGGTATCGCTGGGAACGGCGAGGGGCTCGTTCGCGGAGTCGGCGACA
Source organism: Polyangiaceae bacterium (assembly GCA_035760985.1). GTDB lineage: Bacteria > Myxococcota_A > Polyangia > Polyangiales > Polyangiaceae > SZUA-265. The sequence continues at coordinate 50,210 of DASTRX010000077.1, forward strand.
GGCGTCTCGGCGACGGGCGCCTCGGCGACGGGCGCCTCGGCGACGGGCGTCTCGGCGCTCTGCTCGGCGCCGTTGCTGTCATCGCTGGCGGTCGACCCCTCTTCGCCGGGAGCGCAGGGCGCCATCGCGAGCGAGGTGGGCTGGTTGCTCTCGCTGTTCGCCTGGAAACCGTCGCCGGTGGCGGCCGCGGCGGCGGATCCATCGGCAGCGGCGGAGGCTTCTGCGGAGCCCGACGTAGATGGACGCGCCGTCGGGCTCTGGCTCGACGCTTGGCCGTCGGTGGGCTCCAACACGAGATCATCGGCAGAGACTGGATCGCTTCCGGCACAGGCCGGAAGGGCCGCCGCGATCAGCGCCAGGGCGGAGGCCAGCTTGGCAGCTTGCACGCTGCGCCGAGCCGCGCGGGGCAGAACCGAGGAGGACGAAGCGGAGCTAGTAACAACGAACGGAAACGTCATCTCTTACCTGTGTTTCTCTTTCTTGGTCAGACACTGACCATCTCGCGCGGCCCACATGGACCGCGAATGCAAGGAAGCTGTTCGCCGCGCAGCGAGCACACGGGTGCTCGGATGCACGAAGCCTGATCGCCCGCCGCTCCGCAGAGCTGCGCGCACACGAAGGACCGCTCGTCGCGCGGACGCTCAGCGGCGCACCGCACGACGCCTACATCTGCTCGGGCGATCCGAGCGCGACTGGCCCGACCTCTATCCCGGGCGTTGCTGGATCCCGTGTAGGATCCTGGGAGATGTTTCTTCTGGAGACTCGGTGTCGCTTCTCAGAGGACTGACCTCGGAGAACCTACCTCTCGAAGTTGGGAGGATGAACCAGAGCAGCGTCGCGAGTTCATGGCCACTTTCGGCGCGTTTTTGGCCCTGTTTTCGCCTTGTCTGGCGCATCTGGCCTGTGCGCACGACCCACGTTGCTGGCTCCGGCTGCAACGCTTTCGAAACGATCGGGTAACTAGAAACTAGCCGCCTCAGCTGGCCTGTCAACGCGATTCGTTGCAGTTCGCCGCGTGACGCCTTGTCCACCCGGGGCGAATTGCCTCGTGACTTAAGCTCTGACAACTCGCTGGCGGCGAGGCTTCGGATGTGCGCTGACGTCGAACGCAGCGGCAATCACGCTGTACTTCGCATCGGTCGACATGTGCTGCGTCGATCGCAGATCGCGCGCGCGGGATCAACTTCTTCGCGACGGCGCCACCCGCTCGGGTGAGCCATCTCATCGATGCAATGCCCATGAATCGGCGCTGATCGCGGATCTCTGCGCCGAATGTCAGCGCGAATGTCAGGCATTGGTCATGCCTCGGTCACGTTCGAGCGATCCGCGGCGGGTCATCGAGAGCTGACAGCGCAGACCTCCGTGCGCTCCCGAGCCGCTGCGCGAACGCGCTCGAATGCTGGCGGCGAAAATTTCCGAGACTGCGTGAACGATGCGGGATTTTCGTGGCGTCGAGGGAGGCAGATGTGCGAGCGCGTGCAGCGTGAAATGTGTGATGCAGAGCGGGCGAATCGAGGCTGTGGCCCTGTCGTGCGTGCTGGCGGCGAGCGCGTGCTCTCCGAAGGCGAGCGGGCCCCCGCGCAGCGCCACGCCAACGCCGCCTGCGGCGCGCGCGGAGCTGGTGTCGGAGCCCTTCGGTGAGCTCGCGGGGCAGCCGGTGCAGCGCTATACGCTGCGCAACGCCCACGGCATCGAGCTGCGCGTCATCAGCTACGGCGCGACGCTCACCGAGCTGCGCGTGCCGGATCGCGCCGGACAGCTCGCGGACGTCGTGCTCGGCTTCGACAGCTTGCAGGACTATGTGGAGCACAGCCCGTATTTCGGCGCGACCATCGGACGCGTCGCCAACCGCATCGCCGGGGCCAGCTTCGAGCTGGCCGGCAAGCGCTACCCGCTGACAGCGAACGACGGCCCCAACCATCTGCATGGCGGCAAGCGGGGCTGGGACA
>DASTRX010000078.1:0-20608 GCA_035760985.1 Polyangiaceae bacterium
CGCCGCAAGTGCGAGATCCAGTCCCATCCCTGCTCCTCCGCAAACCCCATGGAGCAGACTTCTAGAGCGATGGAAAGGGTGGTCGTAATTCTCAAATAATCTCGATCACTTGCGCACTTAAGCGATCGGCATTGCCCCTAACCCGGATCGACGCGGTCCCAGTGAACGTGCGACGAATCACGGCGCAACCCGAGCCAGAGTGCCCCGAGGCTCATGTACAGGGTCCAGGCCAGGCTGGTAATCCCCTCGACCCGCTCGCCCGGATTCCAGACCAGGCCCGAGCCGTGGGCGAGGTTCCAGGCGTAGCGCAGGGACACCATCGCATCATCGAACAGGCAAGGATAGCGGCCCTGGTCGGTCTCGACCGCGCTGAGCGCGATGAACCGGGCCGCCCACGCGACATAGGCCGCCACGAGGAGAACCAGCAGTGCTCGAGCATCACGGAGCCCGCCAGAGTCTTCAGCCATGCCACGCCCGGTCTAGCTCGGGATGGCGCGTACGGTCACGGGCCGGCGACGAGCTGCCGCTGTATCGTGCGGGCCTGGGCTGGCTGCTGCTCTGGGCTTGCGCCGCGCACGGACAGGTTTCGATGAGCGGCGTGCAGATCTCGGTCGACGCCAGCGCAGCAGGCACGCCGCTGCGTGCGGTCTGGGCGCATCATGGTTACGACGAGCTCAACTACACCACGATGCCGGAGGGCGAGGCGCTGCTCGCGGCCCTGGCTGCCGCGCACAGCGCGCCGGTGCACGTGCGCAATCACTTCTGGCTCAATACGGGCGATGGCAGCCCCGCGCTGAAATGGGGCTCGACCGGCGTCTACAGCGAAGATGCCGCCGGCAACCCTGTCTATAGCTGGGCGCTGACCGACCGGATCCTGGATGCGCTCACCGCAGCGGGAACGCTTCCATTCGTGGAGCTCGCGTTCATGCCGGAGGCGCTCTCGGTACGTCCGCAACCGTACCTGAACTCGAACAGCACGGCGCTGGACGGAGGCTCCTTCTACCCGCCGAAAGACTACGCCAAGTGGGGAGGCCTGATCCGCGCCTGGGCGGCACACGCGCGAGACAGATATCCGGATGTCGAGGCGAGCTGGCTGTGGGAGCTGTGGAACGAGCCGGATATCGGCTACTGGAACGGCACGTTCGAGGAGTACGCCCGACTCTACGACTACACGGAGGCCGCGTTGCACGAGGTGCTGCCGAAGGCCGTGCTCGGGGGGCCCGCCGTGGCGGGGGCGGGCGGCAATTTCCTGCGGCAATTTCTCCAGCACTGCGCCGAGGGCACGAACGCCGTGACGGGCCAGACCGGGACCCGCCTGGACCTGGTGTCCTTCCATGCGAAAGGTGGGGTCGCCGTCAGCGACGGGCATGTGCAGATGAACCTGGGCAACCAGCTGCGCTTGCACCGCGCGGGGTTCAACGCCGTGCAGGCGTTCCCACAGTTTCAGCGCACGCCCATCTACATCACCGAGGCGGATCCGGACGGTTGCGCTGCCTGCCCGGCGAGCAGCAAGCCTGCCAACGCCTACCGCAACTCGACCGCGTACGGCGCCTACGAGCTGGCGATGATGAAGCGCACTCTGGAGCTGGCGGATCAGCAGGGAGTGAACCTGAGCGGTGTGCTCACCTGGGCCTTCACCTTTCCGGGGACGCCCTTCTTCGCGGGTTACCGGGCGCTCACCAGCAACGGCATCCAGCTGCCGGTGATGGGCGCGTTCCAGCTGCTGGGGCGGCTCTCGGGGGCGCGCCTGCCGCTGAGCAGCAGCGGCGCTCGGCCGCTTGCCGAGATCCTGGAGGACGGAGTGCGCGCCGAGCCGGAGATCGACGGCATGGCCGCGCGCGACGGCTCGGTCCTGCGCGTCCTGGTCTGGAACTATCACGATGACCTGGTGCCCGCGGCATCCGCCTCGGTGCAGCTCGCCATCCAGGTACCTCCGGAGTTTGGCTCGAACGTGCGCGTCTCGCACCTGCGGGTCGACGAGTCGCACGGCGATGCGTACAGCGTGTGGGTTGCGCGAGGCGCGCCGGAGCAGCCTTCCGCGGCGGATCTCGCGGCACTGCAGCAGGCGATGAGCCCTGCATTGCTCGCGCCCGATCTGACCGTCGCGGTGGTGGACGGCAAGGTCGTCCTCGACTTCGCGCTGCCGCGCTTTGCTGTCTCCCTGCTCACGATCGCCGCGGCTCGATAGCTTCGCGTGCCCGGCGTAGCGCAGTGGTACACGGCAGAAATGAGCAATCGCGCAGGAATCGTGCGGGAAGTTCGAAACGCGTAACCAGCGACATCGTGTTTGCGTCAAACGCACGCGCCCTTCCGTGTGCTCGTTGCAATCGCGATCCGGCGTCGGGTACGCTGCAACTTGCAGCCATGAAGAGCACGCTTCATGTCGCGCGCGGCCCTGGGCGCGCAGCGACCGGCGTCAGCTCTCGGGAGGAAGTGCGTTCGATGAAGATGCAATCAGCCTTGGTCCTGGCAATGGGAATGGTTGCGTGCACACTCCGCTCGGATACGCCGGAGGGCGCAGACGACAGCGCCACGAGCGTGGAGACCGCGCAACCCGGAGCCCCGATGGGCGGCTCCGAGAACGAGGCCACAGCGTCCTGCTCCGATGTCGCGCCCTGCGGCGGAAGCGTGATCGGGAGCTGGACGGTCGCTTCGGCGTGCCTGTCCGTGAGCGGTAGCCTCGATGTCTCGGGGTTCGGTCTGGGCTGTGCCACCGTTTCGGTGACGGGGTCGTTGCAGGTGAGTGGAAGCTGGCAGGCGAACGCCGATGGTACCTACTCGGACGGCACCACCACCTCCGGCAGCGAGCAGATCACGGTCCCCGCGGAGTGCTTGAACGTGTCCGGTACGACCACCACCTGCGATCGCATCGGGGGGCCTCTGCAGGGGCTCGGTTTTGCCTCGATGGAGTGCAGCGCGGCGCCGGGCGGTGGCTGCAGCTGCGAGGCCACCGTGCAGCAATCCGGAGGGATCGGTCGCGCCTCGGCCGATCCGCAGAAGAGCGGTAACTTCAGCAGCTCGGGGAGCGTGGTCACGCTCGACAGCTCGGACTACTCGTACTGCGTCTCGGGCAACCAGATGACCTGGTCGCCGCAGAGCTCCAGCCCGATCAGCAAGGGCAGCATCGTGCTGCAGGCGGCGAGCACGGCCAGCCCGGGCCCGTCCGGCAGCGGCGGTTCGGAAGGCACGACGGCCGTGGCGGGTCTCGCCGGGGCCTCGGGCGAGATGGGGTCGGTGGGCTCCGGGGGTGCCCCCGCTGTCAACGCCGGCGGAGCCGGTGGGGCAGCCCCGAGCGCGCCGAGCGTGGGCCCTTGCGATCTCTACGCCACCGGCGGCACGCCTTGCGTCGCTGCGTTCAGCACGGTGCGCCTGCTCTCGAGCACGTACGGTGGACCGCTGTATCAGGTGCGCAAGGGCGGCTCGAACACCGGCTCAGGCGGCACGACGCTGGACATCGGCATCGTCGCCGGCGGCTACGCGGACGCGGCAGCCCAGGATGCGTTCTGTGGCGCAGACACCTGCACCGTCTCCACGCTCTACGATCAGTCGGGCCGCGGCAACAACCTCACCGTGGCGCCCGCCGGCTGCTACACGGGGACGGCGTCCGAGCCCGACTACGAGTCCAACGCCAAGGGCCGCTCGCTGACGGTGAACGGGCACAAGGTGTACGCGCTGTACATGATGCCGCACGAGGGCTATCGCAACAACAACGGCACCGGCATCCCCACGGGGACCGCCCCGCAGGGCGTGTACGAGGTGGCCGACGGTAAGCGCATCGGCACGGCATGCTGCTGGGACTTCGGCAACGCCTCGACCAACAATTGCAACGGCCCCACCGGCATCATGAACGCGCTCTACTTCGGCACGGGCTACTGGGGTAGAGGTGCCGGCAACGGCCCCTGGTTCATGGGCGATTTCGAGGCTGGCGTCTGGGCAGGCGGCTCCGGCGCCTCGCAGACGACCAACAACAGTCTGCCTTCCAGCAACGTCGACTTCGCCTTCGGCATTCTCAAGACCAGCACCACGAACAACACGCCCCAGTACGCGATTCGTGTCGGCAATGCGCAGTCCGGGGCGCTGACGACCGCCTATGACGGACAAGCTCCTGCCGCCTGGCAGGGCAGGGGTGGGATCATCCTGGGGATCGGCGGTGACAACAGCAACTCGTCGCTCGGGACCTTCTTCGAGGGTGCGGTCACGGCGGGGCGCCCGTCGGATGCCACGGACGACGCCGTCCTGCAGAATGTACAGTCCGTGGGCTACGGTCTCTGACAGCGATGCGAGCGACACACTTCCGGCGCGAGCCGTGGCTCGTGCAACTCTGCGCGCTGTGCAGCGCCTGCTCCCTCGCGGGAGGTGCCGGCGGCCCGGATGCCGGCGTGGAGCTGGGCCCGATCGTGCCGGTGACCCCCATGGCGTGCTCCGCGGAGACGGCGCCACCGCCCCGCCCGACGGGAGCCAATCGAGGCCCCTGCGACATCTACGCAGACGACGGGGGACCTTGCGTGGCAGCTCATAGCACGGTGCGCGCGCTGTTTGCGGAGTACAGCGGCCCCCTGTATCAGGTGAGGAGAACGGTCGACGGCATGACCAAGGACATCGGCGTCGTCGCGCCGGGAGGCGTGGCCAACTCCGCCGAGCAGGACGAGTTCTGTGGCACGGCGGCATGCACGATCTCGATCCTCTATGACCAGTCCGGCAAGGGCAACCACCTGACCAAGGCACCGCCCGGCGGCGCGAAGCCAACGCCCGGCAACGAAGCTAACGCAAAGTCCATCCCGGTCACGATCGGCGGCCGCAAGCTCTACGGCGTGCACATCGTGCCGGGCATTGGCTATCGCAACAACACTCCGTGCGGCACCGCTACCGGCGACGACGCAGAGACGGAGTACATGGTCGTCGACGGCACGTTCTACAATGGTGGTTGCTGCTTCGATTATGGGAACATGGAGACCAGCAGCCGGGATGACGGCGAAGGCACGATGGAAGCCGTCTATTTCGGGACCTGCACGATCTGGGGCAAGGGTGCCGCCAGCGGACCGTGGGTGATGGGGGATCTCGAGAACGGTCTCTGGGCAGGAGACGTCAGCCCCTACGAGAACAACACCCCCGTCACGCATCAGTATGTCAGCGGTATGGTGAAGGGCGACGACGCGGGCAAGAACCACTGGACCATCAAGGTGGCCAACGCGCAGTCCGGCGGCTGGACCATCCCCTTCGACGGCCCGCGCCCGAGCGCGCGCTACAACCCGATGAGAAAGCAAGGCGCGATCGGGCTGGGTACGGGCGGGGACAACAGCAACGGCGCGCAGGGCAATTTTTTCGAGGGGCTGATGACGGCCGCATACGCGTCGCAGGCGGCCGATGACGCCGTGCAGGCCAACATCGCCGCATTCTATGGCCAACAGTAACGAACGGGCAGCAGCTCCGGGCAGCCACACCTGGCGCCGCTGGCGTGCGGCAGCGTGGGCGCTCCTGCTGTCGGCGCCTGCCCTGGCGCAGGAATCCCCGCCCTCCAGGCCGCAGGTGGGCGATCTCTCGGTGAGCGGATATCTCCGTGGCGGCTTCGGAGCAAGCAACCGCAAGGGCCGCATGACGTGCTTTCAGCTCGCGATCCCGGGCGGGCTGGTCTCCAAGTACCGGCTCGGCAACGAGTGCGAGATCTGGTCCGAGACGCACTTTCAGCTCGTCGCCTACTCGGCTGCGGATGGGGCGGTGGCGAGGGTCCACTTCATGCCGACGGTGTACGTGCCCACCACGTACATCGGCTACTCGCCGACCGCGACGACCTCCTCACCTGCCCAGTACACGACCTCCACCGGCGCGACCGTCTCCTTCCCCAATCTCTACGTCGACATCAGCGGCATTCCCTGGCTCGCTGGAGGCACGGCCTGGATCGGCACGCGCTATTACAAGCGCGAGTCGGTCTACATCAGCGACTTCTTCTACTGGAATCCCTCCGGAGTGGGGGGCGGAGTGGAGGACCTCCAGCTGGGCAAGGACCTGCGGCTCAGCTACGCCGTGTTTGCGGTGGACGGTGAGCCCACGTCGTCCGACGTATCTGCGCCGCCGCTGCCGCTGCAGGTGGACTTCGGTTTCCGCAATGATCTGCAGCTGCGCGGCATCCGCCTGTACGAGGGCGGCGAGTTCCAGATCGGCTTCCAGTACATTGCCGATTACAGCAACCATCCAGATAGCAATGGTGATGCGGTCACCCACAGCGGCTGGGGCATCACGCTCCAGCACGTGCAACAGCTGCTGGGCGGCGAAAACAAGCTGGCTTTCCAGTACGGCAAGGGCGGCGGGACCGGCTTCGGGACGCTCTCGCGCTTCTATTACCCGGACTTCTCGCTCTACTTCGCCCCCAGCGAGTACCGAACACGGCTGCTCGATGTGCTCACGGTGCAGCCGCTCGCGCAGCTGGGCGCGCAGGTCGCCTTCGTGTACCAGCACGACGATCTGGGCAACAGCGGCCAGAAGACGAACTGGTACTCGGCCGGAGCCCGTGTGGGATATGCCTTCACGGAGCACGCCAAGCTGCTCGGCGAGGTCGGCTACGATCTGGTCAAGAAGAGCAACGGCGCTGCCCCGCAGAAGCTGGCCAAATTCACCATCGCTCCTGCCCTGACCATGGCCCAGGACTTCTGGGCACGCCCGGAGCTACGGCTCTTCTACACCTGGGCCGTGTGGAACGAGGCGGCGCGCACCGCCACGATCGACTCAGGACGGCTCTATACGACCACCGACTTCTTGAGCGGTTCCACCTTCGGCTTGCAAGCAGAAGCGTCCTGGTCGCCGTGAGCGGCTGAGCTCGTCAGAACGAGATGCCCAGGGCCCGGCAGGGCCCGCCCGCTGCAGCAAGCCGAAACGGCTCGGGCTTCACGCCCCTGGCGACCGCGAGCGAGCTCTTGCCCAGCCTGGCCTCCGCCAGCTGGCAGCTGCCGTCCAGCACCAGCAGGTAATTGCCCAGGTACTCATAGCGGTCGTCGGGTAGCGTGAGCTCGATCCAACGCCCGCTCATGCCGCCGGAGCGGTCGAGCGCGATGTCCAGCGTGCGCACGCCGGAGCCGGCGGGCGCCAGGCTCGCGCCGGGCAGGGGCGCGTCGCCGGTGTCGATGCGCACCGGTGTGTACTCGGCCAGCTCCCCCGTGTCCTCGAAGTCGGGCGCGGCGGCGTACGCCAGCAAGAAGAAGCCCGAGCTGTCCTTGATCTCGTGCGCGCTGCCGGGCGGATTGAAGTACAGCGTGCCCTTCGAGTACGTGCCCTTGCCATCCGTCTGCGCGCCATCGATCACGTAGACGGACTCCGTCCGGGGATGGCGATGCAAGCCGACGCGACCGCCCGGCGCGGTGTACCAGAGGATGGCCACGTGCTCGGTCTCGGGGGCGCCCGCCAGGATCAGCTTCTTCACGTTGGGGCGAAAATCGAACCAGCCGTAGTGGTCGGGGTTCGCGGTCACGTCCCCGAGGTCGAGCACGGTCTTCGAGGTCAGGGCTGGCTCGCCGAGGGTGGCGGGAGAAGGGACTGCGCTCGCGCAGGCGCAGAACAGGAGCACGAGGAGCTGCCGCATGGAACGGCACCACTCTGCGAATCCTCATGTATCACGCCGATGGCGATTTCGTGTCCCGCGCGTGCGCTCAAGGGGCTTTGGGCTTGGGGCAGGGCTTGCCGGTTCGCGGACGGCCATTGGGCGCAGGCGCCGGCGTGCCGCCCTCGTTCGCCGGGCGTGCCTCCGGCACACAATCGGAGTCCTTCGCGCGCTCGGCGGCGCCTTTCTCACCCTCCCAGCCCGGCGCCGGGTGCTCGTTGGTCGGTGATCCCTCCAGCGTATCATCGATGGATTGCCGGTTGGCTCCCATTACCTCGCCGTCGCTCGCGGAACGGAGCGGGGGAGGGCGCCGCTTTTCCGGATAGCGAGGCTCCTGATTGTTCACCGGCGCCGGGGTGCAGGCACCGAGCGCGAGTGCAACACAGAACAGCTTCAGCGCGCGTGCCGCGGCCCGCGCTTGCGGCCTTGGGGCCTGCAGACATGAACCGGACGGCTGCCGCATCGACATATGCAGACTGTAAGGCGGATTGCGCCCTCAGCAAGCGATGATTCGCAGCGGCTGCCCCACGCCCGCCAGGAGTTGTTCAGCCGGCGTTCCGGAGAGGCCGCCGGCTCCCGGAGAGCTCCGCGAACGGATGCTGGGCTCGGAGCGCAGGTTCGCCCTACCCACGCCCGCCCACGAGATGAACGCGCGCACGTCGTGCAGCACACGCCGTGGTGACGTCCCGCAGGGTCGCGACATCTTCCCCTCGCTCAGCGTGCAGGAGAACCTGGCGGCGGCGCGGCGCCCGGCGGACTGTCGAGAGCCTTTTGATCGCCTGCGGAGCTGCGCGGCCAGCTCACCATCTTACTGGTTGAACAGAAGATCGACCTGGCACTGTCCTTTGCTGAAACAGCAAGTGTGCTCGAACGGGGCAGGATCGTGTTCTCCGGCGCGAGCAGCAAAGGATTGCACGATGGAGCTGCTCGACAGCGCTGGCTTGGCGTGGGTGTCGCCCCATACACTGATGCATGCGCCTGGTCTTCAGCCCGCCCGCGCGCCGTGACCTCGAATCGGGCACCCGCCACATCATCCCGACCGCCGAGCGCGCGCAGGATCGCTTCCTGGGCGAGCTGGCCCAGCACACCGACGGCATCGGTGGCGTCCACTTGTTGCACTGCCTGGCTCGGCACGGCATCTGGGATTTCCTCCAGGAGCGAGCCGCTCGCGGCGCCACCCTGCGCGAGCTCTCGCGCCGCTTCGGGGCCCGGCTCGCCTACCTGAACGTCGTGTGTCGCGTCTTCTCCGCGCAGGGCTGGATCGAGTGGCAACCTTGCCGTCCCGTCGATCAAACGCAGATCGCGCTCAGCGACTCGGGGTACCAGCTCATCACGCTCCTCTCCGGCAGCGATGCCGCCGAGCAGATCGTCCGCTTTCTGCCCGTCGCCACGCAGCTCCCGCACCACCTCTTCGGGTCTCGTTCTCAGCCCCGCGGCACTCCCGAGCTCGCCGAGCTCGTGGCACGCAACGCCGAGGCGTGGGGGCTGCTCGGCGCCGATCCTGTCAGCGAGCGCTTCCGCCTCGCGCTCGAGGGCAACCTCGTCGGCCCTGTCGCGGTTGCGCTCAAAGACGAGTATCACCCCGGCTGGCTCGGGGCCTGGCTCGAACGCATCCCGCGCCTCTGGCAGCAACCCCAGATCGCGGCCTGGGCCCAGCGCCGCCAGCGCTCGCGGCTGCTCGACGCCGGCGAGATCGAGCTGAAGGGTGAGCGCGCCCCACTGCGCAGCGCCCTGCATCTGCTGCGAGACATCGGCTGGCTCACGCTCGAAGGTGACCAGGCCCGCCTCACCGCCAAGGGGCGCTACGCCGCGGCCCGCGCCTGGGGCTACGGCGTACCCGTCTCCTACCTCCCCCTGTTCGGGCAGCTCGACGCGCTCCTGTTCGGAGATCACCGCCAGGTCCTGCGCCAGGTCCCCGGCAGACCTGAAGGCCACATCCAGCGGCGCATCAACGTCAAGGCCAGCGGCGCCAGCCACGGCCGTTACTTCGCGGCGGCAGACGAGGTGATCGTCCAGGCCTTCAACCTGCCACTGTCGGAACAACCGCGCGGCTTCGCGGATATGGGCTCGGGCGATGGCTCCTGGCTCCAGCACGTCTGGGAGCTGATCCGGACCCGCACCGAGCGCGGCCGTGTGATGAGCGAAGACCCCCCGCTCATGGTCGGTATCGACTACCACCGCGCCGCGCGCCGCGCGGCGCGCGAGCGCCTCACCCGCGCCGGCGTGCCTCATCTCGTGCTGTTCGGTGACGTAAACGACCCGGAGGGCTTGCGCGCCCGCCTGCGCCGGCACGGCGTGGACTCGCGGGACTTGCTCCACGGCAGCTCCTTCCTGATCCACAACCGCCCCTACCAACCTCCGCGCGGCAGCGCGCGCGACACCGCCATCTCCGGCGCCTACGTCGCAGACGGCGAAGCCATCGAGAGCGCGGACCTGCAGCAGAACCTGATCGAGTTCTTCCAGGCCTGGGCCGGGATCATCGGTCGCCACGGCATGCTCGCGATCGAGCTGCACGATCCCGAGCGGGTGGTCATCGGAAAGACGCTGACCAACTACATCCTCACCCACGGCCTCTCCGAACAACTCACGGTCGGCATCACTCCCTTCCTCGAAGCCGCCCGCGCCGCTGGACTGGAAGTCGACCCGGCGCGCCAGCGCCTGTTCCCCGCGCAGCGCGAGCAGGCCACGGTGAGCGTGAATCATTTCACCCGTCGCCTCGCGCCGTGAACCCGTGCCTCGCTAGCCAATCCAGGCACAAGCGTGGCCACTCGCGCGAGCCTTCCAGGCGGGCGAGTCCGCGCCCGTGGTGGCCGGTCGCGAAGAGCCGGTATTCGTGGTCGACGCCGTGCTCGCGCAGTGCTCGCGCGAAGAGCTCGGAGTTGCGGTAGTCGACGAACTCATCCGTTCGCGTCGTCCAGAGGAAGGTCGGTGGAGTGCTGGCGTCGACGCGCTGGTCGGCGGAGAGCGCGTGCAGCAGCTCGGGGGGAGGGGAGTCGCCGAGCAGGTGGCGGCGGGAGCCTTTGTGGACGTATTGCTCGAGCGAGATCACGGCCTGCGCCAGGATCAGCAGGTTGGGCTTGCTACTCTGACGTTCCACGGGGTCGGGGTCGTCGGGAGCCGCCGCTCCGGCTTCGGTCGCGAGCAGCGCTGCCAGGTGTCCGCCCGCGGAGGTGCCGAAGACGGCGAGGCGATCAGGATCGATGCCCAGTTCTCGCGCGTGGGCGCGCAGCCAGCGCACGGCGCGCTGGGCGTCGAGCAACGGCACCGGGTAGCGGTAGGGATCGACGCGGTAGTTGAGCACGAAGCTGGCGATGCCGCGCGCCGAGAACCACTCCGCGATGTCGAGCCCGTCGAGCTTCTCGGAGCGGAAGGAGTAACCGCCGCCGGGCAGCAGCAACAGCGCGGGCGCCTGGCGAGCCCCGGGAGCAAAATAGGCCACCAGATAGGGCAGCTCGTTGTCGAGCTCATTGATGAACAGGTGACGCAGCACGCCGGAGTCGAAATCGACCGAGAGCCGCTTCGGGTCGGGCATGCCCGGCGCCGATCCCGACCAGATCGCGTGCATGCGGGAGCGGTAGTCACCGCGCTCGCGGTCGAGGTTGGTCTCGGCGAGCAGCAAGCGCAGGCCGATGGCGGCAGCGATCGCCGAGACGATCGCTGCGCCGACGAGGATTCGCCGCCAGTGTCTCATCACACCGGGGGCGTGCCGATCAGTGCGGCGCGGCCGTTGCCACGAAAGCGGGGGCGCCGATCCCGCCCAGGGCCGGGCAGTTCGCGGCATGCACGGTCAGCGCCGCGAGCAGATCGCAATCCAGCTCCAGGGTATCCTCGCAAATGCGGAAGTCGGGGCGGATGTCGTTGCGGTGGCTCTCTTTCAGCTCGCTGATCGGGTTGGTGAGCGTGCCGGCATCACAGCAGCGCCGCTCGTTGCAGGGCTCGAGCTGGCGCAGCAGCTCCGGCGAGCAGGCGGCGCCCGCGTGCACCTCATGCGTTGCCTCGCCGTGGGGCTCGCCGCGCGCGTGATCGCGGCACATCACGTGCGTGCCGAACACGCGTGGCGCCTTGGGATCGCTGCTCGGAAAGATGCAGTGCAGTTCGCCTTCACCCTGGGTCTGCTGGTGGGTGGCGCTGCTGATGAACTCTTCTCCCGAGTGGTAGTGGCAGCTCACGCCGATGCCCGGAAACTCGCAGTCGCCCTTGTCGTTGACGTGCCCCTGGGGCGCGCGCGCAATCAGCTCGTGCGGCGGGCGATCGTCGGCGCGGCAGATGGCCATCTCGTCCAGAAAGGCGGGCGCGAGCTGCGTGTTGACGGCGCCCCCGTGGGACGCCTCGGGGGCTGGGGCGGGGTGCTGGCCCGCGCACATCGGGTAACCCGACGGAGCCGGAGCGGGCGAGCTTGCGGCGCTGGCAGCAGCGCCGCTCGGTGAAGTGGGCTCGGCGCCGTGATGGCAGCCGGCCAGAAGCAAGCCGAGAGCGGACAGAGAGACGAGACGTGAGCCGGACATCGTGAAGAACACCCCGAGGTGGAAAGGGCCCGCATCGTAGCGTGCTGCTGCGCCTCGAGTAGTCCCTTCTGCCCTGTGCGTGTCGGTCCGGTAACACGAGCTCCGAGCAGCCGTTGAGCTTCCTGCCCGCGCACTCCGCGCCGCTCGACATCATCTTCAATCCGCATATCGAAGGAGCACCGCTGGGCTTGCCGGAGGCGTGGCTAGGCGGAGCGTTCGTGACCCAGCACGGCTCATGGAACACCGAACCCTCCGTGGGCCACGCTGTCGTGTATTTCCCCTTCGGCGCGGGGCAGCCCTCGATGCCAGAAAGCATGCAGACACCGCCCGCCTTTCCGTATACTGTCGTGCTGAGCGGTGGTGACGCCACGGCTCCCGTCGATGGGGACTGGGGGTGGCATTCGGGGGACCGAGGTGAAGATCGCGTGCGACCGGTTGGGGTGGCCGTCTCCCCGATCGATGGCGCGCTCTATATCTCCAGCGATGGCGGTGGCTTGCTCTATCGCGTGGGCGTGCCCCTTTGAGCAGCGTGTCAGAGCGCCACAGCGCATCGCATGCGCCTCTGGCGCCGCTGCGCTGCCGTCGCTCTCGTTCTGAAGGCCAATGACGATGGACTTGATCCTCTTCGGCGCTCGGACGAGAAGGAGGTAGGGGGGGAGTCGGTCCCCACAGCAGCGGAGAAGGTGCGATGGACTTCAGGGTCTTGGTGGTCGATGCGGATCAGGAACTCTGCGAGGAAATTCAATCGCGGCTCGAGCGAGGGGGCTGGAGCGTCTCATGGTGTACGAGCGCCGAGGATGGGGTCGGCCTGGCACTGGAGCAGCCGTATGACGCCATTCTGGTCGAGCTGACCGGCGGCGGCCTGTCCGCCTGCCGCCGGCTCACGCAGAGCCTCTCTGCCACACCGGTGATCCTGATGGCGGCGGACGGGGATCTGAATGCCGTGGTCTCCGCGCTGCGCGCGGGAGCCTACGACTTCGTCAGCAAGCCGCTCGATCTCGCAGAGCTGCGCGCCTGTGTCGAACGCTCCGTGCGCGACCGTTATCGCAGGGAAGCGATCCATCGGCTCGCGCAGGTAGAGGCGGCGGGCAGCCAACCCATCGGCAAGTTGCTGGGAGACAGCCGCCCGATGCACCAAGTGTATGACCTGATCCGGCGCGTGGGAAAAACCGAGACGACGGTCCTGATCAGCGGTGAGAGCGGCACCGGCAAGGAGCTCGTGGCGCGGGCTCTGCACGCCGAGGGCGCTCGCGCGCAGGGGCCGTTCGTCGCGCTCAATTGCGCGGCCGTCCCGGCCAATCTGCTGGAGAGCGAGCTGTTCGGGCACGTGCGGGGCTCGTTTACCGATGCACTGGGCGACCGAAAAGGTTTGTTCCAGGAGGCCCATCAGGGGACCTTGTTCCTGGATGAGATCGGGGAGCTGCCGCTCGAGATGCAGCCCAAGCTGCTGCGCGTGCTGCAGGAGCGGCAGGTCCGACCGGTGGGAGGAAACTCCACGGTCAACGTGCAGGCGCGTGTGGTCGCCGCGACGAATCGAGATCTGGAGCAACAGGTGGCCCTGGGCCGCTTCCGCTCGGATCTCTATTTCCGCTTGAACGTGGTGCAGCTGTGCGTGCCGCCCTTGCGCGCCCGTGGTGAGGACATCCTGGCCCTGGCGAATCACTTCCTGCGCGCCACCGCCGAGCGCCTCGGCAAGAACAGCCGCTGCCTCTCGCCGGAGGCGGCGAAGAAGCTGCTCGAGTATGATTGGCCCGGCAACGTTCGCCAGCTGGAGAACGTGATGGAGCGCGCGGTGACGCTCGCGCAGGGCGAGCGGCTCGAGGTCGATGACCTACCAGATCGGGTCAGGAGCCATATCGCCTCGTTCGAGGCGGGCGCGGCGACCACCGGCTTTCTCACGCTGGATCAGCAGGAACAGCGGCACATCGCGTACGTGCTGCGCCACGTCGGCGGCAACAAGACCCAGGCCGCGCGCTTGCTCGGCGTGGATCGGCGCACGCTCTACCGCAAGCTGCTGCGCTGCGGGGACGTCGCTCTGGGCTGACCGAGCGAGCTGCGCTAGAGAGCGGCGCGTCCGATCGGCTCGTGCCGCTCGATGGCGAGCAACAGCGTCGGCTCCGATCGCAAGAGCGGGATGGCGCTCAAACGAGCGCTGAGCGACTCACCGCTCGGGAGCAGCAGGTCGACCTGGCCCGACTGCGTCTCGGCGGACGTCCAAGCCGCGGCGAGCAGATCAGCGAAAGCGGAACGATGCTCCTGCGCGACCAGGCGCTCGAAGGCCATGCCATTCAAGAGCGAGCGTGGGCGGCCTAGCATTTCACCTGCCGCGAGGTTCACGTTCACAATCACGTGATCGCGCCGGATCATCGCGTAGCCGATCGGTGAAAAATCGAAGATCTCGGTGTAGATGCGCAGCGCGATCTCCATCTCACCGCGCGCGCGGCGCAGCTCCTCGTTCTGAGTCTCCAGCTCGAACTGATGCACGCGGAGCTCGTGCAGGAGAGCCTGAGGATCCAGCGCGCGGATCTGCCGCGCCCCGCGCCCGCTGGGCGGGGCAGGCGCAGAACCATTCGCTGGCTCCGAGGTGGGGTCAGGTTTGTCCTTGCGCATGACTTCGCGTTCATCCCGCGGATGGATCGCTACCGCTAGCTACGCTGAGCCCAGCAACCCAGGCAACAGGAACTGCTCCGGCGACGCGAGAACGAACAGTGTTAGTAGCTGTGCTCGATTTCTAGAAATACCTCGCGCGGCGCGAGGGGGTATTCGAAGCCGGAAAAGCCAGCAGCCGGCCCTTTGGCTCCCAGCACGTTCTTGGCGCGCAGCGCCAGGCTCGTTTCATGCCCCGGTATCAGGAACAGGTCGCGGGTGGCCAGTGACGCGTCGAGCAAGAGGTAGCTCGGTAGCTCGAAACGAGCACCATTTTCCACGATGCTCACGTCCGCCGCTTGCGAAGGCCCCACCAGAATGCCCTCCGTGCCGACGTCGAGCGGCACATCCGGGAAGATCGGCAACCCCAGTGTCACACCTGCGCGGCCGATCCAGTCGGGGTAGGCGACGTTCCGATCGCCCAGCAAGCGCGCAGCGTAGCCTTCTTGCCCCAGCGTGCGCCGCGACCGGATCCACTCGAAGGAGGCGTAGCTGTTGACCGCCTTGCCGTGCCGGAGGTCCGCCCGTGTTTCCCAGCTCAGCGAATTCTGCTCGGCGACATTCTCGGCGGTCAGGTTCAGCCCCTGCGGCGCGAACTCCGCCTTGTCGCGGATCTGGCTGTAGGCGAGGCCGCTCGAGACACTGAACACACCGAGCTCGAGCAGCGCCTGGAACTCCAGCGTGTCGATGTGCTGCGGTTTCAGATCCCGCTCGCCGATCACGTCCCCGTCGCGCAGCGGCTGCGCGTACAGGAGGTACGGCGAGGGAGCCTTGAAGGCGCTGCCGTAGAGCAGCTTGGTGGTGAGAAAGCTCGTCCACTGCGAGGTCACGCCGAGCCGTCCGTTGAGCTGGCTGCCGTAGTTGCTGTGCTGGTCGAAGCGCACCCCGGAGGTGAGCTTGAACAGCGGCTCCCAGGCCTTCCAGTTGGCGCTGACAAAAGCGCCGAGATTGCTCAGGGTCGCGGTGGAGCGCGCGGGGACTTCTCCCAGCAACTCTCCCGTGTCCTTGCTGACACGCTCGGGCACCGGCAAGGTCTCCTGATCGAGCACGCTCTCCGCGCCCACGATCAGATTGAAGTCCGCCCGGGGCACCCAACGTCCTTCCAGCGTGGCCTCCAGACCCTGGTAGCCGAGCCGCCGTCGCACCCAGAACAGATCGCTGTCCACCTCGACGCGATCGTCCCCGAGCACGCCGCCCTGAAAGTAGGTGGCCTGTGCTGCCAGGCCCAGCTCCGGGCTGAGAGCCAGTGAGCCATTGGCGGTGACCCGGAACTGGCCGAGCTGGAGCACGGTGCCCACGGCTCTGCCCTGGGCGTCCGTCCCGTTGCTCAGCTGCGCCCAGGGCGCGAAGTCGCCGCCGCGCTCGATGCCCGACGCAAAGCCTTGCAGCACCAGTTGTGCGCTCTCGGTGCGGTAGCCGAGCCGGGTCTGCAGCACCAGCGACTTGCGCTCCAGGTTCCTAGCGGGCTGAGTGCGGTCGCCGTAGCCGGGGATGATCGGGGCCGGGGAGGCGCTCGGCATGTGCAACCCGCTGCGATCCTGTAGCTCGCCGGCTGCGCCGAGCAGTAGGTCGAAGGGGCCGAAGCGCTTGCCTCCCAGCACGTCGAATTGCCCGCCAGGATGGCTGCCGGTCACACCGGCGTGGGCTCGGACGCCGATCAGGGGCACTTCCTCCGGCGCCACGGTGATGATGTTGACCACCCCCAGGAACGCATCGGCGCCGTACAGGGCCGACGCCGGGCCACGGATCACCTCGATCTGGCGCACGGACTGCAGCGGGATCAGCTCCACTCCGAGCCAGTTGCCGGAGGTGGATCGGAACGCGACCGAGGCGCCGTCGATCATCACCTTGATGTTGCCGCTCTCGGAGCCCAGGCCGCCCGCGACGCCGCGCACGCCCGCGTTGGGCAGCACGTGGTCATCGATCAGATAAAAGCCGACGACATGTTGCAGCGCCTCCGCGACGCTCTGGTAACCCCAGCGCGCGATCTCCTCGGCGGTGATCACGGTGATGATCGCCGGAGCGTCGGCTACACGCTCGGCGGTCTTGCTGGCCGTGGACACCTCCACGTTCAACAGCTGCAGCAGGTCCACGCCCTCCAGCTCGTTCTCCGAGCCGTCGCCGGCAGCGGTGGGCTCTGCGCTCACCGTCGCCGCGCGCAGCAGCGCGCCCGCGCAGCACAGCGCGGCCCGGGCGCGCGCCCCGCGCGAGCTCACTGCTCCTCCGGAAGCTGGCCGACGACCACGTCCACCTTCTGCAGCCGCTGCGGCGGCACGCCAAAGCGCCGGGAGAGCGGCGCAGAGACGTAGGTCTTGGCGGAGAGCGGCAGGCGCACGCTCTGGCCCGCGCTCGACCACTCGTTCTGACTGAGATCGATGATCAGGTCGGCAGCTTGAATGGCCAGCGCTTCCGGATCGGGAATGGCGCCGTAGACGCCGAAGTCGTAGTCGGAGCGCACCAGCGAGGGCACACCGACGATTACCGGCAGCTGGAGCCGATCCAGGTAGGGCAACCAGACCTTCGCCACCAGCAGCCGCGTGAGCAGGCCGTTGTCGTTGGGCAGCCAGAGGGCGTCCACGCCTGCGCGCTTCATGCGCACCAGCGCCGCCTTGAGCTCGCGGGCCTCGAACTGCTCGGGCAGCTCCTCCTCCACGAAGGAGATGCTCTCGACCTTGGCCAGAGCCTCCTGTGCGCCGACGTAGTGCGCGAGTGCCTTGCGATAGATCACGCCCACGCGGTTCACTGACTTGCCCAGCGCGCGCAGGCCCACGAAGCTGGTCACCGCCGGCACCTCGTAGGCGATGCCGACCGAGTTGGGGATGGTGGGCTGCAGCTCCTCCGCGAAGGAGGCCATCAAGATGATCGACACCGGCGGCGAGGCGGTGCTGCGCGCCCACTTGCGGTAGATGCGGGCGGTCGAGTTGTTCAGCAGCACGACCGCCTTGGGCCGATCATGGGCCAGGATGCTGGCCACCGTGTCCACCGTGTCGCGCTCCGGGTCGAGCGCGCTCACCAGGACGTCGTAGTCCTCCTCCAGCTCGTTGCGCAGCTGCTGCACCACCGGCAACAGCTGGGCGTCGGCGGGCGCCAGCACGGTGATCGTGGGTACGTCAGCGCGGGGCGCTGGATTGGGGAAGCTGACGGCCGGAGTGCGGGCGCTGGGCGCGCTCGCGCAGCCGGTCAGCGCGAGGGCAACTCCCAGAACCAGCCCCGAGAGTGCTCCCGGCGGGCAGCGCCTGTGGATGCGACGGGTTAGCGCCAATGATCTACCCCCAATTGTTCGAGCAGCGGGACGGGAAGCGATCGGAGCGCGCTCTCCACCGCTTGTCGGCGGCCCGGAAACGCGATGCCCACGCGCAGCACCTTGGCGCTGGGCAAACGCAGGATCTTCAGCTCCATCTTCGTGCGCGCCTGCAGGTCCGCGAGGCAGCTCTCCGGGACCAGCACGGCGTCGGCGCGCTTGAACTGCAACAGCTGTAGCAAGTCTTCGGTCTTGGTCACGCGCTGGATCGCCGGCTCACGTGACAGGCCGAGCAGGCCTTGCACGAACCCCGGCAGTGCTTTGCGTCCGACCAGATCCAGGCAGCCGATGGTCAGCTCCGCGAGCTTGTCGGCTTTGACCTCGCTCTCGGAGAGCAGCAAATAGTCCTCCTGCGGCGAGCCGCCCTTCAGGCCCTGGATCTCAACGTTTTGACCGAACGCCATCAGCACGGGAGTCGCAGCCAGCGCCGCGTCGGGCGGCGCGTCTTCCAGGGCGCGCGCGAAGTCACCCACGCGCCCGAACACGGTCACGCTCACGCCCGGCAGCGCGCTCTCCAGCAGGGTCTGCAGCACATGCGGGCGAATGCTGGTCACGGCGAACACGTAGATCTTCGTCTCCGCCGCCTGCGCCGTTCCCGAGAGGCGCGGCACATCCGTAAGCGCCGCCAGCGAGCCCATGGCTGCCAGCAACACCTGTCGACGCGTCGGGTGCCCCATTCGCCGTTTCCATACGTCCAGCCAGCGCGAAGCCTGCCGGCAACGCCCGAGCGGGTGAGCGCCCGTGGCGCCTTGGCGGGCATAGCGCCCGCACCGGATGGTGTGGTGGGCTGTGCGTGTCGGAGTTCAGACGCCGATGCGGCGGCGCAGGCCCGACCGGCGCACGACGGCTCGCTGCACCGCGGGCACCAGGCCCCGCCGGATCTCGCTCTTCGTCACCACGTCGCCTGCCTGGGCCACGGTCGCCAGCTTGTTCAGCTCCAGCCGGGGGCGGCTCGACACCAGCACGATGCCGAGGTGCTCACCGCCGCTGCCGGTGCGGAACATGCGCGCGAGCTTGTCGCCGTTGAGCGTGGGCAACATCACGTTCAGCACGACGGCGTCCACCTTTTGCTCGTGGATGCAGCGGGTCGCGCCGATCGAGGATTGCAGCTCGAAGACCTCGTGCCCGGCTGCCTGCAGCGTGCTGCACAACTGTTCGCGTGCGATGTCGTCGTCGTCGATCACCAGGACGCGTATCTTGGGGCGGCCTGAGAGCGTCTCCGTCACGATGTGCGCTCGCTCCGCACACCGTTGCCCAGCGCGCCGCCCGCCGGGGCAGGGCGCCGGTGCTGACGGTTCAGATCGAGATTGATTTTCATCGCTACGCCTGTCCTGCCGTCCTGTTTGAAATGGACAATCGATGAAACGGCACGTGCGGGGCAAACTGTTGCGCGCCACCCTCGGCGTTTTCCTGCTCACGGCCGCGGCGCTGATCGGCGTGGTCGCCTGGAAACAGGACGCGACCGAAAAGGAGCGCCTCGCCGAGATGGAAGCGCAGGTCACCGCCCACATCGCCAGCAAGGCCAAGGCGCTTGTCGACAATCACGCACTCGCGCTCACGGGTCTGGTGGCCGACAACGCGCTGGGTGACGTGCAGTCGCTGGTGCAGCGCGCGGTCGAGAAGACGGCGATCTCGTCTACGGGCTGTTCGTGGATCGCGACGGCAAACCCTGGGCATCCGCTCACCACCAGCTGCTGACGCACGGCAAGCCGCTCGCTCCGGACGCGGTGTTGCAGCGCTGGACGGAGGTGCCCGTCCCGCTGGAGGGCTGGGCGCCCGCGCAGCCGGGCCAGCGCCGCATCCGTCTGAAGGGCGCGGACGTGTTCGAGGTGCAGCATCCGGTGCTGGAAGCGGGCCAGGTGCTGGGAACGATCCGCTATGGCTTCAGCACCGAGCCGCTCACCCGAGCGCTGGCCCAGGTGCGCGCTCAGTCCGAGGGCACGCGCCGGGAGATGCTGAGCTGGCTCTCGCTGTCGGTCGGCGTCAGCATGCTGCTGGGGGTGCTCTCGATCGGACGGATCGCGCGCAAGATCACCGATCCGCTCGCGGAGCTGACCCGCGCTGCGAATCAAATTGCTCAGGGTGAGCTCGGGGTGCGCGTCACTGTCGCAAGCCAGGATGAGCTCGAGGTACTCGCTGGCGCATTCAACCACATGCAGAAGGCGAACGAGGAGGCCATGCAGCGGCTGAAGACGGCCATGGACGCGGCCCTCATGGCCTCGCGCCTGAAGGGGGAATTCCTGGCCAACATGAGCCACGAGATCCGCACGCCGATGAACGGCGTGATCGGCATGCTGCGGCTGATCGCGCGCCTGCCCCTGGACAGCAAGCTGCGCCGTTATGTCGAGACCGCCGATGCCTCGGCCAGCGCGCTGCTGACGATCATCAACGACGTCCTCGATTTTTCCAAGATGGAAGCGGACAAGTACGAGCTGCAATCCGCGCCCTTCGACCCGACCTCAGTGCTGCAGGAGGTGGTGGAGCTCGCCAGCAGCCGCGCCCGCGACAAGAGCCTGGAGCTGATCTGCCACCGTGTGCGCGAGCTACCCTCACAGGTGTTGGGCGATC
>DASTRX010000079.1:0-17910 GCA_035760985.1 Polyangiaceae bacterium
TCGAATCGGGCGCCTATGCGCTGGCGACCGAGCCGCGCGCCGACGGCGGCATCGCCGCCTGGTGACGCTGGGGCTGGACTGCCCCGGCGCGATCGAGCTCAGGGCGCGGCGGCTTCGGCGACGAGCGCCGCGTCGCTGGCGGCGTAGTACTCCTCGCCGCCGTACGGAGTGCGGACCACGAAGTAGATCCAGCCGTCGGAGCGGAAGTTCGGGAACAGCGCGTACTGACCCGGCTGCATGTTGGTGATGCGCGTGGCCGTGCCTGTGCGCAGATCAACCAGCACCAGGTTGGAAGCACCTTCCGTCTGGTAGGCATGGAAGCCTGGATCTTCCGCGCTCGAGAAGCCCAGATCCACGGCGTCGCTGTCGACCACGTAGTGGTGGAACACGAGCCAGCGCTCGTCGTACGAGAACGTCGCCTTGCCGCCCTGCAAGCAGAGGCGGCCCAGGTCGTGCAGCGCGGCGCTGGAGCCGCCGGACGTGGACTTGTCGACCGCGTAGATGGCGTAGCCGCTCTGGGCCGAGGTCACCACGTCCTGGCCCTCGATGTTGGTGGTGTACTCCGGGCCCTTCACCCGCATCACCACCAGGCCGCCGGACGGCGAGAGCATCGGGTCGCCCATGTGCGGGGTCGGGATGTGCACGGCGGCGCCCGCCTCGAAGTCGCCGCCGCCCTGGTTCACGAGCGGGGTCAGCGTGGTCGTGCTGTTGGCGTCGAAGGCCGCGTACGGCTGCTCCAGCACCTCGACGAAGCCGCCGCTGTCGCCCTGATACGAGCCGTGCACGACCCAGTAGTCGCTGCCATCGATCGACTTGGAGGTCTGCTGGTAGAGGCCGAACTTGCCGCCGAGCAGCGTGCAGCCGTCGGTCTCGCCGCTGATCTCCGCCGGGTTGCTGGAGAGCACACTCTGCTCGCAGATCAGCGCCTCTGCGCCAGCGTGGACCTGCCCGTCGGTGGGCGCTCCGACGGGACCGTCGTCTGTCACCTCGAGCTGCATCAAGAAGCCGGAGTTGTCCGGGAAGAACGTGGCGTCGTAGGCGAAGTCGCCGTCGATCAGCGCGTTCCGTTGCAGATCGATGATCTGTCCGCCGTCTCCATTGCGGAAGTCGAGCAGGCCGGAGCCGATGAAGCGCCCGTCCGCCGAGGTGCGCGACCAGTAGTTGCTGCGCGTGGCGCTGTTGTCATAAAGGATGCGGATCTGCGTGCCGGGCAGGTTTTCCCAGCCTTCGCCGTACGCCACGTCGGACGCGCGCGGTTTGTCGCTCAAGCACGCCGAGCCCGACTGGCCCGCCTCGCAGCCGTACATCAGCAGCGGCACCTGCGCGTTCTTGGCGCGCCAGCCCGTGACCGCGACCTGATCGAGGTACGTGTTCAGGGCCGAGTCCAGCCCGGCCGAGCACGTCTCACCGGAGTCCTCCGGCACCAGCTCGAACAGGCCCGGCAGCTTGCGCGCGAACCACTCCGCGACCACGTCGAACTCCGCTTGCGTCAGCGGGGTACCGGCGAGCGGCATGCCCACGCCGGACTGGAACGTGCTCGCCGCGCTGGCGCCGCCGCTGGAGTGCTCGAACAAGAAGGAGAACCAGGGCAGCCGCGCCGCCGCCGCGTAGATCCCGAACTGCTCCGGCTTCTTCGGGCCGCTGCCCGCGCGCTGCTGGAAGCAAGCCAGCATCGCATCGACGGAGGCCTGATCGGGCAGCGCCGTGTCGGCGAGGCAATCGCTCGCGAACTCGCTAGTGAGCTGCGCCCAGTGCGTGAGCGTGGGGCGGCCGAGCGTGTGACAACCCGTGCAGGTCTGCTGCAGCTCGCCCAGCGCCTGGCTCGCGAGTGCGCTGTCGGACAGCGTGACGGCGCCGCGCAGCGCAGGCGGCGTGCCCCAGCCGCTCGGCGCCGGGTTGTTCGGTTCGTTGCTCGGGGGCGGATCCGGATTGTCCGGAGTGCTGGGAGGGGTGGTCTTGGGATCGGTCGACTTCGGGGTGTGCGGGCCCGAGGGGTCCGCGCTGCCCGGATCACCGGGCTCGCCCGGATCGTCGGTCGCGCTCGGATCGCCCGTCAGCAACGGGTCCGTTGCGTTCGTGCACGCGATGGCCAGACTGAGCGCAGCGCCGCAGCTCCACACGCGGCCAGCCCCCGCGATCCAGGTCCGTGGAGTGTTGCGGTTCCGAGCAGTTTTCAACATGGCACCTCGAGCGGTCCGGAAATGCCCGGCCTGCGCTGGGAGTGGTATTTGACAGCGTTAATCCCGGCGAGCAACAAATGCCGTGCAACACGCAGCGTCCCGCCCCGGCCGTCCCGTCGAGCCACCTGCAACGATACCAGCGGCGACAGTCACACTGCAGCGGCTGGCGGAGCCAGCACCGATCGGGGTCGCCGGCAGGCAAGCGTGGGGCTCATTGTCGCAATCCGGGCATGAGGCGGCCCAGCCGCTCGTGGCGGCGCTGACACACTGGTGCTCCAGGACGGGCGCTCTGGCTACTTCGTGTAACTCACGCCCAGGCGGTTGTAGGCGGCCTTGGTCGCTTTGTCGGTCGGCCCGCGCCGGAACAGAAACAGGTCGTCTCCCTCGGCGATCAACTGGTAGGGCTCGCGGTTCACCATCGCGCTCATGGCCTGCCGTCCCTGCCCGGTGCGGAGGTGATGCAGATGCACGAGGATGTAGTCGGCGTCGCGCTCGCCGTCCTTGAGCGTGTAAGCGAACGCGCGCGCCGCGATGTGCGGCACCTCGGCCTCGCTCGCCGCCACGCTCGCCGATTCCGGGATCATCGCCACCATGCGCTGCAGCCGGGCGTAGCGAAACTTCTCCTCCTCGGTCATCGAGAACTCGATCTTCGCGAAGCCGCCGACGAAGGTATCGTGCTGCAGCACGGCCCCGAACACGTAGCTGTGGCTGAGCGAGCCGAGCGCCATCGCGCCCAGCACCGCGCGCCGGCGCAGCGCACCTTCCTCGCCGCGGCTGATCAGCCCGAGCATCAGCACGGCGGCGCAGAACACGTACGGGATGGCGTGGCAGGTGTATTGAAACGAGATCGAGAGCGTGGGCCAGTAACCGGTCGTGATCAGACTGAAGGCGAAGCCGGGCAGCGCCAGCATCAACAGCGACCAGCGCCGCGCCGGCAGGAACACCAGCGGCGTGAAGAAGTGCAGGAAGTAGATCAGCTTCTGCTGCTCCAGCAGCGTGGTCAGGAAATACGCTGGATTGCTCAGCATGGTGACCAGCACCGTGCCGTAGCCGCGCTGACCTGCTTGCAAGCCCGAGTAGATCGTGTCGAACCAGCCGCTCCAGAGCCGCGGCATGATCACCAGCTTTACCAGCACGAAGTACACGGCGGATGCCAGCGCGATGCCGATGCCCAGCCGCGGCCGCACACCCGTGACCAGCAGGAAGAAGCCGAGCACGACCAGCCCGATGGTGAGGTCCTCGCGATAGGACCAGATGATGGGCACCAGCAGCCAGACCAGCCAGTTCTTGTGCCGGGCGATCGCCCAGTACAGCAAGAAGTGGAAGAACAGCGGCGGCATCAGCTCGTGGAAGTCGTAGAAATTCGGGCCGTGCAGCGGCGCGTACAGCAGGTACGCATACGCCACCACCACCGCCGACCAGCGCGGGATCTGCGTGGTCGCGAACAGGTACAGCGTCGTCCCGGCGAAGCCGGCCATGATCGCCTGCCAGACCAGGAACACCTCTCCGCCGGGGAAGAGCTTGAAGAACGGCAGCCAGGTGAGCATTGCCCACACAAAGTGCACGCCGAAGTAGTTGCTGACCCCGGCGCCCAGCGCGACCGTATTGCGCGCGAAATCGCCGTGCAGCGCGTTGTAGGCCCAGTTGATGTTGATCCCGAGATCGAAGCCCATCGTGCCGAGCCGGTGGTGATTCAGGATCGTGTAGTGGCTGAAGTACCAGGCGTAGGCGCCGCTGCCGAGCAGCACCGTGCACAACGGCAGCCAGCGCGCGACCGACTCCCGCGGCAGCAGCTGGGCGCGGCACCAATCGCCCAGCCGCGCTGGCAGCCAGCGCTCCGGAAGCGCGCGTTGACAGCGCCGCAGCGCGCGCTCCAGCACCAGCACCACGATCGACAGCCCGACCAGAAACGTGAGCGGTTGATCGTGCCAGGGCAGCGCCGTGAACAGACTGCGCAACAGCCCGATCAAGCACAACGGCCAGCAGATCTCCGCTGCGCGCCGCAGCGCGGGCAGCACACGCCGGCCCTTCCAGACCAGGATCACGAAGCAGGGCAGGAGCGCCAGCCCGGCGCCGCCCAGCAGAAACCCGAACAGCCACCCCCGCACCTCCTGCGCGGCGTCATTGCGCTCCAGAAAGCTCGCGAAGCGCGGCGTGCCCATGCGCGTGAACGTGCCCACGAACAGCCCCAGCGAAGCGCCGAGCAAGGCGAACACCGACAAGGCCTGCGCGGCGGCACCGAGCGGATACGGCTCTCGCCGCTTGCGAACCGCCTTCGGCGCGCTGCCTGCATCCCGGTCCGACGCGCCGCCCGTGCCGGGTGGGGTAGGATCGGTGCTGCCTGGCCAGGGATCGGCGCCGGACGGAGACAGATCGGGCGTCGTCATCTCGAGCGTGGGTTCC
Source organism: Polyangiaceae bacterium (assembly GCA_035760985.1). GTDB lineage: Bacteria > Myxococcota_A > Polyangia > Polyangiales > Polyangiaceae > SZUA-265. Next base: position 4,584 of record DASTRX010000079.1, read on the forward strand.
AGACCGCTTGTTTCAGGCATCACCCCCGGCTGGGCCGGGGCGGTATACACCGAGGCTGCTAGGCGGGCCAGCCGCGGGAGCCGATTGGTAGGTGTCCGGGCTCCGGAGTGCCGTGGGGCTGGCGGACCCGGCCACTCATGACTCCTCTGATTCGCCAACATCCCCAGCGCGAACCGCCGGTGCTGACATCTGCGCCTGGATTTTGGGTGCCGGACCTCACCCCCACGGCGCTGCCAGAAGCCTCGGGGCGCGGGGCGCCAGCAGCGAATGAATCCGCGCGAAACCGTCCCTGTCCGTCGGGGGCGTCTCCGTGCGGAGTCGAGCGGGCGCTGACCGGCTTCGGGGAGCGCCGCCCGGCGCTCGCGCTGACGGGGCGAGGGCGAGGGCGAGGGCGGGACGTACCGGCGACGGACGACCTCATGCGGCGCAGGACGAGGCGGCGCAGGACGAGGCGGCGCAGTGGGACGCCTTGCTGGCCCCAAGCGCCTTGCGCGCAGGAGAGCGCTTGGCGCGGGCGCTGCCCACGCGGGCGTCGACAGGATCAGCACCCATGAGGCTGAGGGGGGCGATCGAGAACGACGCGTAGCCACATGAGACCCACGATGAGCTTCATGAACTGACTGAGCAACCTTGCACGATCGAAAATTTATGCCAAATCATGCAAGTGAAGCCTCGCACGCAGCTCGCCTTCCGATTCCGGACATGGGGCGGAGCCCGCAAGGGCGCTGGCCGGCCGCCGAAGGGCGCGGTTGCCGGCGTGTCTCATCTGCGCCGCCCGGCGCTGTCCAGGCACCATCCGGTGCACGTTACGTTGCGCATCGTCGCCGGCATGCCGTCGCTGCGCGGCGCCATCTTCAACAAGGTGCGCCGCGCTCTGGCGGATGGGCAGCAGCGCTTCGGCTTTCGCCTCGTGCATTTCTCCGTGCAAAGCAATCACGTGCACCTGATCGCGGAGGCGGCGGATCGGCGGGCGTTGTCGCGGGGAATGCAGGGTCTTTCGATCCGGGTGGCGCGCGCCGTGAATCGGGCGCTCGCGCGCAACGGGCGAGTGTTCGCCGATCGCTACCACGCGCGGGCGTTGACCACGCCGCGAGCCGCTCATTTTGCCCTGCGCTACGTGCTGCTCAACGCGCGCAAGCACCAGCGATCACCTCAGTCGCCGCACGCGGCGACCGAGGCGGAGCTACCCACGGGCTTCGTCGATCCGTGTTCGTCCGCGCCCTGGTTCGACGGGTTCAGTCGTCCTGCCGAGCTGGCATTCGGCGCGGCGAGCGCGAGGAGGCGCTGGCGGGCTTCCTCCGAGCGCGAAGCGCCGGTCGTCCCCGCGAGGACTTGGTTGCTGAGGCGGGGAGCGTGCCGCTACGCCTTGACGTCGATGCTGCGCCAGCGTGACGGGCCTGGCGGCGGGGTGAGGAAGTGCTCGGTGTCGGCGTTCGGGGCTGCGAGGAGACCTCGAGTCGGAAATAGGGCAGTCCTGGCGCCAGGCGGAGTCGTGGAGCGCCGAGCCCTGAACCATCCCGATCGCAAACCTGCGTGGCTTGGGAAGGTCCGGCAGGGCTCGCCGCGGGAGTTCGCCAGCGCAGCTCGGTTCGGCGCGGCTCGGTTCGGCGCGGCTCACGCTACTGCTCAGCGCAGCGCCGGGCAGCGCCGTTCGGCTCGTCTCGCCTGGTTTTCTTCGCGCTGGCTGGATCGGCCGGGATTTGCTCGGTGTGGGCCTGCGATGCCTGACCTGCGGCGTTGCATCGTGTAGAAGGGCGACATGTCTGCGCTCGGTCGTCGTGGTTGCCGTCTTGTGGCTCTTTTCGCCGCTGGCTGTTCGGGTTCGTCGGCGGTGGCGCCCGCGGAGCCGAAGGTACCCACGCCGCCAGGGAGCACGGCAGCGCCGGCGGTAGTGGGGCGTGCAGAGCCGCCGTCCGCGAGCAGCGGCTGTGGGCGTGCCCCGGCGTCGGGCGGGGTGCAGCGGGTGAAGGCGGGGCCGCTGGAGACGCCGTATCTGTTGACGTTGCCCGATGGCTACGATGGCAAGAGTCCGGTTCCGCTGGTCTTCGCGTTTCACGGCCGCACGCGCAGTCATCAGTCGATGCACGACTCGGACGCGAGCGGGCTAGCGGACGAGCTGGGTCATCGTTACGCCGTCGCGTACGTGAAGAGTCTGGGACCGGGCTTCGATCAGCCGAGCGATCAGCTGCGCATCTTCGATGCTTTGTACGCTCATCTGGCGGGCAACTATTGCATCGACACGGAGCAGGTGTTCGCGCTGGGGCACAGCTCGGGGGCGGCGTTTTCGGAGTTGCTCGCCTGCGAGCGGGGGTCGCGGCTGCGCGGGGTCGCCGCGGTGGCGGGCGCGCTGGTGTTGCCCGAATGCGCGGAGCGCAGTGCGATGCTGCTGATCCACGGCGAGCGGGACGCCGTGGTGCCGGTGTCGCGCGGGCGCGCGGGGCGGGATCATTTTCTGGTGGCCAATGGCTGCGGCCGCGAGGCGAGCCCGATCGGCGCGCCGGGTTGCGTGAGCTACGTGGGCTGTGAGCCGCTTTTGCCGGTCGAGTGGTGCGAGCACTCGGAGCCGACCTACCAGAACACAAACCACGGCTGGCCGTCGTTTGCCAGCGCCGAGATCGCTCGCTTCTTCGGCACGCTCGGGCGCGCCCCTCGCCCGGCGGGCACGTCGTTGATCCAGAACGAGAGCTTCGACGCCGGCAGTGAGCCCTGGCAGGTCGGCTTCAGCGGCAGCGCGAAGGGGACGTCGAGCGTGAAGGGCGGCGCGCTGTGCGCGACCCTGGAGAGCCAGGGGGAGAATCCGTGGGACGCGCAGGTGCAGTACACCGGTCTGAAGCTCGAGCAGGGGCGCGAGTACGCGATCGACTACCGGCTCTGGACGTCCAGCGCCAGCGATGTGCGCGTGAAGCTCGGTCTGGATGCTGCACCCTGGACCGAATACTGGGTGAACAGCGTGGTGGCGACGGCGGAGCCGCAGCGCCTGCGCTCGAGCTTCACGCTCAGCGATCGCGCCCAGGGCACGATGGCGTTCGGCTTTCAGTTCGCCGGCTCCGCCGCCGCGCAGCTGCCGCTCACCTTGTGCATCGATGATCTGAGCATCGCGCTCGCGCCGGCGCCTTGAGGCGGCTTCTGCGCCAGATCAGCGGTGTACGTGCCCGGTGCCCGCGGAGCCGCGGTAGTGCTCGGCGAGCACATCCCGGCCCCAGTCGCCCTCGAAATCGCGCCACACGGAGTGGATGTGGTTGCCGCCGGAGTTGTCGAGCTCGATCAGGAACGTCGCGCCCTGGATGCGGAAATAAAATGCCTCTCCGCGCGTGAGCGAGCCCGCCCAGCCGAAGCGCAGTGAGTCGAGGCCGCCAGCGCGCACTCGCTCCAAGCGCTGCTCGACCAGCTCCGGGCGCAGGTGCTCGGCGAACGCGCGCACCAGGCGCAGGAGCAGCGCTTGCTCCGCCGCCGGCAGCTGCGGCCAGGCGACGCCCACGGGCGTGAGCGGATCGAGCTTTTGCGCGTTGCGCGTGACGATGTCGCCGTAGGGGCGCTGGTCGAACAGCGCGAGCGCGCGCTCGCGCTCCGGGAGCGCTGCCATCAGCTGGCGCGCGAGATCTTCCTCCTGGGCGAGCACGCGGGTGCCCTGCTTGGGGCCGCCCTTGGCGATGTCGCGCGGCACGAGCGCGGGATTGGCACCCATGAACTGCGGGAGGGTGGAGAGATAGCGATCACCTTGCAGCGTGAAGTGCAGGGAGAGGTGATGGCCCTCGATGCGCCAGCCCCAGGGCTGCTCGCCCGAGCCCGGCGTTCCGAACAGCGCCAGCGCGTAGTTGCCGGGATCGCGGTGAGAGCCGAACGTCTCCAGCTCGCGCAGCGCGATCTCCAGCGCCATCACGGCGTGCACCTTGTCCACGCCCGCGTCGCTGAGCGCGCTGCGCAGGAGCTGGGTGGTGGCCTCGCGCTGCTGGGCGTTCATGTCGCGCCAGGCGATGCCAGCGCGGCTGCGCGGGACGTAATGCCAGTCGCTGCGCGCGGCGTCGCTGAAGGGTTGGTCGAGCTGTTTGCGAGCACCGGCAGCGGTCGACTGTTGCAGCAGCAGCGCCGCGCGGCTCGCGGAGGGCGCGCCCGCAACGGCGACTCCACCAGCCGCGGCCACGACCATGCCCAGCGGCGTTGCAAACAGCAGCCCTGGAAGCAAGAGCGCGAGGGGCGAAACGATGGAGATCATGCGGAGAGAGGTCATAGCACGGGGGCCCGAAGAATGGCGCGGGGCGATCTAGCCCGGGTCTGTCGCGCTTGGTCTGCATTTGCTCGCTGGGCTGCGGCAACTCGCGACGGCTCGCCATCGCGGGCTGCTGCTGCTCGTCGCTCGCCTTACGCTGATCGACGCCATGCACGGGCGGCGGACACTGCGACGGGCGCGCTGCGCTCTCGTGCTCGGGGGCTGGCTGGCATGCAGCGCGGCCTGTGCGAGCTCCGATGAGCTGGGCGCGCTGGTGCCACCCACGGCGGATGAAGATCCAGCGCTGCCGCGGGTGCAGGTGACCATCGGTGGGCACGCACGCTGGCTGCACCTCGAGACGCTCGGGGAGGGTGGCCGCCCCGTGGTCTTGATCTTACCAGGTGGACCGGGCTCCGACTATCGGCTGTTGCGCGATGCCCTGGCGCCGCTCGCCGACGAGCACTTGCTCGTGTTCTGGGATCAACACGGCGGCGGCCTGTCCGAGCGGGTTTCTCGGCCATCCCAGCTCACGCCGGACAGCTTCGACGAGGAGATCGCCGCCGTGCACGTCCTGGTTGCGCCCGGCGAGAAGGTGACGCTGATCGGGCACTCCTACGGCGCTGAGATCGCGCTGCGCTACACCGCGCTGCATCCCGAGGCCGTGGAGCGGCTCGTGCTGATCGAACCTGGGCCGGTGAACGACTTCGCGCGCGATCATCGACCGACCAGTTTCGTGGGGCTGGACGTGTTCGAGAGCCTGTTCTGGGACAACGAGGTCATGACCGCCCAGGACCATGCGCGCGCGGACTATCGGCTGCTCGGCGTGCTGCGGCGTGGCTCGCGCAGCTTCTACTGCGCTTCCCAGGAACCGGTCGAGGTCCCTAGCTGGCGTTTCGGTGCCTATGCGTTCGAGGTCGTGCAACGCGAGGAGGGCAGCACCGACTACGCTCGCGGCATCGAAGCCTTCGCGCCGCGCGTGTTGTTGATCGCGGGCACGTGCGGCGACCTGCAGACGAGCTTTCAGCAAGCGTATAACCTGCCCGCCTTGCCCAGGGCCGATCTCGTCCGCATCGAGGGAGCTGGGCACTTCACGCTGTTCCTCGACTACGCTCCGCAAACGCTGGCCGCGATTCGCGCATACCTGGCCGAGGCGCCATGAGGCGCTCGTTACCGGCATGGCTTTCCGGCGCGCTCACGATATCTCCATGGCTCGCGCCTTCACTGGCTCGCGCCGAGCTCGTGCCCAGACCCGATGCCAGGCGTACTGCGCTGCAGAGCACCCTGGCGCTCGAGCCCGAGCTCACGCTCAGCGCCGCGCTCCTCTTCCCGCTGCGGCTCGATTCGCCGCGCGCCGTCCTGTCGCTCGGTGCCGGTGTGAAGTGGGCCGTCTTGCTGCCCACCCGCGGCGATCTGCAGCTCTCGCTCGGCGCTGCCGGCAGCTATCTGGTGGCGCGCGACTGGGGCGCAGCCTGCGCCGCTTCCGCGCTCGCCACGCGCGCCCAGAACGAAGCGGCGACCTTCTACGGCCTGGGCCTCGAGCTGCGCTGCCAGCCAGGCTACTTCCACGGCGCCTGGTCCGTGGGTCTCGATCTGGGGCTACAGAGCGCGCTCTCCACTCATGTCGAGCACAGCGCGACGGCGCGGAGCACCTTCGAAGAGCGTTATCCGCCGGGCGTGACAGGGATCACTGGCCCGCGCGACGGTTGGTACCGCTTCACGGCGACCCGCTTCCGCGTGGGGGTCGCGAGCAGTCACCGCTGGGGCGATCACTGGAGCGGGGTGCTCGCGCTCGGCAGCCTGTTCGCGCGCCAGGACCAGGGCCTGCTGCTGGCATTCAACCTCGCGCAACTGCCGATCTACCTGGAGCTGGGCGCGGGGTACGCCTGGTGAAACGAACGCTGTCGCAGGAGGAGCGGAGCGCCAGCGGGGGTTCTCGCGCCGGCACCAGCTCGAGCCAGCAGCAGTCCGCTGCCGGCGATCACGAAGCCGAACAGGGCCGTGCTGCCGATCGGCGCGCCGAGCACCATCCACGCGCACAGCGCAGTGACCGACGGCACGACGAACAACAGGCTGCTCGCGCGCGTGGCGCCGCGCTCGCGGATCAGCGCGAAATAGAGCAGCGGCGCTCCCACGCCAGCCACCACGGCGACGTACGCGAAGGAGAGCAACGCAGGCAACGTGAAGGGAATCGCCAGCGAGCCCATGAACGGAGCGGCGGCAGCCAGCACCAGCGCTCCGGCGGCCAGCTCCACGGAGGCCAGCGCGGCCGGGCCCGCGGCGATGCGCAGCCTGCCTTGCAACAAGGTGCCGCCGACCAGCCCGCTCAGGCCGAGCAACGCCCAGCCGAGCGCGACCGCGCTCGGCGGGCGCCCCAGGCGATCGCTGAGCGTGACCAGAACGCCCACCACTCCGAGCGCCACGCCTGACCACTGCCGCAGGGCGAGTTGCTCCCAGCCGAGTAGGGCGCTGAGCGCCGCCACCAGCAGCGGCGCGGAGCAGGCGATCAGCGCCGTGGTGGCCACGGGCATGTGGTCGGCGAGCGCGATGTACAGGCTCGCGAACTGCAGCGCGAACAGCAGCACGCCGGTGGCGACGGCACCGCCCAGCGCGCGAGTGCCGCGCGGCCATGGTTCGCGGCGCAGCCAGGCGACGCCGCCGAGCAGCAGCGCGGCCAGCGCGAAACGCCACAGCGTGACGGTCAAGGGGGGGATCAGCGCGGTCGCGATCGAGCCCGCGACGTAGGCGCTGCTCCAGACCAGGACAAAGGCCACCGGAAGAACCAGGCGGGGTAATGGCTTCATCCGTTACATGTGGGTCTTGCGCGGTAATGCGTCAAGGCATTACATTGGACGCGTGAGCCAATTTCGCTCAGGAAATGGCGCCGTCTGGTTGGACTTCCTGGCCACCCGGATCGGCCGCTATCGCGAGACGCAGACAGAGCAGCTGCCCGACGCGGCCGCGCTGCGGGCGTGGCTGGTCGAGAACGGGCTGGGGCCGCGCGAGGCGCCGACCGAGCGGGACGTCCAGTTCGCGCGCGAGCTGCGCGAGGCGCTGCACGCGGCGGCGCGCGAGGCCCTGCGCGAGGCGCCGCCCTCCATCGCCGCGTTCCGCAGCATCGAAGCGGCGCTCGCGGCGGATCAGCCGCTGCGGCTGGAACGCGGCCGGGCTGGTCTACAGCCCCGGGCGCCAGCGACGGCGGCGGAAGCCCTGGCCCGCGTGGCGCGCGCCGCCGTGAACGACCTGTCGGGCCCGGCGCGCGCCCAGCTGCGCGCCTGCGGAGATGACACCTGTGCCGGCATCTTCCTCGACTACACGGGCCGCCGGCACTGGTGCTCGGACGAACGTTGCGGCAACCGCGCGCGGGTGCGCGCTCACCGGGCGCGGGCGCGAGAAAAGGACGACTCACGCTGAGGCGTCGCGCAGCGTCGCGTGAGCGCCGTCAGGGCGGCGGCGAGCGCGATCCAACCGGCGCTCGAAGATTCGCTGGCTGCCCGAAGGGCGCAACCTCCACCCCCGAGCTCGTGCGCTGGACCGGTGACGTCGGTCGGAGCCGGAGGGGTGGCCGCAGGCTCGGCGAAGCTGGCGGCGATCATCTCGCACGCTGCGGGGCGGAACGGATCCAGGAGCGCACCCGCAGCATGGCGGCGAATCGCGTCCCCGCAGGCGACGGCAGGCTCGGAGCGACGGCCACGGATGTCGCGAGCGCGAATGCTCATACAGTCGTCTTCGCCCAGGCCTCCGCCCAGCGCGCGCCGAACTACGCTTTCGGGGTCGCCGGTCAAGGACTCGTGTCCGATGCGCACTTCGAGCCACGTGTCGGGCTGACGACGAGCCCCGGTGCAAAATGCCGTCTCGTTTCCGCAGCTGCCGAAGGAATAGCTGACCAGGATTGGGGCCCACTCCGGCACGAGCAGAGCCTCCGGCACGTCCGCGGGTCCTTTGTCCGTGGAGAACGAGATGCTGTGGGTGACCGTGTCGGGCCGCTCGGGAACGCTCAGGACATAGCTCTGGTTGGGCGCGAGCTCCGCGAGCGGCTCGATGTCGAAGCCACCCGCCTGCAAGGCAAGTGGGTCACCCGCTCCGCGCCCGCCGTCACCACCGGTCGCGATCCGGCCACTGTGGGGCTGCTCACCGCGACCTGGAGCAAGGTGGCCATCGAGCGGCTGGAGCGGCACGCACCGGGGCACTTCGGCTACAGCCTGTTCGCGATCAGCCGCGCGGATCTGCGGCGCCTGCGCGAGCTGCACGGCGAGTATCTGCGCGAGATGCAGTCGATCATCGCCCGCTCCCAGCCGGACGAGTGCGTGGGGCTGTTGTGCCTGCAGCTGCTGGATCTGAGCGCTCGGCCCGACAATGCCCTGGGCGACAGGCCGCGCTGATCGCCGGCGCGGCCCGAATGCGGCGGTGATACTCTCGCGGCGATGACGGCGCTCGTGCGCACGCTGTTTGTGGCTTGGCAGGATCCGGAGTCGCGTCGCATTTTCCCCGTCGCGCGGCTCACGCGCCGGCGCAGCGGCGAATACGAGCTGTGCTACATCAACGCCGTGCGGGCGGCGCAGCGGCGCGGCTTCGCGGGCCTGCCCGGCTTCGAGCAGCTGGAGGAGACGCATGTGAGCGCGGAGCTGCCGGCCATTTTTCGACAGCGCCCGGCGCAGCGCCGCAGGGTTGCCAGCGAGCCCGGCGCGCCGGAGCTCTCGGGGGAGCTGCTCGACGCGAGGCCGATCACGCTCTTCGTGCGCCGCCCGGGCAGCGACGTGCCGGAGCGGCTGGAGGCCTTCGCTCCGCCCTTGCGCGGCCCGGACGAGCGGCGCTGGGGCGTGTTCGAGGCGCGCGGCGTGGGCCGCGTGCAGCAGGCGCTGGAGGTTCTGGCAGCGCTCACGGCGCACGAGCGCTTGCTGGTGCGCGCGGAGACGGACAACGCTTACAACCCGAACGCGCTCGCGCTGCAGCGGCGCGACGGCACGCCGATCGGTTACGTGCCGGACTATCTCGCCAACGAGCTGGCGGCCGTGGGCGGCCGCAGCCATCAGCTGGAGATCGAGGTGCTGGAGGCGCGACGGGTGACGTTCGCGCCGGCGCCGGTCGTGTACCGCGTGCTGTGCCGCTATGTCTGCGCGCGGGAGCTGGGGCGAGCGCTGTTCACGTCCGAGAGCTACCGGCCGCTCTCGGCGGCCCAGCCGTCGAGCAGCTCGGCGGTGTGAGCCACGTCGCGCACCTGAATCACGTCGACCGGGCAGTTCTTGTCCGGCCAGGCCAGGATGAAGTCGATCACGGCCGCGTCGTTCCCGCCGGGAAAGAGCGCGTCGCCCACGTAGGTGACGTGCTCCATGCCCTCGTCGAGCAGCGAGCGCACGGCGAAGCTCTTGTCGCGGCCGCGCACCACGATGTCGAACGAGGTCTGCCCGCCGAGCGAGACGTGCAGATCATTGCCGGGCAGCACCTCGTCCAGCTTCTTGCGCAGCACGGGCATCAGCCGCTTGCGGTAACCGCTCTGCGCATCGAACTGCACGAACTGATCGCGGCTCTGCCGGGCCGCCGGCGAGAGCGCACCGCGCTCGCGGCCCGAGGGCGCCAGGTTGATCATGCCGCGCCGGTCGATGATGCGATCGCCGACCACGCTCACCTCGGGCGGCAGCTGGAACTCGGGGTCCTCCAGCAGCTCGCGCAGCAGAATGTCCAGCGCCTGGAAGCCCCAGTCGCCCAGGTGCGAGCGCAGCGAGAACTCGTCCACCAGCGTGAGCTCGAGCTGGCTGTTGCAGCGGCAGCGATAGCGCAGCGCCCCGTTGCACAGGAAGGCCTCGAACTCACCGCGAAAGCCGTGCGCGTGCAGCGGCTCGAAGAACTGGCTCATCAACAGCTCCCGGTCGCTGCCGGCGGCCAGCGCGAACGGGCGATCCAGGGCGCCCAGGCGGCGCGCCATGTCGAGGTCGAGGGCTTCGCGAGCCCGGGTCAGAGTGTTGTCGATGTCGAAGACGACTGCGCGTTTCATGGGCTCCGTCGCCCAGTCTGACATCTATCGCCTCCCCCACTCAAAAAAATTCTGCCAGAGTGCGGCACTATGGCGGTGGCCAAGGCGCGCCTGGACACATTGCTGGTGGAGCGCGGGCTCGCACCGTCGCGCAGCGTGGCCGTGGGCTGCATCCTTGCCGGCCGCGTGTTCTCGGGCGAGCGCCGCCTCGACAAGCCCGGCACGAGCCTGCCTGTCGACACGCCGCTCAGCGTGCGCGAACTGCCGCGCTACGTCTCGCGCGGCGGGGTCAAGCTCGAGGGCGCGCTGCGCGATCTCGCGGTCGACCCGGCGGGCAGGGTCTGGCTCGACATCGGCGCCTCCACGGGCGGCTTCACCGACTGCCTGCTGCAGCACGGCGCACTGCGCGTGTACGCAGTGGATGTAGGGCGCGGTCAGCTCGCCGAGAAGCTGCGCCAGGAGCCGCGCGTGATCGCGCGCGAGGGCACCAATGCCCGTCACCTGACGGCGGCGGATTTCCCCGAGCCGATCGTGGCGATCGTGCTCGACGCTTCCTTCATCGGCATCGGCAAGCTGCTGCCGGCGGTGAGCGCGATCCTGCCGCCCGGGGGCGAGCTGCTGGCGCTGATCAAACCGCAGTTCGAGGCCGGCGCCGAGCTGGCGCGCGAGGGCCGCGGCGTGATCCGCGATCCCGAGCAGCGCCAGAGCATCATCCGCGAAGTGCTGAGAGAGCTCGAGCCAGCCGGCTTCGAGGTGCTCGGCTCGGCGGACTCCTGCTTGCCGGGGCCCAAGGGCAACCTGGAACATTTCGTCCACGCCCGGCGCCGAGCGGTGTAGGGGCGCGGCAAGATCAGGGGCTCGGATCCGCCCATCCCCGTGCGACACCAGCATGTGCCCACTGTGTCTCGAGCACTTGCACGAGCGTACCGGTGCTACCATGATTGGCTGAGGCCAGGGCGTGTCTTCAGTCAGACCCGTGATGGAGCACGTCCGAGACCCTGCCATAACGGTGCTTGACGTCGCGGCCCTCGAGTGTCGGCTCCAGCTGCTCCGTCTTTGGCGACGTGCCTACCAGGTGGAAGCCGAGCTGGTAGGTATCGTGGATTTCCCGCCGCTCCGGATCAGTCTCGATGCGCTAGCGGTCAGACCCGGAACCTTTTACGGGCTCACTCGAGAGCGACGCCTCGTTGGCGCGGTCGAGGTCGAGGAGCTCGGATCGGTGACACGGCAGATCGCAGCATTGGTGGTCGATCCGGACTGCTTTCGTCGAGGTATTGGTCGACGTCTCATCCAATTCGTTCTCGAGGACTCGCCCAACAGGGTGCTAGTCTCCACGAGCCCATCGAACACCCCGGCTCTGGCGCTATATCACTCGATGGGCTTTCGGCTGATCGAAACGCATGCTTGTTCCGACGGGATTGACCTTTGCCTGCTGGAATGGCGGGCAAGTCGAACGCCAGCGCCCGAAGTCTAGACGGACGGTTGAGATGGGGGACCGCGCGGTCTCTCTTCGTTGCCTTCGGCTGCGCCCAAGCCAGCGCTCGATTCGAGCGACCACAAATGCGTGGCTGCCATCGCGCCGCGCGACCTGTTCTGATAAGCTCGTCCAGGATTGCATTCCGTCGTCGTCTTTGGCCTTGGACTTCTTCTCGCAACGTCAGTCTTCTTCGTTGCGTGGGGCCTGGGCGCAATTATTCGCAAGCGGTGGCGCGGCGCTCTGACCGCATTGCTTGGCTTGGGTCTCTTCGCGACATACGTGGCTCTGCTTGGTGCCGCGGCCTACCTACTCGGTGCCACAGACATGGGGGCCGCAGTCGAGACTCGACACAAGGCTCGCGTCCTTGGGGAAAACATCGCGGACTTGATGAACACTACCGCTCTCGGAGCGCCGTTCGGCGTGCTGGTTGCCGTCGTCGCCCTCGTCTGAAGTCGACGGAGAGGAGCCGCCCAAAGCCCTCATGACCGTCCGGAGCCATGAGCGCTAGAAGCATTTGCCGGTTACACCAGATGGCAAGTCTTCACGCCGACTCCACCAGCTCCCACGGGGTCATCCTTGTCACCGTGCGGAATCCCAGTTTCGACAGAGCCGGTGCGCTCGCGGGCGAGGCAGTGACACTTAGAAAACTTGCGGAGCGGAGCCTCGCCACCTCCGCTCGGGTCGCCACCAGCCGGGAGTAGTACCCGCGGTGGCGGTGCTCCGGAACGGTGGCGCCGCCGGCAAGATGCGCAAAGCGACCATCCGGGTTCAACAATACGCGACCACACGAGACCGGCGTTTCTGCAGCGTATCCTACGAGCACGGCTACACGATCGGGCCAGCGCTTTAGGTACGTCTCGAGAAACACGCGATGGTCCGAGAAGTCGCGGCCGCCCCACGCAAGTCGCAGAACCCGCTCGTAGTCTCCCAGAGCGGCCGCGTCACAAACGCGCCGAACATCTAGATCACATGCTGCGCCGTGCAGCTTCTTCGAAGCATCCAGAACCATGAACGCGGCTGTTTCGCCTTTTCGAAAGCCCGCTGCTCTCAGAGCCTGCGAAAGAGCTTTAGGTTGATCGTGGTCATATGCGTGCCATTCCAGTTTGCAACCCAGCTCTCGGCTTCGCCGAATCTCTACTGCGATGACCTGTTCCAGTTCGCTGTCCGGTATCGCGGAGTACTTGATCTTGATCTCCTTTTCGATGACCGAACACCACCGCACCAGGGACTGACTCACTTCTCCTCGGAAGTTGGGGGAAACCACCCGCCGCCGATCCTCATCAATCAGCTTCAGCATCGTCTCCGTATCCATGCCGATACCTTATCAGTCGGCTCGTCGCGCTGTCTCGCGGAGCGGCCCTGCTCGCCCGGCGCTCTTGGAGCGGCAAGCTGGAGACGCATCGCTCGCCACGGAGCGCTTCCTTTCAACAGACCCACGACGCTTTCGGAGCGTGGGAGAGTCTGCCGAATAGGTGTTGGGCAGATCGCACAGCCCGACTCACTGCGGCTCTGGTGTACCGAGCCTTCAAGCTGACGAGTGCCTCCTCCCTAAGAGGGTTCGTCGGTCGGAGACGGGTAGGAGCCATCGGGTCCGCGCACCTTCATTACCGCTCCCAGAAGTGCGACAATCTCTTCTCGCCAAGCCGGGGCAATGTTTGCATCGATGTCAAAGGTG
>DASTRX010000080.1:0-32190 GCA_035760985.1 Polyangiaceae bacterium
GGTGCCGGTCAAGGTCCAGATCGGCCACAGGCCATCGTGATCTTTCTTGCGGTACCAGTGGGGGAAGGCGCCGGGAATGCGCGGCTCTCGACGCTCGGGCTCGAGATCGGATACCGGGCTGTCATGCAGGGCCTGGTTCAAGACCTTGTCACCGAGCAAGCAGGCCAGGGCTGCCGGCATCTCGGTCGGGCTTTTCGCCGTCTTTCCCTTCTTGCAATGGGCGTTCCGTCCTTCGTCGCGAAGTTCGAAGGGGTAGCTGGCGAGGCGAGTGAGCGCCTCGACATTGCGCTCACGGAGCGCGGTACGCCAACGGTCGGCCAGGGCGACCTCTGCTCTCACGTCAGTGCCATCCTTCCAGACGGCGCGCACTCCTCGGGAGTCGACCCAGAGGATGATACTGATCCATGCGTCGGTGCGATCGTAGAAGACAGAGATTCCCTGTGCCCCGTCGGGCACCTCGGAGGCCCATGATCTTGCCCAGAACGCGACGCGACCCTCGGGTTCCGTTTCTACCGGCGGAGGGCCCGGATTCTTGCGCATCAAGCCCATGAGCAATTCATCGTGGGTGAAGCATTCTACGGCTGCAGCGAGCGCGACGGCATCTGCAGCGGAGCGGTGTGGTTCGCAGCGACTCGCGCCTCCGGTGTCGCGGAATTCAATGGGGAACACGCTCGCGGCTACCAACACCTTTGCGTTGCGGCTGCGCAGCGCCTCCAGCCAGCGAGAAGCAATGTCGAGGTGGGATGACGGCTTCAGGGCGGTTCGTTCTCCGGCCTTGCTTTGCGGCCCGGGTGCGCCCGATGGCACCGCCGCTCGTGCATCCATGCAAGCAGTGCCAACGAGCAGCGCGAGCGAGCACAGGCAGCTGAGACAGCGGCCTTGCGTTGTATGTTTGAGAAGCATGATGAATCAACCAGCGCCTGCTCAAGCGAGCCGCCAGTGCCACGGCTCGTAGGGATGCTGCAAAGGACCTATCAGGCCGGTGTTCTTGGCGGCGCTCACGAGCTTCTCCTCCCAGCCGTGTGCCTTCCATACCGGAAAAATCGCTGACGTATCAGTGCCGGCGACGAGCTGGCTGCCTTGATACACGACGAAATCGACTGCGCGTAGCTGGCCGTGATCAGACGTCCCCGGCGCGGCACTCGTCGGTTCAGGCTCAACTGTGGAGTCTTGTAACAACTTGACAAAGCTTCCGAGTTCTCGAGCCGTGGGCGGCAATCGATAAGCTTCGCTGGAAAGCTCACTCAGAACGTACTTTGAGAGGTTGGTCGCCGCCGTCCGCACGTGCAGGTTGCCGTTCCACAAGCTCACCTGGCGCTCCAGCGTGCGGAGTGGCGAGAGCGCGAGCCGATAGCCGGGGTTGTCTCGGCCAAATCTCGTTCTGACGATCTCGGCCGCGGCGAGCAATGCCCTCGCCAGCCCTTCACCCTTGTAGCGCTGCGCTTCCGCTGGGCTCCAGGCCCAGCGTGCGTGGAGGTTCTTGTGCTCGCGATTTTGCATGCGCAGATAGCGCCGGAGGGCGAGGACCTGGAGCGGCTGCGCGAAGGCTGCCCAGCGGCCCCTCGCGATCAGCGCCAGCGCGTTTCTGACGTCTTGCTGCGCGCTGGGGCGGATAGCGGTGCTGATCACCGCGTCCATGTAGGCGTCTAGCTTGGCGTCCCCCATGTCGGCAGCCTAGGGGGCATCACGCGGAGCAGCAACACCTCTGCGCGCGGGAGAGGTATCAGCCATGGACCTGCGGAGTCTGCGCCAGCTCCCGGTCTCGGGCCGCCGCCTCGATCAGCGCGCTGGCTCCGGCTCCAGATCCCGCTTCTCCGTCGAGTGAGACAGCACTTCACAGACGCAGTCCGGGCGCAGCTCGAAGTAGGCTTCATCGCCGACGCGGGGAAGGCGTTCCCGGCGCCACCCGGCGAGATCGGGGACGAGGACGTCGGCGGCCAGGTGAAGCTCGGGCTCGTCCAGAATGAGCCAGCCGCCGGGGCCTCCGCGGCCACGCTTGAACGGCGGCCCCAGCTCCTCACCGATGGCGCTCGCGACCGCGGCGTGGCGGCCCGCTGGTCTCGGCTGGAGCGACAAATCGCCGTCGATGATCTCGGCGATCAGGTGCTTCGGAGCGGCGAGCACGTCCTCGTAGGTGGCTTTGCGCCGGAGAGGGGCGGCCATGAGTCGATTCTAACGCAAACACGCTCGTTCAGCACGACGCTTTTGGCAAGCTGGCCGGTAACGGGTACAGTCAGCAGGCTGATCCGAAGCGCAGCACGTTCCACTCGACGTTGTCGATGGACATCGAGCTGAGCGCAGCAGGCCCAGCCGTCCAGCTCTCGATGGCGCGGGACCAGAAGTGGAACGCTGCCGGATTGCTGCGGCGTACGCGCACCTCCCAGGCCCCGGGAAAGAGCTGAAAGAGCGTGTGCGCGGCCCTGGTGCCCACGCCCGTGCGGCGCGCGCCGCGCAGCACGAAAAACTCGGCGACGTCCATGACGGCGCTGGCCTGGGTCACGCGCGAGCCTCGCCGCACCAGCGCGAACCCGGCGAGCCCGCCCCTCAGGCGGATGAAGTACGCGAAATGGTCATCGCGGGTCCACCAGACCTCACCGGGGCTGATCTCGAAGCGGCCGCTGGCCTGCAGTGGCAGTGGCACGTGCTCGCTGAAGTCGTGCGCGTACAGCTCGAACAGGTTCTGAAGCACGAGAGCGCGCTCTCGCTGGATGGGCTCGAGCGCGACTTCGCTTTCGGCAGCAGCGGTCACAATCGGCGGGGATGGCACCGGGAGCCGAGTATGCCTCGTCGGGCATGGCGCGCTCGGTGGAAATCGCTGCTCGGGGCCCAGCGGGCACTCCTGGTGATGGGCTCGGGCCGTGCGGTACCGAGCCCTTCAGGACTCCCCACCGAACGGCTTTGCGCGGCAGCTGAACTCGGTAGGCTCGACCCCGCTCAGCCGGCGCTCAATTCGCGCACGTTCAGCAGCGCGCCGCTCGGCTCCTTCAGCGCGCGGTCGAACGCGGCGAGCAGCGTGGGCGCCGCCGCGTCGGGCAGGGGCATTTCGGGCGTGCCGCGCGCCGCGAGCAAGCGCTGCAGCGCGGGGAACTTCTCGCGTTGCTCCGGGGTCGTGTGCGCCAGGTCGTCTTGCATCTGGGTTTGCACGATGCCGGGCATCAGCGAGCAGAAGTGCGTCTCGGGCCGTTCGGCAGCGTACAGCTGAATGAGCATCGCGAACGCAGCCTTGCTCAGTGAGTAGCCGTTCCAGCCGCGGCTGCCGCGCACCGCCGCGCCGGAGGAGATGCCGATCACCTGGCGGACGTGCGCACCGGAGCCGTACAGGGCGTCCAGGATTTGCTTGTTCGCCCAGGTATTCACGTCCATCAGCTGCTTCAGATCGGAGAGCGGCGTGTCCGCCATGTCGCGCAAGGGCGCGGCGATGGCCGCATTCAAGACCACTCGATCGAGCTGGTCGACGCCGCTCACGAGCTCGCGGATGTGCGCGGGGAGCGCCTGCAGATCCGCGAGGTCCGCGCGCAGCTCTCGATAGTGCGGATGCCCGAGCAGCGGCGAGCTGCGGCGCTGCAGCGCGAGCACGCGCTGCCCGCGCTCCAGCCAGAGCTTCGCCAGCGCCAGCCCGATGCCCGCGCTCGCCCCGGTGATCAAGATGGTCTCGTGTTGGGCCATGGCTCCCTCCCGATTTGCTCTCAACGCCCGAGCAACGCCAGCTTGGCGTCGCAGTCGCTGCACAGCGCCTGCAAGTTGCGCAGGTCAAAGCTCAGATCGGCGAGCGCCGCGCGGCCCAGGCTGGCCGCGGGCAGCGCCTGGGTGGAGCGGCGCCCGAGCAGCTCCGCGAGCCGCCCGAGCTCGCGCTTCAGCTCCAGGTCGCCCTCGGCGGGCGATAGCTTGCCCGCCAGGCGCTCGCGCTCGGCGAGCGCCCGGCAGATGCCGACCACGCGCTCCGCGTAGCCGCGCTCCTCCGCCGGCAGGCGCTCGGCGAGCTCTGCCACTCGCTCGAGCACGGGCGCGTACGCCGTCACTGCCTCGCCGCTCAGGCCCGGGCCCGGGGAGGAGGCATCGAGCTGGGCATGCTCACCGAAGTGGAGGCGCTCGTGCCGGGCGCCACTCGGTCGCCCTTGCCGATCACCGTCACGCCGCTCTCCGAGATGGTGTAGCCGTTGCGGCGATCTTGCTCGTGGTCGACGCCGATCTGGGCTCCGGGCGGGACCACCACGCGCTTGTCGATGATGGCTCGCCGCACCACCGCGCCGCGGCCGATGCGCACGTCGTGCATGATCACCGAGTCCTCCACCAGCGCTCCGCTGTGGATGGTGGTGCCCGAGGACACGATCGAGCGCCGCACCGTGGCTCCCGAGATCACGACGCCCGCGGCCACCATCGAGTCGAGCGCGGTGCCGCGGCGACCGTCGTCGTCGAACACGAACTTGGCCGGGGGCAGCGAGCCCGTGGAGGTGTGGATCGGCCACTCCTTGTTGTACAGGTTGAAGATCGGGTGGACGCTGATCAGGTCCATCTGCGCTTCGTAGTAGCTGTCGAGCGTGCCCACGTCGCGCCAGTAGCCGCGATCGCGCTCGGTCGAGCCGGGCACCATGTTGGTGGCGAAGTCGTAAACGGCGGCGTCCCCCGCTTCAGCGAGCGCGGTCACGATGTCACCGCCCATGTCGTGCGCGCTGCCGCTGTTGCGCGCATCGGCGCTCAGCGCCTCGATCAACGCTTCCGCGCGGAACACGTAGTTGCCCATCGAGGCCATCACCTCGTCCGGGTTGTCGGCGAGCCCCGGCGGCGCCGTGGGCTTCTCCCGGAAGCGCTCGATGCGCCCGTCAGGGCGCTGCTCGATGATGCCGAAGCGCTCCGACTGCGAGCGCGGCACGCGGATGCCCGCCACCGTCAGCCCCGCGCCGGAGCGGATGTGCGCGTCGATCATCTGCGCGCAGTCCATGCGATACACGTGGTCCGAGCCGAACACGCAGATGTGATCCGGTTTCTCGTCGCGGAACAGATTCAAGTTCTGATAGACGGCGTCCGCCGAACCCTCGAACCAGCGCTTGCCGAGGCGCATCTGCGCCGGCACGCTCATCACGTAGTCGCTGAACAGCGCGGGCAAGCGCCAGGTGGTGGCGATGTGCCGGTCGAGGCTGTGGCTCTTGTACTGGGTCAGCACCGCGATGCGTCGAACCCCGGCGTTCACCAGATTGCTCAGAGCAAAGTCGATCAGCCGATAGTTGCCACCGAAGGGCACCGCCGGCTTGCAGCGATCGCGGGTGAGCGGCATCAGCCGCTTTCCCTCGCCGCCGGCCAGGACGATCCCGAGTACGTGAGGACGCTTCATCATGCTGGCTCGTAGAGTGCTTCGGGCGGGTTCGGCGGGCAATCGCGAATCGCCCGGGAACCGGTCGAAAATCTGTGAAATCAGGGCGTCACGAGCGGGCCCGAACCGCGGGTTCCGTCCCGAGTCGGAGCGGAAGGCGCGCGCGGATACCGGCTCTTTTGCCCTTCTCGAGCCCCCTCCAGCCGTGCTTGGCTCGCGCCATGCATAATCGCACGCTCGTGGTCGGGTTCGGCATGGTGCTCGCGGCAGGTCTGCTCGGCTGCCCTCCGTCGGCGAAAAGCGCGAAGGATTCGCAGCAGTCCAGCGAGCAGGAAGCGGCCCCCGCCGGGGACGCACCCGCGGGTGACGCCAGCGGACAGCCGGAAGAGAAGCAGGAAGAGAGCCCCGCTCCCCCGCCAGCGGCCGGAGGCTGGTGAGCGTTGCGAGCCGGAGCGCTGCGCGCCTCGGCTCTTGCCTGGCAGCGGCCGCCGCGCTGGCGGCCCCGGGCTGCGGAGCCGTGTCGCCGTCCGCGGCTTCCAACGTGGCCGTAGCGGCGGGCGGTAGCGTTTCGGAAACACAACGTCAGGTACTGTCCGAGCTGCGGCAGCTCGAAAACTCCAAACGTCGAGCCAGCGACTTCGCGCACCCCGAGCCTGAGGACCAGCGCTTCGGAGCGGATCCGTACCGCGTCGCCGTGCTGCCGGATGGGCGTGTGCTCGGGCTGTTGCGCGGCAGCGCCGAGCTGCGGCTGTATTCTCCCCAGCTCGAGCTGGTCCAGAGCGCGCCCGCTCCGCGGCGGGCCAGCTCGCTCGCCGTGTTGCACGATGGATCTCTCCAGTTCGCGTTCGTCGCCGGTGAGCTGGACGGCAGCGTTCAACGCTATGCGCTCGGGCAGGGGCTCGACCCCGATCAACGCCTGCCGTTGCCAGGAGTCCCCTCCGTGCGCGCGCTGGCGGTCGGTCCCGGGGGCGTCTTGTACGCCGCGAGCGAGACCAGCACACGGCTCTTCGTCGCGCAGCACGCGGGCGCGCCTTCCGCGCACGCCGAGCAGTCCGTGGAGCTGTGCCGTGCGGCGCAGCGGCTCGAGCTGCGCGGCCGTTACCTGGTCGCGGCCTGCCTGCTCGATCATTCGCTGGTCGTGCTCGAGCTCGATGGCGCGGGGCTGCCGAGCGGGCGTTCCTGGCGGGCCCAGCAAGACGGGCCGTTCTGGGGGCTCAGCGCGCTCTCGCGAGGAGAGGGCCTGGTCATCGCTGCCAGCGGCGTCGAGGACCATCCGCTCGATCGGCGCATCGGTTCGTTCGGTTACGTCGACTCGTTTCTGTACCTCTACGAGTTCACGCCGAGCGCGGGTCTGCGCCGCCGCCTGAGCCTGGATGTCTCCGAGCAAGGGGTGCTGACGCCGCGCGCGCTGTTGCTGGAGACACGGGGCGCGGGACTGGCGCTTCAGCTGCAGGCGTACGGCTCCGCGCGCTCGCTCGTGCTCCAGCTCGGCCCCGAGCTCGGGCTGCACGCGCTGGAGGGATACGACAGCCTGCCGGGCAGCGCCGACCTGGCGCGGCTGGCGGATGGCTCACTGATCTCCGCCGACCCGCTGCTGGATGCCTTCGTCCGGACGGCACCGGAGCGCACGCAGCGCGTCCTCCCCGTGCCGAGCGCCGACCGGCGCCTGCCGCAGGAGAAGCTGGGCGAGGCTCTGGAGTACACGACGCTCCTGGCGCCGCACAACTCGTCGCAAGGGCCGCTGAGTCGCTTCACCTGCGAGACCTGCCACTTCGAGGGCGGCCTGGACGGCAGGATCCACCACACGGGGCGGGGCGACGTCCTGGCCACCACCAAGCCGCTGCGCGGGCTGTTCAACAACAGGCCCTACTTCTCGCGAGCGCTCGACCCCGATCTGGCGCAGATGGTGCACAACGAGTTTCGCGCGGCCGGCGCCGGCAGCGCACGCGACCCGTGGTTCTCGCTGCAAGCCGAGGACTATCCCTGGCTCGCGCAGCTGGGCCTGCCTTCGGGCGAGCTCTCGCCCGGAGAGCTGCGGGAAGCCCTGCTCGCGCACTTCATGCTGGTCGATCACCCGGCGAATCCCTACGCGCAGCCGGCGCGGCCCTGGACCGAGCCGGAGGCGCGCGGCGCGGAGCTGTTCGAGGCGCGCTGCGAGAGCTGCCATCAGGCACGCCTGGTCACAGATCGCGCGGACAGCCGTGTACCGTTTCGGGCCTGGCACGATCTCGTGTTCAGCGAAGCCGGGCCGCTGGTGTGGGCGCGCGACAGCTACGAGAAGACGGGCATCGAACCGCTCGTGCACCCGCGCGGCGCGCGGGTGCCCTCGCTGCGCCGCGCGTACGCCAAGGTGCCCTATTTCACCAACGGCTCGGCGCAGAGCCTGGAGCAGGTGCTGGGCGCGGTGCGCTGGAGCGCCCAGCAATTCTATCATCACGCTCCCGGTTCCGGCGCTGGTGCGCAGGGCCTGGCAGCGCTGTCCGCGGGCGAGCAGCGCGACCTGCTCGCCTTCCTGCGCCTGCTGTGAGCGCCGGGCTCAGCCCGCGCGCCGTTCGCTCTCCAGCGCTGCTGGAGCGGTCGACACCAGCTGCCCCGAGGGCGGAACGCCCGGGCTGCGCCGCAGCCAGCCCGGCACCATCACGCTGAGCGGTAGCGGGCGCTCGCGGCGCTTTTCCTCCTCGATGTGTTTCATGCGTGCCTTGAGCATGTCGCGCAGCGTGATGTTTCCCACCATTTGCCGCGGGTTGTCGCGCTGCACGACGGGCAGGCTGGTCATGCCCGTCTCCGCCATGCGGTTCATCACGGCGCGCAGGGACTCATCGGGGAAGGCCGTGATCGGCTGGTGCGTGATCGAGAGCACCGAGTCATCCGCGCCGATCGGGCCCTCGCCCTCGGACCACTGCTCGAGCATCCAGCGCGTGACCACCCCTGCCAGCTCGCCTTGCTCATCCACCACCGCGAAGATGCTCTGCCCGCGGCGACGGCCGTTGATGGCGATGGCGATATCCTGGCGGCGCGAGTTGAGCGGGATGGCCTTGACGTCGGTCGCCATGATCTCGCGCGCGAACAGGATCTCCAGCGGGTCGGTCGCGTACTCGCGGGTGAGGTGGAAGCCGCGCCGGCTGACCTTCTCGGTCAGGATCGAACGCTTCAAGAACAGCACCGTCGCGCCGTGCGCCAGCGTGACGGCCAGCATCAGCGGCAAGAGCAGGTTGATGTCATGCGTCAGCTCCAGCACGAACACGATCCCCATCAGCGGCGAGCGCATGGTGCCACCCAGGATCGCTCCCATGCTGACCACCTGCCAGAAGCCCACCCCCATGTCGGGCAGCCACTGCGCTTCGACGCCGCCGAGCGCCGCGCCCATCATCAGGAGCGGCGCGAGCACGCCGCCGGACGTGCCAGAGCCGAGCGATACGGCCCAGATCGTCCACTTGACGGCGATCAGGACCAGCAGCGCGGAGCCGAGCAGCTTGCCTTGCAGCAGCTCCTCGATCACGTCGTAGCCCACGCCGAGCGCGTGCGGGTAGATCAGGCCGCCGATGCCGATCACCAGGCCGCCGAGCGCGGGCCACCACATCCAGTGGATCGGCAGCTTCTCGAACAGGTCCTCGAAGGCGTACACGCTCAAGGTCAGCAGGCCCGACAGGCCTGCCGCGAGCAGGCCGCACAGCACGCAGCCGAGAATGGCGGCGGGCGTGAGCTCCGCGTGATGCGGCGGCACGCTGAACAGCGCTCCCGAGCCGATCAGGTACGGGCGCAGCAGCGCCGCCGTCGCGCTGGCCAGCGCCACCGGGATGAAGCTGCGCGGCTTCCACTCGAACAGCAGCAGCTCGACGGCGAGCAGCGCGGCGGCCACGGGCGAGCCGAAGGTCGCGGACATGCCGGCGGCCGCGCCCGCGACCAGCAGCGTCTTGCGCTCGGCGCTGGTCAGGTGAAAGAACTGCGCGATCAGTGAGCCCAGCGCCCCGCCGGTCATGATGATCGGGCCCTCGGCGCCGAACGGGCCGCCGGAGCCGATCGAGATGGCCGAGGAGACCGGCTTGAGCACGGCGACCTTCGGCTCGACGCGGCTGCCGCGCAGCAGGATCGATTCGATGGCCTCCGGGATGCCGTGGCCGCGGATGCGATCCGAGCCATAGCGCGCCATCAGGCCGATGATCAGCGCGCCCACCACCGGCACCAGCACCACCAGGGGCCCCAGGTGGTGGTCGGCGGGAGTGCTGAGCTCGGTGCTCCAGCGCTGAAAGAAGAACAGGTTCGTGAACAGGCCGATCATGCGCAGCAGCGCCAGGGCGACCAGCGACGCGAAGACACCGATCACCACGGCCAGGCCCGCGATCGGCACCACCCGCCTCGTGGTCGTGAAGTCTCCGAGCTCCTTCGGCACCCTCGGGGGCCGTTCGGAGCGTCTGTTTCCGTTTGCCATGTTCCTCAATTCTCCTCGGGGTGCGGGCGATCCCCGCTGTAGTGTTCGCGAGCCTGCGCCGCGGGCGCTTCGCCGGCCTCGATCAGCCTGCGCAGGGCCTGGATCAGCGCCGGCGCGGCCGAGCGCATCTCCGCGCGGTGCTCGACGCTGAGTTTTTGCAGCAAGCGCTCGCCGCGCGCCGTGATGCTCAACAGCACCTCGCGCCCGTCGTGCGGGCTCGAACGGCGCTGCACGAGCCCGCTCTCGATCGAGCGCTGCGCGAGCTCGACCGTGCTGTTGTGTCGGAGCTGCAAGCGCTCGGCGAGCGTGCCGATGGTGGGCCGCAAATCCGGAGGCAAGCCCTTCAGCGCCAGCAACAGCTGGTGTTGCTGCGGCTCGATGCTGGCACTGCGCGCCGCCGTCTCACTGAAGTTCAGGAAGCGGCGCAGCACGTAACGGAACTCCGCGAAGGCGCGGTACTCCTCCAGGCTCATCTCGGCATCGTCAACGGCCATTATGTCGTGGCGCGATATATTAGGACGGGAGCAAAGACCAGCGCGATCCGACGCGACAGGCCCGAGATCGCAGTGTTTGGCCCACCGTTTGGGGCGAATCGGTGCAACTCGAGCCGGCGCCGCTCCGCTGCCAGCGCCGCTCGAGCCGCAGCTGTTCCCATCGAGGACGGGATGCAATCCGGCGGCCCCCCGATCGACACCGGCTCACCCGTGAGTGGGCGCTCCAGCGTGATCGCTCCCAGCGCTCGTCGCAGGTTCACCCAGCCCGGGCTGAGTCGCGACAGCGAGCGTCAAAATCGTGGCTCTTTTGCGGGTGGGGGCGGGTGGGGGCGTGCCCGGAGCGCGATCCGGACTGTCCTCATCCGGGCTCCCCGGCTAGAGTCTGCAACGTGTTCAACCGGCCCCTCTCCAGCTCCAACGGCCACGGCACCGAGCAGTCGCGCAGCTACGGGCACGGGGAGCTGATCTGTCAGGAGGGTGAGTCCAGCTCGGAGATGTTCGTGATCCAGAGCGGGTCCGTGCGCATCTTCAAGTCCCGGCCGCTGGGGCCCGGCCGCTCGTCGCAGCCGCCCGAGATCGAGCTGGCGGTGTTGCACAAGGGCGATTTCTTCGGCGAGATGAGCCTGCTGGAGGGGCTGCCGCGGGACGCCAGCGCGCAGGCGCAGGGCAGCGCGGAGGTGCTGGTGATCACGCCCGGAGCGCTCCTGGTGCGTCTTCGCCGCGACCCCACGTTCGCTTTCGAGCTGCTGCGGCGCCTGAGCAGCCGGGTGCGCTCGCTCAACGCCCGGTTGATCGCGGCGCTGGGCGAGCACGAGAGCGAGTCCCGCGCCAGCTCACAGCCGGCCCTGCTCTACGCGACGGAGAGCAAGTGATCATCGATACGGTGCAAGAGCGCCTGGTGGTGGTCTCCGATCTGCATGTCGGCAACCCCTACAGCGCGGCCAGCCGCAACCTCGGCGAGTTCTTCGAGGACGCCTTGCGCCGCGGTTACAACGTGTGCATCAACGGAGACGGGTTCGAGATCCTGCAGGCGCGCTTCGCCAGCCTGGCCGCGGACTCGGTGGGCGTGCTGCGCGCGCTGCGGCGCCTGGTCGACGGCGGGCGCAGCGTGTTCTACGTGGTCGGCAATCATGACATCGCGCTCGAGAACTTCCTGAGCGCGTGGTCCGGCATCCAGATCACGCCCTTCCTGAACGTGATCTCGGGCGACGCGCGCATCCGCATCGAGCACGGGCACCTCTACGATCCCTCGTTCGTGAAGAGCCCGCGCTTCTACGAGTGGATGACGCGCGCTGCGGGCCCGCTGCTGCACCTGTACCCGGACGTGTACCGCGTCTGGACTTCGTACGAGATCGCCAAGCAACGCCTGCACAGCGCGCTGCGCGGCAAGCGCGCCAGCGAGAATGTCTATCACGAGGCAGCGCGCATGCTGCTGCGGCGCGGGTTCGACGTGGTGGTGTTCGGCCACACCCACCAATCCGAAGAGGTCGTGTTCGAGCCGGGGCAGCGCTACTTCAACTCGGGCAACTGGCTGCGCGGCGGCACTTACGTGGAGATCGATCGCGGGCAGGTCTCGCTACGGCGCTGGGGTGAGGCAGCATGATCATCGCGCTGTGCTCCGATGAGCTCTATCCGGTGCATGCGCGCGTCGAGCGGGAGCTCGCGCAGCGCGGGCACCAGGTCGTGAAGTTCGGGGCGCTGGCGACCGGCAGCGAGGCGCCGTGGGCGCTGTGCGCAGAGCAAGCCGCTCGCGCCGTGGTGAGCGGCGCCTGCGCGGAGGGCATCTTCTTCTGCTGGTCCGGCACGGGCATCAGCATCGCCGCCAACAAGGTGCCCGGCATCCGCGCCGCGTTGTGCACCGACGCGGGCACGGTGCGGGCTGCGCGCCAGTGGAATCACGCCAACGTGCTGTGCCTCTCCAACCGGCTGCTCTCCGAGGACCTCGCGAAGGAGCTGGTCGAAGCCTGGTTCGAGGACTTCCCGCGCGATGTCGGCGCGGCCGGCGTGCGCGATCTCGCCGCCGTGGAAGCGCGGGGCAGGGAGTGAATCTCCAGCGCGTGGAGCGCGCGGACGACGCGCGCCTGCGAAGCTACGAGCTGGTCGCGCAGCCCGGCGCGCTACGAGAGGCGGGCTGGTTCGTCGCGGAGGGCCGGCTCGTGGTCGAGCGCCTGCTCGGCGAACGGCGCTACCAGCTGGAGTCCGTGCTCTTGAATGAAGCGGCGCTGGCCGCGCTCGAGCCGGCGCTGCGCGAGGCCACGGCGCCGGTCTATCTGTGCCCGAATCCGCTGTTCGAGGCGCTGACGGGCTACGACTTCCACCGCGGCTGCCTGGCGCTGGTGCGCCGCCCGCCGCCGCTGGACTGGCGAGCGCTGGCGGAGCGAGCGCGGACGCTGGTCGTGCTCGAAGGGGTGGCCAACCATGACAACATCGGGGGCGTGTTCCGGAACGCAGCGGCGTTCGGCGCCGACGGCGTGCTGCTCGATCCGCGCTGCGCCGATCCGCTGTACCGCAAGGCCATCCGCACCTCGATGGCCGCCAGCCTGCGCGTGCCCTTCGCCACGATCGGAGCCGAGGGCGCACGCTGGCCCGATTGCCTCGGGGAGCTCTCGGCGTGCGGCTTCGAGTTGATCGCCTTGACTCCGGGAGCCGGGGCGCGCGAGCTCGAGGCGTTCGCCGGCGGGCCGCGCAGCGAGCGCCTGGCCCTGCTCTTCGGCAGCGAGGGCGCGGGCCTGAGCGCGCCGGCGCTCGCTGCGTGCCGGGAGCGCGTGCGGATCGCGATCCGTCCCGCGGTCGACTCGCTCAACCTGGCTGTGGCGTGCGGCATCGTCTTGCAGCGCTTGCTGCCGTGCTGCAGGTAAGGAGACGGCAGATGTCACTCAGAGTATTCGTGGCCGGTGCGACCGGCGTGATCGGGGCTCGGCTGGTGCCGCTGCTCGTGGCGGCGGGCTATCAGGTGGCGGGCATGACCCGCTCGGCGGCGCGGGCCGAAGCCGTGCGAGCCGCGGGCGCCAGCGCCGTGATCGCGGATGTGTTCGACGCGCCGGCGCTGGAGCGGGCGCTGGTCGAGCTGCGCCCCCACGTCGTGATCCATCAGCTCACGGATCTGCCCAGGAACCTGGATCCCAAGCTGATGGCCGAGGCGACGGTGCGCAACGCGCGCATCCGCAGCGAGGGCACGAAGAACCTCGTCCAGGCCGCGCTGGCGAGCGGTGCGCGGCGGCTGATCGCGCAGAGCATCGCCTGGATATATGCGCCGGGAGCCGAACCGCACACCGAGGGCGATGCGCTCGACCTCGCGAGCGAGGGTTCGCGCGGGATCAGCGCGCGCGGCGTCGCCGAGCTGGAGCGGCTGACCCTGAGCTCGCCGCCGCTCGCCGGAGTCGTGCTGCGCTATGGGCAACTCCATGGACCGGGCAGCGGGCGCGCGATCGCCGAAGGATCGGCCCCGGTACATGCGGACGCGGCGGCGCACGCGGCGCTGCTCGCCGTGGAGCGTGGAGCGGGCATCTACAACGTCGCGGAAGAGACGCCGTACCAGAGCTCGCGCAAGGCGCGCGCAGAGCTCGGCTGGGATCCGAGCTTTCGCCTCACGGTCGCTTCCTGAGGAGCGAAACCTTCCCGCGCAACGCCTCGCGTCGAGCCGAGTCGATTAGCGTCCTCCTCAAACCGAGCATGAACGCGATATGATAGCCAATGGCGAGCGCGAGCATCCCGACGCCGAGCCAGACCAGTGCGCGGCCGAAGTGCGCAGGCGCTCGGTCTCCAGCCAGAAGTACGCTGGGTCTCCATCAGCGGCGGATCATGCGCTCCGGAACCGCGCCCCGACCAATTTATTGTTCGGTCGGCGATCAGCCGACTCGCGCCCGGCGTCACACGCTCACTGAGCGAGCTGCTTCCTGGGCCCGGCTCGGCTCGAACCGAGCCCAGGAGACTCGCTCAGGCACGGGGCCCTGCGCTCAGAACTCGAACTTGCCGAACGAGTTCAGATCCTTGAAGGCGTGCACGAGGCGCGCCGTCATGGACTTCTCGCCGAGGTGCAACCACGCCCGCGGATCGATGTGCTTCTTGTTGGGTGCGTCGGGACCTTCCGGGTTGCCGAGCTGGCCTTGCAGGTACGCGGACTTGTCATCCATGTACTTCTTGATCGGCTGGGTGAAGGCCCACTGCGTGTCGGTGTCGATGTTCATCTTCACCACGCCATAGGAGACGGCCTCGCGGATCTCGCCCTCGCTGGAGCCGGAGCCGCCGTGGAACACGAAGTTGACGGGCTTCTTGCTGGCCGTCTTGCGGTCGGTGGCGATCTTCTGCTGCGAGTTGTTCAGGATGATCGGAGTCAGCTTCACGTTGCCGGGCGAGTACACGCCGTGCGTGTTGCCGAAGGACGCCGCCACGGTGAACGAGCCGACCGGCGTGAGCGCGTCGTATGCTTCCAGCACCTCGGAGGGTTGCGTGTAGAGCTTGCTGTTCTCGATACCCGAGTTGTCCACGCCGTCTTCCTCACCGCCCGTGACGCCGAGCTCGATCTCCAGCGTCATACCCAGGCGCGCCATGCGCGTGAGATACTTGCGGCACAGCTCCAGGTTCTCGTGCAGCGGCTCCTCCGAGAGATCGAGCATGTGCGAGCTGAACAGCGGCGCGCCCGTCTGCTGGAAGAACTTCTCGCCGGCGTCGAGCAAGCCATCGATCCAGGGCAGCAGCTTCTTGGCCGCGTGGTCCGTGTGCAGCACGACCGGCACGCCATAGGCCTCGGCCATCGTGCGCACGTGATGAGCACCGGCGATCGAGCCGGCAATGGACGCCTGGTGTTGCTTGTTGTCGAGCTGCTTGCCGGCGTTGAACTGACCGCCGCCATGCGAATACTGGATGATGATCGGCGCCTTCGCCTGACGCGCCGCCTCCAGGGCGGCGTTGGCGGTATGAGAGCCGACGACGTTGACGGCCGGCAGCGCGCAGCCAGCCTCCTTGCAGTAGGCGAACAGCTCGTCGAGAGCCTTGCCGGTGACGATTCCTGGTTTGAGCGCAAACGCAGCCATATGTTTTTCCTCTGTCGGAGTCCTGAGCGGGGCTCATCGAGAGCGCCCAGTCCAGTCGGAAGCCTTTTCGGATTTTTCGTTCCGTGCCAAGCGCAACGTCGCGAAAAGGGCAGAACCGACGCCAGTTTTTTCAGCTATCGGGCTGAAAATCCAGCCCTGACTGTTTCATTGCGGTATCGCGGCCGGCGGCACGCCCCGATCTCTTGGCGGAGCGCGTCATTCCGGAACGGCGAGCTGCGCGAACTCCCGGCTCAGGCGCGCCACCAGCTCCGCCTGGCCGCGCTTGGTCTCGCACTCCCAGACCACGATCACTCGATACCCGCCGGCGCGCAGCTCCTGCAGTGCCCGCGCGTCGCGCGCGAGGTTGCGGGCGAACTTTGCTTCCCAGAACTCGCGATTGCGCGTGGGGGTGGTGGTCGCGCTGCAGCCGTGGCGGTGCCAGAAGCAGCCGTGCACGAACAGCGCCCAGCGCGCGCGCCGATTCGCGAAGTCGGGCGAGCCCGGCAGGTCGCGGTTGGCCAGGCGATAGCGCAGCCCGAGCGCGCGCAGCACCTGGCCGACCAGGAGCTCCGGACGCGTGGACTTCTGGCGGATGCCGGCCATGCGCAGCGAGGTCACGTCATCCACCTGCAGCAGGTGCCCTTCGCGCATGCGATAGCGCACGGGCGCCGCGGCCTCGAGCGGGGTTGCCGCAGCGGCCGCTCTGCGCGGAGAGGCCGAGGAGGGCCGCGGCGGCTTCATCTCGTTCAGCGCGCGGGAGAGTGGCGCCGCCCGAGATCGGCGCAGAGCCGCTCCAGCTCGCGCTGATCCGTGGCGCTGAAGGCCGACGGTGAGTTGGAGTCCACATCGAGCACGGCCAGCAGCTCCCCGCTGGGCGTGAGCACGGGCACCACGAGCTCTGACTGCGTCAGGCTGGAGCAGGCGATGTGATCCGGGAAGGCGTTCACGTCCGGCACGAACTGCGTGCTGCGCGTGCGCGCCGCCGCTCCGCAGACGCCGCGCTGAAACGGGATGCGCAGGCAGCCGTGGCCACCCTGATAGGGCCCCACGCCCAACGTTTGCTCGGCGATCACACGATAGAAGCCCGTCCAGTCGAAGTAGCCGAAGGCCTCGTGCAGCGCCGAGCAAGCGCTGGAGAGGATCACGATCCAGTCGCTCTCCCCCTCCAGCAGCAGCGCGAGCGCGCGCTGCACCTCGGTGTAGCGTTGCGCGCGCTGTTCCTCGCTGGCGCCGGCGGGCAATCCTACCCAGGCTTCCACGTGCGATCTCCGATCCGGGGCCGATGGTATACACAGTGCCTGCACGCTCGCTACTTGCGGATGCACCGCGGCGCCCCGAGGGCTGCGGAATCTTGACCGCTCGCGCAGGCCCAGGTGCATTGCCGGGGCGGATCCGTGCTAGGGAGCCTCGCATGTGGCGGCTCGCGGTCCCTGCGCTCTGCGTCGCGCTGCCGCTGGTCGCTTGCGGCGGCTCCGGAGCTGCGCGGCCGGGGCCCGGCGACGACGCGCGCTACCGCGTGGTACTCGGCGCGGGTCAGCGCGAGTTCGAGCCGCTGGAGAACGACGCGCACGCCACCCTGATCCACGGGCCGCAGGGCGCGTATCACGTGTGGACGAGCTTTCTTTCCTACGGCTTCGACAGTGATGTGCTGCGCATGGACATTTCCACGGGCTGGGAAGACACGCCCGACGAGCGCTTCGAGATGGGGGGAGACGTGGTCGCCCGCGACACACTCGATGCACAGGGAGCGGAGGCGCGCCTGACCCGCGGTTGGCCCGCGCAGGTGCGCGAGGGCCTGTGCCAGGACGGGCGGGCCCTGCGTGTGGACCTGACGATCAGCGATCGCGCGGGCAACGCCGCCAGCGACACGCGGCGTTGGATCCTGGACGTCCCGCTGGAGCTGCGCCCGGCCGACTGCCCCTGACGCGAGCGCGTCGGCCTCCCGTCACTCTCTCAACCCGGTCACTTGGCGCTGATCACGCCGCCCGGAACGGAGATGCCCTGGAGCGAGCGGCGCCGCCGGCGCGCCGAGAGCCGCCGCGGCAGCGCCTTGATGTTCTCGATCGTGACGTAGACAACGGGCACGACCACCAGCGAGAGCAGCGTGGAGCTGACCACGCCGCCGATCACGGCGATGGCCATGGGCGCGCGGAACTCGCTGCCTTCGGCGCGGCTGATCGCGGTCGGCAGCATGCCCAGCGTCATGGCCGCGCTGGTCATCAGGATCGGGCGCAACCGCTCGGGCCCCGCCTCGAGGATGGCCTGCAGCGGGCTCTCCCCGTGGTCGCGGACGCGCACGATCGCACGGTCCACCAGCAAGATGGCGTTCTTGGTGACCAGCCCCATGAGCAGAATCATGCCGATCAGGGCGCCCATGGCCAGCGTGTTCTTGGTCAGGAACAGGCCCAAAATGCCGCCCACCAGCGCCAGCGGCAGCGTGACCATGATCGTCATCGGGTGGATGAAGCTCTCGAACTGGGAGGCCAGCACGATGTAGATGAACACCACGCCGAGCAGCAGCGCGACCCCCATCGCCTGGTTATTCTCGGCCATCAGCCGCAGCTGGCCGTCGTAAAAGACCGACATGCCGGGCGCGAGCTCGAGCTGGGCGATGCGCGGCTGGAACTCCTTGGCGACGTCACCCAGCGGGCGCCCGATCGGCGTGGCCCAGATGGTGATCTGCCGGTGCCGGTTCTCGCGCTCGATCACCTGGGGGCCGGAGCTGCGGTCGATGTTGACCACATCGCCGAGCTTCACCGGGCCGCGCGGGGTCGCGATGCTGAGGTTGGCGAGCATGGCCGCGTCCGTGCGGTAGCGCTCGTCGAGCCGCACCTGGATCGGGATGTCCTGCTTCTGGCCGTCCTGACGCAGCTTGCCGGCTTCATCTCCCTCCACGGCCGTGCGCAGCGCCATCGCCACCTGGGCGGCGCTCAGCCCGCGATCGGCCGCTCGCACGCGATCGATCGCCACCGCCAGCTCCGGACGGCCCGGCGAGTGCCGCACCTGGATGTCTCCCACGCCCGGCGTGCTCTGCAGGATCTTCTCGATCTCGCTGGTCACCCGCTCGATGTCCGGGTACGCGTCGCCGCGTACGTTGATCATGATCGGCGCTTCCGTCGCCGCGCCTTCGACGAAGGCGGGATCGGTCACGGAGATGCGCGCGCCGCTGAGCTTCGAGGCCGCCTGCCGGGCCACCTCCTTCAGATCGGCCAGGGTCTCCGTGCGCTCCAGCTTGGTGCTGGTGACCACGCGCCAGTTCACCTTGTTGACCTGCCCGTCGGGCCCCAGCGTGGCGAACACGACCTTGATCTGCGGGTGGCTGAGCAGCTCGCTCTCCACGCTCTCGGTGGCGCGGGCCGTCTCCTCCAAGGAGGTGCCGGCGGGCAGCTCCGCCTCCACCACGAACTGGCCGCGGTCTTCCGCGTTCACGAACTCCTCGCCGGTCAGCTTGGAGATGTAGCCCATGAAGAAGATGCTGCCGATGGCCAGCGCGCCCACGATCAGCTTGTTGCGCAGCGCCCAGCCGAGCAGCGCGCGATAGGTCTGCTCCATCTGCACATGCGCCCATTCGAAGGGGCGCGCGACGGCGGCAAAGAACCCGCGCTTGGCGCCCGGGGCCGCGGCGAAGCGCGACGACAGCATCGGATCGAGCGTGAAAGCGACGAAGACCGAGATGATCACCGCCGCCGAGATAGTGATGCCGAACTGGCGGAAGAACTGCCCGACCATGCCCTCCACGAAGGCGATCGGCATGAACACCGCCACGATCGTCGCGGTCGTCGCCATCACGCTCAGCGCCACTTCCGCGGTGCCGTCGAGCGCGGCCTGCTTCGGCGGCTTGCCGCGCTCCAGGTGCTTGAAGATGTTCTCGCGCACCACGACCGCGTCGTCGATCAACAGACCGATGGCGAGCGACATGGCCAGCAGGGTCATCATGTTCAGCGTGTAGCCGAGCACGTACATCACGAAGAACGTGCCGATCACGCTGGTGGGCAGCGCCACGGCGCTGATCAGCGTGGAGCGCAGATCGAGCATGAACAGCAGGATCACCAGCACGGCCATCAAGCCGCCGAACACGATGTCCTCTTCGACCTGCTTGATGTTGCCTTCAATGAAGCGCGCCTGATCGATGATCAGCGAAGCCTGCACGCCTTCGGGGAAGCTGCCCTCCAGCTCCGCCATCTTGGCCTTGGTGCCGCGCGCGACCTGCACGGTGTTCTGGCCCGATTGCTTGCGGATTTCGAGCGTGACCGCCTCGTCACCGTTCACGCGCACGCGCGTGCGCATGTCCTCGAAGCCGTCGAGCACGCGCCCGATGTCGCGCAGGCGCACCGCCGAGCCGTCCGGGGCGGTGGCGACGATCGTGTCGCGCACCTGATCGACGGTCTCGAACTCGGCCAGTGTGCGCACGCTGATCTCGCGCGGCCCCTCGGCGAAGTGGCCCGCGGGCACGTTCAGGTTCTCGGCGCGCAGTTGCTGGACCACCGCGCCCGGCGTCAGCTTCAAGGCATCCAGCCGCGCGCGATCCAGCTCGACGTTGATCTGCCGCTTGGCGCCGCCCTTGACGTCGACGGCGGCCACGCCGGGCACCTGCTCCAGCGCGGGGCGCAGCACGTCTTCGGCGTATTCGCGCAAGGCCGAGAGCGAGCCCGTGCCGCGCAGCGTATAGGTGAGCACGGGCGCGCCCGACACGTCGAAGCGCTGGATGATCGGCTCGCGCGTCTCTTCCGGCATGCGGTAGCGCACCTGGGAGATGCGCTCGCGCACCTCGGAGGCGGCCTCCTGCACGTCCACGCCCAGCTTGAACATCACGAACAGCAGCCCCGAGCCCTCGCGCGAGAAGGAGCGCACGCGATCGATGCCATTCAGGCTCACGACCGAGTCCTCGAGCGGCTTGACGACGAGGCTCTCGACCTCGGCGGGGCTCGCGCCGGGGTAGGGCACGGTGACCGCGATCGCGGGGAACGACACGTCTGGGAACAGGTCGCTGCCGAGACGCTGGAAGCCCATCAACCCCAGCACGAGGATGGCCACGCCCAGCATGACCGTGAACACCGGGCGGCGGATGGCGACGGCGGAGAGGTTCACGGTTGGGCCGGCGCGGGGGTGGGGGTGGGGGCAGCGGGCGCCTCGGCGGCTGCTGCACGGGGCGCGTCCTCGGACGGGGTGCTGACCTGGACCAGGTCGCCCGTCTTCAGCTCGGGGATCGGGTCGAGCACGACGCGATCGCTGCTCGACAGGCCGCTGCGCACCAGCAGGTCACCGTCGGGCGCGATCGCGAAGGCGAGGTGCCGCGCCTCGAGCCGAGAGGCCGCATCCAGCACCCAGACCTCGTCGCGAGAGCCGGGGCGTTGCACCGCGTGAGGCAGGCGCAGCACCGGGATCGGGTCGCGCGCGACCACCGAGCCGCGCACGAACGCGCCGGCGCGCAGCGTGGACCCCGCCCCCTTGGTGTTGTCGAAGTCGACCACCACCGGCACGCGGCGGGTGCGAGCGTCGAGCGTGCCCAGGACCGCGCTCACCTTGCCCTTGACGTCGCTGCTGCCCGCCCTGACGTGCACCTCCGCGCCTTTCTCCAGCAAGTTCGCGTCCTCCTCGCTGACGGTCGTGGCCAGCCGGAGCGCGCTGGTGTCGACCAGCCCGAACAGCGGCTGGCCCGGGTTCACCACGGCGCCGATGCCGGTCGGGGCCATGGTGATGGTTCCGGCGAAGGGCGCCTTCAGGGCGTGGTTGGTGAGCGCGGCGCGCGCCAGGGCGTGCTGGGCGCGCGCCGCGTCCAGCTGGGCGGCGGCGAGCTGGCGCTGCTCGCTGCTCTGCACGCCGTTCGCCTCCGGCACCGAGCCGGCCTGGACCAGGGGCAATGTGCGCCGCTCGGCGTCCTGCGCCAGCGTGAGCGAGGCCTGCGCGGCCCGGGCCTGGGCCTCCGCGGCTGCCACCTGGGCCTGCGCCTCGCTGTCGTCCAGCTCCGCGAGCAGCGCTCCGGCGGCCACGCGATCGCCGACCTTGACCGCCACCCGCGCCAGCCGCCCGCCCACCTTGAAGCCGAGCTGGGCTTCGTGCACGGCCTCCAGCGTGCCGTCGAGCTCCACGCGCGGCTGCCAGCGATCGGCGCTGCCGCGCACCACGCTCACGCGCAGCGGCTGCCCCGCGAGGCTCAGCGCGCGCTCGTGCTCGGCGCTGCGACGGGCGGCCACATCGGCCTGTGCGGTCTTCGCCTCGCCGATGCGCTGGAAGGTCCATCCCCCCAGGCCCAGGACGAAGACCAGCCCCGCAATCACGCCCACCAGGGGCGGACGGTGCGAGCGCAGAGGAGGCGGCGGAGCGGTGACGGGTGAACCCGTTCCGGAGGGGGCGATGGAGGTCATGGCAGATCGAGAGTCCTGTTCAGGGGTAACGGGCGGGCGCCGGGCCGGAGTCGGGCTGACCGGGCGCTTCCTGGAGCCTGGGAGAAAAGACTAACGCGGCATCTTTCTACGCACTTCCCATGAATACGGGCCGGCAAGGCGAGGCGTTTCCCCTCATGGGGTGAGCGCGCACTTTCGCGCTGGTCAGTAGGCCAACGCAAGCTCGCCCCGGCTGCGCGGCGCGTCGCAGCCCTTGCGACAGGGAGCCGCCGGTTCAGGTGTGCGGCGGTGTCTCGCGCGTCGCGCTGATCGAGAGCTGGTCGGGACCCAGGATGGAGAGATTGCAGATGGTGCCCGGGCCCGCTTCCGTGAAGTAGGCGCGAGCTTCGCCCGCCTCGCTGCCGAAGCGCACCCGAAAGCGGCCGCCGCGGTCCCAGCGCAGATCGTTGCCGTCCGTGGTCCAGCCGCTCACGGCCTCACCGGTCGCCGCGGAGACCATCGCTTGCCGCTGCAGATCGAAATGCACGATCTCGCGATCGGCGTCGTGCACGTCTTGCAGCATCACGCCGGTCTCCGCATCGACGAAGATCGCGAAGCCGGGCTCGAGCTCGGCGGAGGCCGCCGTCGGGTCTCCGCTCTCAGACGGTAGGAGCGGGCGGACGCCGGTTTGTTCCGATCCGGGCGTGTCGCTCGAGGCAGGCGCGTTCGAAGGCGGAGCGGAGTCGGAGCCCCCGCACGCCGCCAGCAAGACCAGCCAGCCCGCCGTGAGCCACTGCAGCTTCGACGACATGCTGCTCCGGTAGCTCAGGCAGGCCGCCGACGTCAAACCGGCTCCGCCGATCCGACGGGAATCGATAGCACCGCGCGCAAAGCGGCACAGAAGCGCTGCATCTGGGGCCGGGTGCCGACGCTGAGCCGGAACGAGCCATCGATCAGCGGCTTGCCCGCCATGCTGCGCACCAGGATGCCCTCTGCGCGCAGGCGCTTCTCTACCTCCGCGACGTCGCGGCCCGGCCAGACCAAGAGATAGTTGCCGCCCTGGTGGAAGAAGCGCAGGCCGAGCCGCCCCAGCTCGGCGAGCGTCCAGGCCTTCGCCGCCGCGACTTCAGCGAGGTAAGCCCGGGTATGGGCCTCGTCCTCGAGCGCCGCGCGCGCCGCCACCACGGCGAACGAGTTGATGTCGTAGGGCCCGGTGACGCGGAAGACGCGCTCCACCAGTGGTGCCGAGCCGCAGGCGAAGCCGAGCCGCAGCGCGGCCAGACCGGTGGCTTTGGACAGCGAGCGCAGCGCCAGCACATTGGGCAGCAGAGTGGCGTCGGGCAGCACGCTCTCACGCGTGAACGGCTCGTAGATCTCGTCCACGACAAACAGCGTCGCCGGGAACTCGCGGGCGAGCCCCAGCAGCTCGCTCGACGGCACCAGCGTGCTGGTGGGATTGTTTGGGTTGCAGATCATGCAGATGCGCGGCTTCTGCGCCAGCTCCGCACGGAACGCGGCCCAGGGGAACGAGAGGTCCTCCGCGTAAGCCACGCTGCGCAGGGCCATGCCCGCGATCTGCGCGCAGGGCTGGTAGTAGCCGAACGTCGGGCGGGTCGTCAGAAATGTGGCGCCCGGCTCGCCGAAGGCGTCGAACACGGCGCGGATCGCGGCGTCGGCCCCGTTGAACGCGGCGATCTGATCGCGCTGCACGCCGACGTAGCGCGAGAACGCCTCCTCGAGGCCGGCGTATTCGGGGTACGTCGCGTAGGCCTCGGCGGGCAGGGAGCGGATGGCTTCCAGGACGCGCGGGCTCGGCCCGAGCGTGTTCTCGTTGAAGTCGAGGCGGAGCAAACCGCGACGGCCTTCCAGCGGCGCCACGTAGCGCTCCAGCGCTTCGACGCTCGGACGTGCCTGAATCATGTGCGCCGGATAGCACACGGCGGCCCGCGGAACGAGCAGGGCCCTCGTCCGAACTTTCGGATCACGCTTCAGCACGGTGACGCGTTCACGCTATGGCGGCACCCAACGGGGACACCCAGGGGCAGCGAAACGCGATGGAGCGAGGCGAATTCCCGTGCCGGGAGACATCGACGAAACCTCGTGCGTGATTGCGTTTCGAGTACACTGCGGCCCCGCGGATCGAGGCCCCGATCGGGTTTGTGGCGGATCCTCGAGACTGGCATCAAAGCGGGCGAGCCCGGGGTAAGGACGAGAGCATGAGCGCAGCGGACGATTGGGAATCGGAGGCGGGCCCCGCCACGCAGGCGTCGCACCAGGCTCCGGTTCCGCCGGAGCTCGGGTTCGTCGATGCGGAAGAAGAAGACGACGAAGACGTGCTGGAGGTGGAGCCGGAGCCAGCCGGCGAGGAGGAGCTCGCGCTCCATCGAGCGGCGGCGCCCGCGGGCTCTGTAGCTGCAAGCTCTGTAGCTGCAAGCTCTGTAGCTTCTGGCGCGGCGCGCGCTGCGTCCTCGCTTCAGAGCAGCCTGCACACGTTGCTCCAGATCGAGAGCCTGTCCCGGACCACGGGCGTCTTCCTCGTGCTGTCGGGGGATGACAGCGGCTATCTGCACCTGGTCGAGGGCGAGCTGATGCACGCTGAAACAGGCCGCCTGAGCGGTGAAGCGGCCGCGCAGGAGATCCTCTCCTGGCGCGATGCCTCGCTCGAGCCGAGCTTGCGCACGCTGGCGCCGGTGCGCACCGTGCACTCGTCGTTGCAGGGGCTGCTGGGGCACGCGGGCGCCGAAGTGGGCAGTCAGCCGGGGCCCCAGCAAACGTCGCGCGTGGCGCCGCGCGCGTCAGCGCCGGGTGCCCCGCTGGACCAGGACGCCCCCACGGAGACGTACCTGCCGCCGGTCAGCGCGGCGCCGGCCGCGGTGAGCGGGGCCGAGCTCGACCGAGAGGCCGCTGCCGGGGAAGGGAGGGCGGCGCAGAAGACGGCAGCGCAAACGACGGCAGCGCAAACGACGGTGGCGCAAATAATGACGGCAGCAGAGGTCCCGAGCGAGGAGCCCGCACGCGCGAGCGCGCTGCCGCGCTCGGTCCTGCCCCCACCGTTGCCGCGCGCGGAGCGCGAAAGCCCGAGCACGGTGGCGGAGGTGGTCGTGAGCGCGGCGGGCGAGCTGGTCCAGGGCCGCGGGGCGGCCAGCGAAGAGCTGGCAGCGCGGGTGGCCTATGCCGCGCGGCTCGCCGAGCTGATCGGTCGAGCGATCCGTTCCGGTACACCGCGCGCCGTCGAGCTGCGAGGGAAGACGACGCAGACGCTGGTGCGCTGGCAGGCAGATGGCAATCTATCTGCCTCGCTGGACCTGCCGCAGCCCTCGCGGCGCTGAGGGAAAGGGAGTCCAGATGGCAGTGTTATCAACCGACGTCCTCAGCTCGCTGAAAGACATCGACGGCGTGTACGGCAGCTTCGTGGTCGACGCCGCGGGCGGCCTCGTGCTGCGCGATCTGCCGGGGGTGATCGACAACGCGGCGCTGCGCGAGGCGGGGCCGCGCATCGCGCGCCTGTGGGGCGCCTTCCCCGAGGATGACCCGCCCGATTACGTGCTGCTCGAGTTCGCGGCACACCAGGTCTTCATCAAAAAGTTCGAGCTGGGCAGCTTGTGCATCTTCGTGCCACCTAGCGTGAACCGGCCCGCGCTGCGCATGGCCGCCAATTTTCTCGGGCGCTGGCTGGACAAGCAGATGGCCGCCGCGCCCGAAGCGCCGCCGCCCGTCTCCGAGCCGGTGCCCGAGGTTCACCCGTCGAGCCCCGGCAAGAAGCGGACGTACATTTTTCGCGGCCAGCGCTACGAGGTCTGAACGACCCCTCGCCGCCGGCTCCGCAGGGGCTGTTCAGCGCCGTCAGGGCGACCCTATACTGCCGCCCAATGAGCAAACTGAGCGGAAAATGGGCCCTCGTCACGGGAGCGAGTCGAGGAGTTGGTAAGCAAGTAGCCCTGGGGCTCGCGGAGCAAGGCTGCAAATTGCTGCTGCATGCGCGTCAGCTGAGCCACCTCGAGCCGCTGCTCTCGGAGCTGCGCAAGCGCGGCGTGGAAGCGCGCGGGCTAGCCGCGGAGCTGTCGAACGGGGCGCAGGTTGACGCGTTGATCGACGGCGTGCTGCGCGATCCGGGCGGTGTGGACATTCTGTACAACAACGCCGCGATCATGAGCCCGTGGCGCGAGGCGCACAGCACGCCCAGCGACGACTACCGCCAGTCGTTCGAGGTGAACGTGATCGCCCTCGCGCGGCTCTGCGATCGCCTGCTACCGCCGATGCTGAAGCGGCGCTGGGGGCGCATCGTGAACGTGACCAGCGGCATCGAGAACATCCGCGAGCTGCTGCCTTACAGCATGTCGAAGGCGGCCGTTGATCGCTACGTGCGCGATGTCAGCCCCTCGCTCGAGGGCACCGGCGTGATCATGAGCCTGCTCGATCCGGGCTGGCTGCGCACCGACCTGGGCGGAGACAAGGCGCCCAACGCGGTCGAGAGCTGCCTGCCCGGAGCGCTCGTGCCGGTGTTGCTCGAAGATGGGGCGCCCAGCGGGCGCTTCTATCGCGCCCAGGATTACCGGACGGACGCAGCGACAACCTGATGCCGCCGAGAGACTCAGCCGAGCCATGCTAGGTCCCGCGGGGACATCCGGGGCCCCGCACTGGGCGGGCGCGCCGCGCACGGCGCTGGCGTTGCACGGTGGCGCTGGCGCCTTCTCGGCGTCGCGCATTCCCGGTGAGCGCGTCGAGGAGATGCGGCGCGACCTGGGTTCGGCGCTGGAGGCCGGCGCGGCCGTGCTCGAGCGCGGCGGACCCGCCCTCGACGCGGTGGTCGCCGCGGTGCAAGTGCTGGAGGACTCGCGCGTGTTCAACGCCGCGCGCGGGGCCGTGCTGCGGCGCGACGGTAGCGTGCGGCTGGACGCGAGCGTGATGTGCGGGGCGACGCAACGGGCCGCGGGCGTGTGCCTGGTGCGCAAGGTACAGAACCCGGTGCGCCTGGCGCGTGCCCTGCTCGAGCGAGAGCGGGAGGTGCTGCTGTGCGGGGACGAGGCGGACGAGCTCGCGGCGCGACTCGGCTTGCCGCTGCAGCCGCCCGACTACTTCATCACCGATTATCGGCGCGAGCAGCTGGCGCGCCTGCACGAGCGCGCCGAGGAGGAGGGCCAGACCGTGGGTGCCGTCGCGCTGGATGCCGCGGGCCATCTGGCGGCGGCGACCTCCACCGGCGGGACGACGAACGCGCGCATCAGCCGCATCGGCGACAGCCCGATCCTGGGAGCCGGCACCTGGGCGAGCGACGCCAGCTGCGCCGTCTCGGCGACGGGCGCGGGCGAGTACTTTCTGCGCGCCGCGTTCGCGCATGACGTGCACGCGCGCCTGCTCTGGAAAGGCATGAGCCTGGATGCTGCGGCGCGCGAGGCGCTGGCCCATGTCGCTCGGCTCGGCGGGCACGGCGGCTGCGTCGCGATCGACCGTCAGGGGAAGATCGCGGCGCCGTTCGACACGCTGGCGATGCCGCGCGCCTGGCTGGATGAATCCGGGCAGCGCCAGGTGCGCGTGCTGGAGCCCGACCCGGTCTGAGACGGCGGCATCGGGGGAAAACGCACGCCGGGCGCTAATTTGGTGACTCGGCGGCGGGTCTGGGTTTTAGTGACACCCGTGCGTTCGATCTGCGGCCCACGGAACGGCAGTCGGTAAGGGAGAGGAGGGGCCGTGTTCGAAGTGCGTGCGGGTCGAGCCTGGCCTCTGGGTGCTCACTTCGACGGCAAAGGCACCAACTTCAGCGTGTTCTCCGAGGCGGGCAAGCTGGTCGAGCTGTGCCTGTTCGACGAAGAAGGTGCCGAGGAGCGGCTGGAGCTGACCGGTCGCGAGGGGCCGTACTGGTACGGTCGAGTCGACCGGGTGCAGCCCGGCCAGCGCTATGGCTTCCGCGTGCACGGCCCGTACGAGCCGATGGCGGGTCACCGCTGCAACCCGCACAAGCTCCTGCTCGATCCCTACGCCCGCGCGATCGAGGGCCGCTTGCGCTGGGACCCGGCCGTCTTCGGGCACGTGGGGGCCGACCCGTTCGGCGCCATGTCCACGCTCGATAGCGCGCCCTTCGTGCCGCGCAGCGTGGTGGTGGATACCCAGTTCGACTGGGCGGGGGATCAGAGCCCGCGGCACGCCTGGCAGGACACGGTCATCTACGAGCTGCACGTGAAGGGCTTCACCGCCCAGCATCCCGACGTACCGCCCGAGGAGCGAGGCAGCTACGCGGGGCTGGCTCACCCGAGCGTGATCACGTACCTGCAGCGCCTGGGCGTCACGGCGGTGGAGCTGCTGCCCGTGCACCAGTTCGACGACGACGCGATCGTGCGCAGCCGCGGCCTGAGCAATTACTGGGGCTACGCGACGCTGGGCTACTTCGCTCCCCATAACAGCTACTCGAGCTCGGGGCAGCGCGGCCAGCAGGTGGCCGAGTTCAAGCGCATGGTGGCGGCGTTGCACCGCGCCGGGATCGAGGTCTTGCTGGACGTCGTCTACAACCACACCGGCGAAGGCAACGAGTCGGGGACCACGCTCTGCTTCCGCGGGCTCGACAACTACGCCTACTACAAGCACGCGCCCGAGGCGCCCGGTCGCTACCTCGATCACACGGGCTGCGGCAACACCCTGCAGACCCGCCACCCCCAGGTGCTGCAGCTGGTGATGGACTCGCTGCGCTACTGGGTCGAGGAGATGCACGTCGACGGCTTCCGCTTCGACCTGGCCCCGGCGCTGCTGCGCACCGCGCAGTGGGTCGATCCGTTCAGCGCGTTCCTGGGAGCACTGCAGCAAGACCCGGTGCTCCAGCGCGTCAAGCTGATCGCCGAGCCCTGGGATCTGGGCTCCGGTGGTTATCAGGTGGGCAGGTTTCCGGCGCCGTTCAGCGAGTGGAACGGCAAGTATCGCGACTCGATGCGCGAGTTCTGGTGCCGCGGCGGCGCCGGCGTGGGCGAGTTCGCGCGCCGCTTCACCGGCAGCGCCGACCTGTATCGCTCGGCGGGCCGCCACCCGCGTGCCAGCATCAACTTCGTGACCTGCCACGACGGCTTCACGCTGCTCGACCTGCTCAGCTACGAGAAGAAGCGCAACGAGGCCAACGGCGAGTACAACCGCGACGGCGAGAGCCACAACCGCGGCTGGAACTGCGGCAGCGAAGGCCCCTCGCAAGATCCGGTGGTACAGGCGCTGCGCCGGCGCCAGCAGCGCAACCTGCTGTTGACGTTGCTGTGCTCTCAGGGTGTGCCCATGCTGCTGGCCGGAGACGAGCTGGGGCGCAGCCAGCAAGGCAACAACAACGCCTACTGCCAGGATGGCCCGATCAGCTGGGTCGACTGGAACACCATCGACACGGGCCTGCTCGAGTTCACGCGCCGCATGGTGCACTTCGTGCGCGGCGTGCCCGGCTTGCGGCTCGCGCGCTGGCTCGACGGGCGCCCCAGCGAGCTCTCGCCCGAGAAGGACGTGAGCTGGTTCGGCCCCGACGGCATCGAATTCGGCGTGCTCGACTGGGACCGCGCGGCGAGGCGCGCGCTGTGCGTCCACGTCGCGTGCCATCCCGAGGCCCCCTTCGAGCCCGTGGCGCGCGAGCTCGATCGCTGCCTGTTCCTGTTCAACGCCGACGCCGAAGCGGTCCCCTTCACCATTCCCACCGCCGTCGCCGGCCCCTGGCGCCTGGCCTTCGACACCGCCGACTCCGAGCGCACCGGCACCGAGCGCCGCGCGGGCGAAGTGGTGCTGCTGCCCCCGTACAGCGCGCAGCTGTACCACGCCGGCCCCGCCCGCTTCGAAAGCTGAGCAAGGCGCACGGCTGCGCGGCGCCCAGCCCTCCTCGAGACGCCGCTGCCAGCGCGATCTGCGGCTTGGGTTGGGGCCGGACCTCATCCCCACCGCCACTGTCCGAACCCTCGGGGCACCGAGCGCCGGCACTCACAGCGCGCCTCCCGGCGGCAGTCGCAGCGCGCCTCCCGGCGGCGGCAGCCTCAGCGCGCCTCCCGGCGCGGGGGTCTGCGCGCGCAAAGTCTCCTACCGATCGGTCATAAGTGATCCCTTTCGGCGAGGCCCCCAGGTAGACCGACCAGGTCGATCCCGATGGCAAGGCGACCGCGGCGACGCTCGCGGCGGAGATGGGAGCGTCGCGCATTGGGGGACGGGAAGCGAAAGCGAGCAGAAAGCGCACGCGGGCGGCGCTCGCCACGCGGAGGGGGCCGCGCGCCGGGACGCCAGGTTCCCCAGGAAACCTCAACTCGATTCGCTCGAAGACGTTGCGCGGCCCACGGCAGACGCGCGGCGCTCGCCGGCGCTACGAAAGCCTGCCCGCAAAGACCCTACCTATGACCGATCGGTAGTAGCCGCTAGCGATCGGTCATAGCCGCTACCGATCGGTAGGAGCATCCAGCGCGGGAGGTTGCCCCCGGTCCGCGCGCATCGTCGTCGTGTGCGGACGTGCGGACGCGCGCGGACGCGCTGGACCGCAGCGCGCCCAAGGTCGCCAGGTTGGCGCCTTTTCATCGCGCGCGAATACAAACGGGTGGCTGCGAGAAAAACCGCAGTATCACGGGGGAACGGCTGGGCCCGGCGGGCGAGCCGCGTTTGACGAAGTCGCAGAGCGCCCTCACGCTGAACGAGCAACGTTGCTGGCCCGTGTCGGCAGGCTGCGTTGCGCTTGGCTTCTTTGGTTCCGATCGTCCGCAGACCGTCCGCAGACCGTCCGCAGACCACAGTAGGACCACAGTAGGACCACAGTAGAAAGGCCGCGGCATTTCCATGAGTGTGTCGAGTCGTGGCGAGGGTTGGCTCGCCCGTCCTGCTTTCGGTTGCCTGGGTGTTGCTCTGGTGTGTGCCGCTTGCGGCAGCGCCCCACCGCCATCCGCGCTGGAGCTCGCGCCCGCGCGCACGGCGAGCTCCGCCAGCCCCGCGCCGAGCTCGATGAGCAGCTTCTACTCGGAGCCCGCGCAGCAGCCGGCCGCAGCGGCGCCAGGCAGCTGTCGCAAGATGGATTTCCTGTTCGTGATCGATAACTCGCTCTCGATGGAGCGGGAGCAGGCGAACTTGACGCGCAGCTTCCCGGGCTTCCTGGCGGTGATCGCGCGCCAGCTGCGCGCGTTTGATTATCACGTCATGGTGGTCGACACCGACGCCATGACGCCGGGCGAGGTGGTGGCTGCGGAGAAGCACAAGCCGAGCACGCCGGAGGAGGTCTGCGACGGGACGCTCGGCGCGGGCCGTCGCGCGCAGCACGGCGGCGACGATTGCGCGCTGAGCGGCGGGGCGCGCTTCATGGGCGCGGACCAACCGGAGCTGGGCGCGACCTTCACGTGCCTGGCGCGCGTGGGCACCGCCGGCAGCTCTTATGAGCAACCCGTGGGCGCGCTGCTCGGGGCGACCTCGGCGGCCCTGGAAGAGCCCGGAGGCTGCAACGAGTCCTTCCTGCGGGAGGACGCCGTGCTGGTCGCGACCCTCCTCACCGACGAGGATGACTCGGCGAGCGACGGTACCCCGGAGGACTGGCGCGAGCGCTTGCTCCAGGTGAAGCATGGCGACGAGAGCGCGCTGGTACTGCTGGGCCTGGTGGCGGACGACAATCGCCCGCAGGCTCTGCCGGGCGGCCCCTGCACGGACCTGGGGCCCGGCGGCGCTCCGCGCCTGCAAGCGTTCGTCGAGGGCTTCTCGTTCGGCTCGCTGGGCGCGATCTGCGCCGACGACTACGCGCCGTTCTTCGAGCAGGCCGTGGGCGTGATCGGCGACGCCTGCCAGCAGTTCGTGCCGCCCGCGATCCGCTGAGGCGCGGGCGCGCTCAGGGCGAAGGGGCGTTGTCGATGCGGAGCTGGAAGTTCTCGCAGGGGGAGCTGACGACCAGCGGGATCGGCGGCGCGCTCAGCTGCTCGGCGAGGTGCAGGCCGCTCACGTCGTTGATGACCTTGCGCAGGTCGCTGCAGGCTTGCCCGCAGATGCGTACGCGGCCGCCGTCGTTGTTCCAGCCGGACACGTCGGCGCCGGAGTTGGCCGAACAGGCGGAGT
Organism: Polyangiaceae bacterium; assembly: GCA_035760985.1. Lineage (GTDB taxonomy): Bacteria > Myxococcota_A > Polyangia > Polyangiales > Polyangiaceae > SZUA-265. The sequence continues at coordinate 31,608 of DASTRX010000080.1, forward strand.
TGAAGGGGATGTCGATCGCCTTGGGGCCGGCTGCGGGGTCGCTCGGATCCGCCGGGTTTACGTAGGAGACGTACGAGCCCTGCGGCAGAGCCGCAGCGCCCAGGGGCCCGAGGTCCAGGCGATTCACCGTGTAGACGCAGGACCCGACATCCGTCAGGACCTTGCTCACGGCGGTTGCGCCTTCGGTCACGTCCTCCACACCGTTGAAGACGCGCGTTCTGCCCGCAGCCGCCAGCGCCGTCGCGCTCGCCACCGTGCTGGCGTCGGCGGTCGGATTGTCTTCGTTCGGATCGCCCAGCGCGACGGCGTAGGTGGCGATCGGATTCGGGCCCTGGGTGGCCTGTTGCGCCAGCTCCAGCGCCGTGGGCACGCCCATGCACGCGCCGACCGCGATGTCGCGGTTGCTGATCACGACCACCGCGCGCTGCGCGAAGGTGTCCGTGCCGACCAGCGGCGCGTTGCGCACCGCCTCGTAGGCGCCCTGCAGGGCGGCTTCCAGCGAGACCTGCGGGGGGTTATCGGGCGTGACCGAAGCGTTCGAGCCCAGGATGGCGCCGATCGGGGCGCGCACGTCGTCCACGCT
>DASTRX010000081.1:0-31836 GCA_035760985.1 Polyangiaceae bacterium
ACAATTCCATCAAGGGCGGCGCCGACACGCCCGCCTTCGACTGGGCAGAGGCCGGCGCGCACGTGATCTTCGTTTTCGGGTCCTGATCTGTTAATGCCCCCCGGCATGCGCCTGGGTGAGATCGAAATCCAGACCCTGCTCGACATCACGAGCCTGCATGCTCCCATCGTCGAGGTCTTCCACGAGGCCACACGCGAGGCGCTGGATCCGTACCGTAGCTGGCTGGAGCCGGACGCGCTGTGCCCGCACACGCAGCGCATCCGCATCCCCGTCCAGGCGTACCTCGTCCGCACCCGCCACCACCGCATCCTGATCGATACCTGCGTGGGCTGCGGCAAGAACCAGCCTGACGCGCCGGACTGGCACGAGCGCACCAACGCCAGCTGGCTCGAGCGGCTGGCGGCGGCGGGCCACGCCCCGCAAGACATCGACTACGTCTTCTGCACCCATCTGCACTCCGACCACTGCGGCTGGAACACCCGGCAGCGCGACGGCCGCTGGGTGCCCACCTTCCCCAACGCGCGCTACGTGTTCTCCCGGCTGGAGTACGAGGCCACGGCGAAGCTCGGCGGCGCCGCCTTCGAGCAGAGCGTGCTGCCCGTGGCGGAGGCCGGGCTGATGCAGCTGGTGGAGCTCGACTTCGCGCTCGACGATCAGGTCTGGCTGGAGCCCGCGCTCGGCCACACCGAGGGCCACGTCGTGGTCAACCTGAAGTCGGGAGCGCGCCGCGCGGCGATGTGCGGCGACATGATGCACAGCCCGGTGCAATGCCCCCACCCCGAGTGGAGCCCCGTCTGGGATCGCGACCCCGAGCAAGCGCGCCGCACCCGCCGCAGCTTTCTGGAACGACACTGCGACACCGACACGCTGGTGCTGACGGCGCACTTTCCGCCGCCGTCGCTGGGGCGGATTGTGCCGTATCGTGGACCGGGTGCGCGCAACGGTTTCGCGTTTCGATATGGGGAGTGACGGGGGGCGGCGTCAGCGGGTTCGCCGTGCGCGATGCCGTCTGGCGATTTTGCTCTCGGCCCGGGTCGCGCCCGAGATCACTTGGACGGTTCTGACAACGCCCATTGCTACGTGACCTGGGCTGCCTTCAAGCCCCGGGTTTGGCTGCAGGATATGTGACTGGCCGCGCTTCCGACGCGAGCGCCCGGAGAGGCCGCACGGGCGCGGTGGCCCGGCGACGCTCGACAACTTGACCCTGCGCTGCCGGTCACACAATGCACTGGCGGCGGAGCAGAACTTCGGCAGGAGCTGGATGCTTCGAAAGATGACCGACCGCGCCGGCGCGGTGGCGCGGGCCCGGTGACTGCCCAGAAGCCGCCGTGATTCTGGCGTGGCCGAATAATCTCTGTATCGCTGCCAAGTATTGATTGCCGTCGCTTTCGCTCCGGAGAAATTCGCGACGGCTCGCACTTACGCTGCGGAGCCGGGTCGAAGGGACGCCATGGGCAGCGACGCACCGCGCAAGGGGACGTTGAGCGCACGGGGAGCAATCGTCGTGCGCGCGGTGCGACGTGCAGTGAAGGCCGCGCCCGCGCGGAGCGTGGCGGGCTGGCGAGCAGCCCGCCTGGTCGCCTGCGCGGGCGCGGTCCACGCGCTGTTCGGCTGCAGCAGTCAGGCGCCGGCGTGTCGCAGCGAGCGCTGCGCGCCAACGCCGATCGAGGTGATGACCTGGTGGCCCACGGCAGGGAGCTCGCCGGGAGCCTCGCTGCGGGAGGCCGCCGAGGAGCAGCCGGGCGTCACGGTGAACCTGATCGAGGAGTCGACCAAGGATGAGATGATGGCGCGCCTCGAGGAGGTCCTGGACGGCGCGGAGGGGAGCCCGCACGTGGACGCCTTCCTCACTCACCCGGGCCTCGATCTGCTGCACTGGACGCCATGCGTCAGCGATGGCCCGGCTCGGGTGAGGTTGTTGAATGGTTCCGACGGCTATGCAGACCTGGCCGAGCGCTTCGATCCCCGCGTCTTACAGGGCCTGCGTTGTTGCCCACCGGGGGACGACTGCGCAGCCCCGGAGATCTACGGGGTGCCGCTCGGTCTGCATCAGGTCAATTACGTCGTCCGCAACAAGCAGCGCTTCGCGCGCTGTGCGCAGCAGGCGGTGACCAACGTCGACAGCCTGGTCGAGCTGCTCTCGTGCCTGGGCGCTGACGGGCAGCGCGTGATCACGATTCCCGTGACGGAGTTCCAGGGTTGTCAACTCGGTGAGGGTGATTGCTGGAAGAATCAGGACGTCGCCGGTCAGTCCCTGCAGTATCTGCTGGAGAGCCTGTCGTTGCTGGTCTCGGATCCGAGCATCGAGCAGGAGCGCTGGACCGGCCGCTGCTGGGAGCGGGACAGCGCCCGGACCGCGGTGCTCCTCGCCGGGGCGCTGGAGGCGCTCGACAGACTACGCCCATACTTGAACCGATGCTCGCCGGGGCTCTGCAAACCGCCGCCCACGAGTCTGGAAGCGGCGCTGGAAGAGGTCGCGAGCGGCGACGCGGCCCTGTTCATCGCCCCGGACTGGACCCAGCTGACCAAGCCCGGTCAGTCTCTCTTCGCCGCTCGAGGGCCGTTCCCCGGCACCGAGGGCACCTTCCTGTTCACGACCGACGCCTTCGCGCTTCCCGCTCTCGCCAGCCCCGCGGACGAGGCAGGTCTGCGCTGGCTGGACACTCTGCTGCAGCCCGAGGTCCAGGCGCGCTTCGCCAAGATCAATGCCGCTCGGCCCGCGCTCACCGATCCCGCGGGCTTGCGCGAGCTTCTGCCGTCACTCGAGCTTCAAGCGCCCGTGACGATCGACACGCGAGAGATCCGCAGGCGGCTGAACGAATGGGCCCAGGGGGAGTTCAGCGGCCCGCCACCTCAGCTCTCCGATCTCATGGTCCATGCCATTCAGACCGCTCTCGAGAAGGGGCTGTTGCCCGCCAGGGCTGCGGACAACCCGGCGTGCGCGCCATGAAGCCCCTCGCCGCCCTGCTCGCGCTGGCGCTGCTGGTCAGCGCCGGGCCGCGCCCGGCGTGGGCGGCGGCGCGCCAGCTGAATTGGCACCTGGTGTATCAGGTGGCGCCGGGCTGTCCCGAGGCGGACGCGTTCCTGGCGCGGCTCGATGCCCAGGTCGCCGAGGGGGGCAGCAACTATCTCGACGGTCGCATCGTGATCGTGCGCATCAGCGAGCGCGGGTTTCGGCTGCGCATGCAGTTCAACGGAGGCCGCACGGACGAGCTGGACGGTGAGGATTGCGCCGCGCTGGTGGATGCCGCGGTGCGCACCGCGGGCCTCGCGCGCACGGACAGCCCTTCGGAGCAGGTGGAAGCGCTGTTGCGCCGCAACCGGGAGCGCGCCCGCGCGGAGCAGAGCTCTGCCGCGGAGGCTTCCGTGATCGAGCTGAGCAGTACCGAGGCGTTGCCCGCCCTGCGCGCTCCAGCTCGAGCGCCGAAGCCGGACGCGCCCGAGCCACCGAAGGCCCCCGCGAAGGGATCCGGCGCGGCCCACTGGGAGCCGCGCGTACTGGGCCAAGGGCTCTACGTCTCGGGCGCGCTGCCTCGAGCTTCGCTCGGCGCGGGGCTGACGCTCGGCGTCTCGCGCGGCGGAGTGCAGGCGCGGATCGAGGCCACGCTTTGGCCCAGTCAGCCCTGGACCTTTCTTCCCGGCCCGCGCCCCGTCGGCGTCTCGCTGCGCCAGCGCAGCGCAGCCTTCGCGCTCTGCTCGGAGCTGCTATCGATCCAGCCCTACGCGGGGCGGTGGTCGCTGAACGGTTGTTTGCGGGGCGCCCTCATCAGCCTGGAGTCGCTGGCGTCCGCCGACTATGGCGCCGGTTCCACTCGCTATGGGACGTTCGGCAGCCGCATCGGGCTCGCGTGGGAGTACGGCGGACTCGTGGTCGAGCTGCTGGGCGGGCTCGACGTGGCGGGGGGAAAGTCCGGCCTCGGCCCCGCCCGCGGCGGCGCGAGCTTCGTTGCGCAGAGCTCGCAGCTATCGGCTGCACTGGCGCTGGGCTGGCGCTGGGACGTGTCAGGTTCGGGAAAGGACGTGGCGGGTGCAAGGTGAAGAACATCGCTTCGGCCGGCAGTGCGGCGAGCTCGACATCGACGAGCTGTGCAGTGGCTTCCACGAGCGGCCGCCCTCGCTGCACGGCACGGTCGCTGCCAATGCTCCAGCGCTCGCGGCGGCCCAGGCTGCAGCCCCTCACGCCGCCGCTCCGAGCGACCGCTTCGCTTACATCCCCCGCGATCTGAACGACGCCGTGGAGCGCTGGCTGCCCTGCATGCGCCGGATCGCCAGCGCCGCCGCGCGCCAGCACGAGGTCGACGACCTACTGCAGGAGATCTGGCTGGAGTTGCACCGGTCCTGGGCCGCAGTGATCTCGGCCGATAGCCCGCTGGCCATGGCGCTGCGCATCGCGAAGCGGCGCTGCAACAATTCGCTGCGCAACAAGTCCTTTCGACTGCTCTGGCCGTTCCCGCGAGAGCAGCCGAGCGAGGCGCAGCTGGCCACTCGAGCTCTGCCAGCGATCGATCCGGAGCGGCAGGCCGAGCTGTCGCAGGAGCTGCGCTCGCTGTTGCAGATCCTGGAGCGCGTCCCGCTGCGGCAGCGAGAAGCGTTCTGGTGGCGACGCATCCACGGGCTGTCGGGTGAGGAGACGGCGAGAGTCATGAATGTCACGACCAAGGCGGCCTACGCGTTGGAGGAAGATGCGCGTATGAAGATCGAGAGCGAGTGGAAGAAGAGAACCAGCTGCCGGGGCGGTGCGTGATGTCCACGCGGTCGCGCGGCGAAGACCGGCAAGACGCCTTGCCTCCAGCCGTCGCAGGAGCGCTGAGCGAATGGCAAGCGCTGCTGGAGCCGACTCCGGCTCAGCTGGCCTCGTCCTATCAGCGTGTGCGCGAGACGCTCGCGCAGCTACCCCCGATCGCGAACCGTGCTGCGCCGAGCGAGAGCGCCCTCGAAGCCGGGGCCGCGCCCCAGTACGGCACCCCGGCGCGCTGGCGGCGCATCGCTGCAGATTGTCGGCGCGCGGCCTGGGCGATCTCGGGAGGCGCCGCCCTGGCGCTGCTCGCTGGCTTCGCGCTGGGCCGGCTCAGCTCCGGCAGCGCGGAAGATCCTCCACCGCTGGCCCCGGCGAGCCCGATCGCAGATCCCGCGCCGCCCGCCCGCGCCCTGTCCCTCAGCCCGCCGCCTCCGCCGCCGGTCGAGCTCGAGCCGGCAGCAGCGCAGCCCTCCGTCGCAGCGGAGCTGCGCGACGAGAAACCCGAGGCGGCCGCAGCGCCGCGGGCGGCGCAGCCCAGGCGAGCTCGCCGCGGCGAGAGTCCGCCCTCCGATCCGGGGCTCTGCCAGCGCCGGGATCCCGTGCAACGCGCCGAATGCTGGCTGCGCCGGGAGCAGCCGCGGCAAGCCCTGAAAGCGCTGTGCGGTGCTGCTCCCGGAGCAGCGCGAGAGCGAGAGCAGATCGCCATGCTGAGGCTCGTGGCCGAGTGCAAGCTGGGCCGAGACATCCGCGCGCGCGCCCAGCGCTTCTTCGCGGAATGGCCCGACTCCCCGCTCGCCTTGCGCATTCGCAACGAGTGTCCGGAGGCGACCGGCAGCTTCGCCAGCGCCGGCACCAGCGCGCGCGCCCACTGACGCGCGCCGCGGCCTGTCGCGCGTTGGGCACATTCTGGAGTCGCGGGGGGACGGGCGGCTGCGAGCCCTCTCGGACCGGAGCAGAGTGTGGTAGGCCGCTGTCGACGAGATGCGCGGCATCGCTTGGCTCGTGCTGGGACTGATCGGGCTGGCGGCGCCCGCGAGCGCGGCTCCGCTGGATCAGCGCCGGCCCGCGCCGCAATTCTGGGCGGAGGCCGCTCTGACGAGCGCTGCCTTTGCGGGCGCCATCATCATCCAGGGCACTCGCGGCGGGCATGGCGGGCGCTGGGACTGGGAGCCCGGGGTGGACGTGAGCGTGCGGCGCAACTTCAGCGATGCGGCCGCGCAGGCCAGCAACGTGACCGGCGCGCTCGCGCTGCTGTTGCCCCTCGCCGGTCAGTTCTGGTTGCCGTTCGACGCCGGGCTCGCCAACGGGACCTTGATGTACGCGGAGGCACACGCGGTCAATCTGCTGCTGGTGACGGCGACCAAGGAGATCGTGCGCCGGCCGCGGCCGTACACGCACTCCGAGCTGCCGGCGCTGCAGCGTTTCACGCGGGAGCAGGGCTCGGAGGCGTATGTCTCGTTCTATTCGGGACACGCCAGCACCGCGTTCACGGCGGCGGTCGCCGGCTCGCTGCTGTATGCCGGGCGCACGCGCGAGCCGTGGTCGCGGCATCTGATATGGGGCGCGGAGCTGTTGCTCGCGGGCACCACCGCGCAGCTGCGGGTGCGCGCGGGGCGCCACTACCGGAGCGACATCTGGGTGGGCAGCGCCGTGGGCACGGCGATCGGGTTCGCGGTGCCGGCGTTGCACGGTGTGATTCCGCCGCTGCGCGCGAGCGAGCTGGGGGTGGCCGGCGGCGCGCTCGTGCTGGGGCTGCTGGGGGGCGAGCTCATCGACCCTTGCCGTCTGCTCGGTTGTGGGGCTGCGCAGGCGGCCGCGCGGGAATTTCCGCCGGCGGAGGGAGTGAATCCGCGCTCGAGCTCGCCGGGCGTGCAGTGGTCGCTCGCTCCGCTGGCCAGCGCCGGGGGCGCGGGGCTCCAATTCTCGGCGGAGTGGTGAGAGCATGGGCGGCGGCCTATGCCTACTTGAACGCCGTGGCTGGAGGTCGTGTATCTGATGGGCTACGCGGCGACCGCGGGCGATGACGTGCTGCGCCCCGCGCTGTGCGAGGAGGCGCAACGCCTCGGGCGCATCCTGGTCGAGCTGGCGCCGGAAGAGCCGGAGGTGCACGGCTTGCTGGCGCTGATGGAGATCAACGCCTCGCGCTTGCCGGCGCGCACCGATGCTGCAGGCGAGCCCATCTTGCTGCTCGATCAGGATCGCTCGCGCTGGGACTCGCTGTCGATCCGGCGCGGCCTCGAGGAGCTGGAGCGCGCGCAGCGACTGGGCGGGGCGAAGGGCCCCTACGCGCTGCTCGCCGCCATCACCGCCTGCCACGCGCGGGCGCAGAGCGCAGCCGAGACGGACTGGACCGGCATCGCCGCTCTGTATGCGCAGCTGCTCGAAGTCTGGCCCTCGCCGGTGGTGGCGCTGAACCGCGCCGTGGCCATGGGGATGGCGGACGGGCCCGCCGCCGGGCTCGCGTTGCTCGAGCCGCTGAGCGCGGAGCCCGCTCTAGCCAGCTATGCGCTGCTGTCGAGCGCGCGCGCCGATCTGCTCGCCCGGCTGGGGCGCAACCAGGAGGCGCGCGCCGAGTTCGAGTGGGCGGCGGCGCTCACGCAGAACGCGCGCCAGCGAGCCCGCTTGCTGGCGCGCGCGCAGCAGCTCGCCGGCAGCGTGTAGTGGATGCCGCTCCCTGCATGACGTCGCGGCGTTGCACGTGTCGCACAGTGAAAACTCCGCTGAGTGCCGGCGCGTGACAAAGATTCCCCTCAAAATCGCCGAGCCATGAGCCGCAACGCAGGCCGCCCGCGAACTTCGTGAAGACCGGCCCGCTGAAGTTTGCCGCGGCGGTTCTCCGCTCATTGCGCGAGCGCCTCTCCTTCGCTACCAGAGTGCAACACAACGAGGGAGGCACTCGGTGAAGAAGAAGATTGCGGGGACCCACGCGGCGATGCGCTGGACTCGGTGGCTCGCGGCCGGCGCGGGCCTGGCGAGCCTGGCTGCAGCGGACGGCACGGCAGTGAGCACGCCGCCGCCGGACACGAGCTTTCAAAAGGTCACGCTGAACGGCGCGCCCGGCGAGCCGATCTCGCTGGCGGTGTTGCCCGACGGGCGGGTGTTGCACAGCACGCGCAACGGGCGGCTGTTCCTGCATGACCCGGCGACGGGCTTCAACACCGTGGTCAGCACGGTGCCCGTGTATCAGCACGATGAAGAAGGCCTGCAGGGCATCGCGATCGACGCCAACTTTCAGAAGAACCACTGGCTGTACGTCTACTACTCTCCAATTCTGTCGACCCCGACGGACGATCCGGCGACGCCCGACGTGAACGAGGGCGACGCGCCGCCGAACGGCACGCCCGCCGACTTCGAGCGCTTCCGCGGGCACATGCAGCTCTCGCGCTTCAAGTTCGAGAACAACGCGCTGGTGCTGAGCTCGGAGCAGCAGATCCTGCAGGTCCGCACGGACCGCGGCATCTGCTGCCACGTGGGCGGGAAGATCGACTTCGACGCCGAGGGCAACCTGTACCTGTCGACGGGCGACGACACCAACCCCTTCGAGTCCGACGGCTTCGACCCGATCGACGAGCGCCCCGATCGCAACCCGGCGTACGACGCCCAGCGCAGCGCGGCCAACACCAACGATCTGCGCGGCAAGCTGCTGCGCATCCACGTGGAGCCGGACGGCAGCTACACCATCCCCAAGGGCAACCTGTTCCGCCCCGGCACCCCGCGCACGCGCCCCGAGATCTACGCGATGGGTCTGCGCAATCCGTTCCGGTTCGCGGTGGATCGACGCAGCGGCGTGGTGTACCTCGCCGACTACTCACCGGACGCGATCGATCCCGATCCGGAGCGCGGCCCCGCCGGGCAGGGCAAGTGGATGATCGTGCGCAAGGCGGGCAACTACGGCTGGCCTTACTGCGCGACGCCGGAGCTGCCCTACCGCGACTACGACTTCGCCACAGGCGTGTCGGGGCCCGCCTTCGACTGCTCCGCGCCGGTCAACGACTCTCCGCACAACACGGGGCGCCGGCAGCTGCCGCCGGTGGTGCAGCCCGAGGTCTGGTACGGCTCGCTGGCTTCGGCGGAGTTCCCGGAGCTTGGCGCGACCGGCGTGGCCCCCATGGGCGGCCCCGCGTATCACTTCGATCCCCGCAACCGCAGCAGCAACAAGTGGCCGCGCTACTTCGACGGTGTGCCGATCTTCTACGAGTGGTCGCGCGACGCGCTGTTCGAGTTCCGCCTGGATCGCCGCGGGCGCTTCGATCAGATCCGGCCTTTGCTACCGTCGATCGTGTTTCAGAACCCGATCGACATGCAGTTCGGTCCCGACGGTGCGCTGTACACCCTGGAGTACGGAGACGGCTACTTCTCGGAAAACCCCGAGGCGCAGCTGGCGCGCGTGGATTTCGTGCAGCCGGGCAACTTCACACCGGTGCCCGTGGTGACGGCCAGTGAGAACTTCGGGCTGGCGCCGCTCACCGTGCAGCTGTCCAGCGCGGGTACGGCAGATCCGGATGGCGACGAGATCACGCTGGCGTGGGACTTCAACGCCGACGGCGTGGTCGACTCGACCGACCCCAACCCGACCGTGACCTACGACCAGAACGGCAGCTTCGCCCCCACCCTGCGCGTCACCGACAGCACGGGCCGCTCCGCGACCTCGTCGGCGCACATCGTGGTGGGCAACACGCCGCCGGTCGTGACGTTCGTGACGCCGCAGTTCGGCGATGCGTTCGAGTTTGGGCAGACGCTGACCTACCAGGTCACGGTGAGCGACAACGAGCCGGTGGATTGCGCGCGCGTGCAGGTGCAGTACCTGCTCGGGCACGACACCCATGCGCACTCGCTGTCGACGGCACAGGGTTGCACGGGCAGCTTCTCGACCGTGCTCGACGCCGGGCATCAAGGCGCCGAGAACATCGCGGCCGTGCTCTTCGCGCAGTACACCGACACGCCGAGCCAGGCGGGCGTCCCCGCTCTCACCGGGCAAGCCGTGGTGGTGTTGCCACCGACGCCGCCGGCTGGCGCCGAGCCGCCGCCCGCAGCCGCGCCGCCGGCTCCGGCCCCCTGAGCGCTGCCCCCGCAGCCCTGCCCCCTGAGGGCCTCGAGAGAGAGGGCTCGGCGCTGCACGCGCCGAGCCCCTCTAGCATGTGCCCACTGGCGCGCGAAGAACGCGACGAACGCCGCGGAAGGCGACGGATCCGACCAGGATCGCTGCGATCGCCCTGGAATTCTGTGTGATTTGTCACACAACAGGACGGCGCTCGGGCCGCGCGACCTTGGCGGAAGGCCAGGCTTGGCCTAATCTTCCGTTCGGAAACGACCCATCGGGCAACGGCGAAACGATGGCCTGCAGGACCATTCACCTCCAGCTCAGAAGCAGGCTGCGCGAGTGCGCGCTGCTCGCAGCGGTCGCCGGAAGCTCGGCGCTGGCCTGCGTGTCCGCGGAATCCGAGGTGGCCCCGCCTCGGAGCGCTGACGCGACCGTCGGGGAGAAGGTTCTGTGCCTGGATGATTACGTACAATCCATCTGGAAGGGCCAGGACCTCGGAGGGCCTGACTGCGCCGATCCGTCCGCCTACGCCGAGCAGCGCGACCAGCTGGTCCGCGGTCGTATCGAGAGGGTCTGCGAGCGCACCGAGATCCGGACCATCCTGAGCGGCGAGCCCGCCACCCCCTTCACCCGCGAAGCCTGCGCCCAGCACGCGGCGGCGTACGAGCAGACGACCATCGATCGAGCCTGCAGGACGGCTTCGCGAACGCTGAAGGCGCGCGAAGAAGAGCTCAACGACGCACAGGCCGCCGCCTGCGATCGCTACCTGCACTCGGCCTCCTCGCGCAGCGCTGCCGCGGTCGCGCAGAGCAACGAGCTTCGGGCGACTCGCGCGAGCAGCTTCGCCAGCGCCGAGCGCTCGGACGCGGCTGGCGAGAGCGCGCTGGCCCGGTTCTTCAGCAAGGCGCGCGCGGACGCCGAGGGCAAGCGGCGCGAGGATGCGGCGAGCGATCGCGGCAGCGCAGTCGCCGTCGCTGGCGCCAATGCTCCCGATCTCGCCAGCTGCGAAAGCCGCTACGTCGAGTCCATCTGGCAGGGGCGAGACCTGAGCGGACCCGAGTGTGCCCGCTATGTTGACGCTGACGGCTACCCATCACAGTACCGCCGCGCGCGCATTCAGAACGTGTGCGACGGGGCGGCGATCCAGGCCATGCGCCGCGGCGAACCCGCGGCGCCGTTCGCGCTGCAGGCGTGCGCGACCGCCTTGCGGGTGCAGCCCTCGCCCGCCGCTCCGGATCCAGCGCGCGCCGAGCGGAATGCGCCGCCCTCCGCGAGCGGGCTGAGCGAGGCGGAGATCGCGCAAACCGTCGATGCCAACTGGCGTTCCATCGGGCGAGACTGCCTGCTGGTGGCGCCGAGCACGCGCCCGGCGCAGGAGCACACCACGCAGGTCAACGTCACGATGACGGTGGACCCGTCCGGGCAGGTGCGCGACGTGACCGCGCGCGGGAGCCGCCGTCGCGAACTGCAAAGCTGCATCGAGAACAGCGTGCGCGGCTGGCGCTTTCCGGCCGCGTCCGCGGAGACCGAAGTGGCCTTCCCGCTGACGTTTGTCGGGCAATAGTCAGACGCGCTGCGCGGCATCAAGGACGCGCGGCGCTGCTCGCTTCGGGGCGCTGCTCTGGCGATGAGGAGCGCAAGGCTCCGGAGCGATCGAGCCAGAACGCGCCCGAGACCAGCACGAGCAGCGCGATGCTCCAGCGCCAGCGACGTGTCCGCGAGCTAGGCTCGCAGCGGGGGCAGTTCATTTCACCACCAGGGGCACACGCTGGAGACTAGCACAGGTCCGCAAGTCAGCGCACCCGGATCCACGTCGCGTCACCCACGACGTCCAGCAGCTCGCTGGCATTGCCGCTGCCATCCAGCTCGTAGAACTTGGTCCGCGAGGAGTCGGCGTACGGCACGGTCAGGATGGATCGGCCGTCGATCTCCACGAGGCCCCAGCCGAAGCTCGGCAGATCGACCGCCTCGAACGGATGGGCTTCCTGGTTCGCGAGGTCGATGCGCCACACGCTCCAGTTTTCCTCCTCCCAGACCTGGTCCTGCACCGTCGCATCGATGCTGCCGCCCGTGAAGTCGACCCCCAGCCGCTCCTGGTGGAACACATTGGCGAGGCCCCAGCCGTCGCGAATGTAGCGAAAGTTGATGGCGAAGCGGCCGCCGGTCCACTGCGTCAGATCGCTGGTGAAGCTCTCATCCAGCTCATGGTCTGCCGTGATGCGCGCCACGCAGGGCGGAGGCGCCAGGCCATAGAGCGCCAGCAGCGGTCCGTAGTCCCAGCTGCTGAAGTACGTGTTGCCCTGCTCGTCCTGCGAGGCGATGGCGAGCCCTGCGCAGGGCGCTTCGATGACCTTGCTCTCTTCGTGCGTCTGCGGATCGTACACCGCGATGGGGGACACCGGGGCGAACTCGTACCAATCCTCGTCGTGATAAAAGAACGGCATCATCACCCGGGATGGGTAGCGGATGCCGCTGCGATTGCCGGCGGCCTCGATCGGCATCCCGTTCCGCTCCGGCACGAGCCGCGTGTCCTCCAGCACCGTCTCGATCTCGAGCTCTGTCGGATCCCAGACGATGCGCTTGTAGCCGTCAAAGGGCATGTACATGTGATGCTCGTCCACCAGGTACTGGTAGAAGAAGTTGGCATTGTCCTCGAGCGGAAACGCCGCAAAGCTGACGGTCTGCCCCTCGTGCCAGTCGAGCGCGTCATCGATCTCGTAGGCGGTGATGATCGGGGCGTCCCCGCTCGACACGAGCAGGCGCCCGGCGATGGCTTCGAAATTCGCGACGCTGGGGAACTCGTGGGCGCCGTCCAGCGACACCTCGCCGGTATCGATCGAGTGAGTGGCTGCGATGTACACGGTGCGATCGTCATCCGTGTAGACCTGGCTCATCAGCGCGTACACCGGGCCGCCGCCGGCCGTGCCCGCGACGCGCGCCTCGCCGCTGCACGCCGGGGCGCCCAGCGCGCTCAGCGAAACAACGAGCGCGCCAATCCTGGTTCTCCTGACCTCCATCGACATGTTTGCCTTTCTGCCCGCCCGGCGGGCTCGTGCAAGATTCAAAGATCCCCCATGAGCTTCAGGTAAAAGGCCCGCCCCGGGCGCTGCACGCCGAAGTTGTCGAAGACCTTCGCGTCCGTGAGGTTGTCCACCTCGAAGGTGAGCGTGCTGCGCCAGACGTAGCGATCCAGCGTCCACGACAGGCCCGCGGAGTGCGTCACCTGCGCGCCGACAACCTGCTTGAACTCGCGCAAGCCCTGGCTCTCCCAGCCGCGAAAGAATGAATGGACATAGCGGCCGTCGTAGAAGGGCTCTAGCGCGTCGTCCGCTCCGGGCAGGTGGGCGAAGCGCAGGTGCGCCCCCCAGCTCGCGAACAGGTACGGGCGGTTGGGGATGCGATCGCCCTCGAAGTCGCCGAACGTACCCGTGCTGGAGGCGTTGCGCACATCTTGCCAGGTCAAGCTTCCGTCCAGCGCGACGTGGCGCCCCGGAGACAGCCAGGACAGCGCGCTCTCGATGCCGAGGCTCCGCGCGCGGTAGACGTTCTGATAAGAGAAAGTGCGGTCGTTGCCGAGCTGCACCACCAGGCGATCGCTGTCGCGCAGAAAGCCATTCACGTCGACGATCCACTCGCCGGTGCCCGGGTCCCGGAGCTCGATGCGCGGGCCCACATTCGCGTTGTGGCTCACCTCGGGCTGAAGCTCGAGATTGGCCAGTACCAGCGCCCCGTCCCCGAAGACCTCATCGGGGCGCGGCAGGCGCGTGGCGTACTCGTAGGAGGCCTTGGCGTACAGCCAGGGCAAGACCTGGAACCGGAATGCATCGCCCACGCCGGCGCGATGCCGCTGCGTGTCTCGCTCACGGAAGAGGCCGCCGGGCAGCGGCTCCTCGCTGTGCGCCCGGTAAAGATAGTCCTTCACGAAGGCGACGTTCGACAGGCGCTCTCCGAACAGATTCAGCTCGTACTCGAGACCGCTCACGAAGCTGAAGAGCCGGCGCTCCGCGCTGAGCGGATCGCGGGCGTCGGGGTCGGCCTGAATGCGCTCGTCGCCCGTGCGCGTCGCGTAGTTCGGAGACAGCGACAGCCTCAAAGCGTGCTCCGGCACGGGCCGCCAGGTCAGCGTCGCGCGCCCGAAGCCCCCGTCCTGCCACGAGCTCTGATCGGTCGGATCGGCCTCGATCTCGCCAGCGATCCGGCGCTCGCGGACGCGCTGGCCGAACCAGTCGTAGACCCACTGCGCCCGGTCCACGAAGTCGACGCGCCGATGTGAATAGTTGGCGATCAGCGCGAGCTCGAGCTGCTCGGTGAGCTCGACATCGTAGCGGGCCGTCAGCCCGTACACGGTCTCTCCGTACTCGACCTCGCCGTACGGCACCGTCATCACCAGGTTGTGCTGCAGCTCCTTCTCGTACGTGGACGCGAAGCCTTGCAGCAGGAGCCGCTTCGCCCAGCTCCGGTCGACGACGCCGGCCTCGAGCATCGCTCCCCGGGCGCGGTAGCCGTCGTGGAAGCGACGCACCGTCGCGGGGAACAGCCGCCCCCGCTCGTCGGGGACCTCCACGTCGACGGGGTAGTCGTTCCGGGCCAGGTCCAGAAACGCCGCGCCTCCCAGCACGATGCCGGTGGGCTCGTGGCGGTAGCGCCCGTTCAGCGTGGCGCGGTGCGTGCCGAAGGAGCCGACCTGGTAGCTCGCGCCGAACCGGGTCTCATCCTCCTGGTTGCTGACCAGGTTGACCGCGCCACCGAGCGCGTCGGCTCCGAAGCGCACCGGCACCACTCCGCGATAGATCTCGACCCGCTGCACCAGGTTGACCGGCACGCTGGCGATGCCGAACGGGAACCCCGAGATCTCCAGCGGAACGCCGTCGAGGAAGAAGCGGACCTGATCGTCGTACAGCCCGTTGAGCGAGAAGCGCGCCTCACTGCCCAGGCCGCCATCGCGGCGGATCGCGACGCCCTGCGTGCGCGCCAGCACCTCGCCGAGATCGGCCGTCTGGCGCTGCGCGGGCCGCGTGTCGACCACGTTCACGGCCTCGGCCGATTGCTGCAGCCGCTGCCGCTCGCTGCGGCGTACCTGCACGGTCACCTCGGCGAGGCCAGCGTCGAGATCCTCACCACCCACTTCCAGATCGGCGCTGTCGTCCAGCGCGGGCGCGGCAGGGCTCGCGTCTCGAGCCCGCGCTGGCGCCACGGCGGCGAGCCAGCAGGCGGCGATCCAGCTCGCGGCGAGGCTGCAGCAGCACCAGCATCTGCCGTCGAGCGTGGAGCCTGCGACAGGTCGGCGTTGGCGCGGCGCACGCCGATCCAGCTCGTTGCACACGGTCGAAGTCCTCGTTTCGCGGCAGACAGTATAGATATTGATAATTAGTGTCAATATCTTCTACGGTGACGGGCCAGCGGTTCCCCGGCGAGCGCGCCCGTGCTAGCTCCGCCGCATGCCCGGCCCCGATCCCCGGCTCGAGCCGGACCTGCTCAGCGCCGCTCGGCGCGGCGACTCCGCCGCGTTCAATCGCCTGCTGGCGCCGCACCGGCGCGAGCTGCACGCGCACTGCTACCGCATGCTCGGCTCGGTGCAGGACGCAGAGGACGCGCTGCAGGAGGCACTGCTCGGCGCCTGGAAGGGGCTCGGGCCCTTTGAGGGCCGCAGCTCCCTGCGCAGCTGGCTGTACAAGATCACCACCCACGCCTGCCTGCGGCTGATCTCGCAGCGGCCCCGCCGCATGCTCTCGCCGGAGCACGGCCCCGCGCGCAGCGACGTGTTCGACCTCGGTCAGCCCGTGCTCGACCCGATCTGGCTCGAGCCGTGGGTCGAGACCGAGCCTGCCGATCCCTCCGCGGACCCGGCGGACAGCGCGCTGCAGCGCGAGAGCCTGGAGCTCGCCTTCATCGCGGGGCTGCAACACCTGCCGGGAATGCAGCGTGCGGTGCTGCTGCTCGCCGAGGTGCTGGAGTTCTCCGCCGCCGAGATCGCCGAGCAGCTGGAGAGCAGCGTACCGGCCGTGAACAGCGCTGCAGCGGGCGCGCAGGACGCTCGCGGAGCGCCGCCCGGAGCGCTCGCAGCAGGCCGAGCTGAGCTCACTGCAGAGCTACGAGCAACGCGCTCTGGTCGACGACTTCCTGCGCGCCTGGCACACCAAGGATCTCGCGGCGCTACTCTCCCTGTTGACCGAAGACGTGCGCTTCGTGATGCCCCCCCTGCCCGCCTGGTTCGATGGACGTCACGACGTGGGCCGGTTCTTCGGGGAACGCGTGTTCGCCCTGCCCTGGCGGCTCGTGCCGCTGCGCGTGAACACCCAGCTCGGCTTCGCCTGCTACTCCATGCCTCCGGGCGCGGCCGAGCTGCGCCTCTCGGCCGTCAACCTGCTTTGCCTGCGCGCCGGTAAGATCGCTGAAATAGACGCTTTTCTCGACTCGCAGTTGCTCGGCCGCCTGGCCCTGCCCGCAGCTCCGGAGCCCTGAGAAAGAAACTGCCCGGGCAGCGATGAGTTTCCGCGCGGCCTCGTCTCTACACGTTCGAGGAGGCCGAAGTGGCCCCTCGAACCGAGAGGACCAACGCCATGCGCAAGCTCATCGTCGCCAACATCATCTCCCTGGACGGCTTCTACGAAGGCCCGAACCGCAATGTCATGGCCCTGCCCATGGACCACAGCTTCGACGCCTACAACGCCGAGCGGCTGCAGGCAGCCGACACTCTGTTGCTGGGAGCCACCAGCTACACCCTGTTCAAGAGCTTCTGGCCGCAGGTGAAGGAGAACCCCGGGGCGAGCGAGGCCCAGCGCCAGATCTCGCTCCGCAATGACGCGATCGAGAAGATCGTGGTGTCGGATACGGTCCGCCCCGAACAGACCGAGCCCTGGCGCGGCACCACGCGCATCGTGCGCCGCGCCGAGGCCCACCGCCAGCTCGCCGAGCTGAAGCACGGTCCCGGGCGCGATATCTTGATCTTTGGCAGCCGCACGCTCTGGCACGACTTGCTGGCGACGGGCCTCGTCGATGAGTTGCACCTGATGCTGGGCCCGATCGTGCTCGGCGCGGGCACCCCCGCCTTCCCGAGCACCAGGCCGCGCCCCTGCGCTTGCTCGCCACCCGCCGCTGGGAAGGCTCGAGCAACCTGCTGCTCCAGTACGCCGTCGAAGCTCCGCGCTAGCGCACCAGCGCTGGCGCACGGACCTCCCCGGCGCGAGCCGGCCAGAGCTCGCCGAGCCGGCGGCTCTCGGGGCGCAGCGCCCACGACGCGAGCACCAGCAACGACAGACTCGAGACCAGGAGCACGTGCCCCGTAGCGCCGCCGCTGAACGCGTGCGAGGCCGCGGCGCCCGTGAGCTCGAAGAACGCCCCCGCATAGGCCCACTCCTTGAGCCGCGGCAACCGCGGCCAGAGCAGCGCCAGCGCCCCCAGCACCTTCCAGAAACCCACGATCGTCGTGACGTACGCCGGGTACCCCAGCTGCATGACCCCTTCCACATTCGCGGGCACGCGCGCCAGTTGCATCGCCCCGCCCGACGCCAGGAAAAACGCCAACAGCCCCGTCGCGGTCCAGTAACCCATCTTCTTCGTGTCCATCGCTGCCGTCCTTTCGAGAGCACGACGCAGCACCCGGCTGCGCTTGGACACGCCCCGCTGCCTTTTTTCGTCGGCCAGGGGCCTTGGGCCGCGGCCACCCGCTCTCGGCCGTTCATTATTCGATATTGATTTCTATTATCAATAACTCTACGCTGGCGGTGATGCGTGAATTCCTCGCCCTTCCTTGCCTGCTGCTGTCCTGTGCCCTCGCCGCTTGCGCCGGTGACGAGGAGACCCTGCTCGCTCCGCTCGCGGAAGCAGCGCCCCTGGAGCCAGCCCCTCCCGCGGAACCGCTGTACGCCGTCACGGGTACCAGCTTCGGTCCCGAGGGCAACTCCTCCTACGTCGCGCTCGTGTCGTCGCTCGCTCCGGACACGCGCATCGACTACCGCCGAGTCCTGGAGCTGCCGGGCGGGACCAGTCTGTTCGGCTCCGACCGGGACGGCTTCTTCGCCGTGGGTGCCGAAGAGCAGCCCACGATCACACGCTTCGACGTGGGCGACGCTGGCGGCTTTCTTCAGCGCGACACCCTCAGCCTGGCACCGTACGGCCTCGGCTACATGTGGCGTGACCCGGGCCTCGTGCCCTTCATCGCGGCAGACAAGGCCTACGTGATCGACGCGCAGACAGCCAGCGTGGTCATCTGGAATCCGGCAGCCATGGTGCTCACCGGCTCGTTCGCGATCGACGGCGTCCTCGATCCAGCCTTTCCCGATACCGCCTTCGAGCCCGACCCCACGCGCCGTGGCGACCAGCTGTTGATCGCGGCGACGCATTCCAGCGAGACTGCCTCGGCGCCGTTCTCCAGCCTGGTCGTCCTGGACGTGCAGCGCGATGAGGTCGTGAGCGTGGCACGCGAGGAGCGCTGCGGCGGGCTATGGAACTCCGTGCAGGCAGCGAACGGCGACATCTACTATGCGACCGGAGCCTGGGACGCCGCCCAGCATCGCGCCTACGGCGAGGCCGTCGCCGCGGCACCCTGCGTGGTGCGCGTCAAGGCGGGCGAAACGACGTTCGATCCGGACTTCCTCGTGCGCGCGTCGGAGCTGACACTGGGCAGCGCCACGGGTGCGCTCGTGGCCGGCCCGGGTGACACCGCGTACGTCAAGGCGCTCGATGAAAGCCTGCTGCCCCCAGCGGCAGACTTCGACGCCCTGTGGAGCGCGGCCGCGTGGCGCTGGTGGCGGCTCGATCTCGGCACCCGTGCCGGCGCCGCGCCCGTGGACGGCATCGAGCCCGCGAGCGCGGGCGGTGGAGAGCTGTCCGTGGAGGGCAAGGCCTACGTGCTCAACGTGGCGCAAGACCTGGCCGAGACGACCCTGTTCGACCTGTCCGCAGCCGGCGGCCCCCAGCGCATGCTCACGGTGCGCGGCTGGCCCTACGGCATCGTCCGCGTGCGCTAGTCGTCCGGCACCAGCAGGAAGAAGGAGTGGGCTCGGCCCTCCACGGCGCCTCGCCCCTCCAGGACTGCCCACTGCTCAACCCGCCGCTCGCTGGAGCTGCTGATCCATTGCCGGTTCGGTGCGCCCCTCGGCAGGAAGCCCCAGCGACGCCCGCAGCGCCAGCTCCAGCGGTGTGCGCCGCACGCTACCGAGAAAACGCCGGAGCTTCCCGTCGTCGAGCAGCACCGGCTGATCCCACAGGTACTTCATCTCGACCAGCTCGCGCAGCAGCGGCGCAAACGGGCTCAGCCAGCGCAGCAGCCGCCAGGGCAAGCGCCACACCCGGCGCGGCCCGAGCTGCTGGAGCAGCTCCCGCACCAGCTCCACCGAGCTCAGCTGCTGGCTGCTGAAGTGGAACGTCTCGTTGCTCGACAGCTCGAAGCGGCGCTGCAACAACTCTGCGGCCGCGTGGGCCACGTCGGGCAGATACGCCCACTCGTGCGGGACGCCCGTGGTCGGGCCGGGATCGATCAGCGCGCCACCGCGCAGCGCCCGCTGTGTGATGAAGTGCAGCCAGGTGTTGGGCGCGTCGGGTCCGAAGTAGTCGCCGCAGCGCACGTTGATCAGCTGCGCCCCCTCCAGCGTGGCCTGCTCCAGCACCGCCTCTACCTGATTGCGGATCCGACCCTTGCGCGTGCTCGGTCGCCGCTCACAGTCTTCGCGCAGCGGCCGTTCGAAGTCTGGCCCCAGGCCGTACACGTTGCCGGGTACGAGCAGGCACGCGCGCTGTTCCACAGCGGCACGGGCCACCGCGCGAGCGGCTCGCACCTGGGTCCGCTCCCACTCCGGATACGGCGAGTTGTAGCCGTGCACGATCACGTGCGCGCCCTGCGCCGCGCGCGCCACATCCTCCAGCTCCAGCGCGTCGCCGCTCACTTCTTCCACCCCCGCCAGCGAGAGCGGGCGGCCCTGGGAGCGGCGCAGGGCGCGCACGCTCCAGCCGCGGGCCAGCAGCTCCTGGGTCATGGCGCGGCCGAAGCTACCGCTGGATCCGATCACGAGCGCTCGTTGCATGGCTGTCTCCTCCTCGAGGTCGTCACGAGTGACGAGCTACATCCTGGCGCTCGGCGGCCCGACTGGCGATCCGGGAAAAGTGTGGCTGCGCCATGCGTTTTTGAATAGCTACGAAGCCATGGATTGGACCCTGCTGCAGAGCTTCCTGGCCGTGGCCGGTACCGGCTCGCTGTCGACCGGGGCCAGGCAGCTCGACCTGAGCCAGCCCACCATCAGCCGCCACATCCAGGCGCTGGAGAAGCAGCTCGGCTACAAGGTGTTCGTGCGCCACTCGCGCGGCGTGCAGCTCACCGATCCGGGCGCACGCCTGCTGGAGCAAGCGCGCGGCCTGGACGCGCAGATCGCCGCCATCGTGCGCCGGCAGGCGCCGGCGCGCGCGCAGCTGATGGGCGCGGTGCGGATCAGCGTGAACGAGCCGATCGGCCTCTACGTGCTGCCGCCCTGGCTGGCGGAGCTGCGCGCGAGCTACCCGCAGCTGGCGCTGGAGCTGGAGATCGACAACACGCTCGCGGATCTGTCCCGGCGCCAGGCGGACATCGCGGTGCGCATGGTGCGCCCCGAACCATCGCGGCTGATCGCGAAGAAGGTCGGCGAGGTGGCGCTGGGACTGTTCGCGCACCGCCGTTACCTGGAGAAGCACGGCGAGCCCCAGGGGCCCGCGGCGATCCAGTCCCACACCGTGATCGGCATGGACGCCGACCCGCTCTGGCCCGCGCAGATCGCGCGGCTCGGGTTGCACCGCGAGGACTTCGCGTTGCGCACCGACAACCTGGCGCTGCACTTCGAAGCGCTGCTGGCGGGCGTGGGCATCGCGGGCACGCACCTGCAGCTGGCCCGGCGCCACCCGGAGCTGGTGCGCGTGCTGCGAGCGGTACCGCTGCAGCCGCTCGAGATGTGGGTGGTCGTGCACGAGGAGCTGCGGCGCGAGCGCGCGGTATCGATCGCCTTCGACTCGCTCGTGAAGTTCCTGAAGGGTTACTGCGCGGACGCGGACGACCGAGGCTGACGGCGGCGCGCCCTCCGCAGCGCGAGCGCCCCGGCCACGGCCAGCGGCCAGCCCGCGGCGCGCCGCGAACGCGCGAGCGAGCACCCGCCCGGATCCTCGGGATCGTCCCCGCTCGCAGCATCCTCCGGATAGGCCGTGTCGGTCTGCGGGAACTGGACTTGCCGCGGCTCGCTCCAGCCGGAAAAGCCGCCGGCGAGGTCGAAGATGCCGAAGCGAATGTTGGTGCTGGCGCCAGGCTGCGCCGCGAAGTTCTCTCTGCACGGGGTGCGCGCGAGCCGCAGGCTGGGCCGCGCGTCGCCGTCGGCGTGAGACACGTCGATCGCGGCCAGCGCGGGCGAGCCCTGCGCGCCCAGATCCTTCACCAGCAAGCCCTGGAAGGCGGAGAAGCGAAAGCGCGCCTCCGCCTGCGAGCCCTGCACCGAGTAGTCGAGCGCCTCGATCACGGGCGGTGCGGGCGGCTCCGCGCCGGCCGCCACCACGCGCACGCTGCGCGGTCCGCTCGGCTGTGAGAACGCGCCCGGATCGAGCTGGTAGCTCGCGCCCACCACCAGCTCTGTCACCGGGCGGTAACGGCTGACGAGGCGCGTGGGCGGCCCATCGGCGCTCTTCTCCAGCTGCAGCTCGATGACACGCCCCTGGGCGTCCGTCAGCTTCGGCGCCGTGCACACCTCATCCGAGCGCGCCGTGGCCCGGTCGCCGTGCGCGACGTAGTAGCAGACATCCCAGATCGAGCCGTCCACCGGCAGCGCTTCACCCGGTAGCGGGTGAACCTCGCGCAGCGGTTCACAGTCCGCGCTCTGGGCGCGCCCCCCGCGGGGGACGGCAGCGATCAACAGCCCCAAGGCAAAGGCGAGCGCAGGCGCAGACGTTGCCACGCTGACCAGTGTTACGCCTCCCTGCACGGCGCGCCACTCGCGCCCGCATTTCACGGTGCATCGCCCAGCTCGCGATCGGGTGCGGGCGGGTGTCCATGAAACACACCGCGCAGCTCGCCAGCAGCGGTTCGGCGCGGGCTGCGACGAGGTCCGTCGCCGGGCGCGAGCGCGTCCGGCTGGAGCGGGCGGGCCCTCCGCAAGCGCTTGCAACTCCGCCGGGCCGCGGGGCGGCCCGGGAATGGGCCGTCGGCCGTACTGCAGATCGCCCCGTGGCGCGGCTCGGGATTGCTCGGCCTTGCCTCGCGCCGACCGGCATGCGCAAGCTCCCGCTTCGAGTTGAACTGAGGAGATTCCCCGTGCGCGCACTACCCAAAGACATTCTCGCCCGAGCCGCCACCACTGCCCGGGGGCTTGCCATGGATGCGGTCCATGCCAGCCAGAGCGGCCACCTCGGGCTTCCCCTCGGCTGCGCCGAAATCGGGGCGGTCCTCTACGGCCACGAGCTGCGTCACTGCCCGTCGCACCCGGAATGGTTGGATCGGGACCGCTTCGTACTCTCGGCCGGTCATGGCTCGATGTTCCTGTATGCCTGGCTGCACCTCGCCGGTTACCGAGACCTCTCGCTGGACGAGATCAAGCGCTTCCGCCAGCTGCACTCCAAGACGCCCGGTCACCCCGAAATCACCCACGCGCCGAGCGGCGTCGAGACCACCACGGGCCCCCTCGGCCAGGGCGTGGCCAACGCGGCCGGCATGGCGGTCTCGGCAAAGATGGCGGAAGCGCGCTTCAATACCCCCGAGCACTCGATCTTCAGCCACCACGTGATCTGCCTCGCCGGCGACGGCTGCATGCAGGAAGGCGTGGCCATGGAGGCGCTGGAGTTCGCGGGCCACCAGCAGCTCGATAACCTGATCCTGATCTATGACTCCAACGCGGTCACGCTCGACGCGATGGCCAAGGAGACGCAGAGCGAGGACACCGCCAAGCGAATGGAGGCGATCGGCTTCGACGTTCAGACCGTCGACGGCAACGAGATGGACGTCTTCCAATCGGCGCTCGTGCGCGCCAAGCGCGCGGGCAGCGGCAAACCTCAGGTCATCATCGCCAAGACGCTGATCGGCAAGGGCATCCCGGAGGTGCAAGGCACGCAGAAGGCGCACGGCGAAGCGGGCGCCAAATTCACCGACGCAGCGCGCAAGGCGCTCGGGCTGCCGGACGCGCCGTACTACGTGGCGCCCGAGGTCCGCACCTTCTTCGACCAGCGCGCGAAAGAGCTCGAGCAGGAGTACGCCGCCTGGCAAGAGACCTTCGAGGCCTGGCGCGCCGCGAACCCGAAGCTGGCGGAAGAGCTGGCGGTTTCCCGCGCATACAGCCACACCCTGCCGGCGGACACGCAGCACAAGACGGCCGATCGCCGCGCTCTGCTCGCCGCCGTGCCCGCGTTCGCCGCTGACACCAAGATCGCCACCCGCAAGGCGGGCCAGGACGTGCTGCAGCCGCTCGCGCGCGCCACCCCGCTGCTGATCGGTGGCAGCGCCGATCTCTACGGCTCGACCTTGAACTACATCGGCGACCTCAAGACCGGCAACGACGACTTCAATCCCAGCCACCGCTCCGGCAGGAACATCCGCTTCGGCATCCGCGAGCACGGCATGTGCGGGATCCTGAACGGCGTCGCGGCGCATGGCATCTTCCGGCCCAGCGGCGCCACGTTCCTGGTGTTCGCCGACTATTGCCGCGCATCGATCCGCCTGGCCGCGCTCGGCCACCTACCGGTGCTCTACGTCTTCACGCACGACAGCGTGGGGGTCGGCGAGGACGGCCCCACGCACCAGCCGGTGGAGACCATCCCGGGCCTGCGCGTGATCCCGAACCTGGACGTGATTCGCCCCGCGGACCCCGAGGAGACGGCGGGCGCCTTCGTGGCGGCGCTGGAGCGCACCGACGGCCCGACCCTGCTCGCGCTCACGCGCCAGGTGGTGCCGCTGCTGAGCGACATCCCGGTGGAGACGCGGCGCGAGGGCGCGCTGCTCGGCGGCTACATCGCGCGCCGCGAGACGGCCGCGCTGAACCTGATCCTGCTCGCGACCGGCAGCGAGCTCGCGCTGGCGCTGGAGGCCGCCCAGCGCCTCGGGCCCGGCACGCGCGTGGTGAGCATGCCCTGCTTCTCCCGCTTCGATCGCCAGCCGGAGAGCTACCGCGAGCAGGTGCTGCCGAAGAGCTGCCGCCGGCGCGTCGCCATCGAGGCCAGCGTGCCGTCCACCTGGGGCCCCTACGTCGGGCTGGACGGCATCGCGATCGGCATCCAGCGCTTCGGTCTGTCGGCGCCCGGCTCGGCCGTCCTGAAGGAGCTCGGCATCACCGCCGACGCGGTGGTGCGCGCCGCCGAGAAGCTCGCCACTTCGTGAACGCAAACGCCGCGAGCCCGCTCGACGCCGAGCAGCTGCGCGTCCTCACCGAGACGCGCGCGCTCGGCAAGAAGCTGCGGCTGGCTCGCGGCATTGCGCTCAGCAACGTGATCACACTCGGCGGCCTGGGCGTCCTGTCGGTGCTCGTCGGCCTGTTCAGCCTGAGCCTGCCCTGGGTGGGCCTCGGGCTGATCGCGCTCGCCTACCACGAGGAACGCGGCCGTCGCGGACTGGCAGCGCTCGATCCACGCGCGCCCCGGCGGCTCGCCCTGAACCAGCTGCTGCTGTTCGCGCTGGTGTGCGTGTACTGCGCCTGGAGCGCCTACAGCGCCTGGTCCGGCCCTGACCCGTTGGCGGCGCTCACCAGCCAGTCCAGCGAGCTCAGCGACACGCTCGATCAGCTCACGCAGCAGACCGGCGGCAGCCTCTCCGATCTGGGCAACTGGGCCCGGCTCGCGGCGCTGGTCGTGTACGGGATCGCGCTGCTGGCGAGCGCCGTCGTGCAGGGCCTGACGGCTCGCTACTATCGATCGCTGCTGCCCAGCGTCGAGGCGCTGGCACGAGCGCCGGCGTGGGCCAGGGCGCTCGACTGAGGGGTCTGGCCCAGCGGACTGCCAGGTGTAGCTAAACAAGGCAGCTCCCGAAAGCCGTCTACCGCGCCCGGGCAGCGCGGCTCATCCTGTCCGCAGCGACGGGCGGTCACGGAGGAGGACGATCATGGGCACACGAGATGGTAACCCCCCCTTGCGGCAATCGCTCGGGGACTTCGCGCCGAACCTGGTCGATCTCACCGAAGATGTCGTGTTCGGAGACATCTGGGAGCGGCCGGAGCTCTCGAAGCGCGACCGCAGCCTGATCACTTGCGCCGCGCTGGTCGCGACCGGCAAGGTCGAGCAGATGGGCTTTCATCTGCCGCGCGCCATCGAGAACGGCGTCACGCGCGAGGAGTTGATCGAGATGATCACTCACCTCGCTTTCTACGTGGGCTGGCCCGGCGCGATCTCGGCCATCCATCGCGCCAAAGAGCTGCTGGCGGACCATGAAGCGGAGAACCAATAGCGCGCGGGAGCATCGGCGCCGGATGGCCCGCGGGCCCCGGGACCACGACAAACGAAACGCTCCCGGCTCCGACCTGGTGTAGGAGTGTCGGCCCAGCACCACGAGGGCCGAGCATGGAAGTCTTCGAGATCATCATCGCGTTGTTGCTCGGAGGCGCGGTCCTCACGCTGATCTCCCGGCGGCTGGGAGCCCCCTACCCCGCGCTCGTCGCCCTGGCTGGCGCCGCGCTCGCCCTCGTCCCGGGCACGCCCACGCTCGTGCTCGACCCGGAGCTGGCGCTGACGCTGTTCGTCGCTCCCGTGCTGCTGGACGCGGCCTTCGACTCCTCTCAGCGCGACCTGCTCGCCAACTGGCGATCCGTCGCCGATCTCGCTGTGGGCGCGGTGGTGCTCACCGTCGTCGCGGTCGCCGTGGTCGTGCGCTGGCTGGTGCCGTCCCTGCCCTGGTCGGTGGCGATCGCGCTCGGCGCGATCGTCGCGCCGCCCGACGCGGCCGCGGCGACGGCCGTCTTGAAGCAGCTGAAGCCGCCGCGCCACCTGCTGGTGGTCCTGGAAGGCGAGAGCCTGTTCAATGACGCGAGCGCGCTGCTCATCTATCGTATGGCGATCGGCCAGCACGGCGCGCCCCAGCGACGAGTGCTCGGTACGGATGACGAACCCCGGCGCCTGCGCCAGATGCAGGATCGATAGCAACGCGACCAGCAAGAGCAGGCAGGGAGCAATCCGTGCGAAGCGCAGCCAATAGAACTGCCGCCAGGCGATCTGGTCGAGCGAGCCCCAGCGGCGCAGCGACAAGGTCGTGATCAGGAACCCCGAGATCACGAAGAAGGTGATGACCGCGAAGTAACCGGACCAAAACGCCACCTGTGCGATGGGCCTGGGCAGGAGCCCCTTCACGTCGAAGCGGTTCAGCACGAAGCGCAGGTGCACGTGGTGCAGCGTCACCAGCAGAACGCACACGCCGCGCAGAACGTCGATGCCCGCTGACCGCTGCGGCCCAACGCTGACCGGAGCGTCCACGCTCACTCCAGCACAGTCGGGTTCTGGAGGATGAGAATGGCCGCCATCACGCGCGGCAAGTAGCCGGGATCATTCTCGTGGCCACTGGCGATCAGGGCCCAGGCGTCACGCGCCCCCGTCTCGGCCATCGCGCGCTGGACGGGCGCAGCGCCGGCGTTGTAGGCGAGCAGCGCCAGGCTCCAGTCCTGAAACTGAGCATAGAGCGCGGAAAACAGGCGAATCGCCGCGCCCGTCTCCGCCGCGACGTCGAGACGGTCGTCGCGCTCTGCGTCGACCGTCAACCCATAGCTTCGAGCTGTGGACGCGATGAACATCCACAGCCCCGCGCCGTGGCGCGGCTCGGCGTCTTGCGGCCGGTTGCGATAGCCCGACTCGACGAGCGGCACGGCCAGCAGCTCGAGCGGCATTCCCGCCTCGGCCAAGCGCTCCGAAATGAATGCCTCGTGCCCTCGCATCCTGCCCAGGCTCGCCTGCAGCTCCGCGCGGCCCTCGGGAGTCGAGAGCAACCGGTTCAGCTCCTTCACGACCCTGTCATTGACCACGACGGGGAACGTGCTGCTGCGCCGCGCGACCTCCGCCATGCGCTCGGCTTCTCGGAGCGAGATCCTGCGATCCTGCACCGTCGATGCAACTGCGAGCGCGGCCATCGCCATCAGGAGCAGCATGGCAACGCCGCCGCCGAACACGAGCGACGGCCGCAGCGGAGCGCTCGGGCGCGCCAGCAAGGCTTCAATCCTGCGCCGGAGCAGCTTGCCGGCGCCGCCGCCGATCATGCCCGCCTGGAGCTGCAAGGGCCGTTGCTGCGCTGCAGCCTCGGCCACCCGCAGCAGGCACTGACAGTAGCTCAGCGCGGAGACGCTGCCTTGCCGGCTCAGAGCTTCATCACAACAGAACTCCTGCAGCTCCCGCAGCTGCGCTTCCAGGCGGTGCACGGCGGGATTCCAGAAGAAGCACGCTCTCAGGAGCTGCTGCAGGTAGACCGATTTCGTATCGTGTTGACGGTGATGCTGCAGCTCGTGCCGGATCGCCAGGCGCAGATCCTCCGCTCGCAGCACCAGCGCGGAGGGCACGACCACGTAGCAGCGCCCGGGCACCCAGAACGAGAACGGCACACTGCAGCGCTCCGATGCCAGGATCCTCAGCGAGCAATGACGCCGGATCGTCTGTGCATCGGCGATGATCCGCGCCGTGGCGAGCGCATCTCGAGCAAGCCGGGCCAGGACCCAGACCAGCCCGGCGACAAACACGATCAGCGCAACCTGACGCACGAGATCGAGTGGCAGGGTCGCGCTGGAAGGCCCGAAGGAGACGAGGCTCGGGTCAGCGTTCAGCCCCGGTAACGCCCGCTCCGCCGCCGCTGGCGCCGACCAGACCTGCGCGGTCAATGGCAGCAGACCCGAGCCGCTCGAAGACGAGCTGAAGAGCGGCAGCAGCAGCGCCGCCAGGACCGCCGCCTGAGACAGGCGCAGCTGATGGCGGTAGGCCATGGGTTGCCGCAGCCGAGGGCTGACGGCCCGCACGCCTTCCACCAGCGCTGCGGCCAGCACCAAGAGGACGTTCGCGCACACGTACAGGTTCAATGGCGTGAGCTCGGTCATCTCAACCCTTCCCTTTCTCGCGCAACAGACTCCTGATCTGCGCCAGCTCCTCGGGAGCCAGCGCCTCGCTCGCCAGCAGCCGCTCCACCAGCAACGACGGAGCGCCGTCAAACACGTTACGCACGAGCCGCTTCAGGCTCAGCGCCTGATAACGCTCCTTCGAGACCGCGGCCGCGTACACGTGACCACGGCCCGCCTTCTCGCTCGTGACATACCCCTTCTGCTCCAGGATACGCACGATCGTGGAAACGCTCGTATAAGCCAGCTCGCGCTGCGGCCGCAGCTGCTCCTGCACCTGCGCCACCGAACAGGGGCCGATCCGCCAGATGACGTTCATCATCTCCAGCTCGACCGCCGTCAACTCCTTCTGCAAGTTCTGCAAGTTCTGCAAGGGCTTCGCGCCACGCGCCTTCTTGGTCGCCATTTTGCTGCCTACGCCAGTGATTGTGACTAAAGACTTAGTTGGTTGCAACTAAATCTTTAGTCCGTTAACTCGCGACACGCAAATGGCGATGAAGGACCACATTTCAGTGGGCTCGGCACAGCACGACTCCCCGCAACGCCAGGATGAGCCCAACGCTCGACACCGCCGAGAGCGCGCTCTCGCGAGTGAGCCTGATGCCGCGAGTGAGGACCCATACCGTGACTGAAGATGATGCCGCGAGCGAGGACGTCCCCGCGAGCGAGGTTTTCCGCCGACGAACACGCTTCGTGCGCCAAATGTCACGGCGGCGGCCGCCCGGACCGTTGGCTTGGGAGAGCACCTCCTGCGGACTTCCGGCAACGCTCCGAGACTTCCTTGTCCATCTCTGAATCCTCACCAGCCAGGGAGCTTCCGAGCAGGCATCACGGAGCCCCGAAGCGCGAGCTGAGATCACGCCTGGTCTGTTGCTGGGCTGACCCCCGCTGGCTCGCTGCTGGCGACGGGTTCTGAGGTCGTTCGCTGCCGCTGCTGCCCCTCAGGCCAACTCGCTGCGCCGACACGTCGCTGCGAGGCTCGAGCGTTGCAGAAGCCGAAACGGCCATCTCGACCTGCAGGGCGGCCATTCCACACCCGCGCGGGGGAAGACGGGGCTCCTCGGGGGCAGCGCCACGACTCGCGGCTCCGGCTCACTCTGTAGATGGGGACCTGGCGCATCGCTGAATCTGGTTGGCTCGATCTCGTGTGATTCTTTGGAAGTGCCTCACGCCGCGACTGTGCTGAATCATGTTCACGTCTCGCGCAGCCCTGAATCCGGTTGGCCTGCTCGAGCTCCGTGTGATCTTCGGAACTGCCTCCACGACTGTGCTGAATCATGTTCATGGCTCGCGCAGCGCGGAAATCCGTTGCCCTGCTCGATCTCGTAGGATGCATTTGGAGCTGCCTCACGTCGCGACTGTGCTAGATCATGTTCATGGCTCGCGAACCACAACTCGCGTTCACCTTTCGGACCTGGGGTGGCAAACGCAAGGGAGCGGGCCGGCCACCGAACGGAACCGTCGCAGGAGTCTCCCACCTGCGCCGCTCGGCGTTGTCGCGCCACCATCCCGTGCACGTCACCCTACGCGTCATCGCGGGCCTTCCCTCGCTGCGCGGCCTGCGGATCTTCGAAGAAGTGCGCGCAGCGCTCGCCGCAGGCCGAGATCGCTTCGGCTTTCGCCTCGTTCACTTCTGCGTTCAGAGCAATCATTTGCATCTGATCGCAGAGGCGCAGGGCAGCCGCGCCCTGGCGCTGGGCATGCAGGGGCTTTCCGTGCGCGTGGCCAGAGCCGCCAATCGCGCATTGGGGCGCCACGGGCGCCTGTTTGCCGATCGCTACCACGCGAGAGCGCTGAAGACCCCACGCGCCGTACACTTTGCGCTTCGCTACGTGTTGCTCAACGCCCGCAAGCACAAGGAGACCATCGCGCCGGGCTTCATCGACGACCGCTCCTCGGCGGCATGGTTCGACAACTTCTCGCGCCCGAACGAACTCGCGTTCGGCGCTGCGCAAACTCGCGCCCGGTGGCGCGCCAGCGCTGGCATCGAAGCCCCCGTCGTTCCAGCCCAGAGCTGGCTCTTGCGGCAAGTCAGCCGCAGTCAGGTACGATTCGACATCGACGACACACCAGGCTGACAACCCCCGCCCCAAGCCAGAACGGATGCGAAGCAGCCCTACGGGCGCGGCACGCGCCGTCGGACGGAACCTTTCCGACTGACCTCTCGCGCGCGGGACGTCTCGCGCGGGACCTAATACGCCGTTCCGTGGCGTAGGCGTGGAGTTCGTTCCTCGCACGGACGCCAGGTCTCGTTTTGCAGCGTGGGCCGCCCTCGAGTTCGTGTCCATGGGGTTGGCATCGGCACGAAATTCGGCAACAGCTTTGGCGCACGAACCACGTGTCTTCGGACGACGCCCCGCAATGGTATCGGCGCTCCTCGCACGGTGATCACGTCGTCTTTGCCTCGTCGCGCGGGACCTTCCCGCTCGGCCTCTTCGCCCGGCCTTTCCCCGTGCACTCTCCCACGCGGCATCGTCGCAGTTCACCAGCGCCGCACCTGCCTCGAGTTTTCGTCTGTCGCGCTGAGTTCCCAGTTCCGCTGCTCCTACGCGGCCCTCGGTGCGCGATGGCCCTCCTTGCGCCGCTCTCGTCGCCCGGTGGGCAGTCCTGGTGGGCTCCGAGCCGTTCTGCGCCGAGCCCTTCTGTTCAGGCTTCGGTGCCCGCTGGCCTCGTCGCGCTGGGCCTTCGTCGCGCTGGGCCTTCCTCGCGCTCGGCCTTCGTCGCGCTGGCCTTCGTGGCGCTGAGCCTTCCTCGCGCCTTCCTCGCGCCTTCCTCGCGCCTTCCTCGCGCCGCTCGCGCCGCTCTGGTCGCACGGTGGGCAGTCCTGGTGGGCTGGGGGGTCGTGGGGTACCGAGCCCATCCGCAGACCCACCACGAGGGTCAGTTCCAGCGATAGGTGGCGCCGACGGGCAGCGACCAGGCGAAGCCGTTGGGGCCGTAGAGGAAGAGCGGCACTGCTTGTAGCAGGACCGCTCCGCTGCCCTGGCTGCTGAGCACCCAGCTCAGCTCACTGCCGAGGCCGATGGAGAAGCCGAGGGAGGCGCGCAGGCGGGCGTCGATATACTCGAGGCTGTTGGGCGTACGCAGCTGCGCGAAGCCGTCGCCGGCGTGGCTGGCCGTGCCGAACAAGACCGCCGGGCTCAGCCGGTAGCGTTCGCCGAGGCGAAAGGACGCCGAGGGGCCCAGCACCGCGAGCGCGCCGCCGCCGGCACGGGGGCCCGCCAGGAAGCGCAGGCCGAGCTCGACCTCGGCGGCGACGGCATAGCCGAGAAAGCCCGACACTCCCACCACGAAGCCCGCGCTGGAGCCCGGCAACAGGTACCGGCAGGGGTCGCTGGCACAGCTGAGCAGCTGGCTGCCGGTCTCGCTCTGCACCTCGACCTGCAGCTGGCCCGGGTTGTCGTCGGGCGTCTCTCGGCTCGAAGCCACGTCGATGTAGCCCACGAACGCGCCCAGCTCGTACACGAAACGGCGCGCGGGACGCGGCTCGGGATTGCCGATGGGCGGCGGCGGCTCCGGGATGGCGATCCGCGCGCGCTCCGCTTCGTGCAACATCACGGTGGTACGCCAGTATTCTTCGCCGCCGCGCGCCGCCGACAGCACGTGCTCGCCCGGATCCAGCGGTTGCTCATCGCCCCAGCTGCTCGGCGGGAGCGGCGCGCCATCGAGCGTCAGCGTCTGCGCTTGCTGCGGCGCGCTCGCAACCTGCAGTCGCAGCCGCGGCACGCGCGGAGCGAGCGCGTCCCCCCGGCTCCGGGCGAAGCGTTCGCGCGCGGCATCCCCCTCGCGCCGCGCGCGCTCCGCTGCATCCTGAAAGGCGCTCCAGGCCCTGGCGAGCTGCCCGAGCCGCTCCCGGCAGAAGCCGATGTTGAGCTGCGTGCCGACGCGCGGCTCGAGCTGCTGGCTTTGCTCCAGCTTCGCGCAGGCTTCGCCGAAGCGCCCGCCGACCAGCAGCGAGCGCCCTTCGCGAAACAGCCGCTCCGCGTCACTCCCGGCGGCGTCACTACCGGCGGCGTCGCTCTCCGCGGCGTCGCTCTCCGCGGCGTCGCTCT
>DASTRX010000082.1:0-25105 GCA_035760985.1 Polyangiaceae bacterium
CGTTGGGGTAGAAGACGACCAGGTTGTTGGCCGCGTTGATCAGCGGGGTGTTGTTGCCCGCGGCCGTGTTGGCCAGCATCGAGTGCGAGATCGTGTCGGCTTCCTGCTGGTAGTTGACGCCGCCGTTGCTGCCCCAGCGCCGATCGGCGAGGTACAGCGCGGCCGCGAAGTACTCGTCACCGTCGGGGGCGGGCCCGGCGTTGTCGGGGAAGTTCACCTGCCAGTTGTTGCCGTTGTTGGTGTTGACCGTGCCCTGCCAGCGGAAGTTCCCGCGCCAGCTCGTCTGCCCCGAGTTCTGCGGGTACTGCATGAAGGTCTTGGCGAACTTCCAGAGCGCGTTGAACTGCTGCTGCATGTCCATCTGCAGCGCGATCATCATGCCGTACGACATGCCTTCGCTGCGCACATCGTTGGAGTCCGTGGTCCAGATGAAGGCCATGCTGCGATCTTGCGGTAACTCGTAATAGACACGGAAGCCGGTGTCGCGCGTGGGCGTGTTCGGCTCGTTCGTGCCGATGCCGAAGAAGCGGTTGACGGCGGTCGTGAGCTTGGCGTCGACCTCGCCCACGGGGATGCCGAGGTCGCGCGTGAACAGGTTGGGCGTGCCCCGGGTGGGGCGCTCCAGCGTGGGCGGCGGGGGCTCGGCCGGCGGGGGCTCCG
This sequence comes from Polyangiaceae bacterium, assembly GCA_035760985.1. Classification (GTDB taxonomy): domain Bacteria; phylum Myxococcota_A; class Polyangia; order Polyangiales; family Polyangiaceae; genus SZUA-265. The sequence continues at coordinate 661 of DASTRX010000082.1, forward strand.
TGGTCGGAGGCTGCTGCGTGCCGTCCGTCGGCGGCATCTGCTGTGTGGTATCCGGCGGGGTGGTGCCGGGGTTCATGCCGGTGCCGTCGGTCGTGTTGGTGCCGCCAGGCTGGTCCGTGCCGCCCGGGTTGAGCGTGATGTCGCCCGGGGTGGTTTCGGTGTTGGTGCCACCGGCGGAGGGGTTCGACGAGCTGTTGGTCGACGTCGCCGGGTCGCTGGAGCCGGGCGGGGTCGCCTGCTGATTGTCGTTCGGCGGATTGTTGTTCGGCGCAGTGCCCGGGTTGCCGAAGGGACCACCGCCGTAGGGCGCCACGGAGTTGGAGTTGCCGTTGCCTGCGTCGCCGCAGGCTCCGACGATCAGCGCCAGCAGCGCGGAGCAAGCACAGGTGGCCAGAGTCTGCATTCGGAGATGGGACAAGCGGTGCCTCTTCTCTCTGTAGAGCCGCACGCTGCGTAGGCGTGTGGAAACGATTCCTTCCAGTCTACGGATCCGCGCCGGGGTTGGGCAATGGGGACCGGTGGCCTTTGAAGCGGAAATGAGCGGCGGCCTGCTGGCGCTCCGCGGCAGGCACGCAGCCCGAGGCGATCTCTTCGCCTTGTCTGGAATGGCTTCGTGAAGGCCTTTCAAGGCGGGCGGACAGCATGTTCAGGATCGGAACGCGCTGGCACGGCGCACGGCCGCTGGCGGTCAGTGACCCACGGCGCCGTCTGCCTTCAGCAACGGCGTCCAGCGCTGCACCTCTTCGCTGACGAAGCGGCGCAGCGCCTCCGGGCTGCGACCCGCTGCGTCCGGGATGTTGCAGCCGAGATCGAGCAAGCGCTGATGCGCCGCCGGGTCCTCGAGCGCGCGAGAAAGGGCAAAATTCAGCTTCGCGATCACGTCCTGGGGCGTGCCCTGGGGGGCGAACAGGGCGTTCCAGGCGCTCACCTGGTACTGCGGCAGCCCGGCCTCGCGCGTCGTCGGCACGTTGGGCAAGGCCGAGGAACGCTGCGCGCTGGCGATCGCAAAGGCCTGGATGGTGCCGGCTTTGACCTGCGAAATGCCGTTCAGGATCTGATCGCACATGTAGTCGACCTGGCCCCCCACCAGATCGTTGAGCGCGGCCGCTGTGCCTCGGTAGGCCACGCGCGCCGGCTGGATGCCGAGCTGGCTGTGCAACATCAGGCACGCGACGTAGGAGATCGAGCCGACCCCCGCGTGGGCCTCGTTCACCTCGCTCGCGTGGGCCTTCAGGTGCGCCACGAACTCCTTCAGGTTGCTGGCGGGGAAGCCCTTGCGCGCCTCGATCACGATCGCGGTGCCCGCTGCCATGCCGATCGGCTCGAAGTCCTTGACCGGGTCGTACTCGAGGCGCGGATACAGCGCTGGCGCGGCGCCGTGGGTACCCATGTTCCCGACCAGGATGGTGTAGCCGTCGGGCTTGCTTCTGGCGGCTCGTCTCGAGCCCAGCGTGCCGCCCGCCCCTGCCACGTTTTCGATCACGATGCGCTGACCGAGCGCCTTGCTCATCGGCTCCGCGAGCAAGCGCAGGATCACGTCCGTGGGACCGCCGGCAGGGAAAGGCACGATCGCGGTGATGGGCTGGCTGGGATACGCCGGGGCCGGGGGCGACTTGTCCCCCGGTGCCTGCGCGTTCGCGCCGCGCGCCGCCAGCGCACACACCAGACACAGCAGCCAGCGAACCCAATTTTGCGGCAGACCCTGCATACGCTCCGCCCTCCAGCAACTTTGAAGCACGCCGCGCAGCGCGAAGGCAACCCCTCCTGGCAGCGTTTCCGGGCTGGGCCGAATCATCCCGCCGCTTCAGGGGTTGCGACGCCGCTTGCCGCGCGCGACCTCCGTCGCGAGCGCGTCCAGGCGCCGCTCCCAGAAGGCGCGGAACTGCGAGATCCAGGCGTCGGCCTCCTGCAGGCGCGCCGGCTGCACCGTGTACAGGCGGCGCGGGCCGTCGCTGCGCACGCTGGCGAAGCCGTTCTCGCGCAGCACGCGCAGGTGCTGCGAGACCGCGGGCTGCGAAATCTCGAACTCGCGCTGGATCACCTCGACCACGGAGCCCGAGCTGCGTTCGCCTTCCGCCAGCAGCTCCAGGATGCGGCGGCGGACCGGGTCTCCGAGCAGATCGAGCGCGTGCATCAGCCGGCGTCGGCGGGAGCTGGCTCTCCCGTGTACGCAGCCGTGGTGCGCGCGGCCTGCGCTCGCGCGGCGGCGGGATCGTCACCGCCGGCGATCGCGGCCTGGCACCAGGCGCCGCTGCTGCGGCGCAGGAAGGTCTTGCCCTCTTCGGAGCCCATCCAGGCCAGGGCCGCAGCGCGGTCCACCGCGGCTCCGCCGCCCCCGTAGTACAGGGCCAGGCCGTACAGGGCCAGCTCCCAGCCGACCCCGACCGCGCCGGGCCCGAACTGCTTCCAGTGATCGTCGATGGGCACGGTGTGGCGCAGCTCGAGCCGCGTGCGCTCCGCGGCGATCGGGCAGAGCGTGACCTCGAGCCAGCTGACCCCGCCGCCGAACTCCCAGCTGACCGCGAGCTGGCGCGGCGGCACGCAAGCCTGGATCTCGCCGCCCGCGTTGCCCTCCAGCTGGTAGCGACCGCCCAGGCGCAGCTCGCCCGTGATCGGCAAGAACCAGCGTGGGATGCGCTCGGGGCTGGTGATGGCCTCCCACAGGTCCTCGATCTGCGTATCGTACTCGCGGCTCGCCACCACGACCCGCGCGGGCCCGCCCTGCCGCTCCTGGTCCTGCACCTCGCGCGTCACCAGACCGAGCTGCTGCAAGGGATCCACTGCCATTCGCATACCTCCACGCCACACATATCAGCTGGTCATTATATTAGTCAATTCTTATAAACAGGCCAGACCGAGAAACGCGGCAATCCCTCGCCCGCATGCACTATGTTGCCCGGTCATGACAATTCCTCTGGGCCTCGGCTGCATGGGCATGTCGGGCATGTACGGAGCCACGGATGAGCGCGAGAGCATTCGCACCATCCAGACCGCCATCGATCGTGGCGTCACGCTGCTCGATACGGGCGATTTCTACGGGATGGGCCACAACGAGCTGCTCGTGGCCCGCGCCATCCAGGGCCGGCGCGATCGCGTGCGCCTGTCGGTCAAGTTCGGGGCGCTGCGCGGGCCCGACAACAGCTGGAATGGCATCGACACGCGGCCTGTCGCCGTGAAGAACTTCGTGGCCTACAGCCTGAAGCGGCTGGGCGTGGAGGTGATCGACATCTATCGTCCGGCGCGGCTCGATCCCGCGGTGCCGATCGAGGACACGGTGGGCGCGATCGCCGAGCTGATCAAGGCCGGCTACGTGCGCAGCATCGGCCTGTCGGAGGTCGGCGTGGAGACGATCCGCCGCGCGCAGCGCGTGCACCCGATCGTCGATCTGCAGATCGAATATTCGATCGCCAGCCGCGCGCCGGAGGCCAAGATCTTCCCGGCCCTGCACGAGCTGGGCATCGGGGCGACGTTGTACGGAGTGTTCTCGCGCGGCCTGCTCACGGGCAGCAAGCCCGCGGCGACCCCCGGCGACTTCCGCGCGCACCTGCCGCGCTTCTCCGCCGCGCACCGCGAGCACAACGAGGCGGCGGTGCGCGAGTTGCACGAGTTCGCGCGCGAGCGCGGGCTGACGCCGGGGCAGCTGCTCGTGGCCTGGGTGCTGGCGAAGGAGCCGCGCTTCACGCCGCTGATCGGCGCCAAGACGGTGGCGCAGCTGGAGGACGCGCTCGGCGCGCTGGGGCGCCCGCTGTCCGCGCAAGATCTGGCGGCGCTGGACGGCATGGCCGTCGTCCGCGGCGAGCGCTACGCACCGGAGGCGATGAGCCACCTGGACAGTGAGCGCTAGCGTGCGGCCCCGCTCGGCCCGGAAGCTCTGACGCCTCAGGGCGTGTACAGCTCCGGGCAGCGCGGCTTGGTCGGATCCGCCGGGCACTCCAGCGCCTGATAAAAGCCGAGCGGGTGCAGCGGCGGCTCGTAGCCCGGCGGGAGCGGCAGCCCGGAGAGGCTGCCGAAGTAATCGATCGAGGCATCGCGCCACCAGCGCGCCTCGTCGGCCTGGATCTTCAGGAAGGCCGCGACCTCGCCGAAGCGCTGCTGGTCGATCTTGCCCTGGAGCGTGGCCCAGGTCTTCCCCAGGTCGCGCGCGGCGCGGACGCCCGAGCTGTAGCGCTCCACCAGCTCGTGCCAGAGCGTGCGACCGGAGCGCATCTTCTCTTGCCAGCCCACGTGGTGAAAGAACAGCAGCAGCTCATCCGGCACGCTGGCGCGGCTGGCGAACAGGTCGCGCACCGGGGTCGCATACTGCGACACGGCGTCGCTGCCGCTCGCCGTGCGATCAAAGCCGATGCCCTGCGCGTCCGCCTTGGCGTAGTAGGTCGGATTCCAGTCGGCGCGCTGCAGATCGCTCACCCACGGCCCGGGGCCGTAGTGGTGATGGCTCGCCATCTGGTGCACGAGCCCGAGCGGCGTCATGTAGTCGACCAGCGCCTCGCGTGAGCTCATCATCATGGCAGTGACGGGCCCGACCACGCTCGGATCATTCGAGAACGTCGCGCGCACCCACTCTTCGGCGATGCCGCGCGCCGAGGCCTCCGGATCCCACGCCAGGCGCCCGAACACGTACCAGTTCGCCTGGTTGAAGTGCGACCCCGTCCAGTTGCGGTCGCCGCCGATGTTGGCCACGCCGGCGATCGCCGTCAGCTGCTGGCCCTGCAGCGTGCCCTCGATCACCTTCGCCACGGTCGAGCCCGGGCCCGCCGCGTGCGTGTCGGCCTTCAGCACCTCCTCGTAGAGCGGCCCGAGATACGCGAGGTGCGTGTCCTGCCCCAGGTACTCCTTGGTGATCTGCAGCTCCAGCGCCACCGGCGTGTGCGGCAGGGCGCCGAAGAGCGGGCTGAAGGGCTCGCGCGGCTGGAAGTCGAGCGGGCCGTTCTTGACCTGGATCATCACGTTGGGACGGAACTGACCGTCGAGCGGATGAAACTCGTCGTACGCCTGGCGGATGCGATCGACGGGGCTCTCGGAGCTGTACACGAACGCGCGCCACATCACGATGCCGTGGTGCGGCGCGAGCGCGTCCGCCAGCAGGTTGGCGCCGTCCGCGTGCGATCGCCCGTAGTCCTGCGGCCCCGGCTGCCCTTCGGAGTTGGCCTTGACCAGGAAGCCGCCGAAATCGGGGATGGCGGCGTAGATCTCGCCGGCCTTCGCGCGCCACCAGGCTTGCACCTCGGGCAGCTTCGGGTCGGCGGAAGGGAGGCCGCCGATCTCGATCGGCGCGCTGAAGCGCGCCGTCAGGTACACGGCGATGCCGTAGGGCCGCAGCTGATCGGCGATCGCCTTCACCTTGACCAGATAGCTCGGCGTCAGCACCTGCGCGTTGGCGTTGACGTTCGTGAGCACCGCGCCGTTGATGCCCAGCGAAGCGCTGGCGCGCGCATAGTCGCGATAGCGGCTGGACACGCTGCCGGGCAGCGCCTCCCACTCCCAGAGCGAGAGCCCGGCGTAACCCCGCTCCACCGTGCGGTCCAGGTTGTCCCAGTGATCGAGGATGCGCCGCTGCACCTTCGGGGCACTCTGCAAGGCCAGCCCCTCCAGCGAGCCCAGCGCCTGCAGATGGCGCAGAAACGCGAACGTGCCGTACAACACGGCGACGTCGCGCTGGCCCGCGATCACGATCGCCGGCTGGCCCTCGACCTCCGTCGACTGCACGACGTAGCCGTCCGGGCCCAACCCCGCGACGGTCTTCGCCAGCGGGAGCGCCGCGATCTGCGGCGAGCTCTGCGGTGTGCCGATCCAGATGCTCCCTGGCTCGCGCGCTCCATCCGTGCGTGACGGGGCCACCCCCAGCAGGCCTCCCAGACCTCGCTCCAGCTCTTGCCGGGCGATGTTCAGCGTGGGCGTGTCCTGCGCGACCACGATCGCTTTCAGCGCCGCCTGGTACTCGGCGAGCCGCGCGGAGTCCGTCAGCTTGCGATAGCGCAGCCAGAGGTCGTACCCGTCCTCGTCGGGCGGAGCCGGCGACGCCAAGGCCGGCAGCGAGGCCTGCGCTCGCCGCGCCGCGCTTTCGGCACCACAGCCGCACGAGCCGGCCAGCAGCACCGCGCACCAAACCTGCCAACGCTTCACCCCCGACGCCCAGTTCTGCGCTCTCACGTCAGCAGAATCGCTAGAAACAGGAGCGCTTGGAAGAGCCAACCGGATCTGGAGCTGCTCGAGACAGTCCTCGCTCCGCTCGAAGACAGTCTTCGCTGCGCTCCGGCACCAGCGATCGCGACAAACCCAGGCTTTTCAGCGCGCGAGAGCCTGGCACGGCAGCTGCTTTAGAGCAGGTCATGGGACGCGGCGAGGTGCCCGTTCCGAGAGAAGGATATAGCACCATGATCCAGCAGAACCTGTCCAGCAGCTCCAACGTCAACGTCCTCGATGAGGCCCAGCTCGGCAAGGTCACGGGCGGCCACCGCGGCGGCCACCGCAAGTACAACTACGGCCACTGTTACGACAAGAAGCGCTACGACCACTGCAACAAGGACTACAACTACTCCGACTGCTACGAGAGCAAGAGCTACGATTACGACTACAACGACGACTGCTACGACAACTACGACCGCAAGTGCTCTTGATCTCTCGGTCTGACCCGAGCGGGCAGCCCCCGCACCCCAGATGATGGGCAGGCCTCACTGCCCCGAGCCCGTGGCTTCCAGCGAAGCCGCGGGCTCGCACGCGTTTCCATTCTCCTGGCCTCACCGTCTCCGGCCTCACCGTCTCCGGCATTTTGCAGGATCAGGGCCGAGCCTCCGCCATACGGCGCTCGGCGCCACCTCGGGGCCCTGAACGTTTCACGGCGTCGTCCCTTGCCGGACTGTCTCCGGCGCCATCGGGAGCAGCGTGGACAGTCCACGGGTTCGCGCGCACCAGGCTGCTTCAATGAATTCGCATGTTTCTCCGCTGCAACTCTTTGGCACGGCAGCTGCATTTGGGGATTGACATGAGGCGCGGCACAGCGAGCCGAGTCCCCAGCGAAAGAAACACCACCATGATGAAGCTCAACCAAACCAGCAGCGTCAACGTCCTCGAAGAGGCTCAACTCGGGCAGGTCGTCGGCGGCCACCGCGGGGGCCACCGCTGGCGCAAGTACAACCACTGCTACGACCGCAAGCGCTACAACGACTGCTACGACTACAACTCGTACGAGAGCAAGGGCAGCGACTGCTACGAGTACAACGACGACTACTCGTACGGCGACAACTACGACCACTGCGATCGTCGCTACTCCTGAGCGCCAGGCCCAAGTCCCAAGTCTCCTTTCCCCAAGTTGCGAGCCCGCGGTTTCGTCTGAAGCCGCGGGCTCGCACGCGTTCGGCTTGCTGCGCGTGCACCCGCTGTGGTCCCGCCATGTGTTTCATACAGTGCAACAGTAAAGCGCGCGTGGACTGTCCGTGGCCTGTCGCAGCGCCGGCACAGGCAGTGATCAGCGCAGAAAACAGGGATTTTCACGCTCCGCAACGCTGGCACGGCAGCTGCTAGAGCAGCCCCCAGAGACGCGGACGTCATCCCGCGTCGAGAGAAGGATTCGTCATCATGATCAAGCCCAACCAGAGCAGCGCCAACGTCAACGTCCTCGCCGAGAGCGACCTCACCCAGGTCGTCGGCGGCTGCGGTTACCGCCGCAACTACCGCTGGCGTCGCCACCACTGCTGGGGCTGGCGCAAGCGCTTCGACCACGGCCGCGAGGGCGGCTTCGAGAGCCGGGGCTCGGACGACAGCTTCGAGAGCGCGAGCCCCGAGTTCGAGGATCCCAGCACCAGCAGCGACGAGACGACGGACGCCGCGTCCGCCCTCTGAGCTCGCGCAGCCAAGACTCGACAGAGCTGCACGCCAGACGCCAGCGCAGAGCTCTCGGAGCCGGCTCTCTCCTCGCCGCCAGGCGTGGCTTCCAGAGCCGGCGTCCAGCTCGAAAGCTAGACCACCGGAGGGGCGTTGCAGCTTTCGGGGGCGGCGTCGCCCGCAGCGGGAACTTCAGAGCCGATCCGTGTCCCTCGGCTCCGAAGCGCTCGTCATCGACGCCGCCCGCATCGCCCGCAGGCGGGTTCCCCACCAGGAGCCCGCCTGCGGCGAAGCCCGAGCTCACTTGCTCAGGGCACGGTTGATCGGAACAACAAGGTCAGTGGCACTGGAAGGGATCGACCCTACCCAACGCGCCCAACACGCACTGGGCGGCTTGTAGTTGTTGCATGCAGATCTGGAGCTGCGTGCTTCCGCATAGATCGTTGATGCCAGAACCGGAGCGAGCTATCGGCACGAAGCCGGTCGCCATGCCGCAAGCATTAGCAGCCGTTGTAGTGCAATTGCCGGCCGCGCCCACCCTCGTGTTGTTGGGGTCGGGCTCCTCTTGCCCCGAGCAATCGTAGTCGAACGAGATATCCCCCGAAGGCAACGCATATCCCCTGTCAAAGAACCCCGCCTGCTCGGGATGCACCTGGTTCGCGCGATTCTGCTCCGTCACTTCGGCGTCGAAGCAGTCGTCCCCTCGCTCGACCCAACCCGCCCGCGGGCATCCCCGCATGCTGCCCGAGTCGGGGCTCCCGTAACCATCGCCATCCACGTCGCGGAAGAGCTGGATGTCGCAGCCAGCGTCAGTATCGACAACGGGCGGATCCATCGAGCCGAGTCCCCCCGCGCCTGCCACCAGGCTTTCACTCCCCGCCGCGCCACTCTGGCCCCCAGCCACAGGATCCATCGTCGTGGAGAGCTCCTGCGGCGCACCTCCGGCACCCGCCGGAGAAAGATCATCGCTGGAGCTGCCGGCGGCCCCCCCCGCATCCGGCAGCGCCTCCGGCATCACGCACTTGTACGTGACCGGATGGCACACGTACGGGGAAACGCAGGGCGGCTCTGCATTGCTGCAGTCCTTGTTCTGCAGCACCTCGGTCAGGGTGTGCTCGGGATCGCAGGCCACCCCGGCGAGCAACCCCACCGCGATGATCAGCCCCCGCTTCACCACCACCCCTGCGCGAAGGCACCGCACTGGCTCGGACCGCAGGCGAGCCCGACTTCGGGGCTCGCGTCTCCTCGTTGCAGATCCAGATACAATGACACCCCTCCCAGCGCGCCCAGCGCCAACCCCGTGCCGAGAAACACACGCGAGAGCGTGCGCTGCTCCAGCATTTTGTCCCAGGTCTCGAAGGTGTCCTGCTGGGTGCCGTGGTTCGCCTCGGACTCCAGGTGACGGCGCGAGAGCTCGAACGCGCCGGCGCCGATCAGAGCCGCTGCCGAGGCACCGAGCGCAGTCCACGTCCACCACTGCACCGCGGGCTCGGGCTCTGCGCTCGCTGGCTCGAGCGGCGGCACCGGTGCTGCAGGGACCACCGGCGCGGGAGCGGCCGCCACCGTGCTCGCTGGTAGAGGCGCGGGCGCCGGCTCCAGAGGAAAACTCAGATCGATGGCATGCCGGGCCGACAGAACGAAGTCGTGCACGCCGTCGACATAGCCGCGCGCCCGCAAGGTCAGCCGGTGCGGACCGGGCGGCAGCTCGCCCGTCCAGGGCGTCACCCCCCGCGACAGCTCATCGATCAGCACGGTCGCGCCCTTGGGCTCGGAGAGCACCGTCAGCTGCTGCACGCCGGACTTCTGCAGCTCCAGCTCCAGCTCCGCGACGCGCACGCTCGTGGGCTCCACGTTCTCCGCCTCGGGCGCGCGGCGCAGGAAGTCGCGATAGGCCGCGAGCGCGTTCGGGACGTCGTCCATGCGCTCGTAGGCTAGCGCGATGTTGAAGCTCAGTCGCGGACTGGGAGCCAGCCGGTCGGCCTCTTTAAAATGTTCAATCGCGGCACGGAAATGACCGTGGTCGTAGGCTTCCATCCCGCGAGCAAAACTCGCGCGTGCTTGCGCGCTGACCGCCGCCGAAGCGGGCGCTGTCTGGGCGAAGCTCGGAGCGCAGAGCAAAAGCACCGATGATACGACGAGGAAGCGCAAGGCGGGGAGCATATACGGTGCGCCCAGACCGGTCCACGTGCGCCGGAGGACCGTGCTTCGCGGGCTGGACTGTCTGTAGTGACCTCGTGGACAGTCCACGGGCCGTCGAGGCCGGGGTTTCAGCGAAAAATGGGCGCATTTCTCGCTGCCTACAAGCTGGCACGGCAGCTGCTTAGAGCCTTTGACACAGGGCGCGGCAGACAGCGCCCGCCGGTACGGAAGGACACACATCATGAACAAGCTCAATGACACCAACAGCGCGAACGTGAAGGTCCTCGACGAGGGCGATCTCAGTCAGGTGGTGGGCGGCCGTGGCCGCGGTGGCTGGGGCGGCGGAAATCACATGAGCGGCCGGCGCGGAAACGGTGGTCTGCGCAACTTCGGCGGGGGCGGCGGCGGCTTCGGCGGCGGCGGCGGCGGCGGCGGCCGCAACGTCACGTTCAACATCAACATCACCATCAACAACTTCTGAGCCCACGTCGCGGAAGCGTCACTCCCCCCGACGACCGTTTCGATGCAGCTCTCACCAGTGGGCCGCTCTGCCGCCGATCGCGACGTCAGCCCAGCCGGCACGTCCGCGAGAGCGGCCCGGATCAGCAACTGACCCCGCACGGAAAAAGTTGGCAGGATATGTTCTCTCCTTCGAGCACTGGAGCCGCACAGATGTCCTCGGATCGACGCAACCCGAAAGACCGCTCCAAGCACAGCGCGACCGTGGTGGCGGGAACCCCGGTCCTGGCTCGAAATCACAGCACTGCGCCGCTCGGCGGGCGGCGCAAGGGCATCTCGGCGTCGCACTGCGTGGACGTCGAAGCGACACCGCAGACGGTCGCCGATGCGGGCAGCGCCGCTGCCCCCTTGCAGTCGTCGACCCCGACGACCCCTGGCGGCCCCGTCAACCTGCTTGAAGCCCTCACCGCGCGGCGCGCGGGTCTGTGGGAGACCGTCGTGGGCGTGGGCCCCTTCCAGCGCGATCGCACTGCGGTCGTGGCGCGGCCGGCAGCGCCCTCCGGCGAGCCCGCCCCCAGCGCGGCCGCGGCACAGCCCGCGGCGAGCGCGGAGCCCGCGCCGAGCGCGGCGCAAGCAACCAGCGCAGCGCACGCTCCTTTCGGCACGGGCCCAACCGGGACGCAGGCTTCGGTGCCTTCCCCCGTTTTCCCGCGCAGCAGGTCCGCGCGCCGCGGCGAGGCCCCGGCGAGCGCAGCCTCGGAAGCAGGCGTCGAGTCGCAGAGCCCCGTGCGCGTGCTGCGCCGTCCGGCTCCGCCGGCGAGCGAGAGCGCCGAGGCCAGGTCCCCAGCGAGGCCAGAAGCCCCCTCGCGAGAAGCCCCCTCGCGATCCGAAGACAAGGCCGCTCCCCAGGTGGAGTCCGGCCCGGGCCTGTTCCGCAAGGCCGCGCTCGATGCGCGCCGCGGCGACGCGCCCGAAGTGGATTTTCTCGCCGGCTTCAAGCCCAAGGGCTGGAGCGTGCTGCTGCTGCTGGCATCGCTCGTCGGCTTGCTGTTCCTGGGCGCCGCGCTGGCCAAGGTCGAGGTCAACGCCGAGGCGCAAGGCATGTTGCGCGCGCCGCGCGGGCTGCGCCCGGTGGCCTCCGTGCTCGGCGGCTCGATCAGCGAGGTGCTGGTGCAGAGCGGCGATCAGGTCCAGCAAGGTCAGGTCGTGGCCCGGCTGGAGGCGACGGAGCTGCGCGCCGCGCTGGTCAACCGCGAGCGCGAGCTCGCCACCACGCAGCGCGAGGTCACCGAGGCGGACAAGCGCGATCGCCAGATCGAGGAGCGCGCCTCGCAGGCGATGCAGCGGCGCCGCGCGGCGCTCCAGGCCCGCGTGGACGTGAACCGCGAGCGGCTGGCTCAACGCCGCAAGCAGGCCGACAACTACGCGGAGCTGGTGCGCGAGGGCGGAGCCAGTCAGGACCAGAGCCTCAACATCCGGGAGGCCCTGAACGCCGCCTCCGAGAACGTCTCGGCGCTGAGCGCGGAGCTCGCGCAGCTGGATCTCGAGATCGCCGACCGCGCCCGCCAGTGGCAAGAGCGCGACACGGCGCGCCGCTCGCAGCTGGCGCGCGCCGAAGCCAGCGTGGAAGAAGCCAGGACCATCCTGGCCTCGACCGAGGTTCGCGCCCCCGCCAGCGGCCAGATCGAGAGCGTGCTGGCCACGCCGGGCAACGTGGTCGAAGCCGGCGGCCTGCTCGGCAACGTCGTGCCCAGCGGCGCGCCGCGCACGATCGTCGCCTTCGTGCCCAGCCGCGACATCGCCTTCGTCACGCCCGGCGCCAGCGCGACGGTCGAGGTGCAGTCGCTGCCGATCAGCGAGTTCGGTCTGGGCAAGGCGGTGGTGACGCGCGTATCGAGCGACGTGGCCACACCGACCGAGGTGCAGGCCACGCTGGGCGAGACGCTGCAGGGCACGGTGGTGCGCGTGGAGCTGGAGCTGACTGACTCGGAGACGAGCGCGCAGATGGAGCCGCACCTGCGCTCCGGCGATCGCGTGACCATTCGCCTGCACCGGCGCGAGCGCCGCGTGATCACGCTGCTCTTCGACTTCGTGCGCCGGTGGGTGCAGTGATGCTGGGCGGAGGGCTGCTGGGTAAAGGCCTGCGCCTGCCCTTCACGCGGCGGCGGGTCCACCCCGTCCAGCAGATGGAAGCGACCGAGTGCGGCATCGCTTGCCTGGCAATGATCCTCGACTACCACGGCTGTTCCAAGCCGCTGAAGTCCCTGCGCGAGGCCTGCGGCACCTCGCGCGACGGCAACTCGGCGCTCGATTTGCTGCGCGGCGCTCGCAGTTACGGTCTGGAAGCGCGCGGTCTGCAGCTCGAGCCGCAGGCCTTGAGCGAGCTGCAGCTGCCGGCGGTGCTGCACTGGGAGCTGAACCACTTCGTCGTCCTGGAGCGCTACCGCCGCGGCAGCGCCCGCATCGTCGACCCTGCCAACGGCCCGCGCCTGGTCGACGCGGAGACGCTCGATCAGTGCTTCTCGGGCATCGCGCTGGAGTTCGCGCCCACGGCCGAGCTGAAGCGCGAGAAGCGGCGCTATCCTGGTGTGCGCCAGTACTTCGCGGAGCTGGGCTCGGTGAAGGCGCCGCTCGCCTTCTTGCTGATCGCGGGCGCCTGCGCGCAGCTGCTCGGGCTGGTCTCGCCCGCGGTGAGCCAGCTGTTGATCGACGAGGTGATCCGCCCCTCGCGCACCGAGTGGCTGCTGCCGCTGCTGGCCGTGCTGGTGCTGTCCTCGATCGCCGAGATCTGGCTGCGCTGGCTGCACGGCTTGGCGCTGGCGTCGCTGCAGGGCGTGCTCGGCTTCGCGCTGACCCAGAAGCTCGGCATGCACCTGCTGCGCTTGCCGCTCTCCTTCGTGGAGAGCCGCAGCCACGGCGATCTGCTCGACCGCGTGAGCAGCCAGGCGGGCCTGAGCAAGCTCTTGAGCAAGACGGCGCTGGGCGCCTTCGACCTGTTCTTCCTGGCGGCGCTCACGGCGCTGATGATCGCCTACGATGTGCGGCTCGCGCTGCTCACGCTGGCCATCGACCTCTCGCGCATCGTCGCTGTGCGCTTCTTTCGCGAAGACGTGCGCCAGCGCGCCGGCGGCGAGATCGCCGCGCACGCCCGCGAGCACGCCGTGGTGCTCGAAGCCGCGGCCTCCGCCGAGCTGATCAAGGCCTTCGGCATCGAGGCCAGCGTCGGCGCGTGGTTCCGGCGGCGCCTGGCCGAGCGCCTGCGCTGGACCGTGAACACGCGCCGCTCCAGCACGGCGCTGAGCCGCGTGCTCTCGGTGTTCGACGCGGCCGCGCGCGCGTTCGTGCTCTGGGTGGGAGGCAGCCAGGTGATCGAGGGACAGATGAGCCTGGGCGTGTTCGCCGGCTTCCTCGCCATCCGCGCGCTCGCCAGCGCGCCGCTGAACTCGCTGGTGGGCACGCTGGAGAGCTGGCTCACCCTGCAGAGCACGCTGACGCGCGCCGAAGACGTGTTCGAGGAGCCCACGCTGGCCGAGGGCCGTCGCGTCGCGCAGCGGCTGACGGGCAAGATCGAGGTGCAGGGCGTGGGCTTCCGTTACGGCAGCGGCGGCGCCTGGGTGCTGCGCGACGTCTCGCTCACGATCGAGCCCGGTGAGCACGTGGTGCTGGTGGGCCCCTCCGGTCAGGGCAAGTCGACCCTGCTGCGCCTCATCTCGGGCGTGATGGAGCCCACGGAAGGCCGCGTGCTGCTCGACGGCGTGGACCTGCGCGAGTACTCGCCCGAGTGGCTGGCGCGTCATCTGGGGGCGCTGGTCGGCGACCCGCTGGTGCTCGCGGACACCGTGCGCAACAACCTGCTGGTGCGCCGCCCCGACGCTTCCGAGGCCGCGTTGCAGCGCGCCGTCCAGGCCAGCTGCTTTCAGGAGGTCGTCTCGCGCATCCCCGGCGGCTACGAGGCCCGGCTCGAAGCGCGCGGCACCAACCTCTCCGGCGGCGAGCGCCAGCGGCTGGGGCTGGCCCAGGCATTGCTAGGTGAGCCGTCCCTGGTGTTCCTCGATGAAGCCACCTGCTCGCTGGACGCGCAGAACGAATCGCAGGTGCTCTCCAACATCCTCGGCGCCGGGACGACCGTCGTTTCCGTGGCCCACCGCGCCGCCGTGATCGAGACGGCCGATCGGGTCTACGAAGTCCAGGGCGGCGAGGTGCGCTTGCGCCCGCGCCCGGTGCCCGTGCAAAGGCCCCAGCTGGAGCTCGTGTCGAACGAGTCCAGCGAACAACCCCTCCCCGCGAAAGGCAAGGCCCCGTGCAAGCTGCAGCTGGCGAAGTGATCCGCGCGGCCCCGGAGCGAGCCGGCAGCGCTCCGCGCTTTCAGAGCCTGCTGCTGAGCTCGTTGCTCGGAGAGCGCGAGCTGCTCACCAAGCTGGGAGCGGTGTCGCTGGTGGGCGGCTTGCTGGCGCTCGGCGTGCCGCAGCTCTCGCGCATGACCATGGACGAAGCCCTGCCGACGACCTCACCGCGCATGCTGCTGGCGCTGAGCGCGGGCGCCGTGCTGATCGGCGCTCACCAGGCCTGGGCGGGCTGGATCGAGGATCGCTCCAGCACCGCGCTGGGCGCCCGCGTCGAGCGCAGCTCACTCGACACCCTGTTCGGCTCGTTCCTCGCCTCCGACTACGCGCTGCTGCGCAAGCGAGACGCGGGCTGGATGGGTGACACGCTGGGCGGAGCGAGCGGTGTCGTGTACGGCTACGTCTCGACCTTCGTGACCTTCGTCACCCAGGGCGCCTTCACGCTCGCCTACCTCGGGCTGCTGCTGTCAGAGTCGGTGCTCGCCACCTTGCTGGTGCTACTGGCCAGCGCGGGCATCGCCGGGCTGTCCTGGGCCTTTGCGCGCTGGGAGTCGAAGCTCGCCAAGATCGCGCTCGACGCCTCCAGCCGCCAGCAAGAGCTGCTGAACGTGCTGCTCGCCTCGCTGGCCTCCCTGCGCGGCCTGTTCTGCACGCGCCGCCTCGGAGCGGAGTGGACGGAGTCGCTGCAGACGGCCACCGTCACCGCTACCCAGCGGGCGCGCGCCTCCACGCTGCGCACGCTGGTGGTGAGCGGCGCCGGGCGCGCGCTCGGCATCGCCATCACGACCTGGTCCATTTACGCCTGCGTCTCCAGCCACCTGGGCATCGGCGAGATGATGATGCTGAGCAGCATCGCCGCGGGCCTGTCGGCGTCGCTGCTAGCGATCTCCGGTGCCTGGCTCAGCTTCCGCACGCTCGAGCCGCAGTTCGAACGCGTGAACGAGCTGCTCGCGGCGGCTCCCGCCCGGCGCAGCGAGCCGGCGCCGGGCGCCCAGACCAACGACGCGATCGTGCTGGAGGGCGTCTGGCAGCGCTACTCGGACGACGGGCGCTGGATCCTGGAGGATCGCTCGTTCCGCGTGGAGCGCAACAGCTTCACGCGCCTGGACGCGCCCTCGGGCAGCGGCAAGAGCACCCTGCTGCGCGTGCTGGCGGGGCTGCTCGCGCCGAGCCGAGGTCGCGTCAGCATCTTCGGCCTGGACGCGCGGGCCGCCCGCCACCTCGTGCTCTACGTGCCCCAGCACTGCAACCTGCTGGAGGCTTCGATCGGCGAGAACCTGCGCTTGCTGAGCGGCGCCTCGGACGAGGAGATCCAGCGCGTGGCGGAGCTGACGGGCCTGTCCGAGCTGCTCGCTACCCTGCCCATGGGCGTGGAGACGCCGGTCGCGGCGCGCGGCCACAACCTCTCCTCGGGCCAGCGCCAGCTCGTGATCCTGACCGCGGCCTTTGCCTCGCAGCGCCCCGTTCTACTGCTGGACGAATCGCTCAGTCAGATCGACGTGCGCACGCGGCGCCGCATGCAATGGCCCGCGTTGCTACACAATCGTACCGTGATAGCGGTCGAGCACGCTCGCGGTTGAGGCAATGTATCGCCCGCAGCGGTTCTCCCCTTTGCGTTTCACTGGTGGGAAACATGACAGTAAAAGTGCTCTGTCTTCTTGGCCCGCCACACCTGTCTGAACAACTGGAGCCTGGCGTCTCCCAAGTAGATGCACTAGCGAGCGATGCGGAGGCGAGTGTGAGAAACGGGAGGCGAGCGATCGGGGCGGGCAGATGGAGAGGCGGCCAGCCGGGCTTGTGCCGGACCATGCTGGCGGCGCTGTGCAGTCTGTCGCTGGCCGCGGGCGGCACGCTGAGCAGCACGGTGCATGCCCAGCCGCTCGATGAGATCAGCCGCGAGGCGGCCACCTCGCTGGCGGTCGCAGGCCTCGAGGCCTACGAAGCTGGTCAATACTCCGAGGCGCTCGACAAGCTGGAGAAGGCCTACGCCGTGGCGCGGGTGCCGACGCTGGGGCTGTGGTCCGCGCGCTCGCTCTACAAGCTGGGCCGCTGGCGCGAAGCGGAGGACCGCTACCGTGAGACGGTCGCTCTCGCCTTGCCGGAAGGCGACCGGGAGACGCAGCAGCGAGCGCTGGCGGATGCTCAATCCGAGCTGGCAGCGCTATCGCCCACCATTCCGGTCCTGATCGTCGAGTTCGAGGGTGCGCGTCCGTCGGAGGTGGAGCTGCGCATCGACGGCAAGCCCGCTCCCAACACCGCGCCCTCCTACCGCCTGGACCCGGGCGCGCATCACGTGGAAGGCTTTCGCGGAGCGGAGCGCCAGAGCGCAGACCTGACGTTGGCCGCGCGCGAGACGCGCACGCTCTTGCTGCGCTTCAGCCCGGACCTGGTCGCGAGCGCTCCCGGCGCTGCCGCTCCGAGCGAAGTCGTCAGCAGCTCCGCCCCCGCGCCCGCCCACAAGGGCAACCAGTGGCTGCGCCCCGCGGGCTGGACGGCGCTGGCGCTGGGCGGCGCCGGCATCGCTGTCGGCGCGATCGGCACGGTCCTGGCCGTCGGCAAGAAGAACGACATCGACAAGAACACCAACTGCGCGGGCAACGCCTGCGCGCCGAGCGAGCAAGACCTGGTGGATAGCTACAACGCCAACCGCCACCTCGCGACCTTCGGCTTCATCGCGGGCGGCGTGCTCGCGGCAGCGGGCGTGGGCGCGCTGGTGATCAGCGGGCGCAGCTCGACGGATCCGCGCGCAGAGGCGGTTTTTTCGCCCGTGTTCACGGGCGTGCGAGGGAGTTTCTGATGCGAGGCGCGGCATTCTGTAGCTGGGTGGGGCTGGGCTTGCTGGGATCGGCTGCGTTCGCGGCTTGTCTGCCGGAGGTAACGGTGGACGAGACGCTGGGGGGCGGTGGGAGCGACACCAAGGTGGTCACATTGCAGGGCGGCTCCGCCGGCACTGCAGGCAAAGGTTCGAGCGGCGCAGGCGCGGGCGGCAGCGCGGGAGCTGCGAGCACGCCCGGTCCGAGCTCGGGGGGCGCTGCTGGGGCGGACAGCACGGTAACCACGGGCGGCACGGCGGGAGCCGCAGGCATGACGGCGAGCAGCGCCGGCGCGGGCGGCAGCGCGGGCAGCGGTGGAACCGGCAGCGCCGGCGCGGGCGCAGCAGGAACCAGCGGGGCCGCGGGCTCGGGCGGGGTCGTCGCCATGGGCCGCTGTGAGACCAACCAGACTCGCGAAGAGGCCTGCGCGAACTACTGCAACTTGTACTTCGACGCCTGCAGCGATTTCACGGGCGTCTACACGTACACGGACGCGCTGGGTTGCACGGATGTCTGCAACGACTCTGATTGGCCGATCGGCAACATCACGGAAAAGGGCAGCGTGCTCTGCCGCTGTTACCATGCGTACCGCGCGCTGACCGAAGGCCAAACCCCGCACTGCTACCATGCGGCGGAAGTCCCCTCGATGCCGAACGGGTGCGCGCCCTGACTTAGCTTCGCAGCCGAAACGCCGCATCGTGGCGATGACGCCTGCAGCCGAGTGCAGCAGCAGCGCTCGAGCCTGCCGCCCTTGTTCGCTGTCTGACGCACCGCCGGCCTCACAACCAAGCGCCGCAAGTGCGAGCTCAGACAAAACTTCTCCGCGACGCAGCATTCCGCGCGCCAAAGTTGCCGACCGCTCGTCTGCCCTCATGAAAAGACGCGCGCGCGGCGCAGAAGAGCGTGCAGGAGCGCGCGCGGCCGCGTAGCATCGTCAGACGGAGCGTTTTTTCTGTGTTCGTCGCGAAGCCAGGACTGATCGTCGGTAATCGCTACACGCTCACCCAAGTCATCGGGCGCGGTGGAATGGGAGAGGTGTGGAAGGCCCACGATCGCGATCTGGACAGCGCCTGCGCCGTCAAGTTCATCCTGCAACACCTGGCGAGCGACCGCGGCATCCGTGAGCGCTTCACGCGCGAGGCCAAGGCCGTGGCCCGCCTGCGCTCACCGCACGTGGTGCACATCCTGGGCGTCGGCGAGATGGAAACGATCCCCTACCTCGCCATGGAGCTGCTCGACGGCGAGACGCTGCTCTCGCGCCTCGATCGCATCGGCCGCCTGCACCCGGTCGTGACGCTGAAGATGGTGGAGCAGGTGGCGGAGGCGCTGGAGAGCGCGCATCAGGCGGGCATCGTCCATCGCGACCTCAAGCCCGACAACATCTGGTTCTGGTCGGGGCACAAGGTCTTCATCAAGGTGCTCGATTTCGGCGTCGCCAAGACCGGCATGACGACGGAGTCGCTGCAGACGGCGACGGGTGCGCTGGTCGGCACGCCGCAGTACATGAGCCCCGAGCAGGCGCTCGGTAATCGGGACATCGATCATCGCTCCGATCTCTGGGCGCTCGCCGTCATCACCATCGAGTGCCTGACCGGCAAGCGGCCATTCGAGAGCGCCGGCCTCGGCGATCTGCTGCTCAAGATCGTGGGAGCTTCTCCGCCCTCTCTGCGCGCTCTGGCTCCGGAGCTCCCGGTTTCGATGCAAGACTGGTGGGTACGCGCGCTGGCGCGCGACCCGCGCGATCGCTTCCAGTCAGCGACGGAGCTCGTGGATGCCCTGCGCCCGCACCTGATCCAGCTAGAGGCCGAGTGGGTCGCGCCGCACGGCGTCGAGTCGGCGCGCTCCTCGCGCCTGTCGTACACGGAAGAGGCATTCCCGAGCGCGCACGCGCACGCCACTCCCCCGATCTTGCTGCACGACTCGGCGGTGCACTCGGTGCCGCTGCCGCCCTCGACGCCGGCCTCGGGCGCGCATCCCGCGTCGGGCGCCCACGCGATGCCGGTGCCGCACTCCGTGCCGGTGCCGCACTCCAGCCACGTCGTGTCCGCCCGTCACGAGGATCATCACGAGGCGCTGGAGGCAGCTCGAGGCGCGCTGGGGCCGGACGCCGTGGGCGCTGGCTCGCCGCGCTCCCCGGGCTCGCTCGGGCCGATCAGCGGCTCGCAGCCGGCCGCGCTGCGCCGCCCGGGGAGGCAGCGCACGTTGCTGGTCGCGGGCGGAGGCCTGCTGGCGGCGGCGCTGCTCTTCACCGTCGCCCGGATGTTCCAGGGCTCGCCCCAGCCGGCCGCCGTCGTTGCGGACGAGGCGCACGCGGAGCCCCCGGAAGCGCGGGCGACGAGCGCGCCAGCACCGGCGCCCGAGCCCCCGGCAGCGCCCAGCTCCGGCTCTGCGGACGTGCAGATCCGTCCGGTGGCGGGGCAGCTCGAGCAAACCTCGCCCTGGGATCCAGCGCTGCGCGGCAACAAGCCCGCGGAGACGACGACCACCGTCACCCAGGCGCTGCAGCCTCGGCCGCCGAGCCCCCCGGCGGAGAACGCGCCCGCCCCGGGAGCAGCCAGCGCCGAGGCGGCAGCTGCCGGCCTGGGAGCGGCGCCGTCCAAGCCCTCGCCTCCTGCTGCGGCTCCGCCGGCAACTCCGCCCGCCGCAACTCCGCCCGCCGCGACCCCGGCCAGCGGGGCGCCCAGAGCGGCGGCCAAGCCGCCTGACGTGCCGGCCAGGCCTCCCACCGAGACGGCGCGTCCCGGATCGGTCAGCCGCGACCCCGTGGGAGAGACCGAGGCGGAGAGAAAAGAACGCCTCCGGAGAGCGACTGGCCTCTAATTTCCGGCGGGTCGAGGCAGAATCCCTCCGTGTCCGATCCCTCGCTCCATCAGGAGACCATCGACTTCAGTCTGTCGACGATGGGCTCCGCTGAGGGAGCGCTGGTCGGCCTGACGGTGCTGTTTCATCCCAACGTCGAGCGCGTCGGCCAGGTCAGCGCGCTGTTCTCGCTCGCGGTCGGGGGCGTCCGCCGGCTGAGCCGACTGGAGCCCGAATTCCATTGGCACGGCGCGGACAGCGGAGAGCCGCTGGCGAGCCCCGTGCTGAGCCGCACTCCGATCATCGTGCGCGGCACCGAGCAAGGCTCGCTGAGCATTGAAAACCCCGCCGGCCTCAACGCCGTGCTCGTCCAGGGCCAGCCCCTGCTTGGCGCCCGTGAATTTCCCGAGTCGGCGCTGACCAGCGGCATCGTGATCAGCCTCTCGGGCTCGGTGCTGCTGCTCTTGCACTGGCTCTCGGCGGACCGCGACCCCTCTCCCGACCTGGGCATCTTCGGCGAGAGCCTGGAGATCCGCCGCGTGCGCGAGGAGATCCGGCGCGTGGCCGATCTGGACGCCTGCGTGCTGATCCGCGGCGAGAGTGGCTCCGGCAAGGAGCTCGTCGCCGGCGCGATCCACCGCCACAGCCAGCGCAAGTCCGAACCGTACATCACGGTCAACATGGGCGCGATCCCGACCTCGGTCGGCGCCTCGATGCTGTTCGGGCATGCGCGCGGTGCATTCACCGGCGCGGCCAATCCCAGCCCCGGCTTCTTCGGTAGCGCCGATCGGGGCACCCTGTTCCTGGACGAAGTCGGTGAAACACCCCGGGACCTGCAGGCGCTGCTGCTGCGCGCCATCCGCGAAGGCGAGATCCAGCCCGTCGGCGAGCCGCGCACCAAACACGTCGACGTGCGCGTGATCAGCGCCACCGACGCCGACCTCAACGCCATGGTCGACCGCGGGCAGTTCGCCATGCCGCTGCTGCGCCGCCTGGAGGGCTACACGATCGCGATCCCTCCGCTGCGCGAGCGCCGGGACGACCTCGCGCGCCTGTTCTTTCGCTTCCTCAGCGCGGAGCTCACCGAGACGGGCGAACGCTACAAACTCGACGAGCCCGCCCCCAGCCAGAAACCCTGGCTGCCCGCGAGCGTCGTGGCCAGCCTGCTCGACTATGACTGGCCGGGCAACGTCGCGGAGCTGGAGACGATCGCCAAGCGCATCGCGATCACCAACCGCCAGCGCAAGGGCTTCTACCTCGACCCGATGATCGCCGAGCGCCTGACCCGCGTGCGCACGCCCGGCGCCACCGAGCCGCCGCGCGCCGACGCGCTCGCCGCCACCATCCAGCCGGTGACGCAGCCCGGCCTCTCCTCCAGCCACAGCCCATCCGGGGCCGGCGCGCTCGCGCAACCCACTGTCTCACCGCCTGCGCGCAACAAAGACGCCGCCTCGCTCGAAGACGCCGAGATCGCACAGGCCATGCGCGAGCACCGCTTCAAGATCAAGGCCGCCGCCATCGCGCTGGGCGTCTCACGCTCCTGGCTCAACACTCGCCTCGAGAGCTGCCAGGGCATCCGCAAAGCCAAAGAGCTCAGCCGCGATGAGATCCTCCAGGCCTCCAGCGCCGCTGGCGGCGAGCTCTCGGCCATGGCCGAACGCCTCGAGGTCTCCGAGCACGGCCTCAAGCTGCGCATGAAAGCCCTCGAGCTGGGCGAGATCGTCCGCGGCGCCGCGCTGGGCGAAGAGTGAGCGATCGGGGGCTCGCCCCCGCCCGGCCCCCATCGACCCCAGGATGAGCCCCCTGCCCGTCAGCTCCGCGCGCTGGAGCGCGCCTCGTCGCCGGACTCGGGCGGCGGACAGGCGTCGAGGGCCTCCTTCACACCGGCGGCCACCGCCGTCAGATCGATGCGCGACAGGAACGTCGAGAGCGTGATGTAGCTCAGCACCCAGCCCGGCTCGGCTGCCCAGGGCGGCAGAAAGCGCGCGCGCCGGCACAGGCCCCGCCGGCGCAGATCAGCGAGCGCGGGGATCGCGGACAGATCGAGCTTGCCCGCGAACAGCAACCCGAGCGTGTCGCTGCGGTTGCAAGCAAAGGCTGCCCGCACGAACATCAACACCGCCAGCAGACCCGAGAGATACCCGCAGTCCTTGGTGAAGGGCGCGCCGCCGCTCAGCGGCGCGCCGCGGAAGATGCGCCGGGTCGATTCGAACGCCTGCTCCTCGCTCGAGCTCCGCTCCAGGAACCAGCGATAGAGCGTGATGAAGTCGGCGCCCTCGCATACCATCTGCACCGCGACCACGCGCTCGGCGAGCCGCCGCAGCCGATCGAGATCGAGCGTCCCGGAGACGAACTCGGAGAACACGGCCAGACCTTCCTGAGTCCGGGTCGTGCCGGGGTGACCGAGGGCCAGGATCGGCAGGTCCACCTGCGCCTGCCCGTTGAGCGCGGTGGCGACGTGAATGAAGGCCTCGTGATTGAGCAGCTGCGCCGCATCGCGCCGCGTGAACTTCGCGTCCCGCCGCACCTTGATCCGCGTCGCGGTGGCGAGCGCGTTGGCAGACAGTCGTCTACCAGCTCGACCTTCGGCGCCGCGTCACCGAAATGCAGCCGCACCCCCGCCTCCAGCTCCGCCGCGACCTCCGCGCCGGTGCGATCCCGCAGCGGCGGAGGCAGCAAACTGGCGCCCGTGAACTCCGCGATCGCCGCCTGGACCTGCCGCGCCAGCTCCAGGGGCGTGATCGGATCGAAGCGGATCGGCCGCGTCGGCACGCCGTACAGCTCGCGGCTGTATTCGTAGAAGGCGCGGGTACCAGCGGCCGCCAACATGCGCGCGGTCGCCTCGATCGAGCGCGCCTCGCGCTCCAGCCAGTCATCCACGACCGACCCCGGTCGCAGCCTGCGACGCACCTCGGCCACCCCCTCGATCACACGCCGCGCGTCGAACCGCGCATAGCGCGGCTCGGGCAGCCGCGCGCCGCCCGAGGCCAGAAACTCCTCCCGCAGCCGCCCCTCCCAGCTCAGCGCCGACAGCACGCGCAGCGGCCTGCCCAGCTCATAGAGCAGGCGCGCCGCCGCGCGGTGCCGATCATTGTCCTCCTCCATGCCCCCCAGCATGAACCCATCATCGCACGAGCCAGCGCGCGTGCGAAGCGAGCCTCGCGAGTTACGTTCCCGAGTTACGCTCCGGCAACGCGCTCCCACCGAGCGACCACCGAGCGTGCGCGCGACTCGCCGACCGCTCACATCCCTGTAGCGAAGCGGCGGCGCCCAAACCTGCGCGGCGCCGAGATCAATTCCGATCTCGATGTGGCGTTGATCCGGGTAGCGAAGCGGCGGCGCCCAAACCTGCGCGGCGTCGGGCGCTGGAGGAAGCTCCGCGGCTCTGGTCTTTTTTTGCGTGCGCCGAAGCGCACCTCGCGGCAAGGGGGGTTCGCGCACGCAAAACTCTCCTACCGATCGGTACTAGCTGTTACCAACTGGTCATAGGTAGGATCTTTGCAAGCAGGCTTTCGTAGCGCCGGCGAGCGCCGCGCGTCCGCCGTGGGCGGCGCCCCTCTTCGAGCGAATCGAGTTGAGGTTTCCTGGGCAACCTGTCGTCCCGGCGCGGGGCCCCTGCCCCTGCGTGGCGAGCGCCGCGCGTCTGCCGTGGGCGGCGCAACCTCTTCGAGCGAATCGAGTTGAGGTTTCCTGGGGAACCTGTCGTCCCGGCGCGGGGCCCCTGCCTGAGCGCCGCGCGGCCGCCGTGGGCCGCGCACCTCTTCGAGTGAATCGAGTTGAGGTTTCCTGGGGAACCTGTCGTCCCGGCGCGTGCCCGCCCCCGCGTGCCGAGCGCCGCGCGTCTGTCGTGGGCGGCGCCCCCTTCGAGTGAATCGAGTTGAGGTTCCCTGGGGCCCCTGGGGAACCTGTCGTCCCGGCGCGGGCCCCCCCCCGCGTGGCGAGCGCCGCCCGCTTGCGCTTTCTGCTCGCTTTCGCTTCCTGTCCCCCAATGCGCGACGCTCTATCTCCACCGCGAGCGCCGCCGCGGTCGCCTTGCCATCGGGATCGACCTGGTCGGTCTACCTGGGGGCC